>CABIYO010000040.1 GCA_902362975.1 Caryophanales bacterium
ACGACAGCCACCAAACAAGTTCTATTTACGCAACAAGCAACCACGCTTGAATTCGTTCTATTTCAAGAATACAACATGTCGGATACTTAATCCACAACCAATACACTTCAGTATTTTGTGGTTGTAGACTGTATCCGAAGCCGATTCATCTCATGACTGAAGTCACGAGTGTTCTCGGCTAATTCATAAAAGGTGCCCCGATTGATGCCGGCTCGTTCCGTCAATTGCTTGACGGTGACGCCTTCAAATCCCTGTTCTTCAATGAGACTAAAGAAGGCATCTTTGATCAATTTTTTCGTCCGGATGACGCGTAAGTTAGTTTGTTCCATGCTATTTCTCCTTTTCCTCAACACATTCATTCCATCTGTCGGAAAACCGACACGATGATTGATATTGACGATTGTTGCCACCGTGAACGGGGTCTATACTGAACATATATAAATCAACACGGTGTCGATTATCTTGAGTATACACGATGAGGCGCCGAAAAGGAGTGACAGAAATGAACATTCAACTGCAACACGTCGACAAGTCGTTCGGCGACCAACTCGCCATCGACAACATCGACTTCACCATCCCATCCGGAGAGATTTGCTGCTTGCTCGGACCCTCTGGATCGGGGAAGACGACCCTCATCCGTCTCGTGATCGGTGCCCTCGCACCGGACAGAGGAAGTGTTCATATCGGCGAAACGAAGATGCCAAACATGGACATGCTCCAACAAATCGGTTTTATGCCGCAGAACGATGGCTTGTACGAAGACTTGTCGGCCGAGGCGAACCTCGCCTTCTTCGGGTCAATCTATAAGTTAGGGAAAAAGGCGCTCCAAGAACGCATCACTGAAGTACTCAATCTGGTTGATTTGGCGAACGACCGCAATAAGCTCGTCCGCAACTTTTCAGGCGGGATGAAGAAACGCTTGTCCTTGGCTATCGCCATTTTGCATAAGCCGGACGTGTTGTTTCTTGATGAACCGACAGTCGGAATTGACCCGATCTTACGTCGTCAAATCTGGGATCAGTTTCTGGTGATTCGGAGGGAAGGGACGACCATCATCGTTTCGACGCACGTCATGGATGAAGTGCTTGAGTGCGATCGTGCCGCGCTCGTTTATAATGGACGATTGATTGCTTATGATTATGTGCAGGACTTGCTCGACCAGACCGAGAACGGTCGCGTCGAAGAACTGTTCTTGATTGCTGGGAAAGAGGAGGAGGGTGACCATACGTAACTTAGCGAAGCGTGTCATCCTTCAGACGTTGAATGATAAACGAAGTGTCGCCTTGATTTTGATTGCGCCGCTTCTTATATTGACACTCGTTTACTTCCTACTCGGTGACTCGGATTACGTGCCGACTGTCGTCCTTGACGACGACGCACCCGAACAGCTCGTCGATGCGTTCGAAGACGAGATGCTCGAAGTGGAGCAGACCACGTTCGTTGATCCGAAAGTATATATCGAAGACAATGAACATGTTGATGCCGTCTTTGAAATGAATCAAGAAGGAACGACCATCACGTTACGTGAACCGTCGACGAAGTCGTCGAAGGCGGTTCGTGAGATTCAAGATGCGTTGGCGACGCTCAACCCTGCAGCTGAAATCGATACGTCATTCGTCTATGGGGAAGAGGACCAATCGACATTCGATTCGTTCGGTTTCGTCTTCCTATCCCTCTTCTCGTTCTTCTTCGTGTTCATCCTATCGGCGATGGCACTCGTCAAAGAACGGAGTGGCGGTACACTCGAGCGACTCTTGATGACCCCGATTAAGCGAGGACAGGTCATTTTAGGATATACACTCGGATACGGTACGTTTGCGGTCGTGCAGTCGATTTTCATCGTGCTCTATTCGATTTATATGCTCGGCTTGTCTTCGCTCGGGAATATGGCGTGGGTCATGTTGACGATGCTACTCATGGCAGGTACGGCGGTACTCTTCGGGGCGACGATTTCGGTGTTTGCCCGATCGGAATTACAAGTCGTACAGATGATTCCGTTCACCATCATCCCGCAAGTGTTCTTCTCGGGACTCATCCCGCTCGACTTGATCCCATACGGTCTCGGGAACTTGAGTTACGTCATGCCAATCTTCTATGGAGCAACAGCAATCAAGGAAGTGATGGTCTACGGAAGTGGCTTCTCAGGCATCTGGGTGTATTTACTCGGTTTGATTCTCTATGCAGGGGTCTTGTATCTCTTAAACATGCGGGCGCTTGGGAAGTATCGGGGGCATTGAGTTATATAAACGTTAGCGAAGGCTGTGGTACTTATAGAGTGCCATGGCTTTTTGTTCATCCACAAAAAAAGCACTCGGACAACTGCCCGAAATGCTCATTAGCGCTTGAGTAACAGCATCACGCCGGTCACGAATAATGCGATTCCGCTCGCGAGTCTAACTTGTTTGCACGTCACGTTCTTTCACCCCTACATTTCCTCATCGTTTTGCTTTAGCGACACGTTTTGGTGTTTTCGACATTTCTTGATAAATCGAAAGAATCTCGGTCCCGTAATTTCCTTTCGGCTGCATGGCCCATTTTTGGTGAAGAGATGGCCATGTTTTCGCAGAGCCTCGCTTGACGAGATGGAAGCGTGGGTCGACTTGTTTCGTGTTCAGTGCATCGTTTGAAGCGTATGCTTTTAGATGCTGAATTTGAGCAGTCACCCCTTGCTGTGGGGAACGGAAAAAGTGACCTTTTACACCATTTCCAGTCGTCCCGATTCCAGAGTAGTTATGCTGCTTCGGAAGGACATCGCCACCGTAACGGAAATAACCGGTCTCTTTCAATGCTTGTGCGAATGCGACATCCCCACGAACGCCTTCCTTAGCGCCGATGATGACGAAGAGTTTCGCCAAATCTTCGACAGACGTTTTCGCGAGCCGGATATCACGAGGATTCTTCTTTTTTACGTAATCCGCCATTTGTTGCGGAGTCAAAGCCGATACTCCCATAATAGCACGATTCTGCTTCTTCGGGGCCGCCTCAACGATTGATGCGGTCGAGAGAAGAGAAGATGTGATCAGCAGAAATGCAATCATCAAGCTAAACACATTTTTCATCATATCTACCCTCCTAAACAAATCCTATCTATTGAGAAATAATACCATTGAAAAGTAAGATTGACCCATTGTTGTAATGATTATTGTGTATCATATCTATTCATTCTTGTTTATAGTAAACGTATAAAGAAATAGGGGGAAAACAATGTGTACAAAGCCTACCAGTTTAAATTGAGCTTAATGGATGGAGATGAACCGATATGGCGTCGTTTTGTCATTCCGGCCGAAACGAATTTCAAGCGACTTCATGATGCGATCCAACTAGTGATGTGGTGGGATGATGAACATTTGGCAAAATTTGAAGACGATCTTCGAGAGCCAACGTTTCGCTTCGTCCTTTTCCCTGATGAGGTCTATGATTACAAAGAACATCTCGCCTATCTAAAGAGTAAATCAGAATTGAGCGAGTTTGAGCGTCTTATGTTGAATCGTTTACAGCGAGTGAAAGTAAGGCACATGAAAAATGTTAAACTTCCAACAATCATTGAGAAGCATCCGGTTCTTTACTACACGTACGATTATGGAGAAGACTGGACGCACGAGCTAGCGTTTGAAGGAGTAATTGAAGATTATCCTAATCCATATCCGACTGTGACGGAGTGGGTTGGAGAGACACCTCATGAAGGCGTTGGCGGTTGGGAAGGAAATCAGATGATTCGAGACATTCTGGCCGATCCGACGCATCCAGAACATGAAGCGTATAAAGAAGCGTCAAAAGGTGTTCAGACGTATGATGTCGATAAAATCAATCATATGCTGGAAGTGTATGTGACAGTAAAAAAATAATAGAGAGTGTAGAAACCGAGTTGCGCTGCGATTCGGTTTTTTTGTGGATTTTAGTGAATCTACATTAAAGTGTAGAAAGAAAACCTAATAAGAAAAAGTACCCACCTTAAGTAAAATAATGTAATAAAATGAAGAGGTATTGAACCCTAACGTGTTGAACAAATAATAGGTCTAAAGAAAGGGTGAGAGAGTGGATTACATTGCACACGTTCGATCATCTGATCGTGCGATTCAAACTGTCAAAGAACACCTGTTGGATGCTCAAGAACTTGCCGAAAAGTGGGGGAGCTCTTTAAGAATTTCTAAAATTTGTGGTCTGGCTGCTTTATTACATGACCTAGGAAAGTATAGTGATGCGTTTCAAGATTATATACGTAGGGCTACCGCAGGAGAAAAAGTAACTCGTGGAGAAGTCGATCACGCGACTGCTGGGGGGCGTTTGCTTTTCGATATGTTGAAAGGTACGAGTGTAACGAAGCAATTGCTAGCAGAAATAGTTAGCAACGCAATCATCTCACATCATGGTAATCTGCATGACTATGTATCAGGAGAAGAGTCTCCGTTTTTAACTAAATCAGGCGAGAATTCTCCCTCCTCTAAGCTTCTCGGGGTGTAGCCCAGCGTAGGTGGGAGATGAATCGCCCGGTCCAAAACTCTTCTCCCCCTGTGACAGATGTGACGAACAAAAGTTCGTGATTCCGTCAGATTCTCCCTCCGCTTCCGCGGGTATCGGATGAGGAGGACACATCACGATCTTCGAAAGGGAGGAGGGACGGACATGCTGAAAGGCTATAAATACAGGCTCCACCCGACGCCGGCACAGGAAGAGTTCCTCATCAAGACGATCGGCTGCGCCCGGTTCGTCTACAACAAGCTGCTCGAGGACCGCATCGCCATCCGCGATGAGGCGAAAGCGGGGATCGTGACGAGACAGAAACCGGCGACACCCGCCTCCTACAAACCCTTGTTCCCGTTCCTCGCCGAGGCGGACAGCCACGTGCTCGCGAACGCGAAGCTGAACCTCGACACCGCGTTCGCGAAGTTCTTCGCCGGGACGGGCGGCTTCCCGGCCTTCAAATCGAGACGACGGTCACGCGCCTCCTACACGACGAACAACCAGCACGGTACGATCCGCATCGAGGCGGGCAAGGTTCGGCTGCCGAAGGTCGGGTTCGTGCGGTTCACCCAACATCGTCCGTTTGAGGGAATCATGAAGTCGGCGACGGTGTCGATGACCAAGACAGGCACGTTCTTTGTCTCCCTCCTCGTCAAACAGGACGATGAACCATGAATCCCAGCCGAGAACAAGGTCGGGATCGATCTCGGTTTGGACCATTTCGCCGTCATGACGAACGATGCGATGGTCTCGGAGAAGATCGAAAACCCACGTTTCCTTCGCAAGTCGGAAGAAAAGGTCAAGAAGGCGCAACGTGCGCTGTCGCGAAAGAAAATCGGGAGCAAGAATCGTGAAAAAGCCAAATTACTTTTGGTCAAGAAACACGAAAAGATCGCCAACCAACGCCAGGACTTCCTTCACAAACTGTCGAGACGGATTGTTGACGAGAACCAAGTCATCGTCGTGGAGACATTGACATCGAAGGACATGATGAAGAATCACAAGGTAGCGAAATCCATCGGGGATGTCAGTTGGTACGAGTTCGTCCGACAGTTGGAATACAAATTTACCTTCTACGGACGGACGCTCATCAAGGCAGACCCCTGGTTCGCATCGACGCAGATTTGTTCTTCTTGTGGCGTCAAAGGCGAGAAGAAGACGATGGATGTCCGTGAATGGACGTGTACTCATTGTGGTGCGTACCATGACCGTGACATCAACGCAAGCATCAATCTGTTGATGTTGGCAAACTAAAACGAATTCCTGCAGGGTGGGAACCACCCGACGAGCTTGGTCCATAACCGTGGCTGGTAAGAGCACGGTTTTCCCAAGAAGCTCCCCCTTCAATTTGTGAAGCAAATAAGTGGCGAGTAGTTCACATCGATATGTTGGATCAGCTCATTTAGAAATGCTCGAATACTTTAAAAAAAGTAGGACAGACTTGAATCGCACCTCATGCAGGTGCGTGGATTGAAATTATGAAAGTAAAGAACGAGAGTCAAGCTTATGTATCGCACCTCATGCAGATGCGTGGATTGAAAAGACTTATGTATTTGTAGAACAGAAGAAAACAAAGTTTGCGCCTCACGTTGGTGAACAATCTGGAACTTTAATTTGAAAAAAGCCGCTCTGAATCGATCATTCAGAGCGGCTTTTCCCATTAATTCGCTTGTTTCAATTCTTCCACAGTCTCTACTTGGTCATCAAACTTACGAACATCCACGCGTTTCACAAAGAACGCAAGGACGAGCGCCAAGAGGTTCATCCCGAGTGCAACATAAAATGAATATTGAATCCCAGATAAGAGGGCTTGCTGAGTGATGGCACTCATCGAGCTCTCAGTGAGTGTCGCAGGATCGACTCCTGCCATCAATGATTCAGCTTCCGTACGTGTCACTGAGTTCATGATGGTGACGAGAACTGCCGTACCAATCGCACCAGATACTTGTTGGACCGTGTTGTTGATGGCCGTTCCGTGCGGATTGAGGCGAGTCGGCAATTGGTTCAGTCCATTAGTCATGATGGGCATCATGACCATTGACATCCCGAACATACGCAACGTGTACGTTAAGACGATGTATGTGTAGGTCGAGTCAAGTTGGACGTTTGCGAGCATGTACGTCGATACGGCGGTGATGGTCAATCCGGTAAGTGCCAATAATTTTGGTCCGAATCGGTCAAACAGTTTACCTGTGATCGGTGACATGATTCCCATGATGATCGCACCAGGGAGAAGCATGAGCCCTGAATCGAGTGGGGAAATGCCACGAACGCTTTGAACGTAAGCCGGCGTCAAAATCATACCGGAGAACATGGCGACCGCGTTGACCATCGCAATGACTGACGCGAGTGCGAACATCGGGTGTTTATAGGCACGCAAGTCGAGTAATGGTTTTTCCATATGGAGCTGGCGATAGATGAATGCGATCAACGAGATGGCACCAACGATCATCGTCGCCAAGACGATTGGGTTGTCCCAGCCGTCCGAACTTGCTGAACTGACACCGTATAAAATCCCACCAAATCCGAGTGTCGATAAGACGAGTGACAAGTAATCGAGTGACTGGTCTTTGTTTTGGACCATGACGTTCTCCGCTTTCCAAACAGCAAGCGCGAGACCGATGATGGCGAGCGGTAAAATCATTTCGAATAAGACGCGCCAATCATAGTACTCGACGATATAACCTGAGAGTGTCGGTCCGATCGCAGGAGCTGAAATCATGACAAGTCCGAAAATTCCCATTGCCATTCCACGCTTTTCACGTGGGAAGCTGACGAGCATGACGTTCATCAAGAGTGGTCCCATTGTCGAGGCGCCGACGGCTTGAATCATTCGACCAGTCAAGAGCCAGCCAAAGTTTGGCGAGAAGGCCGCGATAGCCGTACCGATGGCGAAGATACTCATCGACGTAATGAACAAGCTTCGGTTTGAAAAACGAGTGATTAAATAGGCGGATGCCGGGACAAGTACACCTGTCACGAGCATAAATCCGGTCGCGAGCCATTGTACGGTCGAGTAGTCTGCAATCTCGAGATCGACCATGATCGATGGGAGCGCGACGTTGAGTAAAGAGTTGTTTAAAAATGCGATAAACGCACCCGCAAAGAGGACCGCCAGCATAACGTAAGGCGGTTTCTTTTGGAATTCTGGTTTCATATGGATGGCTCCTTTATTTTCTAAATAGTTATGTGTTGGTAAGTGTCGATGAAATGATTTTATACCCGTTGTATAAATAAAGCAACCATTTTGTACTATTAGTCTAAAATGGTTTTCGGTGCTATAGTAAAGGTACAAACCAGAGAGAACGGAGCATGTAAGAATGAAAGAGAAAAAAAGAAAAGTCGCCGATATTGCCATGTCTCTCTTCATCGAAAATGGAGTGCAACACACATCGGTGCAAGAGATTATCGACCGTGCCAATATCTCCAAAGGGACGTTTTATAACTACTTCTCATCGAAGACGGATTGTGTCGCCAGTATCCTCGAGAACTTACGATATGATGCAGGGCAACGCCGGATTGAGATGCAGATGGGGCGCGATAAACGAGATCGTGACGTCTTCATCGAGCAAATCTCGATATTGATTCAATTGAACGAAGAACGGAATTTGCATGCGTTATTTGAATCGATCATGTCGTCAAACGAGAATGAATTGAAGAAACTTGTTCTTCAACATCGCATTTATGAGATTGAATGGATTGCGATGCGTTTGACGGAAATTATCGGAGAGGCTGTCAGACCGTATTCGATGGAATTAACGGTGCTCTTCAACGGAATGTTGCAACATATCTTGTTCACGAATCGAATCACGAATGCCGCTTACTCTCCTCAAAAGGTCGTCCGAAGCTTATACACGTATGTCGAATTGATTGCCGATCGAATGATGGAGACAGGGGAGCATGTCTTGAACCCGGTCACGGTCGAGCAAATGCGTGGGACGACAGATAAGCATCTCATTACAATCGAAGAATTAAACGAGATGGCTGCTCGCATCGAAGAGCATATCGAGATGACGGAAGAACAGCGTGATTTGTTCGATGCGATTTCGTTCGAACTTAAACAAGAGCGTCTTCGGAAAATCGTGTTAGAGCAATTGTTAAAGCCATTCCAACGGCTATTTAAAGGCGAGACAGGCGAGACAGAAGTACAAAAGTTCACGAATCTCGTGTGGTTGTATACGCGGACGCATTAAGGACAAAAATTTTCCTATGAAGTAATTCCTATGAAGTAATTCCTATGAAGTAATATGGGGGCGTTTATTCGACCAAAGTTGAAAGGATTACATCGTCGTCAATTCGTTCGGCATGGGATCAACAGTGTTGCCTTTTTCCTCGCGTTGAATCATCAATTACTATTCACCTCAAATGTGGCGTATATGGGTGTCACGGTATTCATTGGTGGTGCGATGCTATGGACGTTGAACGTGAACAAACAAACGAAACAACAAGATTATGGAGTATATACATTTCGACAAGGAGGCGATATAGGTGGCACAAGATGTAAAGTGGATGCGACGAATGCGACGTTATGCCGTACCCATCTTGATTCTTTATGTCACGGCCGTCATTGTCGCTCTCTTATTAGAGAAAATGTGGCTTATCCCCATCATGGCGTCGGTCTCTATGATTATCGTCGTGATGGGCTATCAAGAGATGCGTATCATGTGGCGAATGACAAAACATCCGAAAGCTCATCGAATGCTTATATTCCAATACGTATTCGAATGGGTGGATGCGATTTTGTTGACGGCTCTTATGGTGACGCTGCTGACAGCAGAAGATTTTGGTCTCGTGATCGGTCTCTTTTTTGGGATATGGGGAGTACTCAGTCCGATTCGGCAGAAGTGGTTCACGAAGCAACTTAAACAAATCGATCCGGAATTACCGACGTATGAGGAAGTGATTGAAGGGAGTGAACGAAATGGACCGTCAATTTGAACTCACGATAACGCATGCCAAACAGTTCGAACGATTCTTTGGTTGGCCGGTATTCTTCATTTTCCTGATTTCGTTCATCGTGATGGTACGAACACAGGCAACATGGGTCATCCCCGTCATGTTGGTCGTATCCATGGGCATGGCTTATAAAGGATACATGGAATATCGAGTCATTCGCCCTTTTGCCGAACATCAAAACGTCGTTCGGGTGTTGTGATATCGACTCGTTGACTGTTGGATTAGTGCTGTTTCGTTATTTGTGCTCTTCATCCCGATGTATGTGAACGAAGATGCCTTCATCCTGACCGGTGGGATCGTCGCCCTTTGGGGGTTGACGAAATCGTATCGAGAGAAGAAGTGGGAAGAGCGGATTCATGCGCATCAGTCAGAACTACCGACGTATGAAGAAGTGTTGGAAGGAGGAGAGAACATATGGAACTATCACCAAAAGTGAAATCGCAAATCGACACGATTCTAAAAGTAGACCGCTTGACGAAATGGGGTGTCGGCATCATCGGAATCGGACTCGTTGTCAGTTTTTTGATTTATGCCTCGTATTGGACACTCTCAGATAGTGTCGTCACGGGAACATTATATGCGGTGCTCGCCGCAATCTTGACGGGTGTTTTTATTCAATATCGAATGTGGCTGCGCTTTGTGACGAGTCAGACGGCACGCAACCTCTTATCGTTCAAAATGATGGCACATACGCTCGCTTTGACGGGTGTCGGGATTTACGGACTCTTTTACTTCACGAGTGAAACGACAGGTCCACAATCGTTCCGTGTGTTCCTTCTTTCGCAACTGACGTTTTTTGGGATTGAATATTTGGCGAAGCGGTTCGACCGCGTCATTCAATCTTACGATGAAAACTATTTGACGGATCAAGACTTAAAAGAAATTCGTGAAGTCCGCGAATACGAGAGGGAGCAACATCGTGAACAAGCGTGATCAGATGAGAGAGCTTATCAGAGTGGAAACTGAAAAGAATGGAGTCTTCACTTTTCTGTCGTGGATGATCTGTATTGCACTGTTTGTTGCGACTGAAAAAGGATGGGTGTCAGCAGGAACTGTTCTTTTGATTGGTCAATTTGCGGGTCTATTTGCGATTAAAAAATCTTGGAAGAAAGAAACGGTTCAATTGAAGTATTTAACGAATCGAGACGCCAAACGTCACGTACACTTGATGTCGATTTTTAATTTTTTGACGTTTCCGATTTTGCTCATCCTCATGTTCGGATGGGTAACGAAACAAATTGAGACACCTTACTTTATTGGGTTGATGGTCACTGGGGGTGTCATATCCGTCATCGGTCATAAATGGTACGAGCGATATATGGTTCGTCTTGATGAGAACTATGTCACGGAACGAGAGTTAAAAGAAGAACAAAAATGGGGGAGCGCATGAGCGTCTCTCCCATTTTATTGGAATAGACGAGCGATGAACTCCACACATGCCGCAAAGGGAAGAAAGAGAAGGAGTCCGAGCCATTAATCTCGCCACACGACGAATCAGAAAGCGGCTTGCAGACATAGGATACCGACTGCAGCAAAAATCACGAAAAAGAATGCTTTCTTACGGGTGGAGCGGTCATCCCACCATTCCTTGAAATTGACATCCCCTAACGTGCTATTGTCTTCAAATTCGAGCCACCTGGATAAGACGGATAACAGAATGCCAATCAATAGGAAGATTCCACTCATGTGTTTCCCCTCGTTTCTTTACTTGTTACTTGTATCATGCAGGTTCTCTCCCTACTCGAAAACCTGATACATTGATGGCATTTTAGTGAAAGTGGTGACTTTTACATGAACGGTAAAAAAGTATTTAGCGACTACTTTAACAATTTCTCTATCCAACACGCTTTGTACTCGATAGCATGAAAGCGTATCTGGAGAAACGGCTAGATATGAAGTGGAAGCGCCAGAACTTCTATGGAGTTGACGAGGACGAAGGTGATCGAGATTTCGGCGGATGCCTTACAGTCGCGTGTCACGACTGAGAGAGTTTTGATAAAACGTTCGGGTGACCGGGCGGACAAAACGAGACTTGATGACATCACTCAAAAAAGCCCGTTTCCTTTTTCGAGAAATCGAAGCAAAGAGGAGATTTTTGTATGTGTGGAATCGTAGGGATGATTGGACAAGTTGGAACGAAAATTATTCACGGTCAATACGGGACACGCCATCGCTTCATATATCGGTTCGTTGTTCGGAAAGGCGACGATTGACGAGGCGCTACAAGATCGCCGTGTGCGTCAAGTCGTCCAAGGCGCTCTATATGAGACAGGTTGGTTATTGCTTGAGAAATACGGATTCGAGGCGAAAGAGCATAGCCAATACATTCAAAAAATTATCAAGCGTTTTGAAAACCCGAAACTGAAGGATGAAGTGTCGCGCGTGGCGCGTTCGCCGATTCGTAAACTTGGACCGAGCGACCGTCTCGTCAAACCGGCACGCGAATTGATGGATAACGGCATCGAGCCAAACGAACTCGCTTACGGGATTGCAGCAGCCCTTCATTACTACAACCCGGATGATTCGGAATCGTCGGAGCTGAATTTGTCGATCGAAGAACACGGCATCTCGTCAACGATTGAAAAATACCTTCATCTTCATGAAGGGGACACGTTGACTCAGTTGATTCTCGATCAATATCATTTGATTCGGGAAGAAGAAAAAGAACGTGTGTCTTAATCAAAAATCGCTTCTGTCCATTTGACAGAAGCGATTTTTTAGTGCTTCCCGAATTCGAGATAGGTCGTTGTTTGTTTTACGTGAAGTGGAACGTCTGTCTCAGACAATGGAAGACTGAAGTAGTAGCCTTGTACGTAATCACATGATTCCTTGAGTAACCATTCGAGTTGGGCGGATGTTTCCACACCCTCCATGAGAACTTTCATACCAAGATTGTGCCCGAGTTGAATCATCGAGCGGACGATGGCCTCTTGATTGCGGTCGGTGAACAGGTTTTCGGTAAACGACCGATCGATTTTCAGCACTTGCACAGGAAGTTCCCGAAGTTGGCTGAAAGAAGAATAGCCGGTCCCAAAATCATCGAGAGAAATGAGGATTCCGAGCTGATGCAACTGCGTCAGTTTTTCACGAGTCGAGGCCTCATATGAAAGCATCGAGGACTCGGTCACTTCCAATTCGAGATACATCGGGTCCATCCCCGTCTCCAAAAGAATGGATTGTAGCGTATCAACAAAGTCTTCGCGCGCAAATTGGAGCGGGGAGACGTTAAGGGATAATGTAAAGGGACGTATCCCAGTTCGTTGCCAACGTACCCAAGTGCGACAACCTTCCCGAATGACCCAATGACCAATCGAATGAATTAACCCCGTGTTTTCTGCAATCGGGATGAAGTCAGATGGCGCAACCTTTCCGATTTGTGGATGTTGCCAGCGAAGTAACGCTTCCACGCCTTCTAATCGATTCCGCTTCAAATCGATTTTCGGTTGATAGACAAGTGTCAATTCGTTTTTACTTAGTGCGGTGACGAGTGCTTTTTCTATCTCGATATTGCGCAAGAGTTGAGGTCGTGATGATTCTTCGAATAATTTGATGTTATTCTCTCCATCCTGTCTGGATTCATCAGCGGCAAGACGAGAGAACTGAATAAGTTCTTCGGAAGAAGCACTATCCTTAGGGAAATGACTGATTCCCGCACTCATCGTCAATTCAAGAGTCGTGCCATCCACGTCGAAGCTGGATGAAATCGCCTTAATACATTTTTCAGCCTTTTGATGAGCGAGCGAACTTCGTTGCGCAAATAGTAAAATGACAAACTCGGATGGTCCGATTCGTGTCAACACATCGTCTGGGTGAATCGTATGTTTGAGGCGGTCAGCGACTTGAATGATCAACTCATCTGCTCCGTGATGCCCGAGAATGTCACTTAGGAAACGCCAGCGGTTTATGTCGATGTATAAACAGGCGACCGAACGTTCTTGTGAGATACATTCCTTCAAGAGGGCATCCAGTTTATGACGATTTGGTAAATCCGTCAATGCATCGTGAAAAGCCATATGTTCAATCAGACGCTGAGAGGCGACTGCTTCGGTCACATCTCGGATAAACCAGAGTACTTGATTGTTCGAACCATCTTGAAGTGGGTAAGACGTCACTTCTAACGTACGATGATTCGTGTCAATTTGTACCGGCTGATAGAATGGCTGTTGAGCCGACAGCAAAGGATGATAATCCTGAAAAAAAGGTTCTGTTACATGCCCCTCGAATAAGTGAGCGAACGCCTGATTTTGATATTGGATTTCACCATCGCTTGTCGTTGTCACTACGGCATCCGTTGTCGATTCTAAAATCGTCGTTTGGAAGAGGTCACGTTTTTGAATTTGTCGTTCTAACGTATACGCAATAAAGTACATTCCGAATAAGAGAAATACGATGCTCGTGACTAACCATGCGAGTAGGGTCGGATCAATCGGAACCTGCCTGACGGGTGAAGCATCAGGAATGATAGTCGTTGCCCGCATTCCAGCAAGGTGCATACTGAAAATAGCTGTCCCCATCAGAAGGGAGAACATCAGTTTCACGGAAAAAGCGGAATGCTGCGTAGAGTAGGATGAAAAGAAACCTACCCATAAGGCGAGAAAGGAAGCGCCCCAAGCGATACCCATTGAAATCAATACCCATAAGGGATCAAAGTCTAATTGAACACTTTGTATAGCGGTCATCCCGATATAATGCATGCTGACAATTCCGAATCCCATCAAACCGGAAGATTGCAGTAAGGTCACCCATGTCGTCTTTCGGGAAATCAACCCGAACGACAAGATGCACCCGGCAATTGCCGGAATCATCGATCCGATAATGAGCCAGATGGAGTACGTACTTTCGTGTAAAGAACCATGACCGAGCATGGCCACAAAATGCATGGACCAGATGCCGAGACCTAGCGTAGTACCACCAAACAAAATCCAAGTACGATGAGACGTTGTCACATCTCCTGTGACCCGCTTCGCTAATTCGAGTGCCATCAAGGCTGAAACGCTAGCAATGAGGAAAGCGAGCATCATCAAAAATCCATTATGACTCGTTGTGTGCGTGCTAATCTGTTCCATAGTGTCGATACCTCATAAGGTTTTTAATTTATGTTTCACTTTATTATATGCCGAACAATTGTAATTACATATAAAAAGATGCAAATGCTCTCCTTCCTATCAAACAACGGGTACTACATTGCTGAAGGGGTGACACATCTTTTTCGGAAAAGCGTTCAATTCCAGATGATTTGGAAGACGTATGTGATTCCACTTTTGTTGGTACCGTTCTTATTTCTCGTGGCGTATTGGTGGACGGATCGAAGCGGTGCCTTACTCGTTCGTGAACCGTGGTGGATTGTCCCCTACTTTCTCTATATGCTATTTCTCGGTGGGACAGTGCAGGAAGAGTATGGATGGCGCGGCTATTTGCTAGACGCCTTGCAATCAAGACTCCCACCGCTTCTAGCCAGCTTGTCACTTGGGGTCCTTTGGTCGATGTGGCATACTCTTCTCTTTGTTATGGTCGGCCTTTCTCATGCATACGATGTTTAATGTAATGCTCGTGGTGGTCGGGTTTGAAGCGGAAAGTGGTTATCCAATCGGGTTTATTCATTTGACGATCACGTTATGGACCGCTGCGATTTTAGTCATTTGGAAAACGTACGGTAAATTGAGTTATGAGCCACTCGAGGAAATGATTCCTTCATACCCGAGTGTTACGCAACGGATGCGTGAGGGTAAAGAGTAGGACAAAAAAGAAAAGGAAGTGGACGTCTTGAATTTTCGCGCACTCGAACAATCAGACGTGAGATCCTTGCAGCGCTTGTTCATGGAGAGTCTGAGTGACTTGATTCGACGAGAGCGTTTTGAAGATGCCGATTTGCTCGATGAAGAAGTGGAACGTCTGAACACGACGATTCAAGATCATTTCGATGATGACACCGTTCAACTGTACATTGTGGAAGAAGACGGAATCATTGTGGGAGCAGGGGCGTTACTACCTCCGAATGATATCATCTCAGGAAACATACAAATTGAGCGTGGTGCGATCGAGTTAGGGAGTGTCTATGTGTCACCTCGTATGCAGCGGCGAGGTGTCGGACAATACTTGTTAGAAGAAATGATGCGTGAAATTTCGGCTCGAGGGAAAAACGTCTTTTATTTAGATGCCGGATTCCCGAGCGGCCAAGCCTATTGGCAAAAACGATTGGGTGAGCCATCTCATATCCTCGAACATTATTGGGGTCCCGGGGCATCACATATGATTTGGCGGATCAATATCAAACAAGGAACTTAGCTGAGTGCTAAGTTCCTTGTTTTTAGTAATAAGATCGCATGAATTGATGAATGCCGGATGCCGTTGCTTCAGCCATTCGTTGGCGATATGTCGTACTCGTTAAATGTGAGCGGTCGCTTGAATTACTGATGAATCCGTATTCGACAAGGGTAGAAGGTGAAACGTTACGTCCGACTACGTATACATTTTGATACTTGACCCCACGGTTTTGAATCGTGGAAATCCGTGAAGCGATCTCTTTATTGATACTTGAGCCGAGACTACGGCTGGCGGAAACGTAAGGGTTTGTCGTATAACTTTCTGACGTCGGGACGAGCACCTCGTGTCCATGAGCCGTGTTATAAACAGAAGAGTTCGCGTGAAGACTGACGAACACATCCCCTTTATAAGACTTGTTGAGTGACACACGTTGGTCAAGGGAGAGGTACGTATCGTTTGAGCGAGTCAATTTAACGTTGTAGTCATAGGTGCTCGATAAGACACCAGCAAGGCGTTTCGCGATATCAAGTGCAATTACTTTCTCGTAAACTGATTCGTAGACAGCGCCAGGATCGTTTCCGCCATGCCCTGCGTCGATGACGACCGTTTTACCAGTTCCGTCTGTATCGGTTGGTGTCGTGACAGTCGTAGGCTTCAAGTACTCGGATGCTACGTAACCGGTTTTCCCATTGTACGTGACTTTATACCACGAGTCGTAACGACTGACATACTTGACGACCGACCCGGCCGGAATGACGGTTAAGACATCGCTCCATGAAGCGGCGCTAAGGCGCATGTTCAAGTTCACGGTCGTTTCATAATAAGCAGACGGGGTTACAGGAGCTGTCGTCGCCGTTAAATAGTCAGAAGAAACGTAACCGGTTTTTCCATTATAGGTAACCTTATACCATGATCCGTAACGGCTCACATATTTGACCGTCGCACCCGACGGAATCGTCGTGACGACAGAACTCCAGGAAGCGGCGCTGAGACGCAGATTCAGGTTGGCAGTCGTTTTATAGTAGTCCGAAGGTGGGACTGGGGCGCTCGTAGGTGTTAGATAAGCAGAAGCGACATAGCCCGTCTTTCCATTGAACGTCACTTTGTACCATGACCCATAACGACTGATATACTTCACGGTCGCGTCGGCAGGGATCACGGTGACCACATCACTCCATGAAGCAGCGGTGAGGCGCATATTTAATCGGTCTGTTGTCTTATAGTAAGCAGAAGTGTTTGAGACCGAAACATATTGAGAAGCGACATAGCCTGTTTTGCCTCCATAACTGATCTTGTACCACGAACCGTATGTACTGATATACGTGACGCTTGAGCCAGATGGGATTGTCAACAGGACAGGGCTCCAAGTGGCTGCGCCGAGGCGAAGATTTAAGTTGGCGGTAGTGGTATAGGTCGAGGCGGCTTCGGCGACAGTCGATTGAATACCGGAGGAATCCAGTTGGAACGGGACGACTGCTGCCCCGGATATTGCAAGTGAAGAGCTAAGTAACAGCTTTAAACTCCATGACGATTTTGTTTCATTCAATGTTCAAACTCCTTTATTCATTAAACTGGTGACAAGGGCGGCGTATGAGAGTGCATCTAGGTTGTCCCTGTTTATTATATAAGTAAAAAGGAAAAAATGGAGGGAAATATATAATTTATTTACCTTTTTTAAAAATGACGGTTTGTCAAATTAAGCGCAACACTTCCTCGGTGAAGGCCTCGTGTGCGGTTTTCCAGTTCAGGCACTTTCTTGGTCGCCCGTTGATCTTGGCGAGCGCGTCCGCAAGTTCGTCGTGCGCCACCTGCGCGAATTCCGTTCCTTTCGTGAAGAACTCGCGCAGGAGCCCGTTGGCGTTCTCGTTGCTCCCCCGTTGCCACGATGCGTACGGGTCGGCGAAATACATCGGCACACCGAGTGACGCCTGGATGCGCTCGTGACCGCTGAACTCCTTGCCACGGTCCGTCGCTGCCTTCTAGTAGCGTTTCTGGGCACGTTCAGCCACGTAGCCGGCGTTCCGTCTCGCGATGGACCGGATTGATATCCCGAGCTCCAGATAGGTCTCTATTTTCACACGTTCCGTTGTGGTAAGATGGGTGTAGCTCATAGCGATTCCTCCGTCCGAATGTTTGTGTCGTAACTTCATTCTAAACGAGGACGTCGCTGTGGGCTTTTTGTGCGTTCACTTTTGGTTGTTGCACTTAATTTTATAATTCATCTTAAATAAAAAAGACGCACGAGGCGTCAATTTTAATTAGTCAAATTAATCTTGGAAGTTCTTCATGTAAAGAGCTTGATTTTTCATCAAAATATACAATGCGAGGTAAATCTTCACCAAAAAGTTTAATTGGCTCTTCGATTTTAACAATACGAGGCAAATCTTCGCCGAATCGCTTAACAGGTTCTTCAATTTTGACGATGCGAGGTAAATCCTCTCCCAGTGGTTTAATTGAACTTCCTAATAATAAAAATGCTCCGGCAATACAAAGAATTCCTGCTACTTTTTTCATGATTTATTCCCCCATCTAGAGTTTGATATTATTACATAGTTTGTTAACTATGATAATTGAGTGATTAGGTTGTTAACGATTGATAAATGGTTTGAGATTGTTTCTCAATGCAATCATTTAAAGATCCACTGTACTTACTAGGGAAGTCTGGATGAAGAATAGTAATTTTATTACTCTCGTCAAGTATAGTTGTTGTTAATACTGGTGTATTTGCTAATTGACTTAAAAGACTACTACAAGAAGGAATAGTACTGTATTTATTTTCTTTTAGAAAACTTGGCTCCCAATGGAATGTAGCTTCTGGAAGTAGATAGACTATATGACCTTCTTTTAATAAATCTACACATTGATTTAACAAATCATCGGGATTATTTTCAATGTTTAGATATTGGAAGTTATAAAAATACCTATCATAACTTGTGTTGAAACTACGTTTAATGATTGAGAGAGATAGTTCTGGACCAACAAGGTATAGTTTTTTTTGAATTTGATGAGCATCAATTGACTCAAAAATTAATCGAGGTAACAATTGATAGTAGTCAATCTGAAATGCATTGACAATGAATCCGGTAGACGAGAGTAACATTTGAGATAAATAATCAAGTCCATGAAATTGCTTTTTGTTGTCTTTAGAATAGATAATGCTATCAATAGACGTTGTGGAACGGAAATAAATTTTTGGCTTGATATAATCTTCAGCGAGAAGGAAACTTAATTTACCCATTAGCAATATTCACCTCCGAAAACTTAAATCCGTATTCAGGATTATGATTCATTTAGACTACCTTGCAGTGATTTATTAGTTAAATTCTATCATGGTATTCGGGTCTTTCGGACTGTTGTAAGTTGGGAAACTTAAACGAATAACCCATAAAATTTAAGGGTTTTTAGAATGGAATTTCCTGAAAACGAATAAAACAGGGGGAAATTTAAGAGAATCAACTAATTAGGTCGAAGGGGCTATGTTTTTAATGGAAAATAATTTTGGGAACCTGATTAAGATTGAGCGAATGCGTCAAGAGATGAAACAAGCAGTTCTGGCGAGAGGTATTTGTTCAGTTTCTTACTTAAGTAAGATTGAAAATAATCAAACATCACCAAGCGATGAAGTGTTAGAGCTATTATTTGAAAGATTGGAATTAAATGTTCCTTTGTACCATGATTTTGGGGAACAGGCTAAGAAAATCGAAAAAGAAATCAATGAGATATTGAAGGATGCTATTTTAACAAGAAAAGATCGTGGTAAACAGGAGCAAGTAATTAAATACTTAAATCATCCAGTTGTTAATCAATCTAAAGATTTGTACATTACATTATTACTAGCACTAGGAAGATTTCAAATTATGCCTGATGGAAAGGGCGATTATTTGAAACGAATTGGATGGATAGAAGATCAATTATCTCGTGAGAATAAACTTAGATATCTAACGATGAAAAGTCTAATTTTGTTTGATCAAAATGATAAAGAAGAGTCCTTTAAATTGTTAGAGATGCTAAATAGAGAAATTCCAAATGCAAGTTTTCAAGATTGGGAAATCGCCGATATGAGATATATTATAGGGGCGTCTTACTATCGTTTTACTGAATACTTACCTGCAATCGAAAATGTGAAATATGCTCTGGAGTATTTCCAAGAGAATTTTTATCTTGAAAGGATTGTAGAATGTCATTTAATTATCGGATTATCCTTAAAAAGAAGAAGGAGATTTACTGAAGCATTATCACATTATCATCGTGCAGTAAAAGTTATTGGAGCAACAGAAAGAACCGACTATTTTGGTATGCTATATAACAATATGGGAGAAATCTATTCTTCGCTTGGGGATCAGGAGAAAGCCCTTGAATATTTTATGCAAAGCTTTGATTACAAATTAGAAGTAAAAAGTAAATTGTATAGTGTGCTTTCTCTTATTGAAGGTTATGTAAATTATCAAAATACTAATGAAATTATAAACTGGCTCGATAAAGGCTATGAAATTAAAAGTGAGCGTGATGGTTTAGAAGAGTTTGATCATCACTTTAAAATTTATGAATATTGTTATCGTACACATGATGAAGAGGCACTGATTCTTGCTTTAAAAGCTGCTGTTTCATACTTTGAAACTATAAATGATTATATTTATATTCAAAAATACTCATTATGGCTTGCGCAAGAATTAAGGGCTTCAGGGAAATACAAGCAAGCAACAGACTATTACGAAAAAGTAATTTCAATCATGTCACAAGCAGAATGACGCTCGAAGAGAGCGTCATTTTTTATAGGATAAGTACTTCTTTGAGTCATTTTATGGTGTCGTGAAATAATGCACAGTCCACACTTGTTCTTGAACGAGGCGTTCGTCTTCTATATGACCGTTAAGGACCTGCTGTAATAGATGAATCAAATGTTTTTGAAGATTCGCATCATGTGAGCCACTATGCAATATTTCCTCTTCGCTCGCAATAATGTAAAATCCACCAAGTCGTAATGGCACGTGCTTTCGAATCAAAGCAGCGGCAGATTGAAACTTCGCTTGCTCCCCCATGTGAGGTACGTCAATCTCAAAACGTCCCCATTGATTAAAATCTCCAATCTCTGAAAAAGGCGGGTCACGATGATCCAATGGCAAGTCCTCCGATCCTAGCAATCTCTTTACATTCAGTATATCTTGTTTTCGACTTAAAACGTGTAAAAATAATTGGATAGGGTGTCCCTACACCTACGAAAATGAACCGGTTTCTTTCCATTCTATATATTGTCAAAGGATTCCTTCCAAATTAGGCGAAAAAAGAGTCAAAAATAACACGGTCGACATGACCGTGTTATTGCATGATGTGTTCTTTTGAGGTTGGGAGTTCACAGATAAATGTACTGCCTTCCCCGTATATCGATTCGACATGGAGTTGACCATCATGGGCTTTGGCGATTTCTTTACAAATTGCGAGACCGAGACCGGTACCACCGATTTTACGACGATCCGAATTATCGACTCGGTAAAATTTACCAAAGAGATGAGGGAGCGAGGCACTCGGTATACCCATACCATGATCTCTCACTTTCATCACGACCTCTTCGTCTATGCGTTCGAGCGATACAAGGATATTCCCGCCATCGGGTGAATATTTGATGGCGTTACTTAATAGGTTACCAAGTAATTGACGCATCCCTTCTAAGTCTGCATCGATAATAAAGTCTTGTTCGGTATCGGCATCGATGAATAGTTCATGCCGGTCCGTCGTTTCCTGATAAAATGCGACACTGTCTGTGACGAGATTGTATAAATCGACCGGTTTCCACGCGAACGTTTGCTTTCCAGACTCCATCTTTTGAAGATCTAAGAAATCGTTGACGAGATACGAGAGTCGTTTCGCTTCATCGTGGATTGTTTTCAAATACAGTTCACGACGACTTTCCTTCAAATCACGTGACAGCATCAGCTCGGTAAATCCGTAAATCGAGGACAACGGTGTCCGTAATTCATGCGAGACGGTCGAGACGAGTTCGGATTTCATCCGATCAATCTCCGTTTCGGCCGTGACGTCACGTAAGACGAGCATCGTTCCACGGAGTTTGCGGTCCCGATAGACGCTTTCAGCATAAAGTTGAATGAAGCAATCGCCTTGGTCGATTGAAATCGTGAGCCCATCCTCCGGCGGGTCTTGCGTGAAGACGCGTTCGAAGTATCGGACGAACTGTTCATGTTGATCGACGCGTTCTGCTAATTGCTCGATATCGATGGCAGACAGTTCTTCGTATCCTTTGTAGTCGAAGTGCAAATCATTAAACATGCGGATGAAGGCGCGATTCCCGACGACCGTATCATCCTCATAGTTCACATACAAAATGGCTTCCCGTACAGAATTGATGAGTTGTGCCGTTTCTTTTCGATCTTGCTGCATCTGACGATAAAGCTGCATGCGGAGAAGAGAGATGGCGAGTTGACCAGCGAACGCGTTCAACTCCGATTTTTCACTGGCATCGTACTGTTCGTCGTAACGAGCCAAGTAAAGACACCCGATCAGACTATTATCCGATGGGTCCATGATGGGAATGACCGTCTCATAGATATAATATGGATACGTGTGTAACGCATCGACGATTCGCTTAGAAGTGGTGGCTGGTAACTTTGAAATCATGACTCGTTTAAGCAAAAGGGAGTCTTTTTTTAGACTTTCCTGTTGATCTTCGGTCATCTCTTTCGGTACGACAGACGTGATTTCTCCGTCTTTGGTGAGTAAGAGCGCACCGAATTCAGATTTCGTGAGCAACACGATTTTCTCGATGACAGAAGAGTAATCGAATAAGGATTCTTTCGAGGCCAACACTTCAATCAATTCATTTCGATGTTGAAGATTGATTTCATTTAATTTTGATTCGTTCAACACGCTTTCGAGCTTTTCTTTCTTCGCGTTCAGTCTGCTGTTCTGATCGGCCATCCGTTTGATGAGCGGGCGTCCAATCAATAAAATGGCACTGATGAACATGACGAGCCCAATCATCCAAATCCATCGGAGAGCAGTGAGTTCGAGAGTAGAGACATTTCCATCGCGCACGAACCAGGCTCCGATCAAGGTCAAAACCAGACTGAATCCACAGACACTATATAAAATACTGAGTATTTGACGACTGTTCAATTGTTCAATCCACTTGCTGATCATTCGTTCTACTTCCTTCCTTGAACATAAAAAACGATCGGTCATCTTTTCCTTGCCCTGAATTCTATGAGACCGGGAAGGGAAAATGAAACAATTTGCTTATACGAAGTGCTTAACATCATATCCACATAATGCGATTTACCCAAAATACATGAAATATACACGTGTCCATATTCTCTACATTGACATTGTCTGATGAAGTGACTATCTTGAAGTTAAGATAAAAACGAGGAGCGTGAGTCTATGTTATCAATCGAACCGTCTGCTTTGACTGAACGAGACACATATAAATTTTTAACTAAATCAGGCGAGAATTCTCCCTCCTCTAAGCGTCTCGGGGCGTAGCCCAGCGTAGGTGGGAGATGAATCGCCCGGTCCAAAACTCTTCTCCCC
>CABIYO010000041.1 GCA_902362975.1 Caryophanales bacterium
CCGGTCCTCGAGCAGCTTGTTGTAGATGAACCGGGCGCAGCCGATCGTCTTGATGAGGAACTCGGCCTGTACCGCCGTCGGGTGAAGCCTATATTTGTAGCCTTTCAGCATGTCCGTCCCTCCTCCCTACAGAAGATTATGATATATCCTCCTCGTCCGATACCCGCGAAGGGGGAGGGAGAATCTGACGGAATCGCGAACTTTTGTTCGTCATATCTGTCACAGGGGGGAAAGACGTTTGGATCGGGCGATTCATCTCCCACCTACGCCGGGCTTCGCCCCGAGACGCTTAGAGGAGGGAGAATTCTCGCCTGATTTAGTTAAAAGAAGAGCTTCAAAACGTTCTAAATGTTGGGATTTTGTGACCGCGATGATTATTATAAATCACTTTTGAATGTGACTCATATATTCAGACACAGGAGATATTTCAATTCCCAGAGCTTTATTGATAATCGTCAAGGCACTTTCGTGACGTTTTGATGTTTCTGCCGCCACACAATCACGAGGTACATATATATTATAGTCACGCATATATGCATCATTTGCAGAAAAGAGGATACAAATATCCGTCGCGACTCCGGTTAAAATCAATTTCGTCACGTTTAACTGACGAAGTAAAATATCTAACTGAGTTCCAAAGAAAGTGGAGTGCCTTGGTTTTATAATAAAATACTCTTCATCTTCCGGTTCGATTTGCGAGGCAATATGTTCACCCTTAGAAGCTTTTACATACTCAATGATGTCTTCCGTGCTATCTTTCCATTGTCCGAAGTTATCATTACAATAAATGACGGGCAAGTCCAACTCTTTAAAATGCTTTTTAAGCTTGAGAATCGGTTCAACAATCGCTTCCGTCTGTTTACGTAACATGTCGCCACCTTCAAAATCAAAATCATTGAACAAATCAATAATGAGTAATGCCGTCTTAGACATAGAAATACCTCCTTACTATAAAACTCCTATAGCAAAGAGGTACCACTTTTTCATTTGAAGTATGCTTATTCCGCGAACGTTTTACTGCGGAACATAAATGCCGTGATGAGATAGAAGGCGATGATATGAAGGGCGACATAGAAAATCGAGAAGCCCATCGTAGCGTCCATCGCTTTCATAAACTCTGGGTTGACGTCATAGATGGAAAGGTCTGTATGCAAGAAGACAATCCATTTCGCAAGCTCAGGTTTCCAAGCAACGAGAAGACCGCCGATGATACTTGAGGCGAAGTTTGCGAGTACCGTGAAACCGATGACGACGCCGACCGACTTGAAGACGACCGAGAACATGAGCGTCAAGAAGATGATGAAGATCGGTCCGCTCACACTGATGAGGATCGGACGGACGACATCCCATGTGACAGAGCCGTCTAACGTGAGTGAGAACCCGAACGCGACGACCAAGATAAAGACGAATTGGAGCAACATGACGAGGACGGCCATCACGAGCTTTGACAACAAGATGCGGTCGCGCGAGTACGGGCTCATCAACAGGTGTTTCAACGTATCAAATTTCAATTCGTTCCCGACCATCTCGGCCGTAAAGACAATCGTAAAGATACTCAAGAAGGCGATGGCGCCCATCGTTGAGAATTCAAAGAACGATGCCGCTTCTGGTGTCCCTTCACCACTGGCCAATACAGCATATACGATGAGGATGATTGCCGTATACACGCCTAAGGCGACGTATGGTTTAATCGTACGACGCCATTTCATCCATTCATTGCTGAGTAATGAACGCATTGTTCGTACCTCCTTCTTTTTTCGTCAATTTCAAGAATTGTTCTTCGAGCGACTCGTGTTTCATACCAATTTGATAGACGGCGATATCGCGCTCGATTAATTGTTTCAGTAAGACCGGAATGTCCGTCTCTTGACGCGGTACGATAAACGACTCGGCAGACTGCTGGACGATTTTCACATCATCGAAGGCGAGTGCTGCGACGTCAAGCGCCTCGTTCATCTGCTCCTTGGCAACTTTACAGAGGATGACGCTGTCAGCCTTCGTCTGTCCGTCTTCCACTGACTTGATTTGTCCTTGGTCAATGATTGCGAAACGGTCGGTGATCAATTCCATCTCGCTCAGTAAATGGCTCGAGATAAGGATGGCGATTCCGCGGTGGTCAGCAAGGTGGCGTAAGTAATTTCGAAGGTCGGCGATCCCGGCTGGGTCAAGACCGTTCGTAGGCTCGTCTAAGATGAGCACTTTTGGGTTATGCAACAGGGCACGGGCAATCCCGAGGCGCTGTTTCATCCCGAGTGAGTACTGTTTGACTTTCATATCGAGCTTTCCGTCGAGTCCGACGAGGGCACCGAGTGCATTCAATTCGACTTTTTTCAAGTTTGGAATCAAGTTCATCGCATGAATCAAGTTTTCCCGGCCCGTCAAGTACGGATAGAATGCAGGATTCTCGACGATGGCCCCGATTCGGCTGAGCGCTTCTTGTCGGTTGTTCGCTACGTCATACCCATCGACCGTCACGGTCCCGTGTGTCGCAGGCATGAGGCCTGTGATGATTCGAATGGTGGTCGTCTTCCCGGCGCCGTTCGGTCCGAGAAATCCGAAAATTTCTCCTGGAACGACGTCAAAGCTGACATTCGTCAATACCGTTGCTTTTCCCATTTTTTTATGGATATTTTGTACGGATAACATGTGGTCACCTAGCTTTCTGTTAAGAGTGATAGTGTAATGCCTACACCCCCTATTACGGAGCTATTTGAAATAAGGTTTCATCTTTTTTTGAATTTTTTGAAATGAAGGCATCAAGACACAATTTATCGATAAGCAAAACTTATCGAAATAGTATGGACGAATTGTGAATTTGTAAGGGTCTTTCTGCGACGAAAGGTGTAGTATGAAGTTGAGCGTAAGAGGCAGGATTTGGCTTTGTTCACCACGGCAGGAGAAGGGTGAACTGCTTCGGGCTACATGTTAAAATGAAAGCGTTCACAGATTGGACGTTTAGGAATAGATAAGGGGGATTTATTCAATGGGAGAGTCGTCGAATGTTCACGAGAAATCGCAAGCATTTTATGGACCTAACTTAGGCTACATCATTGAACTGTACGAACAATATTTGGAAGACCCATCATCGGTCGATGAAGAAACGCGTCGATATTTTGACGAATTTGGGGCACCGGAAACGTCGTCACCGACAGAAGTGTCGGTCGCGGGTCCATCGTTTGATTTAGAGAAGGTCGTCTCGGCGACACGGCTCATCAACGACATCCGTGCTTTCGGTCATAAAGCAGCTGATATTTATCCACTAAAAGACCACCCGCGTGAGCAGGAGCTATTCGAACTGTCGCGCTATGATTTGACAGAAGAAGACTTAAAACAAATTCCGGCCCGCCTTTTATCAGACGATGCACCAAAACCAAACGCAAGCGCCTTAGAACTATTCCGTCACTTGCTTGACGTTTATACAGGAACGGTCGCTATCGAACTCCGTCACTTAGATGACATGGAAGAGAAAAAGTGGATTCGCCGTCAAGTCGAACAAGGGGCGTTACAGCAAACCTTCTCAAAAGAAGAAAAAATCGAATTGTTCAAACGTCTTGCGGAAACGGAATTGTTTGAATCATTCCTTCATAAAACATACGTCGGACAAAAACGCTTCTCAATCGAAGGATTGGATGCGATGGTGCCACTCCTCGATGCGATGATCGGAGGCCTCATTTCGAGCGGTTCGGAACATATCAACATCGGGATGGCCCACCGTGGACGTTTGAACGTACTTGCCCATGTTCTCGGCAAACCGTACGAGATGATTTTTGCGGAGTTCCAACACGCGCCGAACAAAGAATTGATTCCATCTGAAGGGTCAATCGGCATCAACTTCGGTTGGTCAGGCGATGTGAAATATCACCTCGGTCTTGACCGGAAAGTGGTCGAACAACAAAAAGAAGTCCGTCTCAACTTGGCGAACAACCCGAGTCACCTCGAGTTCGTCGGGCCGGTCGTCGAAGGATATACACGTGCCGCACAGGATGACCGTTCTGAAAAAGGACCGGCTGTACAGCACGACGATTTGGCAGCCTCAATCTTGATCCACGGAGATGCGGCCTTCCCAGGACAAGGCATCGTCGCGGAGACACTCAACATGACGAACTTGACGGGTTACCGTACAGGTGGGACGATTCACGTCATCGCCAACAACACAATCGGTTTCACAACGGACCCAAACGATTCACGCTCGACGCGTTATGCAAGTGATATCGCCAAAGGCTACGAGATTCCAGTCTTCCATGTCAATGCGGATGATCCGGAGGCATGTGTTGCCGTCGCGAAGTTGATTAGTGAGTATCGTGCCAAGTTCCATAAAGATATCTTGGTCGACTTGATCGGGTACCGTCGTTACGGTCACAATGAAATGGACGAACCGATGAACACGAACCCGATCCTTTACAAAGTCATCAAAGGACACCAGTCTGTCCGTCACGTCTATGCTGCACGGCTTGAAGAAGAAGGCATCATGACGAAAGATGAGAAAGCGCAAATCGAACAACAAATCGAACAGGCCTTGAAGGCAGCACGTGATCTCGTTCCTTCTGAAGAAGAAGATGCAGATATCGTGTTACCGGATGCGGTCCATAAAGGATTCCCGAAAGTCGACACGAGCGTTGAACGGGAATTCCTCACGCAATTGAACGAAGAGTTACTGAACTGGCCGGAAGGATTTGGTGTTTTCCATAAGCTGCAAAAAGTGCTCGACCGTCGCCGTGATGCGTTCAGCGAAGGTGGGAAAATTGACTGGGGTCATGCGGAAACGCTCGCCTTTGCGTCGATTCTTTCAGATGGCACACCGATCCGCTTGAGCGGTCAAGATTCAGAGCGTGGAACGTTCGCCCAACGGAACATCATGTTGAACGATGTCGAGTCAGGTAAAAAATTCTCGCCACTCCATGAGTTGTCGACGGCAAAAGCATCATTCTCGGTCTATAATAGCCCGCTCTCAGAAGGTTCCGTGCTTGGATTTGAATATGGCTACAACGTATTCGCACAAGATACACTCGTCCTGTGGGAAGCGCAATACGGTGACTTCGCGAACTCGGCACAAGTCATGTTCGACCAGTTCATCTCGGCGGGACGCGCGAAGTGGGGTCAAAAATCAGGCCTCGTCATGCTCTTGCCGCACGGTTACGAAGGACAAGGACCTGAGCACTCAAGTGCTCGTATGGAACGTTACTTGACACTTGCCGGGGAGAAAAACTGGACAGTTGCAAACCTTTCATCTGCGGCACAATACTTCCATATTCTTCGTCGTCAAGCAGAGATGCTCGGAAAAGAAGAGATTCGTCCGATGATCATCATGACACCGAAGAGTCTGCTTCGTCACCCGCTCGCCACGTCATCCGTCGAGGCGTTCACGGAAGAGAGCTTCAAGCCGATTGTCGAACAGCCAGGTCTCGGGGAGAACACTGAGAAAGTCGAACGTCTCGTTTTCTGTACAGGAAAAATGGCGATCGACCTCGCGGAAGCGGTCGGCAAGCAAGAAGAGTCACTCGACTTCTTGCATATCGTCCGGGTCGAAGAAATCTATCCGTTCCCAGTTCGTGAGATTCGTGACGTCATCAGCCGTTATCCGAACGCGCGTGAAATCGTCTGGGTTCAAGAAGAACCGAAAAACATGGGGGCTTGGACATATATCGAGCCTCGTTTAGAAGCGGTCACAACGAACCGACTCGATGTCCGTTATATCGGCCGTCGCCGTCGTTCGAGTCCGGCTGAAGGAAATCCGACAGCTCATAAACAAGAACAAGCACGCATCATCCGTGAAGCACTATCTCGTGACGTCGTCTCGAGCGGTGCAGGCACGAGCACATATCAAAAAGATCGTAAATAAGTTAAGGGGGAACTCATTGTGATCGAAATCAAAGTACCGGAGTTAGCAGAGTCCATTACGGAAGGAACGGTCGCGACATGGCTCAAACAGCCAGGCGACCATGTCGAAAAAGGGGAAGCCATCGTCGAGCTCGAGACAGATAAAGTCAATATCGAAGTCCCAGCTGACGAAGCGGGTGTGTTAGAAGAGCAACTTGCTGGAGAAGGGGACACGGTTCAAGTCGGTGAAGTCATCGCACGTCTCAGTTCAGGTTCAGGTGGTGGTACGGCTGTCGCGACGAAGACGAAGACGGAAAACGCGACGGAAACGATGACAAAAGCACCGACTGAGAAAAAGACGGAGTCTGTTGAAGAAGGCAAGAAAGTTGAGAAACGGGAAGAACACGTTGCGAGCCCTGGAAAAGGACCAATCGCGACACCGGCTGCACGTAAACTCGCTCGTGAGAAAGGCATCGATCTCTCAGCCGTTCAAACGAATGATCCAATCGGGCGCATCAACGTCCATGATGTATCGAGACATGAAGAGAAACCGGCTGTGAAAGAGCAGAAACCAGCGGCAGCAGCACCGGCACCACAACCAGCTGCAAGTGGAAAAGAAGAAGAGCGCATCAAAATGACACGTCGCCGTCAGACGATCGCGAACCGTCTCGTTGAAGTGCAACAGACAGCAGCGATGCTCACGACGTTCAATGAAATCGACATGTCTGCGGTCATGGCACTTCGTAAACGTCGCCAAGAGAAGTTCGTGAAAGACAACGATGTCAAACTCGGCTTCATGTCATTCTTCACGAAAGCAGCAGTGGCGGCTCTCAAGCGGATGCCTTACTTGAACGCTGAAATCCAAGGTAATGAAATCGTCTTGAAGAAATATTATGACATCGGAATTGCCGTTTCGGCTCCAGATGGTCTCGTTGTTCCGGTCGTTCGTGAAGCGGACCGCAAAAACTTCGGAGAGATCGAGAAAGACATCCTTCACCTCGCAGACAAAGCGCGTAACAACAAGCTCGGGTTGAGTGATTTGACAGGTGGTACGTTCACGATCACAAACGGTGGCGTGTTCGGTTCACTCCTCTCGACACCAATCTTGAACGGACCGCAAGTCGCTATTCTTGGGATGCACTCGATTCAACTCCGTCCAGTCGCAATCGATGCGGATACAATGGAGAACCGTCCGATGATGTACGTGGCACTCTCGTATGACCACCGAATCGTAGATGGTCGTGAGGCTGTAACATTCCTCAAGCACATTAAAGACATGATTGAGGATCCAGAACAATTATTGTTCGAAGCATAAGAAGAGAAGGTACTCGCTCCTATTTAGGGGTGGGTGCTTTTTTACGTCAGGTTTTAGAAAAACCCTTATTATAGTTTTTTTGTTGAGTAAAAATATATATGATGGAAATCAACGAGAAAAGAGGATCTCGTCGACGCGATGCATCTGATGACCCATCAATAAATGTTGGCGACAGAAAAAGCGGGTGCCATCCCGATGACGCATGGGAATTTGAAAGAGGTTCGTGACTATTTGGAGTTGTTGCGTGACAAGAATAAAATCAAAAACTAGGGAGAGAAAACTGTTGGACCGGGCGATTCATCTCCCACCTACGCCGGGCTTCGCCCCGAGACGCTTAGAGGAGGGAGAATTCTCGCCTGATTTTAGTTAAAAAGAATTATGAAAAACGAGTCGATATCATGATAGGAGCAAGAGCTTCCGCTATAATGAAAGAGGAGTCAAAATAGATAGAGGTGAAGAGAATGAAAAAGAATCAATTGTTGGTCATCTTGACCATCGTTGCTGTCGCATTAATCGCGTTGGTGTTCGTCTTACTCAACCAAGATGATTCGACGACAGCCGAGCGTGGCGATCACGTCTCAATTGAAGGACAACCGACACTCGGAAATCCGGACGCAAAAGTATCAGTCGTCGAGTTCGGAGATTACAAGTGTCCTTCGTGTAAACAGTGGGGTGAAACGATTTACCCGCAACTGAAAGCGGATTATCTCGACAAGGAAGACGTCAGCTTCAGCTATATTAACGTCTTGTTCCACGGACAAGAATCAATCTTGGCATCCCTCGCTTCCGAGTCGGTATACGAGCAAGACCCTGAGTCGTTCTGGAAGTTCCATAAGGCGCTCTACGATGCGCAACCGGAATCACAACAACACGACAATGCATGGGTGACCGTCGAGAAGCTGAAAAAAATCGCAGGCGAGACGACATCGGTCGACTTGGCGAAGTTTGAGCAAGACCTTGGGGAAGAATCGACCGTACTTGAAAAAGTCAGTACGGATGACGGTCTTGTAAAAGAGAACGGTGTTCAATTCACCCCGTCTATCATGATCAACGGTGTGATGCTCGAAGACCCGTTCGATTACGAAAAAATACAAGAGCTGATCGAGCAGGATTTGTAAGATGAAATCATTTCTCGAAAAGTATGGGTTATACCTCTCTTGGCTTGTCTCGTTGACGGCGACGTTCGGCAGTCTCTACTTCAGTGAGATTCGTGAGTTCGTGCCATGTGAGCTATGTTGGATTCAACGTATCTTTATGTATCCGCTGACTATCCTCTTGGGAATTGCCGTCTTCACGGACGATCGGGCGGTTCGGAAATATGTGTTACCGCTTACTACCATAGGCGGTTCCGTATCACTTTACCATTATTTGGTACAGAAAGTGCCAGGTTTTGCAGAAATTCAACCTTGTGCACAAGGAGTTCCGTGTAGCGGTCAATACATTAACTGGCTCGGGTTCATCACAATCCCGTTCCTCGCATTGACAGCTTTCACGCTCATCACGATCCTCATGTGGAATGTCAAAAAGCGATAAGGAGTTGGCACGTGTGAAGAAATGGTGGATGATTGGTTTGACGACGCTGCTCATCGTCCTAGCAGGATGCGGTCAAGAGATTGAGGACCCGCTCAACTGGGAAGTCAAATCGTTCGAATATACGAATCAAGATGAAGAAATGGTCAGTCTTGACGATTTAAAAGGGAAAGTGTGGATGGCGGATTTCGTTTTCACAAGCTGTGAGACAGTCTGTCCACCAATGACATACAATATGACGAAACTGAATGAAGCGCTTGAAAAAGAAGGCGTCGAAGACGTGCAGTTCGTTTCGTTCAGCGTCGACCCGACGGTGGATACTCCGGAGAAAATGAAGGAGTTTATGAGTGGCTATGACCTTGCAAAAGCAGATTGGCAGTTCCTCTCAGGCTATTCGCAAGACGAAATTGAAACATTTGCTCAACAGAACTTTAAGGCGCTCGTTCGGAAGCCTGACGAAGGCACACAAGTCGACCACGGCACGTATTTCTATTTGGTCGACCAGGAAGGAAAAATCATCAAGGCGTATCCTGGTTTCCAAAACGTTCCGACTGAAGACATCATCAACGACATTAAAATCTTGCAAAAATCTTAACCGAAGACCTGTTCCACCATACACCGGGTGGGCAGGTCTTTTTGGTTTAAGAGACCTGATATAATGGAATAACCAGAATGCTCAATGAAGAGCACGCCATTTTTTGAAAGATGGGCGAATCGACATACTTTCTCGTATAGAAACGGAGAAGGCGCGCTATAATCAATTCAACGAACTATTAGAAAAGAGGATCTACATGAAAAAGACGATGTTGCTCTCATTGGTTGGAATGGCGGCTGTCACCGGAACGATTCTGACACAGTACAAACCACTCGGACGAAAGCCGAAATCGCTTCAATCTCCGAACCGGATCAATGGGAAGTTCCGTAATCAATATGAGACACCGATGAACTTCTCTGCGCAAGACATGGTGTCGATGGCGCGTGACTATCGTGATGTGACGTCACTGCGTAAGCCTACCGAACGTCTTCCGATCGTGCCAATCGATTTTGAGGAGAAGACGGGCTCGAGCTTCACAAGAATCTATTGGCTCGGTCATTCAGCGCTCATAGTACAAATGGACGGGAAGACGATGCTCGTCGATCCGATGTTTGGACGTAGCCCATCCCCACTCCCGTTCGCTAAAAACGAACGCTTCAGTGAAGACTTGTCGTTCGAACTCGAGGACTTGCCCGAAATCGATGTCGTCTTATTGACGCATGACCATTACGACCATCTCGATTATGGAACAATCCTTGCCATCCAAGACAAGGTCGCCATGTTCATCGTACCGCTCGGTGTCGGAAGCCATTTGAAACGATGGGGTATCGGGGCAGAACGAATCGTAGAACGAGATTGGGGCGAGTCGTATGCGTTCGGGTCGTGGACATTCGTCTGTACGCCGGCGCGTCACTTCTCCGGTCGCTCGTTGACGGACCGCAACAGTACACTCTGGGCATCGTGGGTCGTCCTCGGTGAGACGGACCGACTCTTCTTCAGTGGGGACAGTGGCTATGCTCCGCATTTCAAGATGATTGGCGAACAGTACGGACCCTTTGATTTCGCCGCACTTGAATGCGGGCAATATGACGTGCGCTGGCCAGACGTCCATATGCAACCGGAAGAGACCGCGCAAGCGTTTCACGATTTACGGGCCGACCAAATGATGCCGATCCATTGGGGGGCGTTCACGCTGTCGTTCCACGATTGGTTCGACCCAGCGGAACAGATGTCGTCTCTCTTACCGAAAGAAGTCGTCCTCACTCCGAAGATCGGAGAGCGCATCACGCTCAATGGTCGGAATGATACGATTACGTGGTGGAGAGAGCTCGAAGATGCAAACAAGCGATGACCGATATCACCGCTTGTTTTTTTGTTAGGAAGACATCTTCTCTGTAGCATCTTCTTCGATATGCAGTTTATGTTTACGCGTATAGACGAGGAACGCGGCTGTCATCGCGATCGAACTGATTCCGAATAAGACGACCATGAGCTGAAGTCCAATCAAGTCGAGGAAGAATCCTGTCAAGAGAAGGACGACTTGGAAGATGATTCGGTCGAGCATGTTTCGGAACGAGAAGAAACGACCGTGATATTCTTTTGGCATCCGTGTCTGGAAAATCGTGACCGCCGTCGGGAAGAAACATCCGACCGAGAAGCCGAAGAGAACGAACGCAGCGATGGACATGAACGGGATGTCCGCAAAATAGAGCATCAGTTGGGCGACACCGATTAAAAACGAGAACGAGAATAGAATCGAGAACGCCGAGAATTTTTCTCCGATCCGTTTAATCATAAAGGCACCTGTCATGAATGCGAGTCCTTCTGCCGTATAAATCCATCCTTTAATCGCCGTCGAATCTTGCAATTCACTGATATTGATGACGAGCAAGTTGAATCCTCCGATGAAGAGGAGTGGGATGAGCGTCATGACGAGTGTCATGAAGATGACGGGAATCGATTTGATGATTGGGAAGACGTCTTTGAAACCGCTCGACGCTTTCGCATCGACCTTTTTCGCTGAGGGCGTTTTCGTCTCATCGAGTTTCAAGAAGAGCGTTGCGACCGCTAGCAACAGATAGGCGACGAGCGAGAGCGCGTAGACGTTACGGAGCGAGATCAGCGTCAAAAGGACACCGGCAATCGCCGTCCCGATGACACGTGACAACGTCGAAACGTTCATATGGACACCGTTCAAGGCGAGGAGCTCCCGTTCCTTCACGATGAGCGGAATCGCTGCCTGGAGGGCAGGGAAATAAAAAGCAGCCGATCCCTGTAAGATAATCAAGAAGATGACCATCCACACGACCGAATTCGTCTCGATGGCGACGAACATGAAGATCACGCTGAGCGCCCGGACGATGCTCGAGATGAGCATGATTTTTTTCTTAGAACTTTGGTCGGTCAAGCGACCCGCGAGCGGACCGATGGCGACCCCGGCAAGCAAGCCGATGGCGAGAATGACCGCCTTCACAAAGTCAGAGGGGACACGGTCTTGCATAAATTCCAAGTTCCCGATGATGCCGAGCCATAGACCAAGACCGGCGACGAATTCGCCCGTCAAGATGATCCAGACGTTCCGATTTTTCCACATAGATGTATTCCTCGATTCTTATCTGTTGATAATAATTATGCTTGAGAATGATTCGTTTAGCCACAAAAAAGAAGCCGAACATCGGCTTCTTCATCAATCAAATATCACAGTTGTCGTCAGTGCACGTCGCACCGTTCGAAAGGATTTGGATTGTCGGATTGTTCTCTGACCAGACTTTTTCGAGCACTTGCGTGAACGCTTCTGTCGGCTGAGCACCGGACACCCCGTACTTGTTGTCGAATACGAAGAACGGCACACCCGTGATGCCGAGGTCGCTCGCGCGCTTCTCTTCGGCACGTACCTCTTCCGTATACACGTCAGTCGTCAAGACGTCACGAACCGCGTCAGAATCGAGTCCGACGCTTGTCGCGATTTCAAGCAGCACATCGTGATTCCCGATGTGTTTCGCATCGACGAAGTACGCCTGAAGCAACGCTTCCGACAATTCTTTCTCTTTCCCAACCGTCTTCGCATAATGCGTCAAACGGTGTGAGTCGAGCGTCCCTGTCACGACCATGTTCTCAAAATCATAATCGAGTCCGACTTCGCGGGCTTGTGCAGCGACTTGAGCCGTCGTGCCTTTCGCCTGTTCGATCGGCATGCCATACTTCGTCGCAAGCGCTTCATAGATGGTACGTGAATCGTCCGTCGGGGCGTTCGGGTCGAGCTCGAAACTCTTGAATTCGACTTCGACTTGATCTGCCTGTGGGAACTGTTCGAGCGCCTCTTCTAGACGACGCTTGCCGATATAACAAAACGGGCAGACATAATCTGACCATACTTCAATTTTCATGATGAATCCCTCCTATCCTTAGTGTAGGAAATCTTGAATTCAAAGTACAGGAAACGGCTCATGAAAAAAGCCCTCCACGAGGAGGACTTAAAAGACGTACCAGAATACACAGACGAAGTGAGCGAAGCTTCCGAACAAGATGAACAGATGGAACACTTCATGGAAACCCCATCCTCGCCAGTTGACAAATTTTGGTTTGAACCCATAAATGAGTCCGCCAATCGTATACATGACGCCCCCGAGGACGAGCCAGAAGATACCGGCGTTGCCAATCACGTCATGGAGTGGTCCGATAAAGAAAACTGACAACCATCCCATCCCGATATAGAGCGCGGTCGACAAGAAACGAGGGGCATGGAACCAGACGAGTTTAAAAATAATGCCGAACAAGGCGAGTGCGTGTACGGTACCGAAGAGGACCCACCGCGTCGGTCCTTCGAGCGCGAGTAACGTGAGCGGTGCGTATGTACCCGCAATCAACGCGTAAATCATCGCATGGTCGATTCTCCGGAAGAAAGCGATGACGTTCGGTGAGGCGATGATGCTATGGTAAAGACCTGACGATAAGTAAAGAAAAACAAGGCTGATCCCGAATAGAATCGCGGCCATAATCGCAAGTGGCGAGCCGAGTAACGAAGCTTTAACGACCATCGCGATGAGGGCGATGAAAGCCAGTACTGCACCGGCAAGATGCGTCAGTGCGTTGATGGGTTCACGGAAAATCGAATGCATGTAAAACACTCCTTATCACATCATGTAGTATCGATAACTACATGATATACTGAAGAGGAACAAACAACAAGGTGTATCTTTCGACAAATGAAAGTTTTCTTTATACTTAGGAAGTGAGGTGAGATAGATGAAAGCGAAGAATATTACTGAAACGGAAGGTACACTCCCACGGGACGTATTGCCGACCGTTGATTTATACATGGACCAGGTCATCCAGTTGTTCGAGCAGCATTATGGGAGGATGAAGCGAAACGAGGATGAGACCATTTTGACGAAGACGATGATCAACAACTATGCGAAGGGCAAGTTATTTCATCCTGTCAAAAATAAAAAGTACACGAACGAACATTTGATGTTACTCAGTTTGATTTATGAGATGAAAGGTCTCTTGTCGATCAGTGACATCAAAGAGACGCTCCGACCGTTGAACGAGTCGGATGAGACGTTCTCACTTGAAGATTTCTACGAGGCGTATCAGGCACAGAAAGTGAAGAATCTAGAAGCATTTGAAGCCCAGGCGGACACGCTATTAAATACATCAATCGAAGATGAGAACGGTGTTACGCGAACACTTGCCATCGCGTCTGCCGTGCACATGAGCCACTTGTATCAGCGATTGGCCGAGCAATTGATTGATGAGAACTAAAACAACTCCTCCGAGGACGAATCGTCTGCGGAGGAGTTGTTTTAGTTATTGATGTACTTCTCGTAAACCGTACCGAAGTCTTTACGGTTCCATTCATGATAGTGACGTTGTAGCCAATCGAACGATTGCTCGTTCAATTCCTTGAACGTGTTCGGGACGTTCATGTCACCTTCACGGAGTCCGCTCAAAATCGACACCGAGTGTGTAAGCGACGTATTCGCATACTCCATCATGCGACGGCCTTCTCGCTGAATCTCTTCAATCGCAAGGAGTGCCTTGTACAAATCTTTCACGTGCTCGATTTGCTTCTTGTTGATATCGATTGAGTATGGCTTGTCGCCGATTGTGAATTTGACTTCGACATCGAGGTCGACGGTGCCGGCTGTCTCGAACATGACGTGCTTAATCGGATAGTGTGCGTAAGGGTAACGATACAGAACTCGTTTCGAACTCATCGCGCTCGTCCCGTCGAGGTGAATCATTCCTAAGTTTGTAAAGCAGTACTCATCCGATTTTGATTTGATCAAGAAGTAGATCTTTTCGTTATCCTCATGGAGGACGTAATCATCCGAGTCCGCCTTATCGAAATCAGACGGGTCGATCACCTCACCGATGTCGCTGAAGCCAGTCAAATCAGAAGCTAGTTTTTTGAACATGTCATTCACTCCTCAGTAATGGATTTTATGCATCTCTTTCGGGTCGGACCCGGTCCGCTCGTCACGATTGAGCGCATCGATGGCCGCCATCTCTTCTTTCGTCAACGTGAAGTCGAATACCTGTATGTTTTCTTTGATTCGACTCGGTGTGACCGATTTTGGAATCACAGCGACTCCGTTCTGTAAATGCCAACGCAAGATGACTTGAGCCGGTGACTTGCCGTGAGCGTTCGCAATCTTGACAATCGTCTCATCTTCGAGCGCTTCGCGTCCTTTCATGAGTGGACTCCACGCTTGAATTTGGATGTCATATCGCTTGCAGAATGCAATCAGTTCTTTCTGAGACAAATATGGATGGATCTCGACCTGGTTCACGGCCGGGACAATCGAGCAAGATTGAATGATTTGTTCCAAATGCTCGATCTCAAAGTTCGAGACGCCGATTGCTCGGACGCGTCCTTCTTCATACAACTGTTCGAGTGCTTTGTACGTTTCGACGAACTTGCCAAAACGGGGCATTGGCCAGTGAATGAGGAACAAGTCGACATACTCGAGACCGAGCCGGTCAAGACTATCCTGGAATGCTTGGAGCGCCTCATCAAATCCGTGGAACTCGTTCCAAAGCTTTGTCGTCACAAAGACGTCTTCCCGTGGGATGCCTGCTTCACGAAGCGCTTGTCCGACACTCTCTTCATTTTGATAAATCGCAGCCGTATCGATCAATCGATAGCCTGCATCGAGCGCAGCTTTGACCGTATCGACCGTCACCGCGCCATCTTCGACCTTATAGACACCGAGACCGAGCATCGGCATCTTGACGTCATTATTCAACGTCGTCCATTCCATAAATAATCCCTCCCTCTCGTCTATAACGTTACCGGAATTTTGGATGAAGAGAAAGTAAAAACTACAGACGGATGCTTTCCCCGTGCGCCTTGATCACAATTTGGTCACGGTCGAGTTTTGCGGCTGCGACGAGACGGTGATACGGCTCCTCGACAGGTTCATAAGAAAGGACGAACGTGTCCCAATGCATCGGGAAGAAACGCTTCGCTCCGCTCTCTTTGTACATCATCCAAGCTTGTTCCGGAGTGCAGTGCGCTTCCTGGAACGAGTCCGGTTGATAGGCACCAATTGGGAAGAAAGCCAGGTCAATCGGTTCACGGTCAGCGAGTCCTTTGAAGGAGTCGGTGTACGCCGTGTCTCCTGCGAAGAGCATACGAATCCCTTTGTATTTGAGCAGGTATCCGTTGTACCCCATATGTTTGTCCCACGGGAAACGGTTGCCCCAATGCTTGACTGGAATGGCACGGACATCGAGCCCGTTCGCAAGTGTCACTTTGTCATGTGGATGCAGTTCAAGCGTCTGCAGACTCGGGTATCGGCGCAACAGCCGGCTCGTCCCAGGAGCTGAGACGACAATCGTCTCGCGAGTGATGAGTCGCTTCAAACTTTTATGGTCAAAGTGGTCCATATGGGCATGGCTGAGTAGGATGACATCGACCGGACCGACCTCCTCGATCGAGAGAGCCGGAGCTGTGTGACGTTTCATGCCGACTGTCAGCGGTCCAAGATGGACACCGATTCGTTTTGAGAAGACGGGGTCTGTTAAAATCTTGAGCCCATACCAATGAATGAGGACCGTTGAATGCCCGATCCACGTTGCCTGCACATGCGTCTCATCAATGGTTGTCAGTTCTGGACGTTCCGGCCATTTAAAGCGCGGACGGGGGAGCCGACGTTTGAATCGTGTATAGAGAAACGTTCCGACGCTCGCCAAGACGGTACTCGGAACGAGGATGCGTCGACGCATCATGCATCACCTCACTGTTCGAATATATTGTCATCATATCGCGAGGACAGATGTACCGCATCCGGCTAAAGGAGTAGAAAAAATGGGAGATTGTGGGGTGCACTCTTGCGAATCCGCTTTCAATTTGATAAGGTGGCAGTAACTTAGGAAAGAGAGGTATACCGTGCCATGAAAAATACACGTTCACTCCAACGATGAGACGAATCATCACTGTTCGCTTGAACAGTCACGGGTGAAGTGTGTCCATTTTTTCAAATACGGGAAGCTCTCGTTTTCCTCTTTGAACGGATTCCTTCACACCACCGCTTTGAAGCGGATGGTGTTTTTTGTTTCATCGCGTATCGGATTCATAAGCGAGGTGAAACAGATGTTAGCAGTAAAACAAGTCCGGTTTGACTATGACCGGAAACCATTATTTGACGCGGTCTCATTCGAGGTCGCGGCTGGAGAGCGTGCCGTATTATTTGGACTGAACGGGAGCGGGAAGACGACGCTCTTCCGACTCGTGACAGGGGAGTTGACCCCGCAAGCCGGGACGATTGAACGTCAAGGCGAGATCGGGCTCGTCCGGCAGACAATCGAGTCGACAGATATGACCGTACTTGAGTGGACGATGCGCAGTGATCCTGAACGATATGCGCTCTATGAAGATGTATCTTCTGGTGAGGAGATACGTGTCATGCGCTCCTATGAACGGGCGCTCGCGCTCGATGTTTATAACTTGGAACAAGAGGCGACAAGAGCATTGAATCGACTTGGGCTGGAGGAGCACCTCTTCCGAAACATTAACGAGCTAAGCGGAGGCGAGAAGACGCGAGCTCAGCTCTCAACACTGACGATGAAGCGGGTGGACCTCGTGCTGCTCGATGAACCGACGAACCATCTGGATTTCGAGTCGATTGACTGGCTGACGAAGTGGTTAAACCAGTTCAAGGGGACGGTGCTCATCATCTCACACGATCGTCAACTGATGGACGATGTCGCAACGACCGTTCTTGAACTGTCAGATGGCCGGGTCACACGATATCAGGGAAACTATATGGCGTATAAACATCAAAAAGAAGAAGAACGCGTGCGTGACGAGCGAGCACATGATCGATACGAGAACCGAAAGGCAGAACTTCTCGAGATGATTGCCCAATATAAAGGTTGGCACTTAAAGGCGAAAGCGACAGCGAGTGTCCGCAGTCCAGGAGCGCAAAAGGGAGCGGCCAATCTCGCAGTCAAAATGAAGGCGAGAGAACAGAAGTTAAGGCAGCTCGAAGACAATCGTCCACAAAAAACAAAAGAGGAGAAACCCATCTCCGTCCGTTTTGCGGCGGATGAGCTCGAAGCGAAGACGTGGCTGACGTGTGAGGACGTGACGTTTGGATACGACAAGCCGTTCTATGAACCGTTTTCCTTCTCGATAAATAAAGGAGAGCGGATCTCGATCACCGGACCAAACGGAAGCGGAAAAACGACATTATTAAACGTGCTGATCGGTGAGCGAGTACCACACTCGGGCGTGATTAAGCGACATCCTCGTCTGAAGATCGGATATTTCTCACAAACGCTCGAGCGTCTTCCGGAGACCGGGACGTTACTTGAGGCGTTACTCGCCAATAGTGAGATCGGAGAGACGAAGGCGCGGACGTTGCTCGCCCACTTTTTGTTCCGGCGAGATGAAGTGCACCGACCGATTACCGAGGCGAGCATGGGGGAAAAGTGTCGAATCGCGTTTCTCATCTTGTACTTCTCGGATGCCCATCTGTTGGCATTAGATGAACCGACGAACTATTTAGATGTGGCGACACGCGAACAAATCGAAGCGGCGTTGTCCGTCTATTCGGGTGGATTATTGTTGATTTCCCACGACCGCTACTTTCATCGTCTGACTTCGCGCACGATTGAATTAGGAGAGCACATTGTCATACGTGAGAACGATGAGCGCGATGAACCGGTCGATGTCGAACAAATGGTCAGAACGATGGACGAATTGACAAAAGATGAATTGAAATTTTTTGATGAAGCAGGAAACCTCCTACCATTTGACGAAACGAGTGAAATGAATCGAATCGAGTAGGAGTGAAGAACATGAATGGAGGAAGATTGTCGCGTGCGACGACGCGGAAGCGTAAACGCGTGTTCCGTATCACGACGGCATTGGCATTAATGCTCGCCTTGGTCGGGATCATCGCCTTCGCGGCACTGATTGACAAGAAACAGGATTCGGCTTTACCAGAATCTGATGAGATTGCCACGGAAATGGTCGACTCCGAGTCGGAACAACCGGCTGATGCTGAGACGGAATCGGCTGATACGATTTATATCGGGCAACCGTATACGAAAGTATACGCGGATGACCGGGTCACGGTCGTTTATGAAGCCGACTTGGGTGATCGATTTGAACGGTTGGAGACGGTAAGTGGATTTGTGAAAGTTCAGTTGAACGAGCGGTTGACCGGCTGGGTCACAGAAGAAAGTGTGACGACAGAGGCGACAGCTTTATCGGATGACGAGGTGATTGCCGCCTGGCAACAGGTCGTCCCAAACGCTTCAGAGTCCGTCCTCGATTGGATTGGGAAAGATCTCGAAAACGTCCGTGCGGAGCTTGGCAGTCCTTCTGCTGTTCAACGTGACCAAGTGAACGAGTATCATTTCTATGATGGATTCTTCCTCATGATTCGGGACCAAAAAGTACGGGCCGTTGATTGGGACAAACAAGCAACCGCGACGCCAGACTTACAACCGACTCGCGAACAAGCGACCGGAATTTGGTTCGAGGGTGAGACGGTCCAATTGAAACTGTTCCCTTATAGCGGCGTCATGCGTGTCCGTCTGGAGCAAAAATGAGACAAAGCGGGAGAGTCCATTCTCCCGCTTTTTATCGCCTTTCATTCAAATGGACGTTTGAATTTTTGAGGAAAATGGAATAAGATAAACAGTAGAAGGAGGAGTTAGTTATGGGACATCATCATGATCACGACCACCATCACCATCATTCGACGAATCAGCGGGCGCTCTTACTCGCCTTTCTCTTGATTGCGACGTTCATGGTCGTCGAAGTGATCGGCGGACTATGGACGAACAGTTTGGCGCTATTATCGGATGCTGGGCATATGCTAGGAGATGCGGCGGCGTTAGGACTCAGTTTCCTCGCTGTTCGATTTGGGGCGAAAGCGGCGACACCGAACCGGACGTTCGGGTATCGACGTTTCGAGATTTTAGCGGCATTCATTAACGGGCTGACACTACTCGTCATCTCGGTCTATATCCTTGTCGAGGCATACCAACGGATCAGCGCGCCACCAGAAATTCTAAGTAGTGGGATGCTTGTCGTCGCCATTATCGGGCTGCTCGTCAACATCCTTGCCGCCTGGATTTTAATGCGTGGGGAGAAAGACAATTTGAACGTGAAGAGTGCGTTGTTGCACGTATTCGGAGATTTGCTCGGCTCGGTCGGAGCCATCACGGCAGCAATCCTCATTATGTTGTTCGGATGGGCATGGGCGGACCCGGTCGCAAGCGCCTTTGTTGCGATTTTGATTTTAATCAGTGGCTATCGCGTGACGCGTGACGCGATTCATATCTTGATGGAAGGGTCACCGGAACAGATTGACGTGCGAGCGATGCAGGAAGAGATTGCGAAGGTTGACGGGGTGAAAGAAGTGCACGACTTGCATGTCTGGTCCATCTCGTCGAGCGAACATGCGGTGACGTGTCACGTGTTGATTGGAGAAGAGGCGGATGATCAAAACGTCTTGAGACAAGTGACGGAACGAATCCGGAAATACGGGACATTCGAACGCTCGACAGTCCAGATTGAACGGGAACGACAAAGTTGTGAAGAACGAATCATCTGGTAGTGAAGAGTAAGGGAGTTCAGTTTGGACTGAACTCCCTTTTACTAAGGCTTCAATACTACTTTTACGCAGTCATCTAAATGCTCATTGAATAAGTGATAGGCATCAGCAGCATGTTCAAGAGATAAACGATGCGTGATAATGTCAGTAGGGTCAAATTTTTGATCTACGATCATCTGAAATAACTCAGGCATGTAATGAATAACAGGTGCTTGTCCTGTTTTCAAAGTAACATTTCGGGTGAAAAAATCTCCCATCGGAAACTGATTATAATTCATTGGGTATACCCCGGTAAGTTGAACGACCCCAAATTTACGAACCGCTTCTTTTGCTACTTTGATTGCGCTTAGTGTACCGCCTTGGATCATAAGTTTTTGTTCTATCTTTTCAATTGCAGATTTTTTTCCATCAATCCCCACACAGTCGATAACAACATCTGCCCCGCCATTCGTAATCTCATAGATATATTTTCCTGTCTCAGTTGGATCTTTTAAAAGGATTGTTTCTACTTTATTTGATAGTTTTGCCCGATTTAGTCGATAGAGTTCGGGATCTACAGCAATAACGCGTTTAGCCCCACGTACCCAAGCTAATTTTTGAGTCATTAACCCCACAGGACCTGATCCGAGAACCACTACCGTATCTCCAGCTTTCATGCCAGCATTATCTAAACTCCACCATGCTGTTGGAATAACATCAGATAAAAAGAGAAGCGCCTCATCTTCAAGCTCACATGATTCGGGGATGACAAGCGGCATGAAATTACCGTATGGAACCTTTAGAAACTCTGCTTGACCACCGGGATGATTTCCAAACTGCTCAGTATATCCAAATAAACCACCAGCATCAGTATGAGGGGAGTGGTTAGAGTTATCGCACTGACTCTCCATCTCATTTTCACAATAAAAGCAGTGACCACATGATACATTGAATGGAAGGACGACCCGATCACCCTTTTTCACTTTAGTTACATCGGGTCCAGTCTCTTCAACAATTCCCATAGGCTCATGTCCAATGATAAAACCAGGGCGAGTAGGCATATTTCCTTGATAGATATGAAGATCTGATCCACAAATAGCTGTCGATGTAATTTTTACAATGATTTCTTCCCGGTTTTCGATTTCGGGATCTTTAACGTCCTTTACTTCAATCTTCTTAGTTCCTTGATAAGTTACTGCGCGCATATAATTCATTCCTCCTTTTTAAAGACAAGTAATTAGCAACATAGCTTGTATACCCTTCTTTTAAAAAAAGTGAACTAAATATTGGAATTCGATGATGACTATCTTTGACCACTCACATCGATCACAACTATCTCGGGTGGATTATAAATACGTGGAATGTTGAAGCTGTAATTGAATCCCCGTCCAATCACATGGGAGAACGTCTCATGCTCATAGAGTCCCCCTGCGTATTCAGGAAAGAATCCTTGGTCAGGAGCGAATAATCCGTTCATCAAGTAAGGGATTCTCACTTGCCCGCCATGAGCATGTCCGGATAAGACGAGGTCGAATGGAAGTTTGGCATACGTATCGACTTGTTCGGCACGGTGGGAGAGGAGCACCTTGAACGTCTCGTCCGGGGCAATCTCCTGCATCGCCGCAGTCGACTCCGCATCCCAATCCGTATAAATGTTTTCTCTGAACCCACGAAGAGGGTCTTCTAAACCGCCGATGACGAGGTCGATTCCATTGATGGTGACCGTTTCCCATTCGTCTTCGAGCACATTGACGCCATATGAGCGAAACACGTCTTTCACATCGTGACGGACATAGTCATCCGATCCATCGATTTCATGGTTACCGGTCACGTAATACATCGGTGCAATCCCTTCAAGCCCTTCGATTAGTTCGAATGCGGGTTCAGGTGAACGATATCGGTCGAGTAAATCGCCAGGTAAGGCGATGAGATCCGGTTTCTGCGCACGGACCTGGTCAATCAAAATCGACTGCTTATAACCGTATGAGGCGCTGTGTAAGTCGGAGAGGAGCACGATGCGGAGAGACTCGTCTGCTGACAGTTTATCGGACGTCACGTCATACGTCCGGACAGTCAACCCATTGTACGTCGCCGTGAACAACAAGATGCCAAGTGCAACAAACAATAGGGTCGATTTATGTTTCTTCATCAGTGCCCCTCCTTTCCTAATCGTGTCTTTAATCTTACTCCGATAGGCAGGGTTAAGCAAAAAAAAGAGGCTGGGACATAACTAGCCGGTTTTAAAGATTTTTGATAAAAAGAGGGGTCCGGTCACCGATTTTCGGTGGCCGGACCCCTTCTTTGCACTTCCGCTGACGCCATTGGCGATGAACTTTCGTAGGTTCACCGCCATGAGGGCGAAGCCGAGCTCGCCTTTCACACGCTGTTTTCCCCTGACGGAGAAGCGGGTGAAACCCAAATTGGCCTTCAGATATCCAAAAACTGGTTCCACGTCCGTCTTGCGTCGGGCGTAGAGGGCACCGGTTTTCTCATCCGAAAGCAGCGTTCTCGTCATATTCTTTTGTTCTTCCCAGGTCCCGTTCACGCGGACCTGACGGTGTCTCCCTTCCTCGGCTTTCGTGCACTGCGCTCGGAACGGGCAATCGACGCAGCTCTCGCACGCGTAGACACGAAAATCACGGGTGAAGCCGTCACGGTCGGTCCGGTGGGACTCGTGACTGAACGGAAGCTTTCTTCCGTCCGGACACGTGAACGTGTCGGTCTTCTCGTCATATGCCCAGTTCGCGAGGTTGAACGGGTCGTCGCGCCATTTCTTCTTCTGTTCCTTCCGGTACATCGTATGCGGGATCAAAGGTTGGCGCCCGCGGCGCTCGAGGATGTCCGTGTAGTTCTGTTG
>CABIYO010000042.1:0-21593 GCA_902362975.1 Caryophanales bacterium
CCGTGAGCGAACAAGTCGCTCACGGGGGCCTCTTTCTTATAAATCTACTGGGTTATGCCCCAGCCTCTAATTCAAATCAATAATAAGTCTGAACATATTTGGCAATTCCTTCAGCCACACCTTCCGCCATTTGCTGACGAGACGTGTTACTTCGAAGGTAAGTCAAATCGGTTGGTGATGAGATAAATCCTAATTCGACGAGTGCAGATGGCATTGTATTATACGTAATAACGTAATAATTAGCTGTTTTCACTCCTCGGTTCGACATTCCACTCATTTTACCTGCCAAGTTGCTTTGAATGTTTGAAGCAAGGACACGACTTCGAGCGCTGTGCGCAGACTGAGAAGAATAGAACGTTTCTACCCCTTTTGCAGATGATGAACCAGCTGCGTTGACATGCATACTTACAAACAAATCACCGCGTAACGACTTCGCTGCAGCAACTCGCTGATCTAGGGTCAAATAGACATCAGTTGAACGAGTCAGACGTACATTGTAATCATATTTTGAGCGAAGATAAGCTTCTACACGTTTCGTTACATCGAGGACAATCGTTTTCTCATAGAGAGATCCATTAACTGTTCCTGGGTCTTTCCCACCGTGTCCTGGATCAAGGACGATGACTGCTCCAGTCGATGTGCTCGGCTTAGATGTCATCACGAATGCTGAAGAAATGAAAGCATCTTGTCCGTTGAACTTGATTTTATGGAAACCATTGATTGTCCCATAATGTAAAACAGCTGTTCCGTGATTGAATTGACCAACCACATCCGAATCCGAATCAAGACTCGCTTTCGAACGAACGTTCAATACATCACCTGGTGTGTTAATGTATACCGTACCTTTTGGTGCATCTTCCGGCGCTGCCGGGGCTTTCCCTTTCGTCAACCACGAACTCGCTGTGTAGTAGGCTTTCTCACCGATATGAACAGTGGACCAACTCGAATTGTATGCTTTGTATGAAACGGCCGTGTATTTCGGAAGAACCATGAGGACTTCCGAACTCTGATGGGTTTTTTCAAACAAGTTTACTGTACGGTTAGCATACCCTTGCGTGAGTCCATCATCTGGTTTCGTTGTCGTCGGAGGCTCTGTCGACGTTTTCGAAGTAGAGATCCAAGCTGTCGGTGTGTAATACGTTTCACTTCCGAGATAGACAATCGACCAGCTCGAGTTGTATTTGCTCGAGACGACAGCCGTGTTTACGGGGAGTATTTTCTTCACCGCCGAACGTTGATTCCGCTCAGCGAACAACTTCAACTCACGGTTCGCGTAACCGTTTGTCCGCTCCACATTCGATTCTGTCAGTTTCGGTGCGATGTAAGCTTTTGCGGCATAGTACGTCTTCCCGTTCAAGTAGACTTTTGCCCAAGAAGAATTATGAACGGCATACTTCACTTCCGTCCCTTTCTTCAACGTAGCGACAATCTTCGCCGATCGATGAGACGTGACGCGTACGTTTAAGTTCGCAGTCGTCACACCAGTAGACGTTGCCGCCTGCGTCGTTAGCGAACTTGAAGTGGATGAAAGTTTCCGAATGTACTGGGCCGAGGCATAATATGTACGATTGTTTACATACACTTTGTGCCAGGATTGATTATACGTTCCATACTTTACTTTCGTGCTTTTTGGTAATGTTTTCACTACCTTCCCACTCAGACTAGGGGATGTACGAATGTTCAAATTGACAGTCGTCTCTCCATCGTAAGTAGCAGCTTCAGCAGACGGAAGTTGCATACCAAACAAGAGGATCGTTAAGATAAGGGCAACTTTCAATAGTTTCATTTTCATCCAAAATATTCCTTTCTCATTGCGGCATTTCCTACTAACAACAATTTCATATTAGCATAATGCTTTTTTAAAAAAAGTAAATATTTGAAAAAAAGATGGGTGTTTTTAATAAAAAGGTAAATGTTTTTATTTGACCGGTCGGATGATCAGAAACATCTCCGCACCGTAACGTTCGATGGCGACAGTAAAACCTTCTTTAATCGAAGGGTTCTCTGTAACAATCAATCCATCTCGTTTCTGTTGAATTACAAATCCGTCCAATCCTTCAATCGCTGCAATGCGACAAAAACGCTCGATATGTTGTTCTCGTTCTATATATCGGTCGAATCGCTCAAATGATTTAACTGGGACTCCGCCCCAATAACGACCTGGCTGATGTGATAAATAAGTACGTACCGATGTCTCCGTAATCGGATCCGGCGTATGATCAAATCGTCCGAAGTCCCGGGCCGACTTCTCTTCGATGAGAGCAAAAAGTGAATCGAACAGATTGAGATGGTAAGACGCTCCAAGAGCCAAAACGGCACGCTGCAATTGCTCGATATGATGCTGCAGTGATTGTCCTTGACGGTTCGGTTTTAACTTCTTATCGCCTTCATAAGCGTTCAAAATCCGCGCCACTTCTCCTGCCTCTTCAACAATTTGAAAGTACAGCTTCTCTTTCGATTCCCCTCCCTCCTCCTTTGGCTGTTGTAATGCAATCGCATACTGGTTTGCCAAACACGTAGAGATCACTAGTACATCAAGTAACTCCTCTTTCAACTCATCCCGTTCCTCTCTCCTTAACGCGCCCCCTACTTCTCCTACTTCTTCTAACAATCGTGCCAGCCCGGATAAAGGTCTCCAGTAACCACCTAAATGAAGAATCATCGTATCGATTTTCTGTTGAACTTCTCTCACGTTCATTCACCTATCTTTCTGCTTTATTTACCGCTTACATGATATACTATGCTCAACCTAGTTGTCCGGAAAGGGTGGGTTCCACATGTCGTCGGCAAGACTTTGGCAATTGCTTCGATTCATTCTCGTTGTAATCGGTTTCTTTTTAATCACTTGGCTATTGAATATACTTTTCGAATATACATATCCGTTCGTATTTGCTTTGCTTTTATCCTTGATGACCGTACCGCTCGTCAACTTTTTCGAACAAAAAACAAATATCCCTCGTGCACTTGGTACTCTCATTTCCTTGATTATCGTGCTCAGCATCGTCGTCGGAATCATCACCATCGTCATCATCCAACTGATTCATTATGCGACGGTGGCAGCGGAACGACTCCCTGAACAAATTGAGACACTCACCGAGTTTATCCAACGACTGTTCAATGAGAAAATCGCACCGCTCGTCAATGATGCATATGAGAGCTATCAGCAGTTAAATCCCGGGCAGACGACATCGCTCGAGGGAGGAATCACCGAACTCGGTGTCCAGCTCGCCTCAGCGATCGGCGTCTTGTCCCGCGGAGTGGCCAGCGTGCTACAAAACATGTTAGCGGCGCTCCCGCTCGTCTTATTGCTCGTAGTCGTCATTGTGCTCGCTTGGTTCTTCATCACAAAGGATTGGCCATCATACGTCAACTCACTGAATCGTCTGAACAAACGGAAAGGATTCAAAGAATTCGAGGAAGTGATGATTAACCTCAAATCTGCCCTATTTGGATACGTCCGTGCCCAGCTCACGCTCATCTCCATCACATTCGGGATCGTCTTGATCGGGATGCTCATCCTCCGTGTTGACAACCCGCTCTCTTTCGCTTTACTCGCAGGGGTTTTTGATCTCTTGCCTTATTTAGGTGTCGGTACGCTACTTATTCCTTGGGCCGCTTATGCTGCGGTGACAGGTGATTGGTTCGTAGCCATCGGATTGGTCGTGTTGTATATCGTCGTCATCGTCCAACGCAATTTGGCTGAACCGAAAATTGTCGGTTCCCATATCGGATTGAATCCACTGGTCGCACTCATCTCCATCTTCGTCGGATTGAAGCTATTCGGTGTACTCGGCTTTATCGTCGGGCCCGTACTCGCCGTCCTGTTGAAAGCCGTGTACAATGCCAAAGTGTTTCATTACATATGGCGATTTATCGTCGGTCCGCCTACGACGACAGCAAAAGAGCGATGAAATGTGGATTTCATCGCTCTTTTTTCATTTGAGGTACAGCCACTACGGGTTGATCAGATGTCGCCGGCTGGAGCGAAAGACCACTTGTCCCCGCTTCATATGCTGCAACTGCCAAAATGCACGCGTCGATAATATCGTCGATTTGGACGTTCGACATTTTCCATTTCCATGGAGAACTTTTCGAGTATTGCCGAAGTAACTCGATTCGCTCATCCTGCCCTTCGACCGTCTTTTTCGAATGACTTGCCTCATGCCCCATCATGACTGAAAAACAAACTTCCGGATGTGATTCGTAAACGTCAGATGCCTTCACCTGCTGAAACTCTCGGATACGGGGAACAAGATTCCACGCTTGTTTACTAATCCCTTTGCCAACCAACGCCCGACTCCTTTCATTCGCTTCTTCATAAGTCGCTTCTTGCAACACCTCTTGAATCGGCGGAGTGAAGACGGAGGACTTTCGTTGGCTGAGTCGGCAACGCATCCACGCATCGCATTCGCGGCTCGGATGGTCGACCGTCCCTAAATCTTTCGGCATATCCACAAAATGCATGGCACCATCGATCAGCAACTCCTCCAACGTTTCCGAAATCGTTAAACAAAGTGAGATGCTGTCGTATGTGATCCGTACCCATCCACCACGTGCACCATCAATTCCTACTCCTACCATGTCGTACCTCCTGTAACATCATCAACACGCCAAATACGGCGAGAAAGACTGTACTCCCTAACCAAATACGGTTCGGCCAGACTGTGTAGCATAAGCCACACAAAATCGCCAAACCGATTACTCCAACTGCTCTTACCGCTCCCACGATTCAATCATCCGTGCGAGGGTTCGAACCATGACACCCGTCGGCCCCTTCGGACCGAGGTCATTCGCTGCCGCTCGTTCGCTCGTTCCCGCAATATCGAGGTGTAACCATGGGGTATCGCCGACAAACTCACCGACAAATGCGCCACCAAAAATCATATGGCCGAAACGACCTGGTGAGTTGTTCAAGTCGGCAACTTCCGACTTTCTCACCTTGTCGATGAAGACATCAAAGTATGGCATCTGCCACACGAGCTCGTTCGTCTCACGGCTCGCCGCTTCAAGCGAGCGATAGAGTGAATCATCATTTGTCAGACAGCCTGTCACGTCTGTCCCGAGAGCGACAAGAACGCCACCTGTGAGCGTAGCTACATCAATGATAGCTTTTGGTTCATACGTTTTCGCAAATGTGACCGCATCCGCTAGGACGAGACGTCCTTCAGCGTCTGTGTTCAAGACTTCAATCGTCTTCCCGTTCATAGCTGTGATCACATCATCCGGTTTAAAGGCGTCCCCAGAAATCATATTGTCGGTCGCACCGATGATGCCAATCACGTTCCGTTTTGGTCGCGTCAATCCGAGGGTCTCAAACAATCCGAGGACGGTAGCAGCGCCACCCATATCCCCTTTCATCCCGACGATGCCATCTTTCGGCTTGATTGAATAGCCGCCTGTGTCGAACGTGACACCCTTCCCGACAACGGCAATCGGAGCTTCTTCTGCCCCACGATACTCGAGGACAATCAATTTTGGAGGAATCGTCGACCCTTGGTTGACGGCGAGCAATGCCCCCATACCGAGTCCTTCCATCTCTTCTTTTTCAAGGATTCGGTATTTGAAATCATGACGTTTCGCCAACTCAACCGCGTAATCCGCTAGCGTCTCTGCCGTCAAAATATTGGCCGGCATCATCGTCAATGTACGGGCGACATTGACCCCTTTCCCATAAGCCGCACCCGCATCGATATCCGTCTGATTCACGTCACCGAGCAACGTGATCGTCGGTTCTTCGACCGCTTCTTTTGGAGCAGACTTATATGTAGGATGGGCATACGTCGCCATTTCATATGCTTCTGTGAATATGCGTGCCGCACCGTCCGTAAACGTATCAAGCGCTACGGCGACGTCCTTCAATCCACGTGACTTAATCAGTTTCGAGACTTTCCCGAACCAATTCCGAACGTTCTCGGTCGTCATGTCATTTCGTTGACCGAGTCCGACAAATAAGACACGTGCCGTCTCCCCCGTGAATGTCGGAAGAATCGTTACTTCTCCCGTCTTCGTAGAGAGGTCTCCTGATTGAATGAGTGCTTTGACACGTCCACCAAACAATGTGTCGAGTCCTTCATCGATAGAATCAGCCGCTCCAATCCCAACAACGATTGTCTCGTAAGTATCGGTCCAATTTAATTGGGCAATTTGATACATTTTGCCACTTCCCTTCTATAATATATGGTAAGCATAACGAACTTCTCCAAAATAATGAAATAGTATGCGTAAGAGTCAAGAAATCTTCGAATTCATGGGCTATCTCTTCGTTGTGACGTTGTTTTATTTTATGATAGGATAAGAAAGTACGCAATCGGGCTTCTCTTCATCGTGAAGTGAGGCCAATTTGACTGGTCGAGGCTTCCCCTAGTCGTAGACCGTTGCTACTTTAACTTTCTCCGTTCTCGTTAATTCTTTTTTCTTTTCGGGTATGAAGTAACGAGGCAGGAAAGTACACTATTTCTTTGAAAAGAGGGACTACGCTTATGTTACACATTAAAGGTATTGGTGCATCTGCAGGGATTGCAGTTGCAAAAGCATTCGTCATGGAGACACCTTCATTCGATATCCCATCACACAAGATTGAAGATGTCGCTGCAGAAAAGGCTCGTTTCCAAGATGCAATCGCACAATCTAAAAAGGAGCTTGAAGCCATTCGCGAGCATACACTTCGTGAGCTCGGTCCAGACAAAGCCGAGATTTTCTCAGCTCACCTTTTAATCGTTGAGGACCCAGAAATCGTATCGCAAGTGAACGACAAAATTGAAAGCGAAAACATGAACGCTGCGAAGGCGCTTGATGAAGTTGCCCAAACGATGGTCATGATTTTCGAATCGATGGATAACGAATACATGCGCGAACGTGCGGCTGATGTTCGTGACGTGACAAAACGTGTCATGGCTCACATTCTCGGAGTGACCTTCGTGACTCCAGCTTCGATTTCAGAAGAAGTCATCATCATCGCAGAGGACTTGACGCCTTCTGATACGGCACAACTTAACCGTAAATACGTCAAAGGATTCGCGACGAACATCGGCGGACGTACGTCTCACTCTGCCATCATGTCACGCTCACTTGAAATTCCGGCCGTCGTCGGAACAAAAGTGGCTCTTGAAAAAATCAAAAACGGTGACCTCGTCATCATTGACGGAACAGAAGGTGACGTCTTCGTCAACCCTTCAGAAGATCTCGTCAAAGAATACGAAGGCAAACGTGCTGATTTTGAAGCGTACAAAGAAGAGTTGAAGCAACTCGTCAACGAAGAGTCGATCACAGCGGACGGTCACAAAGTGAAGCTTGCTGCGAACATCGGGACACCGAACGACCTCGAAGGCGTTTTGAAAAACGGTTCAGATGCAATCGGGCTCTATCGTACGGAGTTCCTATATATGGACTCTGAAACGTTCCCGACTGAAGAAGAACAATACACAGCATACAAAACGGTTCTTGAAGGGATGGAAGGCAAGCAAGTCGTCATCCGTACACTCGACATCGGTGGCGACAAAGAGTTGTCATACCTTGACCTCCCGAAAGAGATGAACCCGTTCCTCGGCTATCGTGCCATCCGCCTGTGCCTCGAGGAAACAGATTTGTTCCGCACACAACTTCGCGCCCTTCTCCGTGCCTCAGCTCACGGGAACCTCGCCATCATGTTCCCAATGATTGCGACACTCGAAGAGTTCCGCGCGGCGAAAGCCCTTCTTCTCGAAGAAGAGGCGAAGTTGAAAGAAGAAGGAATCGAAGTCGGACAATATGAGACTGGAATGATGGTTGAAATTCCATCAACGGCTGTCATGGCGAAACAATTCGCAAAAGAAGTCGACTTCTTCTCAGTTGGAACGAACGACTTAATTCAATACACGATGGCGGCTGACCGGATGAACGAAAAAGTTTCTTACTTGTACCAACCGTTCAACCCTGCCATTTTGAACCTTCTCCACAACGTCATCACTGAAGCACACAAAGCTGGCAAATGGGTCGGCATGTGTGGAGAGATGGCTGGAGAAGAACTCGCGATTCCAATCCTTCTCGGTCTTGGTCTCGACGAATTCTCAATGTCCGCTTCAAGCGTCCTTCGTGCGCGTAGCCTCGTGAAACGCTTGACGAAGTCGGAAACAGAAGCAATCGTCAACGAAGTCCTCAACATGGACACAGCTGAAGAAGTCGTAAACTTCCTTAGCGAAAAGTTCGACATTAAGAAATAATGGCAAAAGTCCTTTTCTCGAGCGAGAGAAGGACTTTTGTTACATACTGCATTAGAAATAAAATCGTCTAGGTCCGGGTCGACACGTTTATGCTGGTCGAGCGCATCGATTCGTTCCATTTGATCATTGGTCAACTCAAAGTCATGTACATCGAAGTTTTCTGCGATTCGATGTGGTTTGATGGATTTCGAAATCATCACCCATCCCTTTTCGTATTCCGACACCAACCCCCTCTTCATTCTCATAAACGGCTGCCGTATCGATATGACGGTATCCTTTACGAATCGCCCCGACGACGGCATCGTTGACCGTATCTCCGTCCTCTACGTTGAAGACACCCAGTCCGATGGCAGGAATAGCTTTCTGACCGTGATTCAATTGTATGGATTGTTTCATTTGTACCCCTTCTTTCGTGAGAATTCTTCTTCACATAAAGGAAATTCTCCTTTTTCCGAATAAGGCACATTGAAGTAACTACACAAATTGAGCCGACCCATGTTAGGAGCGGCTCGTCATCGATTATTCTGGTCCTCTGTCATCCGCTCTAAAGTCGAGCGCTTCCCCTGCGACGACCGTCTCACCGAACGGTACGACGACTTTTCCGTCTCCGTTCGTCCAGATGATCGGTGTGATCAATGACGGCACTTTATCTCGAATCGCGCTAAGATTGACTTCAAGAAGGACGTCTCCCGCTTCGACCCGGGCGCCTTCTTCGACTTTCGCCGTGAATCCTTCCCCTTTCAGATTGACCGTATCGAGACCGACATGGATCAACAGTTCACGTCCATCGTCAGCCAAAATGCCAATCGCATGTTTCGTCGGGAAGAATGTCGTGATTTGACCGGTCACCGGCGAAACGACCTGTCCGGAGCTCGGTTCAATCGCAAATCCTTCTCCCATCATGCGTCCGGAGAAGACCTGATCCGGCACATCATCGAGTGATAACAGGACACCCGACATCGGAGCGAGGAAGCGATGATCGGCTTGTTCAGCCGCTTCCGGTGTAATCACCGCTTTTTCAACTTTTTCTTTCGGTTTGTATTCGCCACCTTCGATGATGGTCGCGATTTGTGATTTGAGCGTATCCGATTTTGGTCCGAAGATGGCTTGGATATTGTCTCCCACTTCAAGGACACCAGCGGCACCAAGATCTTTCAAGAGATCTTTATCGACTTGTTTCACATCGTTCACCGTGACACGGAGACGCGTGATACAAGCATCCAAATGTTTAATGTTTTCAGGTCCGCCGAGACCGACGAGCACTTCATACGCTAAGTCGTCCCCAATCCCAGATTTGTCCCCTTTTGCTCCGGTCTGAACGTCACGTCCAGGGATTTTCATGTCGAACTTCGTAATGGCGAATCGGAATCCAAAGTAGTAGATGACCGCAAAGACGAGACCGACCGGGATGACGAGCCACCAGGCCGTCCGGTTCGGCAAGACCCCAAAGAGCAGATAGTCAATGAGACCACCAGAGAAGGTCATCCCAATCTTGACATTCAGTAAATGCATCGTCATGAAGGAGAGACCCGCAAAGACGGCGTGAATTCCAAAGAGAAGTGGTGCGACGAAGACGAATGAAAACTCGACTGGTTCTGTGATCCCTGTCAAGAATGACGTGAGGGCAGCCGAGAAATAGAGACCTTCGACGTCTTTCCGACGTTCTTTCGGAACCGTGTGGAACATAGCGAGACAGGCAGCAGGTAAGCCGAACATCATGAACGGGAACTTCCCGGTCATGTACGTACCGGCTGTGAACTCCACGCCGTCACGTAGTTGTGCGAAGAAGATCCGCTGGTCCCCTTGAACGAGATCACCAGCTTGGTTCGTATATTCCCCGAATTGGAACCAAAACGGAGAATACCAAATATGGTGAAGACCGAACGGAATCAAGGAACGTTCTACTAATCCAAAGATGAATGCTGATAAGGCAACATTTGACTCGATGACCGTACTTGAGAACGTATTGATCGCATTCCCAATCGGTGGCCATATATATGCGAGCGCAATCCCGATAATCAAACTGAATGCGGCCGTCGCAATCGGGACGAACCGCTTCCCTGCAAAGAACCCTAAGAAATCTGGCAACTTGATGTTGAAATACTTGTTGTACGCATAGGATGCAACAAGACCTGCGATAATCCCCCCGAATACCCCCATTTGGAGTGTCGGAATACCGAGAACGGTGGCATACTGCGGATCACCTTGAGCGATTTCCGCGGTAATCACATTCCATGTGCTAATGACTTTGTTCATGATTAAATAACCGACAATGGCTGCTAGACCAGCAACCCCATCCCCGTTCGCCAGGCCAATCGCGACCCCGACGGCAAACAGTAACCCTAAGTTTGCGAAGACGATGTCCCCGGCATCTGTCATGACTTGCCAAATCAGGACAAGTGAGTCATTCGCCAGAAACGGGAGCAATTCAACGAGGTCCGGGTTTTGGAATGCGGTACCAAACGCCAAGAGAAGACCGGCTGCCGGTAAGATTGCAACCGGAAGCATAAGTGCTTTCCCGACCCGTTGTAAAACGCCAAACACTTTCTTCCACATCATGGTTCCCTCCTTTGTCAGAATACTTACTTTTTTCCCTCTAACGTTTGGATGAAACCGTTTCACATAAAAAGAAAAGACCAACCCCAAAGGATTGGTCTAGGTCATCAATTAGTTGACTTTCTTTTCGTTACCTGAAGCGATGACCGCTTGGATTTCTGATTTCAATGCGTCCGAACGTGGTCCGAAGATTGCTTGAATGTTGTTACCAACTTCAAGGACACCAGATGCACCAAGGCGTTTCAACTCATCTTTGTTGACTTGGTTCTTATCTTTTACTTCGACACGAAGACGTGTGATACATGCATCGAGGTGCTTGATGTTTTGTGAGCCGCCAAGACCGACGAGGATATCTTGTGCAAGTTCCGAACCAGTAGCTGTTGACTGTTCAACAACTTCATCTTCACGACCTGGTGTTTTAAGGTTGAATTTGCGGATAACGAAACGGAATCCGAAGTAGTAAATAACCGCGAACACGAGACCGACTGGAATAACGAGCCACCAAGCCGTACGACCTGGAAGAACACCGAAGAGCAAGAAGTCGATCAAACCGCCCGAGAACGTCATCCCGATTTTCACGTTCAAGATGTGCATGGTCATGAATGAAAGACCTGCGAATACTGCGTGTACTGCGAAGAGAAGTGGTGCCACGAACAAGAATGAAAACTCGATTGGTTCTGTGATACCAGTCAAGAACGATGTAAGGGCAGCAGAAGCTAAGAGACCACCGACAACCGCTTTACGCTCAGGACGTGCTTCGTGATACATTGCGAGTGCAGCTGCAGGAAGACCGAACATCATGAACGGGAATTTACCAGTCATGAACGTACCTGCTGTCAATTCAGCGCCATCACGAATTTGTGCGAAGAAGATCGCTTGGTCACCACGTACAACGTTACCCGCTGCATCTGTGTATGAACCGAATTCAAACCAGAATGGTGAGTAGAAGATGTGGTGAAGACCGAATGGAATCAATGAACGTTCAATTACACCGAAGATGAACGCTGCAAATGTACGGTTTTCATTCAACATGAAGTTTGAGAATGAGTTCAATCCGTGCTGAACTGGTGGCCATACTAATAGTAAAACGAAACCAGCAACGACGGCTGCAACTGCCGTTACGATTGGAACGAAACGTTTACCAGCGAAGAAACCAAGGAACTGTGGCAATTCGATATTGAAGTACTTGTTATAGGCCCATGCGGCGATGAGACCCATGATAATCCCTCCGAATACCCCTGTTTGGAGCGTTGGGATACCGAGTACGTTCGCATAAGCTGGATCACCTTGTGCCAATACTTCAGGTGTGAGTTCGAGCCAAACACCCATGACTTTGTTCATGATCAAGAATCCAACGATTGCCGCAAGTCCGGCTACTCCGTCACCCGCTAAACCGATGGCGACACCGACTGCGAACAAGAGCGCCAAGTTCGAGAAGATGATTCCACCTGCTTGCTCCATCAATTGAGCGAATTTCACGACGCCTTCGTTTGTTAACCAACCAGCGCGTGATGTAAGTTGTGGGTTTTGCATTGCGTTACCGAATGCAAGAAGAAGACCGGCTGCCGGCAAGATTGCGACAGGAAGCATAAGTGCTTTACCGACTTTTTGAAGAACACCAAAAATCTGCTTAAACATCAACATTTCCTCCTTTTTTAAGTACGTATAAACAATATGATAGCGGTGTAGATGTCAGACAACCGACGTATCTAAACGTTTTCATAAATCACGTTTATAAAAACAGAAAAGGCATGAATAAGGATAGAACGTAGACCTCTCCCAATGGAGACATCACATAACGTTCCACTCCTTAATCATGCCTGATCGAATCAGTAACACGTAAGACACGTGGTATCATTTATCTACTTGTTAGGCGCTGGAGATGCATCGTCAAATATGTCGCTTCACCTCGTGGGACGGGACGCTTTAATTCGCGTTCCATGATGCCCATCAGCTCCCAAGCAGTACTATAGCATAGCGGATATTCGTCGCGCAACACCTTTTCAATTTTTTGTGGTGCCTCGACTGTCTCACCCGTCGCGACCCGCTCAACGGCGTACCTTAAGTGCCGAAGTAAGCGCTTATAATCGAGTGATGTCCGGTCCATTTTCACGTTCAAACGACTCTCAATCGTCTGTACAATCTGCCCAATGATTTGATTATGACGGTTGACCTCGAGGACGTTTTTGAACGTCGTCGCCGAGTGGATATGAAGGGCAATGAATCCAGTCTCCGCATCCGGGAGCAAAACGTTCAATCGTTCATGGAACATATCGACGATTCGTTCCGCGAGCGCAAACTCGTTTGGATAGAGTGATTCGGTCTCGAGTAAAAACGGATTCGTCACTTCCATCCCTTGTTCAATTCGCTTCATCGTGAAGAACAAGTGATCGGTCAAGCCGATATGGATGTGCTCATCGACTTTCTTGCCCGTACTCGTCTCAATGAAGCCGACAATCTCTTGCATGAACGCAATGAAGTCCTCGTCGACATGTTTGACGAGTTCCTGATATTGAGATTGCTCTTCTTTATCTGTCAGTTGATACACTTTCTCCGGGACGCTGGCCGGGTCGACGAGGTCGCCTGGTTTTTTGCCAAAGCCAATCCCCTTACCGAGTAGAATGACTTCCGGATCTGTATCATGTTGACATATGACAACGCTATTATTCAACACTTTTTTGATCGTATACATCGGTAACGTCATTCGCATCGCATCCCTTACTAAAAATCGTTTCGCTATCTAGTATATCGGTTCATGCCCTAAAAAAGTAGGGACAAAACAAAAAAGGCGAACATTTCTGTCGCCAATTAAAACATTGAATAACCGCTCTTTCGTAAGAAACGAATCGTCACACCAGCTAGAATTGCACCGAGCAATCCAAAGCCGAGCATGAATAAATCGAGAAGCTGCAACCCGGCGAGTCCTTCATAGACACTCGAAAGCGCGGTCGATGTCTCGGTCACGTAACTCGAAAGTTTGACATTATCAATCATCATGATGACAAAAATCGGATAAATGAACACAAGTGTCCATGTCTTTTTAAGTAACATATTCAAGATGAAGCCGATACTGAAAAAAATCGTCATATATAAAACGGCTCCAATGACTGCTTGGATAATATGCATGTATTGCCCCCCTTGTCCGCTCTTCATTATACAAAATTTCGACCAACGAGGTCAAAGAACTTCCTATGACAATTCCGAAAGAAAAACAGCCCGTTCTGAGATAGAACGAGCCGTGCAATCATGAAATTAGAACTTCCCTTTTTTGAGGACGAGTCCGTACTTTTTCAATTCGATGAAGTGTTTGTTGTCGATGATTTTTTTCATGAACGAAGCGTTGCGACCGAAGATTTTCTTGCCCATCACGATTCCGATTCCATCGTTATGTCCGAGTGAAGCGACCGTTCCCTTGCTCTCGTAAGTGAACTTCGATGTCGATTTTCCATTGATGAGCGCCACAATGTTTTTTGCAACGTTGTGTGCTTGTTGTGTCGCGATTTGTGCCGTCGGTGGGTATGGACGGTTCGATGCAGGATCCATGACCGCTGAGCAGTCACCGATGATGAAGACGTTGTCGTGACCTGGTGCACGATTGTCCGCTTCCACCATGACACGGTTACGGACCGCTTCAAATCCTGATTTTTCGATGACTGGGCTACCACTTACGCCACCTGTCCAGATGATCGTGTTGGCACGAATCGTTTCTGTCGTGTCACCTTGAAGTGGTCCGAATGTCACCACACCTGGCTCGACACCTTTGATTCCGTTACCAAGTTTCATCTCGACACCGTTGCGTTCCAACCATTTCTGTGCATACGTTGTAAGTTCTGGGTCGAAACCAGGAAGAACTGTTGGTGCTGCTTCAATGTTGACGATGCGAACCGCTTCGCGTGGAACGTCATATTGTTTGCAAAGCTCTGGAATCCGGTTGACGATTTCACCGAGGAATTCGATTCCTGTGAATCCAGCACCACCGACAACGATTGTCACGAACGAATTGTCAGAAGAATCATTTGTTTTATATTGAGCGAATGAATATTCGATGTGTTCTTTGATTTTACGAGCACTGTTCAACGAGCTGATTGTCATCGCATTTTCTTTCAAGCCTGGGATACCGAACGTTTCAGGTACACCGCCGAGACCAATGACGACATAGTCGTATTCGACAACAGAACCATCTTCGAGTGTGACTTGACTCGCAGCAGTATCGACGCGATCGACGATCCCTTTGACAAGTTTCACACGCGACGGGTTCACAATATCGTTAATGTAGATACGTGCTTGGTCTGGGTCCATCGTTCCAGCAGCTGGTTCGTGAAGCCATGTCGTTTGGTAGTGATAATCATGCTTGTTGATAAGCGTAATGTTCGCATCACCTGCAGCGAGTGTCTTTTTAAGGTTGACGGCTGTGATGAGTCCACCGAAGCCCGCACCAAGAATAACAATGTTAGGTCGTTTCATGTTCATTTCCACCTTGTTAAAAAATTTTGTTTTTTTGAACAACTATGTTGTGTGTTTCTTCACATAAATGTTCACAATAAAGCCTATTCTTGTTCAACATCTGTTCACAATTGCTTCTGTTTTATTGTACGCTCTTTAAATTGAATTCTCAATGGAAAAGCTTATCTTCTTGAATTTTTTTTGAAAGTGTTGCATGTTTGTACTGAATAGATTTAATTCAATAAACTCTCTATAATGAATGTATACGCTTTGAGGAGGAATTCGATGAAGACGACGAAAGATGTAATCATCATCGGTGGCGGCCCGGTCGGACTGTTCACCGCATTTTATGCAGGCATGCGCCAACTCGATACGACGTTGATTGAAAGCTTACCGCAACTCGGTGGTCAGTTGTCAACGCTCTATCCTGAAAAATATATTTATGATATTGCCGGTTTCCCGAAAGTAAAAGCACAGGACTTGATCGATCAACTAAAAGCACAGGCTGACCAGTTCGAGCAAGATTACCGTCTCGGTGAAACCGTTGAAACGGTGGAACGACTCGAGGACGGCACGTTCGTATTGACGACAAATAAAGAAGAATATCATACGAAAGCCATCATCATCACGGCCGGAAATGGTGCCTTCTCGGCCCGTCCACTCGGGCTTGATGGCTGCGAAGATTACGCTAACCTTCATTACTTCGTCGACAACATGGAGAAATTCCGTGATCGCCGTGTCATGATTGCCGGCGGTGGCGATTCAGCCGTCGACTGGGCACTTATGCTTGAAGGAATCGCAAAAGAAGTACACATCGTTCACCGTCGTGACCGTTTCCGTGCTCATGAGCATACGGTCGAACAGATGAAGGCATCGATGATTAACGTCCTCACACCTTATAACATCGAGTCACTGTCTGGTGAGACGCACATCGAATCTGTCGAATTGACAGATAAGGATGGCGAATCAAAAATCGTTGAAATCGATGATTTGATTTGTAACTACGGATTCGTTTCATCGCTCGGTCCAATCAAGAACTGGGGAATGGAATTCGAGAAAAACACGATCCGTGTCGATTCACGTATGGAAACGACTGTTGCCGGCATCTTTGCTTGCGGCGATATCGCCACATACGAAGGGAAAGTAAAATTGATTGCGACCGGTTTCGGTGAAGCCCCAATCGCCATCAACCAAGTGAAGCAACTTGTGGACCCGACCGCTCGTCATCCACAACACTCGACATCTGTATTTGCCGGGAAATAATCGAGAACGCTACTGTGGACCACCTCTACAGTAGCGTTTTTTATCTTTTCATCGTTTGAACGATGACCCGGTCAATCCAGTCATCGAGTTGCGTGAACACGAAGCCCGCCTTTTTCGCCTCAGCGATCGACATATAATAGTCGACATCCGAATCATATGGTGACGAGTCCCCATCTTTTATGATCTGAACGGGTTTTCCGACGTGTTGACCGATCCGCTCCATCAAGGCCCCCATCGAGATGAGGCCATCGCTCGCCGCATTGAACGGTCCAGTCACGTTGGCACGTCCGACCCATTCTAAGAAGGCGGCCGCTTCCACGCTCGAGATGAATCCCATCTTCGCCTCTGGATGATGTAAGACAACCGGTTCCTCGTTCCGGATTGCATCTACATAAAACTTCAATCGGTCTGTATAGTCATCCGGACCTAACACGATCGGTAATCGTACGGTCGCCACCGGGAAAGAGGCGCGATGGAAGAAGAATGATTCCGCCTCGCGTTTCCCTTGTCCGTAGTCATGTTCGGATTCAAGATGATATTCGTAATGGAGCGGATTGAAGTCGCTCTCTTTCAGACCAGGACCAGGCGCGTAGACCGACATCGTCGACGTGAGCACATATTTCCCGACTTTGTCCATGAACGCATCCGAGGCGATTTTTGCCTGATACGGAGTAAAACAAATGTTGTCATAGACGAGATCGTACCGTTCGCGGGCCAAGTCTTTCATCGTCGCGACCGATTGCCGGTCTCCTTTGACAGACCGAATCCCTTCAGCTTCCGGCACCTGTAGTTGCCCTCTCGTCACAATCGTCACATCATCCCCTGCTTCAGCAAGTCGCAATGCGAGCCGTTTTCCGAAATAGCGTGACCCTCCGAATATCAATACTTTTCTCATGACCCTGAATCCTCCCATTTGTAATGACGTCCCTACTCATTTTCCCTTCAAAGAAACAGACTAATCTACCTCTTTCACGCATATACTTGCTATTTTAATAAGTAAAGACTTGTGAGGGGACTCGAATATGCACCAAATCAAGTTAGAAAAAGGATGGACGTATGAACTACCACCACAGTATGCAATCTATCAGAGCTTTTCTGATTTCAGTCGTTACTCTGTCCTCGATCAAGAGAAAAAGAGTGTCTGCTCATTCCGCATCACGAATGACACGTGTACAATCACAGGCTTTTGGCCCTGGCAACATCACAACGGCCATCGAGAACTACATATCGTTCTACAACCACGATTGTCTCCAGAAACGACTGAACGGCTTGAGCCCTGTCGAATACAGGTCTCAAGCCGCTTAGGATGGTTTTCATTATTTATCCTGTCTACTTGACAGGGAGCAGTTCACTCGCAATCGGTTCTTATTCTTTAGCATTCTCCCGGCGTACCTGCATTCGTCGCTGTCCGGAAACTCGAACCGCAACCGCATGTTGCAATCGCATTTGGGTTTTTGATTGTGAAACCGCCACCGAGCATCGACTGCTTGTAATCAATCTCGAGGCCATCAACGACCCCGTGATCCACTTCCGCAACGATGACGCGGACACCATGATGGTCGAATTGAATGTCTTTGTCCGTCTTCTCCTCGTCGAAGCCCATCCCGTATGAAAGTCCTGTACATCCGCCACCTTGTACCTTCACTCGCAAGTATTGCGCATCCGGGCGTTCCGTCTGTTTCATCATCTCTAGCACTTGAAGTGCGGCTGACTCTGTTAAATGAATCATCTGAACTCCTCCTCATATATCTTCAATTCAAGTCAATTGACTTGTCATTTTGTAGATTATCTTGTATAACTAAACTGTAACAAAAAAAATTAAATCGTTCCATCTTCGGGGCAGGGTGAAATTCCCGACCGGCGGTATTGAAGAATTTATTCTTCTCAGCCCGTGAGCGAGCAAGGCGTTGCTTGCTGATTTCGTGAGATTCGAAAGCCGACAGTATAGTCTGGATGGGAGAAGATGGCGGCATCCGACCGATATCCGGATGTTTTCTTTGACGTGGACTTTCCCACCTCGGAAAACATCTATTTCGTATGCGCGTAAACTCTCCCGATTGTCTTCATTGCAATCGGGTTTTTATATGCGACGGATGCCATTCATCGAGGAGCGACCTAAAGGAGAGATTCTGATGAAAACTACGCGTAACAAACGATTGACAACAATGGTGACTTTGGCGATGCTCGGGACGATCTCGTTCGTACTCATGCTATTCAACTTCCCGCTCCCATTTTTACCGCCATTCCTCAAAGTGGACTTTAGTGACATTCCCGCACTCATTGCCGGAATCGTCTTCTCTCCACTCGCAGGAGTCGTGGTCGTCGGATTGAAAAACGTCTTGTACTACGTCTTTAACGGTGGCGGTGTCCCAGTCGGGGAAGTCGCAAACTTCTTCGCAGGTGTCGCATTCATGTACCCGGTCGCTTGGTTCTACCATAAGCGCAAGTCAAACAAAGCACTCGCTTCTGGATTACTTGCCGGTACAATCACAATGGCTCTTAGCCTTGCCATCTTAAACTATCTTGTCATCTTGCCAGCTTACGCCTTCTTCTTCGGCATGGCAGACATGGCCGACCCAGCTGTAAAAACGGACCTTGTCCTTTACGGAATCTTACCGTTCAACTTGATTAAAGCGATCTTGATTAGCGCGCTCTTCGTCCCACTCTTCTTGAAATTGAAGCCGTGGATTGAACGTCAGCGCGTACAACTTCAAGCGTAAACGATAAGCAAGCACCTAGATTAAATTCTAGGTGCTTTTTCTATGTATATACCCATGCTTCAATGACGAAGTTTGATTGTATAGAGGGTCTTCACATGATTACGCTCAGGGACTTGAATCAATGCTAAGGACTCAATCTTCCCTTCGATTTTTTGAATACGCTTTGTCAAATACTGAAATGCAGCTACTATCTGCGTGTCGGATAAGTGATTGGCCAACGTACAGTGGGGGATCATTTGTTAGGTATGTATAATGAATCCGAATAATCGTCAAAGTTTCCGTGTTGCGCATGGTAACTTTGATGAAGTCTGGATAGTCCATCATTCAGCGTCGGAGCTAAAAATATTGCTTTCGAGTCAATGAAAGTCCCCAGCGATTCAAAATTGATTGGAACCACTTGCGTTTTGGAATAATGCCGCGACAACCACTCGATATACGTATCTACTGCTAACGTTTTATAGCTTGACAACGTGATATGAGGACGTAGATTTTTAATTTCAAACGCGTAGCTGGAGATTCCTTCTTCTTTTAACGAATTCCAAAGTTTCTGCACTTCCGCATCCGTTTCCTCGTCAAAATAGGCTACTAGAGCATACATTACAATTCCTCCTCACCTTTAATATTAACGCACCGAGGATTGATTTTGTAATTTTCCTAAGCGAATCGGTTATGTATTAAACACCGCTACTCATTCCTTCGTCGCTGAACATTAAACACAAAAACGCGACCACCGAAGTGATCGCGTTTTCTTATACCGATTAAAGAAGAAGTCCAGCCAATGTAGCTGACATCAAGTTTGCAAGCGTACCTGCAAGAATCGCGAGAACACCCATGCGTGCGATGTCGCCACGACGGTTTGGCGCCATACCACCAAGACCACCGAGAAGGATCGCGAGTGATGAAATGTTTGCAAAACCACAAAGTGCGAATGCAATCATTGCTTCTGTACGAGCTGACAAATCACCAGTACCGATGATCGGTGCGAACTCAGAGAAGGCAACGAATTCGTTCAAGACTAGTTTTTGACCAAGGAAGCTACCGAATTGTACAGCATCCGCCCACGGTACACCAATGATAAAAGCAAGTGGCGCGAACACATAACCAAGAATCAATTCGAGTGACAAACTATCAAATCCGAAGAGTCCGCCGACCGAACCGAGGATCAAGTTAACGAGCGCAATCAATGAAACGAACGCGAGAAGCATCGCACCGACGTTCAAGGCAAGAAAGAGACCGTCAGAAGCACCACGTGCCGCTGCATCGACGAAGTTCGCCGCTCTGTTTTCTTCATCCTCTACAATCTCGATGTCATCATCGTACTCTTCTGTTTCTGGAACGATGATTTTCGCAAACAAGAGACCAGCTGGCGCTGCCATGAAGCTCGCTGCTAGCAAGTATTCGAGTGGTACACCGAGTGCCGCATAACCCGCAAGTACAGATCCGGCAACCGATGCGAGTCCACCGACCATGACTGCGAAGAGCTCAGACTGTGTCATTGTAGGAAGGTACGGCTTGATGACAAGCGGCGCTTCCGTTTGACCGACGAAAATGTTCGCTGTTGCTGAAAGTGACTCTTTACGTGACGTACCAAGCGCTTTCGCGAGGGCGGTACCAAGGATACGAATGACCCACTGCATGACGCCGAGGTAGTAAAGCAATGCGATTAATGATGACATGAAGATGATAATCGGAAGAACTTGGAATGCGAAGACGAAGTTATCGCCGCCGACCGCTGTTCCGAATACGAAGGCAATCCCATCACCTGCTGTATTCAAGACAGATTGCACCCCATTTGAAATCCATTCAAGTGCCTTACGTCCCCATGCCGTATATAAGACGAGGAATGCAAATGCGAATTGAACAGCGAACGCTGCTAAGACGGTGCGCCATTTGATGGCTTTACGGTTAGTAGAAAAGATGTAAGCGATTGCAATTAGTGCCAAAATACCAACCACACTCATGAGTTTCATTGATGTTGTGCTCCTTTCATATTAAACAAACCAATTATATATGTCATACCCGAAAAGAGATGTGTCCTACCGTTTGAAACGCTTTCTTGTGAACTACTCACCACTTATTTGCTTCACAAATTGAAGTGGGAGCTTCTTGGGAAGATCGTACTTTTACTAGCTACGATTATTGACCAAGCTCGTCGGGCAGTCCCTGCCCTGAAGGATTGTCAGTCGGCCAACATCAACAGGTTGAGGCTTGCGTTGATGTCACGGTCATGATGCGCGCCACAGGCACACGTCCATTCACGGACATCCATCGCCTTCTTCTCGCCTTTTACGCCGCAAGAAGAACAGATTTGAGTGGATGCGAACCAGGGGTCTGCCTTGATGAGCGTCCGTCCGTAGAAGTTTGACTTGTACTCGAGTTGCCGAATGAACTCGTACCAACTGACATCTGCAAT
>CABIYO010000042.1:21840-22853 GCA_902362975.1 Caryophanales bacterium
TGGGTTGTCGATCTTCTCCGAGACCATCGCATCGTTCGTCATGACGGCGAAATAGTCCAAACCGAGATCGATCCCGACCTTGTTCTCGGCTGGGACCCATGGTTCATCGTCCTGTTCGACGAGGAGGGAGACAAAGAACTTGCCTGTCTTGGTCATCGACACCGTCGCCGACCGGATGACGCCCTCGAACGGACGGTGTTGGGTGAACCGCACGAACCCGACCTTCGGCAGCCGAACCTTGTCCGCCTCGATGCGGATCGTGCCATGCTGGTTGTTCGTCGTGTAGGAGGCGCGCGACCGCCGTCTCGATTTGAAGGCCGGGAAGCCGCCCGTCCCGGCGAAGAACTTCGCGAACGCAGTGTCGAGGTTCAACTTCGCGTTCGCGAGCGCGAGGCTGTCCGCCTCGGCGAGGAACGGGAACAGGGGCTTGTAGGAGGCGGGTGTCGCCGGTTTCCGTCTCGTCACGCTTCCCGCTTTCGCCTCCTCGCGGATGGCGATGCGGTCCTCGAGCAGCTTGTTATAGATGAACCGGGCGCAGCCGATCGTCCGGACCAGGAACTCGGCCTGTGCCGGCGTCGGGTGGAGCCTATATTTGTAGCCTTTCAGCATGTCCGTCCCTCCTCCCTTTCGAAGATCGTGATGTGTCCTCCTCATCCGATACCCGCGGAGGGAGAGGAAGAATCTGACGGAATCACGAACTTTTGTTCGTCATATCTGTCACAGGGGGAGAAGAGTTTTGGACCGGGCGATTCATCTCCCACCTACGCTGGGCTACGCCCCGAGACGCTTAGAGGAGGGAGAATTCTCGCCTGATTTAGTTAAATTTTGTTAAACGTCAGACAACCTACATTCGAACCTCTTAGAATATAACATCCCTCTTTTTAAAATGCAACGGGTGAAATAAAAAAGTTTGAGGTCTCCCTCAAACTTCAGGCTGTTGACTAACATGAATCATATCGCTCGCCTGTCCGGCGCCCACGCTTTCCGCAGGCAATCCCGGAGCCGCATCGCGA
>CABIYO010000043.1:0-21460 GCA_902362975.1 Caryophanales bacterium
ATAAAAATGACAAGAGGCCCTCGTGAGCGAACAAGTCGCTCACGGGGGCCTCTTTCTTATAAATCTACTCGGTTATGTCCCAGCCTCTTTTGTCTCTATTGTCTTTTAACTCATCTTTTTATCAATCTTCGTTTTCTGTTATCATTAATGGATAAACAAACGGAGGTGCTTCATGACGAGAATTGGATATGCACGAGTATCAACCCTCGATCAGAACTTGGACTCGCAACTAGATGAACTTAAGAAAGCTGGTTGTACTAAAATCTTTCAAGAGAAGGCCTCCAGTGTTAAAAAGAGACCAGAATTTGAGAAGTGCTTAGATTATTTACGAGAAGGTGATACCCTCGTCGTCTGGAAGCTAGATCGGTTGGGGAGAACCACAAAGAAGCTTCTTGAATTGATTGATGATTTGAAGGATCGCGGAATCAATCTTCAAATCATTACACTAGGTGTCGATACCTCTACTGCTGCCGGTCGACTATTCTTCACCATGATGGCTGGGTTGGCAGAAATGGAGCGTGAATTGATTCGCGAACGTACAAGCGCTGGACTTCAGGCTGCACGAGCCAGAGGAAGAATGGGTGGAAGAAAACCAATTGATGAACAAATCATGGCCAGAGCCATGATGATGTATGAGGCTAACATGACGGTAAATGATATTACTAAAACATTAAACATCTCCCGATCTGATTACGGCCATTAGAATGTACCAGTCTTGCAATCTTATTTACCAAAGAGTGACAAACAATTTACCAAGTGATGCCAAAGCCCCGACCAACCTTCATATTGCCTCCTTATGATTAATGTGCACACCTAATGGTGTGACATCGTTACATGGGAGGTTTTTTATGCTTCGGTATTTAGCTATTCTAAGACTTAGGGAGCAAGGGCTGAGCCTGAGAAGTATCGCGGCTAGCACTGGCAACTCGCGTCAGAAAGTGACGGAGGTGATTGATCGGGCGACAGACAAGGGCTTGATGGGACCTTTCGATGATGACATGACCGACAAGTGGATTGAAGAGTTCTTATTCCCTGAGAAGACGCTTGAATCTTCCGGTAGACATCCGATCGATTTTGACTATGTACACAAGGAATTGGCAAAGCCGAACGTCACCCTGTCGCTCCTGCATCACGAGTACGAGATGGAGTGCCGCACGAACAAGCGCATTCCTTACTCCTATCGGAGTTTCGTCCGACATTACAGCGCCTATGCGAACAAGCATAGGGCTACGCTCCGGATTCGTCGCAAACCAGGGGAAGTGATGGAAGTCGACTGGGCCGGTTCAACCACGTTCATCATCGATCGGGACACAGGAGAAAAAGTAAAAGTATACATATTCGTAGCGACATTGCCCTGTAGCCAATTGTCTTATGCCGAGGCGAGTCTCTCGATGGACTTGTCTGCATGGATTACGTGCCATAACCATGCCTACAGCTATTTCGGTGGGAGCACCCAGATTCTCATCCCTGACAATCTGAAGACCGGTGTCACGAGAAACACGTCACGTGAACTCATCCTCAACCCGACATACCGAGAGATGGCTGAACATTATGGGACGGTCGTCATGCCCGCGCGTGTGAGCGCACCTAAGGACAAACCGAGTGTCGAGGGTTCCGTCGGTGTCATCTCCACTTGGATCATCGCCGCCTTGAGGAACTCCCACTGTTTCAGCCTAGAGGAGTTGAACCGTGAGGTTCATGAAAAGCTGGAAGAGTTCAACCGTCGTCCGTTCACCCGGAAACCCGGTAGCCGTCTCTCCGCATTCGAGGAAGAGGAAAAGTTCGCGTTAGCACCACTGCCGAAGCATTCGTACAAACAATCGAGTTGGCGGGACGCGAAGGTCCGCCCGGACTACCACATATCCGTCGAGAGCATGTTTTATTCGGTGCCCTATGAATATATCAACTGTCAGGTCGCGGTGCGACTGACCGAGCAATTGGTCGAGGTGTATTTCAACGAAATGCGGATTACCTCCCACAAACGGCTGATTGGACGCTTCGGACAATTATCGACCAACCGCGATCACATGCCCGACAACCATAAGCTCTACATCGACCAGACCCCGGAGAACGCAAAAGACTGGGCAGACGAGATCGGTCCGAACACATTGAAAGTGATCGATTTCCTTCTTGGCACTGCTCAGACCGAGCGATTGGCACTCCAATCCATCTTCACGCTGAAGAAACTGGAGCGACGTTATTCCAAGTATGAGATCGAGCGCGCCTGTAAGATGGTCGTCTCCATAACCAACAGACCGACGGTCAAGGGCATCCAGAGCATCCTGTCGAACAACAAGAAGAGCGACGCCGAGCAGGAGTTGAAACGCAAGACGGAAACTGCCAACAATCACTATGGCTTCATGCGTGGTGCGGCATACTATGGGGGAGCTGATAAAGATGAATGAACAGACGATTGCCAAACTGATCGAGATGAAGATGAACGGGATGGCCGAAGCCTATGAGGAACAGTCATCCAATCGCGATTTTCAACGCATGGACTTTGATGAACGACTGGCACTACTCGTCGATTTTGAGCATTCCAGACGAAAGAACGGCAAGCTGCACCGGCTGATCCAGGCTGCCTCGTTCATCAACTCGAATGCTTGCATCGAGGACATCGAGTACCATGCCGACCGTCGATTGAACAAAGAGCAGATCCTCAAGTTGGCAAGCGGAACTTACATCTTGGACGGCCACAATTTGATTCTGAAGGGACCGACAGGGTCCGGGAAGACCTATCTCGCGACCGCGTTCGGGGTCTCGGCCTGTCGCCAGTCGTTCAAGGTGAGATACATTCGTCTGCCTGAATTGTTGGATGAACTGACACTGGCGAAGCTCGCAGCCGATGGGAGCTACCGACGACTCCTCAAAAAGTATACAAAAGTCGACCTACTCATCCTCGATGAATGGCTATTGACCGACTTGACGACTGACGAGGCGACGATCCTCCTCGAGATTTCCGAGTCGCGCCATAAGACCGTCTCCACCATCTACTGTTCTCAGATCGACCCGAGCGGATGGCATCTTCGATTAGGAAACGAGACCATCGCAGAGGCTATCCTCGACCGGATCATCCATGACTCTTATCAAATCATGATCGACGGTGAAATATCGATGAGGGAACGCCATGGCATATCAGCACGCTGACCGTCCGAGCCATCCAAGTGATGGCTCTTTTCTTCGCACTAGGTGGCTCAGTCGTCCGCAATCGATGGCTCACAATGCCGCAATCCCTTGTCCAACGGACTTTGAGTCACATGATGGTCGACATATGTCACTGAGTGGTACCGAACATGGCATTTGATGGTAAATAAAATGGCAGAGGCGGTAAAAACTCGTGGCCGTAATCAAACAAATCCTCTATTCTCATATTTCATTTTATAAAATGGGAAATGAATCGAGAATCGTTACACAACCGATGCGTGATTTATCCAATAGCATGAACTTAGACGGTTTATTCACTACCGTATCATCGGTTCAAAGTGATGATACCGGATACCGCGTTGGATTCGGTACAAAAGGAGCCGACATTAACAGAAGTCTTATGACAAAATTCGGCTCACTTTATAATGAACTTACAGCCAACATGAAAGACGGTGGACACAGTTCTTATATGAAAGATGTTTCATTGACAATGCATATCGATGTTGCTGATAAAGACGAACTCGAAAAAATTTATAGCGCCTCACATTGGGTAACGTTTATTGATCCACCTGTCGGATTAGATTTCTTTAAATCGTCTTCAGACAATTTGATTATTGTACATTACAGCGATCAATATTCATCAACAAATGGATATGATGCCATCACTGTAACTGACAAATCAAAACAATATTTTAATGTGATTGAGGAATTTGTTAATTCTCAGGGTGTGTCATCTACGCAAGAACAGATAGAAGAAACAATTCGTGCTTTCAACACGTTTAACGGAGAATGGTTACTTCGAGCTGTCCAAGGAAGAGGATACGATAAACGAGAAAAGATGAGTATTGTTTCAGCAATTAAAGAAACACTATTACTTTTTAATGAAGAAAACACGATTTGGGTACCAATTTCTATGGAAGAAGTCGTGCGTGTTACAGGCAATGTGAAACTTAGTAAACGTGCTGGTCTATTTTCAGGTAAGACAATTGGTCGAAAAGGAAATTGCAGCGATGATTTATTGATGATTGGACTAGAAATAGACCAAACACAATTAAAGGTACATTTATTCCCGGTAGAAGTTAAAATCGGAATAAATGAAAACAGCGTCATCTCAAAAGGTATTTCACAAATCACAGAATTGAAAGCTCGACTAAATGACCATCTACTCGATTTAACTACTTTTGACGCTAAATTCTTACGAAATTATTTCGTTAGACTCTTCATCAACAATGCAAAAAAAATGCAAGAAAATGAAATTTGGCCTAGTAAAAATTTTCATTTAAGTGCAGAGCTAATCGATCGGTTGATGAACGATGATTTTAAAATCGTTGATGAGAAAAGAGCAAAATTCGGAAATGGTGTTCTTGTTTCATTTAAAAAACATTCAGAGTCTGTACGTCACTACAGAAGTCAAGGTGTTGTAATACTAGAGTTACCTGAACAACACGGCTATGAAGCACTCACGCAGTCTTTAGATTCACTTGAATCTTCCAAAAAGAAAAAATCTTTAGCACCAACTTTCAAAAATGAAGCCTTTGTTTCACTTGCTGATTCGGCAGAACAACAAAAATCAACAGATGAACTAGAGGACAGAAGGAACTTACCTGAAGACGAAAATCATAATATTGATGTACATGATTCAAAGGTTTCCCCATTCACTCAGCCTGACGTTGAACTTGTAACTCCAAACGTTGTTAGTCTAGAACAAGTCAGATTGCATCTAGGTAGTGAATTGAATCAAGACTACTATTGGGAATTCGGTCATCCACGACTATCCAATCGACACCTCCTAATCGGTGGTCGATCGGGTCAAGGAAAAACCTATTTTGTACAGTCTCTTCTATTGCAGTTGGTCGAACAAAATCAATCCGCATTGGTGATTGATTATTCGAATAGTTACACACTTAGCCAGCTCGATGAAACATTTGTAAATCGAATGGGTGAAAAATTAACAGAACGCATTGTGTATCATGAATCTTTCCCTTTAAACCCTTTTAAACGGAGAGAAAAAGAAATAAGTGGTCGGAAAGAGCCTGAAAAAATTGTTGAAGTTGCTAGAAGAGTAGCTGCAGTTTTTGCCTCTGTATATAGAGGTTTAGGCGATCAACAGAAAAATGCGATTTATATGGCAACTAAGAATGGTATTGAAAAATACGGAGAAAACATGCGAATGGAACTTCTCATTGAAGAACTCGAAAATCTAGAAACATCATCAAAATCAACAATCCAATCTGTCATTAGTCGTCTAACCCAGATGGTTGACATGGATCCGTTTGACTATGAATCGGATAATGACTGGAGTAAAATTTTTGAGAGTAACGGGGTTACCGTTATTCAACTTGAAGGATATGACCAAGACGAGATTAAAAAATTGCTGGCAGAGTTTATCCTTTGGGACCTATGGTACTACTCACTATCAGGATCTAAAGATAAGCCGATGCCTGTTATTTTAGATGAGGCACAAAACTTATCTTTCCGTGATGATTCTCCATCTGCAAAAATTCTTCGAGAAGGTCGCAAATTTGGCTGGTCAGCTTGGTTCGCCACACAGTCATTTAGTAACTTTGACAAAGAAGAACTTGCTATCTTAGACAATGCGGGTACTAAAATCTACTTCGCGCCTGCCGATAGTGAATTAAAAGTAATTGCAAATCGCATTGGTACCATATCTTTAGATGATTTGCGTAGCTTGAAAAAAGCTCACTGTCTCGCTGTTGGACAATTCAAAATCAGTGATGCGGAATTGAGTAATCAAGAATTTCATCATGTTCAAGTCCCACCAATGAAATGAAAAAACGCGCGTCAATTTTGGCGCGCGTTATATTTTTCCATCATTATCACTTTTCAGTATCTAACTATTTCATGAGTCATTCCTATAATCTTAAATATTGAGGTCTTCGCATGAAAGAATTGATAAAACACTTGGATGACTAACAACTAGTAGACTTGTATGGACTTTGGATAAATGAGTTAGAAGAACGAAAATTGAGTAGAACCAATAATATTATCGGTGAATTAGGAGAATACTTGGCAAAAATATTACTCTGAAACATCACATTTACCTACTCTTCAAGCTGCACCAAAAGGCACACAAAATATCGATGCCATTAGTAGACAAGGGGACAGGTATAGCATTAATTCTACTACTCGAGGAGCTACAGAAGTTTTCTACGGTTTAAATTCTCCCGAATCAAGTGCTTCTGAAGTATAAAAATTTGAATATGTTATTATTGTATTTTTTCATTCTAATCTATCTCTAGAGGCCATATATGAAATGGATTGGATCATCTTTTTTTCATCATAAACGTTGGCATAAACGTATGGCAGCTTGGAATCTATCCGTCACAAAAGAATTAATCAATGATTGCAAAATTATATACCAAGACATGTCGCAGTAATAAAAATCAATGTGCCAATTTTTTAAAGGCACATTGATTTATTTTATTCCACTACCTCAAACGCCTTCACATACGCCACATGATCCAACATCACAATCAACTCATCCTCAAATTGTACGAATCCGTCACTCGCATGTCGAAACGCTTGGTAAACCGTTTCCAGTGCCCCATGCCGCGAATCTGCCTCTATCATATAAGTCAGTTCTTCTCCATTGACCAAATGGAACTCGATTTCGTATGATTTCATCCTATCCTCATCCTTTCTTTATCGATTTTCTTATTCTCTTAAGCACATCCGACACTTCCGTCGCAATAACTCCTGTGTCCCCGACTTTTCCTAAATCTTCTACAGTCGGGTCCTCATACGCCAGCACATGGAACTCCTGCTCGATCGTACGGATGACGTAATGCGCGAGCGCACCACGGTTACGGTTCACCCGATCAATCGACATCCGTTCACTAGCGAATGACATCAGGCGCGACGCGGATAGTTTCACAATCGGATGCTCGTTCCATAATCCGTCTTCTTTCATTCCGTGCTCTTCTTGTGTCCCTAAAAAGACGGCGTACTGTTCGAAGCGAATTCGGATGCGGTCGCGATTAGCGTCCCATGTGAGGAGCATCGTCGGATTCGCCGCTCCATAAAACGTCCACTCTAACGGGTAGTACGCCTCATTCTTCATCTGAAACGATTCCATGTCGAGTACGTAGCGCTCGGTCGACATCAAGTAGTGTAAGTCTAGATTCATGAATGATCTCCTCCTAGAACGTACAATATCTCCTTATATGACTTCCCCGTCATTACGTGATCCCTCATCAATTTCTACAAATTCTGCTTCGATGATTTCAAGATTTTCACGCTTGACTGCTTCCACACTTTCAATAAACTCCGCTTCCGTCATGTTGACTCCTTCTTCAAGCGCATGCATGAGACGATTGCCCATCTTCGTCATCGATGAGTAGGTGATTCCTCCTGAAATGACACCACCTGCGAGTGGGATCATCTTTGAGATCCCTTTGGCGAACGTGTCTTTCGTCATCTTCACCCCGATCATCGCCGACATTTTCTTGATGATGGGATAGTACACCGTTTTCGTCAGCGCTTTGTTCGGAATCTTTTTCAAAGCTTCTTTCGATAATTGTGCGGACAATGCCTTGATGGTAGCCGTCGCGCCGCCCACTCCGAACATGACACCTAAAAAGAGAATTAATTCTCCATTCACCCGTTCGACATTTAATTCTCCATCTTCCCAAAAGTCATCGTATCCATATAAATACCCGATTTCTTGCGCTAAACGGAGGGCGAAACCGAAGAATTGCGCCGTATCGGCCGGAATCGTTGCGGCGATACCGATGCCTCCAGGTAGACCGGCTGCAAACGATGCACTCGAACTTTTCATCGTCTGATTGGTAATATTTCGCTTCGCCACTTTTTTGATGACTGAGAGAGGGACGTTCGCCTCAAGCGGTCCCTTCTCTACAACCTCTGCCAACTGAGTCGCTGACACGTACTTACTGAAACTTTGGTCTAAAAACTCTTTCCGGTCTACTTTCACCCCAGGTAATTTCACTGCATTCGTCATCAAGACTTCAAACACTTCTGACCCGTTCACCATGACCTACACCTCAACCTTCTTATGAATCTCGTTCCATAATCTAGTTTCAGTATATCGATTTCCTCACACGAATTGTAAATTTTCTTCCTATCACTCATATATTTTATATTCAAGGTCCATGAAATCAAAAAAGGGAGCATCCAAACGGATTCTCCCTCTTCCCTCAATAAAAGATATACCAGAGTGCCGCTGCCACTAAGAACAGCCCGGCCCCGATGAACAAGATCTTTGCCAATCGTTCGTATACCATGTCTTCACCTCACCAATGCCGCGCCGACGACAAGAGAGACCCCAATCGACAGCAAGAATGCCAACAACCCGACGGCGATATTCCCTTGTTGAATCTCATCGTTCACCTTCAGTGTCGGTGTCAAAAATTCAAACAACCAATATGTCGCGAGGAGCAAGATGAAGCCGAACCCACCTCCGACAAAGATGTCGATTATGCTATCGTGGTGGCTCTCGACCACACGAAAGATGTTGGCGAGACCGACAATCTTTCCGCCTGTCGCCAAGGCGACGGCAATATTTCCTTTTTGAATTTCACGCCAGTTGCTGTACGGCGTCGTCACCTCGAAGATGGCAAGACCGACGACAATCATCAATCCCGCCATCGAATAGAGGCCGAACGACTCCAGCATAACGGCAAACGTAATCGTACCCATTCCCGACTCCCCTTACTTCAGTTCGACGACCGTGACACCGAGTCCACCTTCACCCATTCCTCCTGGGCGCTGGCTCTTCACGTGACGATGTCCTTTTAAAAATTCTTGTGTCGCCTGACGCATCGCTCCGGTACCTAAACCGTGGATGATGCGGACGTTATCATAGCCCGACACGAGGGCTTCATCGATATACTTGTCTAACCGCATGAGTCCCTCTTCGACACGGACACCACGAAGGTCGAGTTCGGATTTCGTCGAGCTCTGTCGTTTGAGCGAGCTGCCTTTCGACTGAAGCGTCTTCTCTTTCGATGGACCGATCTTCTGAAGGTCGTCCGCTTTGACGTTCACTTTCATGATGCCAACTTGGACGTTATACTCATTGTCGTTGATTTGTTTCACGATGTAGCCTTTTTGATTGAACGTCTTCACTTTCACTTCTTCGCCCTTACTGAACGTACGTTTTTGCTGGGCTTTTTGTTTCACTTTTTGGATCTTTTTCTCTTGAAGCGTCGGTTTTGCCGATTCGAGTTCCTTCTTCGCCGCGATAATTTCGTGCTCTTTGACGATTCCCTGTTCACGTAGCTTTTTCAATCGGTCGATGACTTCGTTCGCTTGACGCTTCGCCTGCTCGACGGCCTTCTCGGCTTTCGCCTCGGCCGCGCTATACAAGTTGTCGCGCTCGCGCTCAAATTCCATCATCTTCGCCTCGAACGCTGCCTGCTCTTCTTCGAAGTCACGGCGCTTGACGATGAGTTCTTGCTCGAGTTGCTCGGCGCGTTGTTTCGCCGCTTCGAGCTCATTGATCATCGATTCGACCGACTCCGCGTCACTACCGACGTGGCTACGTGCCTTGTCGATGACTTGCTCAGACAGTCCGAGACGACGACTGATTTCGAAGGCGTTCGAGCGACCCGGTACGCCGATCAAGAGACGGTACGTCGGGCTGAGCGATTCGATATCAAACTCCATCGAGGCGTTCATGACACCTTCGCGGTTATATGCGTATGCCTTCAGTTCCGAGTAGTGCGTCGTCGCCACGACACGTGCCCCGCGGCGTTTCACTTCATCTAAGATGGCAATGGCGAGGGCAGCCCCTTCTTGTGGATCCGTCCCGGCACCGAGCTCATCGAAGAGGACGAGTGACATGAAGTCGATCTTGTCGAGCATGCCAACGATATTCTTCATATGCGAGCTGAACGTCGAAAGACTCTGTTCAATCGATTGCTCATCCCCGATATCGGCATAGACCGCGTCAAACACGGAAAGCTCCGTCCCGAACTCTGCCGGCACGTAGAGTCCTGATTGCACCATCAATTGAAGGAGTCCAATCGTCTTCAATGTGACGGTTTTCCCGCCGGTGTTTGGTCCGGTGATGATGAGTGACGTATAGTCTTCCCCGAGCTCAACTGTGATCGGCACGACCTCATCTTTCGGGATGAACGGATGACGTGCCTGTTTCAACTTGATCTCTCGATTGTCATTCAACTTCGGCTCTGTCGCATTCATCTCTTGTCCGTAAGCGACTTTCGCAAAGATAAAGTCGAGTTCGGCCAACACGTCGAGGTTCGTCATGATCGCATCATGCACCCCACCGACTTCGTTTGAGAGGGCACTTAAAATCCGCTCGATCTCAGCACGTTCTTTCAGACGAACTTCTTGAATCTCGTTATTGATGGAGACGATGGCTTGTGGCTCAATGAAGAGCGTCTGGCCAGAAGCTGACTGGTCATGCACGATCCCGCCGAACGCCTGGCGATACTCTTGTTTGACCGGCACAACATAGCGGTCGTTTCGAATCGTGACGATGGCGTCTGAGAGCATCTTCGCATTGTTGCGGAGGATGTTGTCGATGCGTGACCGAACACTGCCTTCAAAGCTCCGGAGCTGTGTCCGAAGTCCACGGAGTTGTGGGCTCGCAGAATCTTGGACCGTCCCTTGGTCGTCAATCGCCTGACGGATCGCCTGTTCGACCTCGATGAGCTTCGTCAACTTGTCCGCATACTCGTCAAGACGTGGAATGCGAATCTCTTCGTTATCCTCGTGAAGCTTCTCGAAGAAATTTTTCACTTGGCGACCGCCATACATGACGGCAGCGACGGCGAGCAGTTCACTCGTCGAGAGGACTGAGCCGATCGCGGCCCGTTTCACTTCCGCACGGACATCCGTGAGTCCACCGAGCGGCAGACGGTCACGGAGACGAACGACCTCGGTCGCTTCTTTCGTCACGTTCAAATTCGAGAGCACCCGGTCGTATGAGTAGTCGGGTTGCATCTTTAGCGCCAACTCTTTTCCGAGCGAGCTCGCTGCGTGACCAGCAAGCTGTTGACGTAATTTTTCATATTCTAATACGCGTAACGCGTGATCCATCTAGCATGTTCCTTTCTATCGCTTCGCCGCAAAGAACGCCTTGGCGTCTTCAAACGTGAAGCAGTTGATAATATCCGATGGTTCGAGATAGGCTTTCCGTGCGTGCAACACACCGAGGGCCATATCTTCCATCATATCTGGGTGGTGCGTATCCGTGTTGATCATCACTTTGACACCCGCTGCCTTCGCCTTCTTGAGCGTGGAAGCTGTCAAGTCAAGGCGGTTCGGGTTGGCGTTCAACTCGAGCGCTGTCCCTGTCTCTTTTGCGAGTGCGATCAACTTGTCCTCGTCGATTGGATAGCCGTCCCGACGACCGATGAGTCGACCCGTCGGATGGGCGATCACGTTGACGTAAGGGGAACGGCAGGCGTTCTCGAGACGTGCCATGATTTCGTCGACCGATTGATCCATCTTCGAGTGGATGGAAGCGACGACGTAGTCGAGCGTCTCCAAAAACTCGGGTTCATAGTCGAGCGTCCCGTCAGGACGGATATCCATCTCGACGCCTCGTAACACGTTCATGTCATGTGTCTTCGCGGCCTCTCGGATTTCTTCCCCCTGTTCCTCGAGTCGTTCCTCGGTCAAGCCATTGACGAACGTCAAATACTTCCCGTGGTCGGTGATGGCCATCCATTCATAGCCTCGATCTTTCATCGCCATGACGATCTCGTCGACGGTCAACTTCCCGTCCGACCAGACCGTGTGCATGTGCGCGTCAGCCTTGATATCATCGAGCGTGACGAGCTTCGATAAGTCGTGTTCGAACTCGGCATGCCCCTCCCGAAGTTCAGGCGGGATGAATGGGAGACCGTACCGTTCGAACAATTCTTCTTCTGTTTTTGGTTGCCACAGTCCGTCTGCTGTCTCGACCCCATATTCAGAAATGGACTCTCCTTTTGCTTTCGCGAGTTGGCGCATGCGGACGTTGTGGTCTTTTGATCCCGTGAAATGATGAAGCGTCGCAGCGAACGCGCCTGGCTCGACCATACGGAAGTCGACCGATACCATCTCTTCACGTTCGAGGACGAGCGAGACTTTCGTCTCACCTGCCGCAATCACCTCGTTGATGAACGGCAAAGCGAGCAGTTTCTCACGTAGCTCAATCGGCTTCTCAGTCGCAATGATGAAGTCAAGGTCCTTACACGTCTCTTCGGCACGGCGGAAGCTTCCTCCGACCGAATGACGCAAGACGAGCGTCTCCTTTTCTAACAGCTCATTGATTTCTTCAACGATTGGGCGCATGACTGCATAAGCCAATCGTTCTGGACGTGATTCGAGGTTCTTCGCGGCGGCGAGTAATTTTTCCACACTTTTCGCTCCGAAACCGGGGAGTGATGCAGCCGTCCCGTCTTCGAGTACACGGATGAGCGATTCCAAATCGACGACGCCGACTTCACGGAGTTTAGCAAGTTTCTTCCCGCCGAGCCCTTGAATTTTCAAGAGGTTCATCAAACCGAACGGAATCTCTTCTTGTAGTGCTTCAAGTACTTCACTGCGTCCTGTGTCTCGATACTCTTCAAGTACTGCTGCCGTCCCTTTCCCGATTCCTGAGATGGACGTCAAGTCGTCGATGTCCTCGAGTTCAAGGTCCGTGTTCTCGAGCGCTGTCGCTGCCTTGCGGAACGCATTGATTTTAAACGGGTTCTCCCCTTTGATTTCCATATATTGCGCGATTTTTTCGAGCAACATCATCGCTTCTACTTTCTTCATACGCTTCCCCCTCTTCACACAGAAAAGACCGAGACACAAGCACTAGCTTGCATTCCGGCCTGTCGTGTCACAACATCTTATTTGAAAACCAAACCGATAGATATGGCGTGTCTTGGATGATATATGTCGCTAACGAAGATTTGTCGACGGCGTTTTGTACGCTCGCCACCGGCACGAACGCAATCACCCAAAGGATGAAGAATGTGATGACATATGCCTCGAAGAATCCGAGGACAGCTCCAATCACACCTTTTAATTGTCGTAAAATCGGCAAGTCCGTCAAGAAGTCGAGCATCGCCAAGATGAGATGCAAGACGAGTTTCGTGATGAGAAACAAGACGACGAACCAAAAGACGTTATAAAATGTCATCTCAATCCCTGAAAGGGAGTTGAGGTCCAACACCCCACCTGGGAGCGTCCCGTCGAGCTGAGACGGATACGGGATCCACAGCTTGAACGCTTCGGCTAGCTCTTTATAGTACGTATTGGCGACGAGAAAACTGATGATGAGCGCGACCCAATGGCCGAGCTGTAGAATCGCACCACGACGGAAGCCATTGACGATTCCGATAAAAAAGAAAAACAGTATAAGTAGCGTAACCATGGATTGATTTATTCTCCCATATTTCGTTTAGTTTTGACATGGTCGCTTGCGATTTGAATCGCAGCCAAGACCGCTGCCTGACGAGCATCTAGATGAGGGGATTGTTCACGAATTTCGCGGATTTTACTGTCGACCAAAAAGCCTACTTCCCTCACGTGGTCAGCGGGTTCTTCGCTTACGATCGTATAGTCTTGACCCGCAATGTGAATCGTTGTTCGTTGTAACTGCACGCGCACCCCTCCTTTACGTCTGTCAGAATTAATCATAACATCGTTTTTATATTAGGAAAAGGAGAAGCCCCTTCCCTTGATATGTACAACATTTTCTAATACCCTTCTAAACAGTTGTCAAACGTCTTTCTTCAAGAAAATTGCAAGAGAAGGTGGCATCATTCCTTAAAGTGTGCGAAAATATCAACTATTCAAACAAACAGAAAGGATGATTGATTTGAAATTACGCATTGGCCTCTTAGGTCGCATCATCATCGCGATTGCTTTCGGGATTCTGCTCGGGAGCATCGTACCAGAAAGTCAGAACTGGATCGTTCGGACGTTCGTGACGTTCAACACGGTCTTCGGGCAGTTCTTAGGTTTCGCTATTCCATTGATTATTCTTGCTTTCATCATCCCGGGTATCGGGGAACTTGGAAAAGGAGCAGGAAAGCTGGTCGGACTCACAGCAATCATCGCTTACGCCTCCACCATCATCGCCGGAACATTAGCATACTTTGTAACAAGCAACTTGTTCCCGCAAATTTTGACACGGTCGACGACAGGAGCTGAAAATCCAGAAGAAGCCTTATTGAAAGGGTTCATAGACTTCGAGATTCCACCTGTATTCGGTGTCATGACCGCACTCGTCTTAGCTTTCGTCATCGGAATCGGGATTGCCGCAATCGAAAGCAAACGGTCACTCGACCTTGCCATGGATTTCCGCGATATCATCGAGCTCTTAATCAGTAAAGTCATTATTCCATTACTCCCAATCCACATCGCCGGAATTTTCATGAACATGACGTACGCCGGTCAAGTTGCTGAGATCCTCTCGGTCTTCTCGCTCGTCTTCGTCACAATCATCGTCCTTCACTTAACGATGCTCATGATTCAATATTCAATCGCAGGTGGTCTCAACAAAGAGAATCCGTTCAAGTTGCTCAAAACGATGATGCCGGCATACTTTACAGCTATCGGGACGCAATCATCGGCCGCAACGATTCCGGTCACGCTTCGCCAAGCGAAGTTGATCAACACGGACGAGGATGTCGCCAACTTTGTCATTCCGCTCTCGGCAACAATCCACTTGTCAGGATCGACGATCACACTTACGTCGGTCGGTGTCGCCCTCATGTACTTGAATGGCATGACGTTATCTTACGCCATCATGCTTCCATTCATCCTCGCACTCGGGGTGACGATGATTGCAGCACCAGGTGTACCAGGCGGGGCCGTCATGGCATCGCTCGGATTGTTCGGCTCGATCCTCGGGTTTGACGCGACGATGCAAAGCTTGGTCATTGCGCTCTACTTGGCACAGGATAGCTTCGGGACAGCAACAAACGTCACAGGTGACGGCGCCATCGCGAAAATCATTCATTACTTCAAACACAACACAAAACTTCTCGACAACACGTCGTCGAAACAAGAAGATATCGCATAATGAACGGCTCATAAACGGGCAAGCCATCAGGTTTGTCCGTTTTTGTCTACATATAACAAAGGAGAGAACCATATGGAATGGATTGAATGGAAAGACCCAAATCACTTCGCTGACCGCGTTATGGACGCATTGTTGAAAGAAGAAGCCAAGAACAGCTTAATGATTGGCGTCTTGAATAACGTCAAACAAGGAATCTATGAAACGTTTCATCAGTTCACAGTCGAAGAGGACGGAGAGCTTCTCGCCATCCTCCAAGTGACACCACCGCATCCACTTCACTATATCGTTGTGAAGACGGAGTACTCGGATGTTCTCCCGTCTTTCATCATCCCCAACCTTTTGAAAGAAGCAGTCCCCTTCGCGGAAGTCGTCTCGGAACGACAGCAGGCGGAACGGTTCGCGAAAGCGTGGCAAGAGATTACATTTGGGACGAGCGAGATGTTCATGTCCCAAGGTCTGTATCGCCTCGACAGCGTGGAAGACATCGACATGGCGACAGGGAGGATGCGAGAAGCGACGATTGCCGACCAGGCACAGCTCGAGGCTTGGTATAGTGCCTTCGAAGCCGAATCAGGTCTCCAATCATCTCCACCGGAGAAGGTGACAAAGGCCGTACAGACGATGCTCGATAGGGAAGAGGCTGTCTTTTGGGAAGTCGACGGACAGGTCGTCTCGTGTGCGAAACGCGCACGTCCAACCGAGAACGGGATCACCGTTTCATTCGTCTCCACATCACCTGATGCGCGAGGAAAAGGGTATGCACGAAGTCTCGTCGCCGTTCTCAGCCGACAGCTTCTCGAGACAAAATCGTTCTGTGTCCTCTATACCGACTTGACGAACCCGACGTCGAACAAAATCTATCGGGAAGTCGGTTACCAACAAATCATGGACTCCGCCTGGGTCCGACTCGCTAGATGAAATACATTGCCTCCCCTATACTAATAGAGGAGGCGATTTTTCATGAATAGATTATTTGGTTGGTGGCTTCGTATCCCGCGACAGGTCCGAGTGACTGCATTGACGCTTGTCACGCTCGCGATACTCGGCTATATGGTGTTCCTCGGGGTCCGGAGCATGCTCGATGACCCAAATGTCGATACGCTATGGCTCAGTGTCATCGGTGCCGCACTTTTGACGTTCATCGTCTATCGGGCAACAAAAAAGTGATCGACGCGTTCGTCGATCACTGTCTTTGTGTTTAGAAGAATGATGCTGGGTTAACTGTGCTTCCCGCGCTCGATGAAGAGTACGAATAGCCGCCACGGTGAATCTCGAAGTGAAGGTGTGAACCTGTCGAGTTCCCTGTGCTACCCATGCCGCCAAGGTTTTGTCCTTGTGACACGCGTTGACCCGCAGAAACGGATACCGAGCTCATGTGAGCGTATACTGTCGTCCATACTTGCCCGTTGATCACGTGTGCAATCATGACATGGTTTCCGTATGCGCCACCCCAACCTGCACGGAGGACCGTACCTGTTTGTGCTGCATAGATCGGTGTACCGACTGGACCTGCGATATCAAGACCGTTGTGGAACGAGTAGCCGTTCGCACCGCTTGCTGGACCCCATCCTTGTGAGAGGCGACCGCTTGCTGGACGTTGGAACATGCCACCGCTTGCTGGTGCAGACGCTACCGGTGCTGTTGAAGCACTTGAACCGCTGTTCGAGCTTGAACCTTGTTGTTTTTTCGCTGCCGCAGCAGCTGCCGCTGCAGCTGCCGCTGCACGACGTGCTTCTTCTTCAGCACGACGTTGCGCTTCGATTTCTGCTTGAATCGCTTGTTCTTGAGCTTTGAGCGTATCTTCCATCTCTTGAAGGCTCATGAGTTTTGATTCGAACTTCACTTTTTCAGCTTTAAGTTTCTTGATTTTCGCAGCACGCTCTTTCATTTTTTGATCGAGCTCTTTCTGACGTTTTTCAAGCTCCTCTTTTTGCTTCACGAGTGAGTCGCGCTCTGCTTTCAAATCAGCTTGCGCTTTCGCGAGTTTTTCTTTCGTTGCTTCGTATTCTTCGAAGATCTGTTGGTCGTTCTCTTGGATCGTACCAGCTGTGATCATGCGTGTGATCAAATCACCGAAGTCTTTAGAACCGAAGATGAACTCAGCCCAGTTGACTGACGAGCCACCATTCTTTTGCATCGTCGCCATACGATCTTTCATAAGATCTTCTTGGGCTTTCATTTTCGCTTCGTACTTTTTAATTTGTGCTTGAAGCTTTTTAATCTTTTCTTCAGTTGCACGAATCTCAGCTTTTTTCTGAGCGACATCGTTGATGACGTCTTGGAGTTCAGCATCTAACTTGTTGATCTCTTGCTGCTCTTTGCTGATGGCTTGCTCACGTGATTGAATCGAAGAGTTTGCTTTCGACTGTTCACTGCTATTCTTTTGTCGTTGTTCTTGTACTTTCTTCTGCTTCTCTGTAAGTGAGGCTGCATAAGTCGGTGACGTTCCGCCGATCAAGAGTGCGCCTAGAGTGACTGTAGCTGCAAATTTCTTCAAGTTACCCACTGTGCTTCCCTCCGCTGATTCCCGTGTAGTTTTTATCTATAGTCATGCAGTAATTTTTTAATAAGATAAGTCGCGACATTTCGTTCGCTCTGTGACTCATTATAGCAATCCAAACCAAAAGTTATTTTACACTTATATTTCATTCGTATGACATTGACCTAATTTAGGTTTTATCCTTTAAAAAACGTGGGTATAGACAACATTTTGTTTGATTCGTTGTCACAAAATAGTTTGAAAAAGAAAAAAAGCACTTAAAGAAAGCGCTTTTCACATAGTAACCCATTCATTTTTTTTGACTACCTTAAGGCTACATAACCGGCCCGTTTTCCTTTTTTCCGTTTCGAACGAAGGAATAACACCCCACCAAATAAGATGACACCTGCGGCAGCGCCTGTACTATCCAAAAGGACATCTTCTAACAGCGCGGTCCGTTCAGGAGTCAAACTCTGATGATACTCATCAAAAATCGCCACCGTGTTCGCGAGTGCCCAAGAGAAGAGTAAATTCAGCCCCACATAAAGATTCGTTCGCGAGATGGCCTTCACGAATAATGCACCGAGAACGAAGAACGTGACGACATGTGCCGTCTTCCGCATAAAGAACTCAATCAATCCTGTCGTCCCCAACGTATCAAGCGAGATTTCCTTTCCTGCGTAGTCGAACTGTACGTTTGCGAGCGTCGGTTCGATCCAGCTCCAATTGAATCGCTCGAGTGGCGAAACGATGGACTGGTCCGAGTAAGGCGTCGCACTTGATAAGAAGAGTCCGATTAAAATAAGCGCAATCCAGATAAATTCATTTTTTAAAAATCGCATAACACCGTTCCTTTCTACAACGTTTTTTCATTATACGGATTCTTTCTGCGAAAAGATGTAACAGCGACATCATGATTTCATAACAATTTGATTGCACGCAACGCATTCAAGTTCGAGTCTGTCCCCTTCCCTTGGTATACTACAGAAAAAGAGGGGGGGAATCACCATGATTTATGATTTTGAAGCAGTAGACATGAAAGGACAATTACAACCGTTGGCTACATATAAAGGCGACGTCTTACTTATCGTCAACACGGCGAGCAAATGTGGGTTCACGCCACAGCTCGAAGGTCTCGAGTCACTTTACAGCACATATAAGGGACAGGGTCTACAAATTTTAGGCTTCCCGTGCAACCAGTTCGGTCATCAAGACCCGGGCTCCAATGAAGAAATTCAAGAGTTCTGTCAACTGAATTACGGGGTCTCGTTCCCGATGTTCGCGAAAGTCGACGTGAACGGAAAAGACGCTCATCCGCTCTTCACCTATCTCTCAAAAGAAGCACCTGGACTTCTCGGGTCGAGGGCGATCAAATGGAACTTCACGAAGTTTTTAGTCGACCGCGACGGACACGTCATCGAACGCTTCTCGCCCCAGACGACACCTGCCGAGATTGAGGATGCGGTCAAAAAACTGATTTAATACCAAAAAGGATGGCTCCAAAGAGTCGTCCTTTTATTGTGGTGTGATGAAATTGATCGTGTAAAACGGACTATCGTCGTCGTTGTAAGCGAGCCCGACGGAAGCGTGGGTGAATCGTGGCTGCATGATGTTCTCACGATGCCCTTTCGAGTTCATGAGTCCCCAATGCGCATGGAACACGCTCATCTGTCCCATCGCCAAGTTTTCGCCGGCCATCGAATACGAAAGTCCCGCTTCGTCCATTCGATTGAACGGGTCTTGTCCTTCTGGGTCCGTATGGCTGAAGAAGTCGTTTTCCGCCATGTTCTGACTATGCGCCCGAACAACCGGATAGAGTGGTTCATAGTCGGCTAAAGCGTTCAATTCAAACTTTTCACGGTCCCAATTCATGAGGATGCGCATCAACTGCTCATTGGCGACCGTTCCCTCTTTCGACAAATCACCATAATACCCCTCACTCGCCTCTTCGACACGGCGGTCGACCGACAAGATTCCTTTCAAGAGGTCATCATCATGCTGGTCAAAAAAGAAAGTGACATACTGTCCATCGATTGCAAAAACGGAAAACGATGGATCGTCTGGAATCAAGTATCGATTCAATCCTTTATGATACGAAGTCACTGCCTCGAAGCCGATGTCCTCGACTTGATCACGGGTCGTTTCATTCAGTACAAGACCACGATACGTGCTACCTGTCTCGAACTGATAGAATCCTTTTTTCGCACCGTCCTCATCAATCAATTCAAGTCCGCGGTCACCGCCACGTTCGACCAAATACCAGTCATGCCCGGCATACTGACTGGCGAACTTTGGCGCATCTGTCGCTCGTTCGGTCGCCACCTCAGACTCCACTTGAATGCTCGTCGGGGCAGATACGTTCGGCATCTCATATTGCCAAACCATATAAAGTCCAATCCCCATCAAAAGGATGATCAATTTTCGAAACATGGCTCCTCCTTCCTTACTGCTCGCGCTGACGCTCCCCGAAATCGTGTAGCCTCATTTTGATATCGGTGAGCATCTCCATGTATGCGATATACGTCGCTTCATCTATATTCAGCATACCACTTACTTGTAACGGCACATCCGCCGCCTGCTCACGCAACGCGCTACCGCTCTCGGTCAAACGAACGACGATTTTTCGTTCGTCGTCGGTCGCACGACTCTTCTCCACATAGCCGATTTGGATGAGCCGTTTGACAAGCGGCGACAACGTCCCAGAGTCGAGCGTCAACCGCGACCCGAGTTGCCGCAAATCGATCCCATCCTCTTCCCATAAGACAAGCATCACGAGATATTGACTATACGTCAGGTTTAGCGGTGCTAAAATTGGGCGATATAACCGGGTAAGCTCTTTTGAGGCGGTATACAACTGAAAACAGATTTGATGTTCTAACTTTAATGATTGGTCCATACGTAATCCTCCGTACTCTTCTTTAGCCAAGCATATCACTTGCGAAACTTTTTGACTGCTCTATAATTTGAATTGTGCACAACTTAATTGTTAAAAACGAAATGGAGGAATTCAATTATGAAATCACTATTCACAGCATCAGCAACAGCGATCGGTGGCCGTGAAGGTCACGTGAAATCAACTGACGGCGTCATCGACATGAACGTCTCGATGCCTGGCGCGAAACACGTCGACGGTGCGACAAACCCAGAACAACTTTTCGCAGCTGGCTATGCGGCTTGCTTCGGTAGTGCCCTCAACCTCATCATCGGAAAAGAGCGTGTGAAGACAGAAGGTTCAAGCGTCACAGCTCACGTCACATTAAACCAAAACGATGAAGGGTTCTTCATTTCAGTTGAACTTGAAGTCGAAATCAAAGGTGTCGACCAATCAACAGCAGAGCGCCTTGTCGAAGAAGCACACCAAGTGTGTCCATATTCAAAAGCAACGCGCGGCAATGTCGACGTCAAATTGACAGCGAAAGCAGCATAATCTTCCAGAGGCTGGGACATAACCCAGTAGATTCATAAGAAAGAGGCCCCCGTGAGCGAACAAGTCACTCACGAGGGCCTCTTGTCAATTTTATGGGTTCATGCACGCATTTGGGACTAAACAGATAGGGGCGACCTCTGATAAAGTTAAAGTGTCCAAACCATAACTTTGGAGGTGCCCCTATGTACAAAGAGTATACCATGAACCAATTGGTTTTGCCCCTAGATTTAGAAGTCCGGCTTCAGGAAAACGATATCGCCTTCGCCGTCCATGACCTCGTCGAACAAATTCCGGACGAGGCCTTCGAACCGTTCTGGCGAACGACGGGATGCCCGGCCTACCATCCACGCATGATGATGAAAATCGTCCTCTGCGCCTACACACAGTCCGCGTT
>CABIYO010000043.1:21542-22126 GCA_902362975.1 Caryophanales bacterium
CCGGCCGTGTCCCCGATCCTGAAAGAAGCTTTCGTCGCCTTCCGGTGCCATCTCGTCGAGACCGGCGCGATCGATGAGGAAGCGATCTTCATCGACGGCACGAAAATCGAGGCGAACGCCAATCGCTACACCTTCGTCTGGCGCAGGGCGGTCGAAAAACACCACGCCGCGCTCGTCGAGAAGTCGAACCAGATGTACGACGAGCTGATGGCCGACCAGGTCATCCCTGAAATCGAACGGGAGAGCCCGGACGCGCTCACGGTCCAAGAGCTGGAACACATCGCAGCGCGACTCGAGGAAACGATCGAGTCCATCAACGAGGAAATCAGGTCGACGACGGACGTTGAGGAACGGAAACGATTGCGTGCGGAACGCAAGAAGCCACGCCACCTCCGCAAACGGGCCGCCGACTTCGCGACCCGGAAACGTCGATATGAGGAACACATGGCCACCTTCGGCACACGCAACAGCTATTCGAAGACCGACCGTGATGCGACGTTCATGCGTATGAAAGAGGATCACATGAAGAACGGTCAACTGAAACCTGGCTACAACGTCCAAATCGCAACCGAAGGTCAGTACAC
>CABIYO010000044.1 GCA_902362975.1 Caryophanales bacterium
CGATCCCCGCTTTCGCCTCCTCGCGGATGGCGATGCGGTCCTCGAGCAGCTTGTTGTAGATGAACCGGGCGCAGCCGATCGTCTTGATGAGAAACTCGGCCTGCGCCGGCGTCGGGTGGAGCCTATATTTATAGCCTTTCAGCATGTCCGTCCATCCTCCCTTCAGAAGATCATGATGTGTCCTCCTCATCCGATACCCACGGAAGGGGAGGGAGAATCTGACGGAATCACGAACTTTTGTTCGTCATATCTGTCACAGGGGGGAAAGACGTTTGGACCGGGCGATTCATCTCCCACCTACGCCGGGCTACGCCCCGAGACGCTTAGAGGAGGGAGAATTCTCGCCTCCTTCTGTTAAAGGAGTACTCGTCCTACTCGTCGTCTTCGGACACTTGTTGACCGATGTCCGAGGCGCTTATGACGACATTTTACTAAAGTGGGTGTATCTGTTCCTGTATACCTTTCATATGCCGTTGTTCATCATGTTGAGCGGTTACTTTTATCAGGAGAACCGCTATTTGCGCGTGATCCAGTTATTCGTGGTCTATGTCATTTGGCAGGTCATCCTAGGGTCGTGGTTCGCGTTTACAGAAGGGATTCCGATTTTTTCACTTGAAAATCCAGGACTGAATTTGTTGAAGCCATACTGGGCACTTTGGTATCTGATGGCCATCATTTTCTGGTACATCATCACCCCGTACGTGACACAACTGAAGGGGTACGTGTCGTATGCACTATTATTCGCACTCCTGTTCGGATTCCAAGCCGAGGCGACAGGGTATTTCGCGTTACGGAAAGTCATCATGTTCTATCCGTTCTTCTTGATTGGGAACTGGATGTCCGAGCGCAATACGCTCAACTTCTTTGAGCTACCGAAACGGGCCGAGCACCGGAACCGATACCGCATCGGCGGGGCGATTGTCTTCACCACGCTCACACTGGGGCTCTTGGTCTCCATGCGCGTCCAACAAGACGATACGTTCTACCATATCGGCAACTTGTTCAAATTCCGTTTCGCCTATGACACGGCCGTCCCTGAGGCGATGTGGAGCGGTCCGTTCGCCTTCTTGATCGTCTATACGGTGTCGCTCCTCATGTCGATCAGCTTCGCGCTCATCATCCCGGGACGACAGCTGCCGATTTTCTCGCGTGCCGGACAGTATAGTCTGTACGTCTATCTCGTCCACGTCTTCTTTGTCGTCGCCTGGAAGGCGTTCATACCGGCAGGATTCATGCCGACATCTTGGATGCAACTGCTCGTCTTGTTCGGGGTCGCTTTTGTGATGGTCCTCGTGATTATCAGTCCACCGATGGTCCGTCTCTTGCGTCCGCTCGTCGAGATTGACGTGAAGCGTGTCCAAAATACGAAGGGGGTAAAAGGGTAAAGTCTTTTCTAAACGCAACATTTCCGCTACACTTTATTAAGAAGAAACGAAACTAGAGTTAAGGAAGTGACCCTATGCCATACGAAAACGGAATGCACAGCACAGAAGGCGACGTGAACGTATCACGTCACGTCGTTGAAATGATCGCCGCGGTCGCGGTCAAAGAAACGAAGCACGTCTCGTTCACGCCAGAAGATACGAAATTGTCAGAGCGTGCGCTCATGAAACATGTGAAAGTCGATGAGTCGGACGAAGGCATCACCATCAACCTATCGCTTTACATCGCGTACGGACAGTCGATCATCAAAACGGTGACGGCCGTCCAAGAGCGCATCACGCAAGATATGGACACGATGCTTGCGATGACACCACGTTCTGTGAACGTGAAAGTGGTCGGGATTCAGCTGTAATAAGAAAGGGGAGAGCACAGGCTCTCCTCTTTTTTGATTTTTGCGAAAACGGTTGCATCAAGATAACGTTTTCATTTATAATAGAAATCGAACAAGTGCAACCGTTTGCATCATTGACCAAACGTGCGGCGGGTACTTGTCAAGTTCCCTAAATGTAGTCTGACGACACAAGCATTTGAAGGAAAGGCGGAAAGCATGTATGTCAACGATTGAAGCAGTGATTTTTGATTTGGACGGTGTCATCACCGACACGGCAGAGTACCATTACCTCGCTTGGAAGCAGCTCGGTGAAGAGCTCGGAATTCCGTTTGACCGCGAATTCAACGAAACGCTCAAAGGCGTGAGTCGGACTGAGTCGCTTGAGCGGATCCTTGCGCTCGGAGGTAAACAGAACGATTTCACACCGGAAGAGAAAGAAAAACTCGCACAAAAGAAAAACGAGCACTACGTTGAACTCATTCAACACATCTCATCCGACGATCTTCTTCCTGGTATCGTTTCATTCCTCGATGAAATAAAAGAGGCGGGACTCAAAATCGGAATGGCTTCCGCTTCAAAGAACGCATTTGCGGTCGTTGATGCACTTGGTGTCCGCCATTACTTCGACCACATTGTCGATGCAGCAACTGTCACCCATTCAAAACCACACCCCGAAGTGTTTTTGAAGGCCGCTTCTGCCCTTGGCGTGAAACCCGAACTCGCCATCGGCGTTGAAGACGCGGCTGCCGGCGTAACTGCAATCAAAGCGGCAAATATGTTTGCTGTCGGCGTCGGAGAAGAATCGATGCTTGGTCATGCAGACCTCATCGTCGCTTCTACTGACGAACTTTCGCTTGTACGCATCCTCGAACGCGTTCACGTGTAAATGACTACAATCATCTTCCGTGAGACGGCGACTGCCCCGAACAGTCGTCGTCTTTTTTTGAGTCAAAAGTCCTAAATAGACAGAAATGCCCAAAAAGAGATGACAAACACATTACAAATCCGTTACACTTTTATAGAAGATATAGAGGGATTATTAGGAATTGCTGATTTAAATTAGGTAATTTCAAATTAAAATTGGATGTAGAAGGGGATTTGTGTATGGAATCTACGAATGTCAATGACCACATTTATCGAGAATTGATGGAAATTGAGGAGTCGTATCGTCAATTGCAACGACGTGCCGAGTATTTGATTGCGGAATTGAGTCGAGATAAAGAAGAGAAGGACCCAATGACTGATGCGTCAAAACGTCTACGTCCGCGCCGTGTGAACCAGCGTTATCCGCTCGAGGTGTACGTTCATCAAGTGACGGATCTATTGAAGGAGCGTCAGACGATGAGTGTGCGGGATATTCAAATGGAACTTGAACTTCGTTACCGTCATCACATCAGCAACATTTACCAATTGATGGTGAAGATTGAAGGGGTCAACCCGGAAATCAAAAAAATTGGTCGCGGCTTGTATACATACGAACCGACAGAAGAAGTGGCATCGACACTTACATAATCCAGAGCCGATGGGGAACGCCTCATCGGCTTTTGTTGTAAACGGACTGATATCTACTCATGAATTCAAAATATGATATAATTCGCCAGAGTCTATTTTTTTGAGAGAGGAACTGTCGGCCCATGCTATGGATTGCCATGTTGGTCAGTTTTGTGATGGCCATCTTGATTACACCGCTCGTTCGTCGATTCGCATTTTTCATCGGTGCGGTCGATCATCCGAACGCACGAAAAGTACATTTACGGACGATGCCACGAATCGGGGGTCTTGCGATTTTTATCGCATTCTTCATCGGCTATGCCTTGCTGCTTCCGACGAGTCGTTATAACGACGCCATCTTGATCGGGGCTGTCGTGATTCTCCTTACCGGACTGATTGATGACCGGTTCCAACTATCGGCTCGCGTCAAGCTGATGGGGCAGATGATTGCGACGGTGGTCGTCTTGAACTCGGGGATGCGAATCGAACTCATCAATCTTCCGTTCGACCAGCAACTCTACCTCGGGTCATGGAGCATCCCGATCACCGTCCTCTGGCTGATTGGCATCACGAACGCCATCAACTTGATTGACGGTCTCGATGGTCTCGCAGCTGGTGTGTCGAGCATCGCCCTCGGGACGATTGCTGTCTTGGCCATCATTCAAGGGAACGTCTATTTGACGATGATGGCGCTCTTGCTCCTTGCAAGCACGCTCGGGTTTCTCGTCCATAATTTCTACCCGGCGAAAATCTTTATGGGCGATACGGGGGCACTGTTCCTCGGATACATGCTCGCCGTCTTCTCGCTCATCGGATTTAAGAACGTGACGTTGTTCTCGCTCGTTGTTCCGGTCCTCTTGCTCGGGTTGCCGATTTCGGACACGATCTTTGCCATCGTGCGTCGACTCATTCAGGGTCGACCGCCGATGTCGCCAGATAAATCACATATGCATCACCAGTTGATTGATATGGGCTTCACGACACGGCAGGCGGTCCTGCTCATGTACGGGATGACCTTATTCTTTGGCATCTCATCGATCTTGTTCGCCAAGACGACGATGCTCGGTGCGGTCATCACGTTCATCGTCGTGTTAATTGTCATCGAATTGATCGTAGAATCGACCGAACTGATTCATCCGAACTATAAACCAATCATTCGCACGTCCCGCCGACTGCTCGGTCGACCGCGAACCTAAATAATAGCCAGTATCGCAGCGCGATACTGGCTATTATTTGTTTTAGTACGTGATCGTTTCGGTCATCGAATCGTCCGTTTCATCGGTTGACGGTTCATCCGCCGTGACGGGCATCCCGAGCTCCGTTTGGAGAAGGGCCTGGGCGTCACGAAGGTCAGCTGGGTCGATTTCATAATAGTAGACCCCGTTCAGCGTCAAATCCGTCCCTTCGAGTGTTTCGCGGTTGAACGATTTCAGCGATTTCGCGTACGGCTGAAGCTGTGAGACCTCTGACAACGACATGTTCGTCCGGATATTCTCGCCGACGGCATTCATGATCCGGTTCAGCTTCGTAAACGAGTTGATGGTTGTCGCCTCATGGATGATGGCCTCGATGACTTGCTGTTGTCGACCGGCTCGACCGATGTCGCCGGCAGGGTCTTGCTTCCGCATCCGGGCGTAAGCGAGTGCTTCTTTTCCGTTCAAGACTTGAACGCCAGGCTCTAGCTCGACATTTCCGGTCGCTTTTCCGGAGATAGGGATGAGGACGTCAATCTCGACGCCACCAACTGCATCGACCAAATCTTCGATTCCATCAAAGTTAATGGTCGCATAGTAATCGATGGGGATGTCGAGCAAGTTCTCGACGGTCGCGATGGTCGTGTCGATTCCTCCGTAAGCATACGCATGGTTGATCTTGTCTTTGAACGGTTCCTCATCGTCAATGATGATGTCGACATACGAGTCACGTGGGATGCTGACGAGCGTCACTTGCCGCGATTCCTTGTTAAACGTGGCGACCATGAGCGAATCGGTCCGTCCCTCCTCGAGCGAGGCGCCGCCATCGACTCCTGCTAACAGGACGGAAAAGTGATCTTTCGTCAAGTCGATGGTCTTGTCGCGACGTTCTGACTTGTCGCCACGTTCCAACGCCTTGTTCGCGTTTTCGGCGGTTTCATTCGCTTTGAAGACAAAATAGCCGAAAGCGGAACCACCGATCAGCAATACGACACCCAACACGATGAGGAAAATTTTCCAAGGTGATCTTTTCTTGCGTGGGGGTGTTTCCATGTTGTTTCCTCATTTCAGTCGTTTCTTTTAGTATAGGCGTTTCAGCGCTTGAAATCACGTTCGATGATGCGGATTGTATGAGTTTGAAGCTGACCTTGACCGTTCGTCATGTCCGTTAGCCAAGCGAGTGCCTCCTCTGTCTCTTCCACGGGGACCGACACATGAAACGTGACGAGGTCGGCGTAGATGATATCATCGAGCAGGTAGCTAGACTGTCTCAACTCATTTTCGACTTTCCCAATCCATGTATAGTCGACGGTGAGTGTCAATTGTTGCATCGGTAGACGTTCGACGATGCCGATCGCATCGAGTCCTTCGCTCACAGTGCCACCGTAAGCACGAATGAGTCCGCCGCTACCGAGCTTGATTCCACCGAAATAACGTGTCACGACGACGACCGTATCTTTCAAGTGGCGTTTACGTAACACCTCGAGCATCGGCATGCCGGCCGTACCGCTCGGCTCCCCGTCGTCATTCGCTTTCTGGTGCTCGTTTCGTTCCCCGATGATGTAGGCGGAACAGTTATGGGTTGCGTTCCAATGCTCTTTCTTGATGGCTTGGATGAACGTCTGCGCCTCTTCCTCGGTTTCGACACGTTTGAAATGAGCAATAAATTTTGATTTTTGGATAACGACTTCGTATGTTCCACTTTGTTTTATAGTATAATTTGACTCAATAGACATTTCTGAAAATTCTCCTTTCTATTTTTGAATATTTTTTTTAGAATTCAAGTAGGCACATATGCTATTTATAGCGAATGAAATTATAGAAAATCTCTCATGTCCGCTGTAAACCTGTTTAGAGTGGGACGATATATAAGAATAGATGAGGATTAACTACCGAACTATTAGGGGATGGCATCGTGAATCATATTACCGATCGGACAGCTTTAGAACATATCATAACAAATATGATTGAAACGGTGACGGAAAGTAAAGAGGAGATTGTCCGTATAACCGAAAGTTCTGCAGCTGAATATTCAGCAATTCAAAACGAGTTAAAAGAATTGACGGATAAAATCGAGTTCTACATCGAGGAGTCCGATCGACTCGACCGACTCGTGAAAGCTGCAAAGGCCAAGCTCGTTCAAGTCAGCAAAAAGTTTCATATACATAGTGAACAAGAAATTCGTGAAGCCTACGAACGGGCGAATCAAATGCAACTCGAGCGTTTTCTTGTTCAAAAAGAAGAGATGGCGGCACAGCAACGCCGGAACGACTTAGAGCGCCGTTTGCTCATCTTAGAGGATACGATCGAACGTGCCGAAAAGTTGATCGGTCGTGTGAGTGTCGTCTTGAACTTCTTACGGGATGACCTACAGCAAGAGTATTCGGACATGATGAAGAAGCAAGAGATGGCCATCGGCGTATTCGAAGCGGCCGAGCGCGAACGGCGCCATCTCGCCCGCGAGATGCACGATGGTCCAGCGCAATCGCTTGCTCATATTTTGATACGGGCCGACCTGATTGAAAAGACGTTTGACAAACGAGGAAAAGACGAGGCGTTTGCCGAATTACATGAATTGAAAAAATTGATTCGTGGGGCACTCGTCGACGTCCGTCGTTTAATCTATGATTTACGTCCGATGTCGCTTGATGATTTAGGCTTTTTGCCGACGCTCGAGCGCTATCTCCATCAAACGGAGGAGTATACGGCGATCAAGACACGTCTCAACTATCGGGGGTCGCGTGCGCGATTACCGGAGAAACTAGAGATTAACGTGTTCCGTCTCGTTCAAGAATCGGTCCAAAATGCGATCAAGCATGCAAAAACAGCCGAAATCATCGTCAATGTCGAGCAGGCGAGTGATGTGATTCACATTCACGTCCGCGACTACGGTGTCGGGTTTGAGCCGAGCACGATTGGCGAAGAGTCGTTCGGGATTGTTGGAATGCGCGAACGAATTGAATTGGTGAACGGAAGCATCACCATCGACTCGGAAGTCGGCAAAGGGACGGTCGTCCGGATGTCGATTCCGATTCCGTGAGAGAACAAGGGGGAAGACATACATGGAAATGACACAGACACGCATTGCAATCGTGGATGATCACGAACTGTTCCGTGAAGGATTGAAGCGGATTTTTGATTTAGAAGATGAATTTACGGTTGTGGCCGAAGGGCGCACGGGTCGCGAAGCCATCCGCATCGCGGGCGAGCAAAAACCGGAAATTTTGATTATGGATATCAACATGCCGGACATGAACGGGATCGAGGCGACAAAGCAACTGTCACTCCTATCACCAGACACACGTGTCCTCATTCTTTCAATCCATGATGATGAGTCGTATATCACGCATGCGCTTGAAGCAGGGGCATCAGGTTTCTTGTTGAAAGAAGTCGCATCGACAGAATTGATCTCGGCAGTCCGTGCCGTCGCAAAAGATGGGGCGTACCTTCATCCGAAAGTGACGACGAACGTACTGAAGGAGTACCGTCGCCTCTTGCAATTCAAAGGGGAACAAGCGGGACGTGGCGTCGAGAGCCGTACGGATGACCCGGTCTATCAATTGTTGTCGCGCCGTGAAGTCGAGGTGTTACACCTTCTCGCAGACGGGCGCTCGAACCGAGACATCAGTGACATGCTCTTTATCAGTGAGAAGACGGTTAAAAACCACGTCTCCTCCGTGCTTCGTAAAATGGACGTGAACGACCGGACGCAAGCCGTTGTGGATGCGATTCGCCGGGGTTGGGTCGAGATTTGAGCGTCACCCATGCTTTACCTCGTTTTTGTGTTACAATATGGAATGGAATCCTAACATAAAAAATGAAACGACGTAAAGTGAGGATATAGTATGGGAAACATTGCGATTTTAACCGACAGTACCGCCTATCTGTCGGATGATTTTTTGGCGCAACATGACGTCCATGTCGCACCACTCAGTGTCATCTTCGATGGCGTGTCGTACCGCGAGTCGATTGACATGTCGACCGAGGCGTTTTATGAGCGTATCGAGGCGGGTAACCTGCCGACGACGTCGCAACCGGTCATCGGTGAGACGGTCGAATTGATTGAGAGCTTGCCGGACGATGTGACGGACGTGATTGCCATCACGCTCTCCAGTGGAATCAGCGGAACGTACCAATCGATGGTCGCGCTAAATGACATGGTTGATGTGACGGTTCATGCGTTTGACTCCGAGATTTCGTGTATGCCGCAAGCGTTCATGGTCGAAGAGGCCATTCACCTACGTGACAACGGGGCGACACCAGAAGAAATCATCGCCCGACTTGAAACGGTCCGTGATTCGATTCGTGCGTACTTCGTCGTCGATGACCTCGACCATTTGCAACGCGGTGGACGGTTGAGCGCGGCGCAAGCGCTCGTCGGATCGTTCTTGCAAATCAAGCCGGTCCTTCATTTCCAGGATAAATTGATCGTCCCGTTCGAGAAGATTCGGACATACAAGAAGGCTGTACGCCGAATCGAAGAGATGATGGACGAATCGATTGCCGGGGACGGTGAAGGTTACTGCATCGGCGTCATTCACGCCAACTGCCCGGAGCGTCAGGCGGAAGAGATCGCTTCGATAAAACAGAAGTTCCCGAAAGCACACATCTCGGGAAGCCATTTCGGTCCCGTCATCGGAACGCATCTCGGACCTGGTGCAATCGGCATCACGTGGTATCGTCGCGAATGGTAAGAGAGACGACCGTCTAAGGTCGTCTTTTTCAATGGAGGAGGGAATGTGATGGCGAAATATCGCCAAATCTTTGAGCGACTGGCAGAAGAGATGCGAAATGGAACAAGACCCGCTGACTCAAAGCTTCCGTCTGAGACCGAGTTGATGCATCAGTTCGAGGCCAGCCGGGGAACCGTCCGGAAAGCGCTCGATCTGTTACAGGAAAACGGGTATGTAAGGAAACATCATGGAAAAGGCGTGTTCGTATTGAAACGGGACCAGATCGAGTTTCAATTCAACGGCATCGTCAGTTTCTCAGAAGTGTACGCGAGCATGCTCGGTCGTTCTATTCAGACCCACGTCGCTTCGTTTGAAGAGATGGAGGCCCCGACTTGGCTTGCCGAACGGATGAATTTGGCCGCAGGGACGCATGTGTTTCGCATCGAACGCGTTCGGAACTTTGACGGGGAGAACGTCATCTTAGATATCAACTATTTCGTCAAAGACCTCGTCCCTGGATTAACAGAAGAGATTGCGGCTCGTTCGATTTATGAATATATCGAAGGAGAGCTCGGTCTACAGATCAGCTATGCCAAACGAAAGATTGCGGCGGAAGACGTGACGGAACTCGACCGGAAGCGGCTCGACTTGCATGATTACGAATATGTCATCGTCATCACGAATGATACGTTCTCATATGAAGGACAACAATTTGAATACACGGAATCGCGTCACCGCTTGGACAAGTTCCAGTTCAGTGACGTCGCCCGTAGGTAAACCTCTTTCGTACAGGAAGAGGTTTTTTGTTTGATTGCAGGCGAGATAGGGGAATTTTGACAATATAGAAGACGTAAAACCTCCACATTCAACTTGTCTATATAAGTTGTTGACTTAACTTATCTATATAAGTTATACTTTGTTTGTACTCATAAGTAACCGTTTTCATTTAAAGTTTTTAAACAAAGGAGGACATTCAACATGAAGGCAGATTATCGTCAAATTGCCGCTGAAATCTTAGACGCAATCGGCGGCAAAGACAACGTGGACAAGGCCGCACACTGTGTGACACGTCTTCGTCTCTCCCTCAAAGACCAGTCAAAAGTCGATGAGGCACGTGTGAAAGAAGTCGATCTCGTCAAAGGGGCGTTCGAGAACTCGGGCGTGTATCAAATCGTCATCGGAGCCGGCGATGTCGATCGCGTCTATGCCGAGTTCATCAAACTCGCAGGACTTGAGGCGGCGACGGTCGCCGAGGTCAAATCAGCAGGCGGCAAAAAAATGAATCCGCTTCAAAAACTCGTCAAAGTCTTCTCTGACGTCTTTATGCCAATCATTCCAGCCATCATCGTGGCCGGTCTCCTCATGGGGATTAACAACTTACTCGCTTCGGAAGGTCTCTTCATCGACGGAAAGACGCTCATCGAGGCGTATCCGAACTTACAAGGACTTTGGGACCTCATCAACATGATGGCGAACACGTCATTCGTCTTCTTACCGGCACTCGTCGGATGGTCAGCGACGAAACGTTTCGGTGGAAGCGAAGTGCTCGGGATCGTCATGGGTCTCTTGCTTGTCCACCCGGACCTCTTGAACGCTTGGGGCTACGGGACAGCAGCACTTGAAGGAGAGGTACCGACATTCGATATCCTCGGACTCTTCGAAATTGAGAAAGTCGGCTACCAAGGTCAAATCTTGCCGGTTCTCGCCGCTGCCTATATCTTGAGCCAAATTGAAATGTTCTTGAAAAAACGTGTACCGAATGCGATTCAACTCTTGGTCGTTCCAATTACGACGATCGTCGTCACTGGATTCCTTGCACTCGCAATCGTTGGACCGGTCACTCGTGGAATCGGGAACGTGATCGCGACAGGACTCGTCAACACATTTGAAGCCGTACCGGTCGTCGGGGCGCTCCTCTTCGGATTGTTCTACGCGCCGCTCGTCGTCACCGGGATGCACCACTTGTTTATCGCCATCGACCTTCAGTTGATCGCCGATACAGGCGGTACGTTCATCTGGCCGATGATCGCACTCTCGAATATCGCGCAAGGTTCGGCTGCACTCGCGATGTTCTTCGTCTACAAGCACAACGCGAAACAAAAGAGCATGGCATCGACTTCAGCCATCTCGGCTTACTTCGGAATCACAGAGCCGGCCATGTTCGGGGTCAACTTACCAAATAAATTCCCGTTCTATTCAGCGATGATCGGGTCAGCGATCGCAGCCATTTTCATCACATTGAATGATGTGCAAGCAATCGCAATCGGTGTCGGAGGACTCCCTGGATTCCTCTCTATCTTCACAGACAAAATCATCCTCTTCATCGTCGGCATGGTCATCGCGATCATCGTGCCGTTCGCGCTTACGTTCATCTTGTCGAAGCGCTACATGAAAAAAGGTGAACTCGAAGAAAATAAAGTCGCATAAGCATTGACTCGGGAGGGAGGGACGGCAGTTCTTCCCTCTTTCTTATTGAAATGAAAACTCTTACAAAAGGAGATGTCGTTGATGACACAGAAAAATTGGCGCAAATCGGTCGTCTATCAAATTTACCCGAAAAGCTTTTACAGTCCGGAAGGGAAAGCGACCGGATCGATCAAAGGGGTGACGGCGAAGCTGGATTACTTGGCGGAACTCGGCATCGAATACATTTGGATGACGCCTGTCTATCAGTCACCTCAACACGACAACGGCTATGACGTGAGTGATTACTATGCCATCGACCCGTCTTACGGCACGATGGAAGACCTCGATGAATTGATCCGTGAAGCAGAGGCGCGAGGCATCGGCCTCATGATGGACATCGTCGTCAACCACTCGTCGACCGAGCACGAATGGTTCCAAAAATCATTGGCGAGAGACGAGCGGTACCGTGACTACTACATCTGGCGCGACGAACCGACGAACTGGAAATCGAAGTTCGGCGGAAGCGCGTGGGAATATGATGAGAAGAGAGGGCAATATTATCTCCACCTGTTCGACGTGACCCAGGCCGACCTGAACTGGGAGAATGAACAGATGCGTAAGGACGTTTACGAGATGATGCGGTTCTGGCGAGAGAAAGGAATCAAAGGATTCCGTCTCGACGTCATCAACCTCATTTCAAAAGACCAGAACTTCCCGGAAGACGAGTCGGATGGGCGCAAGTTCTATACGGACGGTCCACGCATCCACGAATATTTAAAAGAGATGAACCGGGAAGTATTTGACGGGCACGACGTCATCACGGTCGGGGAGATGTCTTCGACGACGCTCGACCATTGCGTCCGCTATTCAAACCCGGACGAGAACGAGCTCAACATGACGTTCAGCTTCCACCACTTGAAAGTCGACTACCCGAACGGGGAAAAGTTCGTCGCGGCACCGTTCGATTTCATTCAATTGAAAGACATCATGTCGACGTGGCAACGCGGGATGCACGGGAAGGGATGGAACGCCATCTTCTGGTGCAACCATGACCAACCGCGCGTCGTCAGCCGTTTCGGCAACGACACGAACTATCGCGTCGAGAGCGCGAAGATGCTCGCGACCGTGCTCCATGGCCTTCAAGGGACACCGTATATCTATCAAGGGGAAGAGATTGGGATGACGAATCCTAGCTTCGATTCGCTCGATGAATATCGAGATATCGAGACGCTCAACATCTACAAGTTGAAGCGGGAAGAGGGCGTGTCGCACGAAGACATGATGGCCGCCATCAAACAGAAGTCACGCGACAACTCACGGACGCCGATGCAGTGGGATGCGACGACGAATGCCGGCTTCACGAGCGGCACGCCGTGGATCAACGTGGCACCGAACTATAAGGACGTGAACGTCGAGGCGGCACTCCGTGACCCGAACTCGGTGTTCTACCACTACAAACACTTGATTGCATTACGAAAAGAACTTGACGTCTTGACGGATGGGGACTACACGCTTCTCACGCCTGATTCGTTAGACGTTTGGGCATATACACGGAAGACCGACCGCGAGGAACTCCTCGTCGTCGCCAACTTCTATGGAACGGAAACGACGTACACGATTCCGGAAGGGTTCGAGCAGGGGAATGTCGTCAGCCATAACTATGACGTGCCTGAGCTCGACGGGACGACGTTGTCCCTTCGTCCGTACGAGGCGATCATGTTCTATAAACAGATTTAACAGGTAGGACCCGACGAAAGCGTCGGGTCCTTATTTGTGTAGTCGACCTATGTTGTTTTAGATAAGTCGAATCGCATTTATATAGCCGTTTTGGTAGCGTGAGGACAAAAAAGGAGTCAGGTTATGGGAGAACTCATTGTCGCTCAGACAGGGAAACGGGCCATTCGCTTCGGCATCTGCCAACGCTGTCTCAGCACGAACGTCCGGACGTTCACCTGTCATCATGGAAGTTGTGCCTATTGTCGAAATTGTCTATACCTTGGGCGTGTCTGTCGATGTGATTTTCTACAAGAGCGGAACATCACGACATCACTTGAAACGACCGAACTGACGATGCCGTTCGAGCTCGCCCCCGACCAAACACGGGTCGCAAATCAATTGCTCACGTGGTGGGACGGACGGAAGACGGGGCTCGTGCATGCGGTATGCGGCGCCGGGAAGACGGAGATGACGTTCCCTGTGATTGAGCGGGTCGTGAATGCAGGGAAGCGGGTATTGATCGTGTCCCCGAGGAAAGACGTCGCCATCGAATGGGTCGAACGGCTCGAACGAGCATTCACCGTGCCTGTCACGAGGCGATACGGGGGTGGGGAGAAAGACTCCGTCGGGATGATCACGGTGGCGACCGCGCCGTTACTCCTGAATATCCGGGACGTCTTCGATTATGTACTCGTCGATGAGTCCGATGCTTTCCCGTTTGCCTTTGACATCGCGTTATGGAATACGATTCGACGGGTCGGGAGAGGGGTCTTCTTGTTCATCACGGCAACCCCGACCGTTTGGCAACAGATGTTTCCGACGGTTCATCTGTCGCGGCGCTATCACGGATTTGATTTGCCGGTCCCGACACTTGTCAAACATTCCGACGAACGAATCGTAGAGTTCTGTCGACGTCACGCCTTGAAACCTCGTCTCTTGTTCGTGCCGACGAAGCCTGATTTGGAGCGGTATCGCGAGACGTTAGAAGATGCGGGACTCACCTGTCGGGCGGTATCGGCCGAAACTGAGGAGCGGACCGACGCCCTTCACTGGCTTCAACAGACGAACGGCGTCGTCCTTGCGACCTCGATTTGGGAGCGGGGGATGACGGTTCGGGATGTACAGGTCGGGGTACTCGAGAGCGAACATCGGCTCTTCTCGACACGAGGGCTCATTCAGATGGCAGGTCGGGCGGGGCGAAAACCGGACGCGCCGACAGGAGAGGTCTGTTTCTTTTACAAGGAGCGGACGTTTCGTCAAGATGTTGCCATCCGGAAAATCAAGGAGGCGAATCGACGATGAGATGCCTTCTTTGTCATGAGTCGATGACCGTTCCGTGGACACCTGCCACACTATGGCGACGGGACTGGGTGTGTCCTTCTTGCGAGTCGAAACTGATGCTGCTCGGGACGGGTTGTCCACGCTGTGGTCAACCGAATGAGAGCGGTGAGACGTGTCCGGACTGCATCCGCTGGCTCGCGCTCGGTCTAGACTTGACGGTCCACTGCCTGTACGCATACGATGAGGCAGGAATTGACTGGCTGCATCGATTTAAATTCAGTGGGGATGTCGTCATCGCCTCATCGGTCGCGCCAGCGCTTCGGGCATTGCGTTCCTCTGGCGTGATTTATGTTCCGATTCCGTTGAGTAAGGAGCGGCTTCAGACACGTCGCTTCAATCAGGCCGAGGTGCTCGCACGATGTATCGGTCCGACGCGACAGCTTCTCGAAAAATCGGAGGTTTCAAGTCAACGTGAACTCGGGAAAGAAGGAAGACGACACCGAACGAATCCTTTCACTGTACCAACTTCAGTGAAATGTGGGAAAATCATTCTTGTAGACGACGTCTATACGACGGGGACGACCCTTCATCAGGCGGCCTATTCGTTGCGACAGGCAGGTGCATCAGAAGTTTCTGCGATTTGCTTGTTTCGGGCGCTAAACAAATCGAAATCGCGTCCGATATAAAGGGCAGAGGTGAAACCAATGGATGCAGCAACTTGCCAAATGTGTGAGCGCTTGTTTATGAAGCAAAGCCGTTCACCGTACTGTCCATCATGTAGTGATGTCGACTTCCAAAACTTTTTGAAAGTCCGCGACTTCATTCGTGAACCGGCCAACAAACAGACGACCATCGGAGCCCTCGTCGAAGCGACGGGTGTCTCTGCACTTGATATCACGCGATATATCCATGAAGGACGCTTGATCATCAAGGACAATCCGGCGCTTGCCATCAGCTGCGTCCGTTGTGGTCAGCCGACGAACGAAGGAAAAATTTGTTCGAACTGCCAGAAAGATATGCAGAAGGAACTGTCCAGTCTACAGGAGAGCTTGACGAAACACTCAAGCATCCGCGCTTATCGTTTGGATTAACATCATGAAGAGGGGGAAGACGCATGCGCATCGATTCAGCCAAGTGGGTACACTTACCGAACACTTATGAAAAGAAAACGCAAGTCGAGCCGAAGCCCGCGCCATCACGCCAAACGGACCAATTGTCAATCTCGGCGGAAGCACGCGCCCGGTTTGAAGAACCGGTGAAACATCCGGACCGTCTCGCAAAAATCAACGCTTTGAAAGCAGAGATTGATGCGGGCACATATTCACGGGACGCGCGCGAAATCGCTAAACGCTTTCTACAAGGATGAATGGAAGCGAGGTCCGTTTGAGGCCTTCGCACTGAATAACACGGCACGGAAGCTGACTAAATAAGGGGCACCCCTTTCTTTAGTCGGCTCTTTTTTTGAAAAAAGGAGAGACGCATGCTCACATTACATAAACGGTTACTCGAATTGGCTTACGCGAAAGAACAGCTTCTGATCCAGAATGACATGGTGGCATTTAGCACGCTCGTGAAAGAAGAAGCGAAACTCGTCCGACAAATTTCACAAAAAGAAGCGGAACGACTTCAAGGAACGTATGAATTGGACGATGAAGAGATAGAGGAATTGAGACCGGTCTTGTTCGAGTTGAAGCGACAGAACGAATTGAACGCGACGCTACTCGAACAATCCCTTCGGTATATTACTTGGCATCTGGATATGCTCATGCCGGAAGCAGATGATTTCACATACGGACAACAAGCGTTCGAAACACGCTCATTCAGCCGTGACGTTTAAGGAGGAAGTGGAATGGGTTCAACATTTATGGGATTAGAGACGGCACGCCGTAGTCTCTCGACACACCAATGGGCGCTTCAGGCGACTGGGAATAACGTGGCGAACGCCTCAAACCCTGGCTATTCACGGCAACGACTCACACTCGGGATGACCGAACAGCTCTCGGTCAACTTCGGCGGGACGAAAGCCGGACAATTCGGGACAGGGGTACGCGGAGAGACACTCGCCCGAATTCGCGATCTCATGATCGATCAACAGTATCGTGATGAGTCAGTGAAGAACGCCTTCTATGCGACGAAAGAAGCCGCGTTCGGTCGGATGGAAGACATCATCAACGAACCGTCTGAGAACGGACTCGCTAAATCGCTCGATTTGTTCTGGGCGTCACTTCAAGACTTGTCGGTCAACCCGGATGATACGGGTGCGCGAAGCGTGGTTCGGCAGCGAGCCTTGACGTTGACACAGACATTTAACTATATGTCTTCATCATTGACTAAAGTACAGGATGACTTAAAGACCGAAGCGGGGGTCGTCACGAAAAAAATCAATGATTTGTTGACGAAAATCAGTGACGTCAACCGTCAAATTGGGGACGCTGAACCGCTTGGGGTCTTACCGAACGAATTGTATGATGAGCGCGATCGCTACATGGATGAGTTGTCGCAATACATTGAATTCGAACGTGTGCCGGTTGATTACATGAACGGCGAAACACGTGGGAATTCGCAACGTGTCGCAGAAGGACGGATTGATATTCAGATTTCTGTGCCCGGAACACCGACTCCAACAAAGATTACGTTAGTGGATGGACTAACAGGCGGAGTTGGGAAAATTAACGACATGGAAATCACAGATGCGGCCGCAGGAACGACAACGCTCGTCTTTGACGATTTACCAAATGGGAAGTTGAAAGCGCTCGTTGATATGTACGGTTCAGCTACGGGAACAGAAACGCACGATGGAGCTTTTACCAAGATGTTGAAGGATTTAGACGTCATGGCAAAAGAGTTCACGACGGCATTTAATGATTTGCATAAGACTTTTTACGATGGGAATGTTCAAGACAACCCTCGCCAAACCGGTATTGACTTCTTTATTGTCGGTGATGCGAAGACCGTAACGGTCAATCCGACAATTTTATCGAACTTGAACTTGATTGCCATCTCAAAAGACCAAAACATCGGAGACGGCAGCGGGGCTCTTGACTTGTCAAACTTAAAAAATGCGCAAATCACATTTACGGGTGGTTCATCCACTGCGACGACTTCCATCGGGAAATACTATCAAAATGTCATCGGAAACATGGCAGTCGAGGCTAGCCAGAACGGAAACCTCGCCAAGAGTACATTCGCCCTGTTAAGCAGTTCAGACCAGCGTCGTCAGTCGGTCAGTGCCGTCTCGCTCGATGAAGAGATGACGATGATGATTCAATATCAACACGCTTACAATGCGGCGGCTCGAAATATTACCGCTGTCGATGAAATGTTAGACAAAATCATTAACGGCATGGGTGTCGTAGGGAGGTAATGACTGATGCGTGTCACACAGACAATGCTCACACAGACGAACTTGAAGCATTTATCCAGTAGCTACAACACACTTGCTCGCGTCCAGGAACAACTCATCAGCGGGAAACGAATCCAAAAAGCATCGGAAGATCCAGTCGTTGCGATGCAAGGGATCCGTTACCGGACCGAGGTGCGTGAAGTCGACCAATTCCGACGTAACGTCAGCGAGGCGACGAGCTGGATGGATTTGACGGACTCGACGCTCAACGAAGTGACGGAAGCCGTCAAGCGGATTCGTGAATTGACGACGCAAGCGGCGAACGACACGTATGAATCATCGCAACGTGCCATCATCAAGAGTGAGGTCGATCAGTTGATCGAACATATCGGCTCTCTCGCCAACTCAAAGGCAGGCGAGAAGTATATTTATAACGGTACGAAAACAGATCAACCGCTCATTAATATGGAGAAGCTAAAAGGATTCTTAGCGGCTGATCCAGCAAATCCGGTCACGATTGATGAGATCTATATGACGACGCCAGTTCCTGACAAATTGAATCCGAGTGGTAAAATCGAATTCGAGGTCTCAAAAGGGATCACGGTGCAAGTGAACATGCAGCCGGAGACAATCTTCGGGAGAGAGCTGTTCGAAGGACTTCAAAAGTTGAGCGGATTATTGTCGAAAGAAACGACGGGTGGTGCCGACCTATCGGCTGAACTCGACACGCTCGACACACTCGGTCAAAGCTTGATCACAGAGCGCGCCGAACTCGGTGCCCGTGCGAACCGTTTGGAGCTTGTCGACAACCGTCTACAAGACCATGAGATTATCGCCAAGACCATCATGTCTGATAACGAGGACATCGACGTGGAGAAAGTCATCATGGAACTGAAGTCACATGAGACCGTCCACCGTGCAGCGCTTTCTGCAGGTGCCCGCATCATTCAGCCGACGCTCCTCGACTTCTTGCGGTAATCGGGCATGAATCTCGCGAGACTTGAGATGCGGCAGACACATGCCGCGATCCAGATGACATCTAATCGTCCAGCGCTCGAGATGCGTCAAGGGCGGGCCGACCTGTCGATTCAACAAGGCAGAGCCGAGATGACGCAACAGACGACACCAGGGAAGCTTGAGGTCGACTCATCGGTGGCAAGAAGTGAGAGCAACCTGAAAGGCGTGCTTGAACTGGGGAAATACATCGGTCAGATGGGAGAGCAAGGGGCCCGTGAGGCGATGGCAAATATCGCCCGGGACGGCGACCGCATGATGCGGATCGAGAACGGGAATCCGATCCCTTCGATGGCAGCGGAGAAGGTGAACGACCCATATCCGATTGTTGACATGGGCTACATGCCGAAATCGATTGATCGTGTCAAGTTGACGTATACGCCGGCGGATGTGAAAATCGAGTGGAATATCACGCCACCCCAAATTGATGTATCGCTCACGCCAGCCAATATCTCGTTCACGCCATGGACGACGGACATCTCGCTCCGTCAACAGGCGTCAATCGAAATATGGCCGGTCGGTGGGATGTATGATGAAACGCGTTGAAAGTGAGGACAATCCATGTTCATTGAAACAGACTACTTTGGCAAGATTGAAATAAACGAAGCGGAGACGATCACCTTCGTCAGTGAAATCCCGGGGTTCCCGGATTCAAAGACGTTCGTGTTGATCCCATACGGGGAGGATTTACCGTTCTGGTCGCTTCAGTCAATCGAGGAACAAGCCTGTGCGTTCGTCGTGACGAACCCGTTTTGGCATAAGTCGGACTATGCGTTCGAATTGTCGGATGGCGCGAAAGACCAACTTGGGATCGAAGAGGCGGAACACGTCTCGGTCTACTCGATTGTCACGCTCCGTGAGCCGTTCGAATCGTCGACGCTCAATTTGAAGGCGCCGATCGTCATCGAGACGAAGGAACGTCGCGGGAAACAAGTCATCCTAGACGATGCGTATCCAGCCCGTTATCCGCTCGGCGGCACGAAAGCGGAGGTGCGCTGATGCTCGTATTGAAACGAAAACAAGGTGAGGCCATCCATATCGGCGACGATGTGACGCTCACGGTACTCGCTATCGAAGGCGACCAAGTGAAGCTCGGGATTGATGCCCCGCGGCATATCGATATCCATCGCCATGAGGTGTACATTCAGATGCAGGAAGAGAACGAGTCTGCACGAAACAGTGCTAACTTGATGAAGCAGATGATTCAAAAACAGTCGGAAGCGTGAGCTTTCGACTGTTTTCATGAATCCGGTAATTGATGGATGACAGCGCTTGATGGGTTGGGATAGGATGGAAACGTGAAAGGAAGGAGGGGAATCGGTGGAAACAGGTATTAATAGTTTTCTTATCAACATCAGTCTGATCTTTTTATTCATGTCGCTCACACTCTATGTGATGCGAACAGTTTTACCGATTCAGCCGACCTCCCCGTTATTCGTACGCTTTTGGTTTGGGGTCTCTAACGGGTTGACGGCAATTCTCTTAACCATTAACTCCATCGAATTGGGGGATGCACGAATCGACCTTCGTCTCATCCCGATTGCCTTATCCGCAACGTTCGCTGGACCGTTCGGAGCTATCGTCACGCTCAGTCTGATCTTCATCGGACGCACGACGCTGCACGGAATGAGTGCTCCGTTCGTAGAATCTTTACAAAGCTTAGAGCCGAGAAAGCCCACTCCTTTAGGGGTGGGATGAAAGGCTCTAGTCTTTCTTTTCTTTTTCGAGATAGTCCTTAACTAAGTTTTCTACTAATTGAGACACAGAGGTTTCTTCGTCAATTGCTTTCTTTTGCAGTTCTTTGTAGATTTCTGGGGTCATCATTAAATTGATACGTTTTTTTGCCATTTCAAACACTTCTTTCTTGTTTTATTGTACGTAATTAAGTATAATAAAAGTATATCAAACAAGAAAGGAGGGGTCAAATTGAAGACAATAAAAATCAAACTAAAACCGACAAAAGAACAAGCGAAAGAATTTCATCGTATAACTACGGAGTACATCAGACAAGCCAATCTCCTTGTTCAACGAGCGGTTAAAGAGGAAAAGTTTCCACGAGTCACATCAAAAAATATTGAATCCAACATACCTTCGGTCGTAAAAAACGAATTGATACGGTATGCTAAATCCAAGCACAAACAATTTGGACAGTGTGTTTTCAAAAAGCCAACAGCTTCTTGGAACAACCAAAATTTCTCCATCGGAAAATCAAGTATTGCGTTTCCTATTATAGTCGACGGGAAAACAACGAAAACAGCGATTAAAGCAATAATTCCAAGCCACTTATATCAAGATTTAACAACTCTTAAACTTGGCTCTTTGCGAATCACCAAAAAAGGATTCCATTGGATGGCACAAATTAGCGTCCATACAGAACCTCTTGAGGCAAGCGGGACAGAAGTACTCGGTATTGACTTGGGCATTCTCTGCCCGGCTGTAGCCGTTGTTGGCTCAACGAGGAAAACAAAATTCTTCGGCAATGGTAGGCAAAACAAGTTTATCCGAAGAAAGTACAAGCAACTTCGAAAAGAGCTTGGGAGTAAAAAGAAACTGAATGCGATTAAACGAATTAGCGACAAAGAATCTAGAATCATGCGGGACATCAATCATAAGATTTCCAAAGATATTGTGGGTTTCGCAGTGGAAAA
>CABIYO010000045.1 GCA_902362975.1 Caryophanales bacterium
TTTGTGTCGTAACTTCATTCTACACGAGGCCGTCGCTATGGGCTTTTTTGCGTTCACGTTCAGGTGTTGCACTTAATTTTATAATTCATCTCTCAAAAAAAGGAATTGACGAGTGAGCGATTCTATGTAAAAATTCAATTAAATTTCACAACTTCACAACTATTCTTATCAAGAGCAGACGGAGGGACAAGCCCGATGATGTCGCAGCAACCGACCAGAAATGGCACGGTGCTAATTCTTGCAGCTAACGCTGAGAGATAAGAGTTCATTGTTTTTTTGAATGACCTCTTGTCAAGCCAAGAGGTCATTTTTTGTTTGACCTGAAAGGAGGAACTTATGGGAATCATCGCTACTTATGAAATCAAACATACCGATCACGTCGAGCGTGTAGCTGAGAAAATCGCACATGAGCTGACCGTCGGGACATGGACCGAGTTGAACCATCTCGAACAATATCAACTGCAAGCGTTCCGCGGTGAGGTCATCGCCACGTCCCAACAAGAAACGACAAGTCGCTTCTCGATTCGCTACCCGCTACATAACGTGACACCGGACTTTTCGTCCATTCTGACGACGACATTCGGTAAGCTCTCCCTCGACCCAGGCGTTCAACTTGTCGACCTCTCGCTTCCAGAGGAACTCGCACCGGACTTTCCGGGTGCCGCATTCGGAGTTGAAGGGGTCCGCGACATCCTTCGTGTACACGACCGCCCGCTCGCGATGAGCATCTTCAAAGGCGTCATCGGACGAGACCTTGATTTTTTGGCGACACAACTCCGGGACCAGTTCGCAGGCGGCATCGACCTCGTCAAAGACGATGAAATTCTATATGACAATCCACTCACCCCGTCGCTCGAACGGGCACGGGTCGGGGCATCGGTCATCCGGGAGCATAAAGAAACGACCGGTCGCTCCGTTCTATACGCCGTCACGTTGAGCGGACCCGTTTTCACCTTACGCGAGCAGGCGAAGCGATTGATTGAGGCAGGCGCGACCGCACTCTTATTCAACGTATATACGTATGGGCTCGACGCGTTGCGCGAACTCGCCAAAGATCCTGAGATTCGCGTCCCGATTTTGGCACATCCCGCTTTTGCCGGAGCATTGACCGGATCGATTCGTCATTCCCTCCTGTTCGGGAAACTGATTCGCTTGGCCGGGGCGGACTTGACCCTCTTCCCGTCGCCATATGGTTCACTGTCGACACCGAAAGACGAGGCACAACAGATTCAAACGTACGCGACAGAACCTCATTGGACGAAACCGATTCTGACGGTCCCATCTGCCGGTATCCATCCTGGACTCGTACCAGATTTGATTCGTGACTTCGGATCAGATGTCGTCATCAATGCGGGTGGTGGGATTCACGCTCACCCGGACGGGGCGAGTGCCGGGGCGAAGGCATTTCGCCAAGCGATCGATCAAGCAATTGGTAAGACGAGCGAGACCGATGCGTTATCGACTGCTTTAGATGCGTGGGGTGCACGATGAGTACGCACGTCATCTGTGATTTCGACGGGACCATCACGGAAGAAGATAACATCATCGCATTGATGCGACGTTTCGCCCCACCTGAATGGGTCGAACTTAAAGATGGTGTGTTGAACCAAACGCTCTCCATTCGCGAAGGCGTCGGTCAGATGTTCAGCTTGCTCCCAAGTAACCAGCAAGAGCGGTATCGTGAGTTTCTTCAGTCGACCATCATGCTTCGAGCTGGGTTTGTCGAGTTTTTACAGGAGACACAGTCATGCGGCTTTCGATTTGATGTCGTCAGTGGGGGCATGGACTTTTTCGTCCATCCGATTCTAGAAGGTTACGTCGCACCGGAACACATCTACTGCAATCATGTTGATTTCTCTGGAGAGACGGCACACGTCACCTGGCCTCATACATGCGATGTCCATTGTTCGAACGATTGTGGATGCTGCAAGCCGACGATTGCTCGACAGATTGTCTCACCTACCGACACGATGATTGTCATCGGGGACTCCGTCACCGACTTTGAAATCGCCAAACGTGCCGACGTCGTGTATGCACGGGGGCAATTGATTTCGCTATGTGAGGCGGAAGGAATTCGACATATTCCGTTCGAGACATTCTACGATATCTCAGCTCATATGAAAGGAGTGAACGTATGACTGTGCAAGAACGGTGGGGAGAACTTGCCGACATTAAAGACGAGCTCGCCGCACGGGACTGGTTCCCCGGGACGAGCGGGAACCTGGCGATCCGAGTATCAAATGACCCATTGACATTCCTTGTGACGGCAAGCGGTCGTGATAAACGAAAGCGCACCGATGAAGACTTCGTCCTCGTTGATGCGACCGGTCAATTGATTGGAGAACAGTCAGGCAAACCGTCCGCGGAAACGTTGCTACATGTCGATATCTTTAACAACTCGAACGCAACCTGTTCGCTTCATGTGCATACGGTCGACAATAACGTCATCTCGGAACTGTATGCAGCACAAGGCCATGTGACATTCAAAGGTCAAGAAATCATCAAGGCGCTCGGCTATTGGGAAGAGACGGCAAGTGTCCGAATCCCCATTATCGAAAATCACGCGGATATCCCGACGCTCGCCCGTATATTTGCACCACATGTCACAAGCGATGCAGGTGCCGTCCTCATTCGGAACCACGGAATCACCGTTTGGGGCGAGACGCCAGCTGCGGCAAAACGTTATTTAGAAGCATATGAATTTTTGTTCAGCTATTCATTAAAATTACGCGCCTTAGGCGTCCATTCATAAGGAGGAATTCAACATGGCAACGATTTATTTCCAACAAACCGAAGAACGCGTCAGCGACCAACAAGAGGTACGTGCCTTTTTAGAATCACGAGACATCCTTTACGAAGCATGGGACATCGCGAAGTTACCGGCTTCTCTTCAGGAAAATTACCAACTGACAGACGAAGACAAAGAAGCCATCTTGGCGACGTTCCGTGACGAGATTCAAGATGTATCAGCACGACGTGGCTACAAGACGGCTGACGTCATCTCACTATCCGATGCGACACCGAATTTAGATGAACTGCTCGTCAACTTCCAAAAAGAGCATCATCATACAGATGACGAGGTTCGTTTCATCGTCAGTGGTCACGGCATCTTTGCGATTGACGATGCAGAACGCGGATACTTCAATATCGAGCTCAATCCAGGTGATCTCATCTCCGTGCCGGTCAACACACGTCATTACTTCACGTTACAAGAAGACCGCCAAGTCGTCGCCGTTCGTATTTTCGTAACGACTGAGGGCTGGGTGCCGATTTACGAAAAAGAGAATGTACAGGCATAAGAAAAACGGACAGGTGCGTCATGCATCTGTCCGTTGCTTTGGATTGTGTAAAGACCGTTCACCCAATCGCTCTTTTGCCGAATCTCTCCCTTTACCCACATCCATCACACCAAGCGCTTTACCGAGGTCGCGATTTGGCAGATTGACATACATCGTCTCGATGGCTTTATACGTCTCCAGTCGTTTCCGTAGCAATCGTTCATAAAGATAGTATCTATTTGATATATTCTTCCTCGTATCTCAGAAATGAAAATAAAAAAAGCGTACTTCTCGTGAGAAGATACGCTTTCGGAGATTATGCTTGTTTTGCTGTTGGTTTTGCTGTTGGTTTCGATGAGAACCAGCCCCATGTCGCAATCCCGATCATGACCGACCAGAAAAAGATGGTCCAAGCTGTCGAGTGGACGAACCCGTCTGGGAGTCCCATGTATTCGAATGGTGTTCCGGCAATCAATTCCTTGAAACCAGGGTGTTCAAGTACGAGCACCGTCAACTTGACCCCTACCCAACCGACGATGATGAAAGCGGCCGTTTCCAATGTCGGACGCTGATGAAGCAACTTGACGAAAATCCGAGCCGCGAATCGCATCAAGACGACCCCGATGAGTCCACCTGTCAAGACAACGACGAACTGACCCGAGTCAATCCCACCGATTTCACCTAGACCGAGTGGAGGCAAGCTGACCGCAAGCGCGACGGCTGCCAAGATGGAATCGACTGCAAAAGCGATGTCTGCAAACTCTACTTTTGCGACAGTGAGCCAAAATTCTTTTTTCGATACCGGCTTTTCTCTGACAGCCATTTTTTCCTTGGCTTCAGCCGCCAACTCCTGTTTCGGCTCCATCTGTTTCGGCTCCATCTTTCTCGCCTTATAGGTCATATACAGGTGACGCGCACTCATCCCGATTAAGTAAAGCGCACCGAGTGCCTGTACTTGCCATACGTTGATCAAGAACGAGATTAAGAACAATGCGATAAATCGGAAGACGAACGCTCCTAAGAGTCCATAAAACAATGCCTTCTTCTGCTCTGTGCGCGGCAAATGCTTGACCATGACGGCCAAGACGAGCGCGTTGTCTGCAGATAGCAACCCTTCCAAACCGACGAGTACGACGACGATCCAGGCATACTGCAAGACTAACTGCCAATCCATAAAAACATCTCCTTTTTCTTTCAATTCCTTCATATTTAATAGTGATCTATTTTTTAAGTTCACAGGACCAGTTTATTCCCGTTCACAAAGTAAATCAATCCTCTTTCTTCAATATCTGAAGGATTTTTTGCGATTGCATATTGAAAACATGTTATGAGAGCAAAATCATACCCGTTCAGTCATCATTTCGTGATAAAATCCTAACAAGAACGAGTGGTGCTTTAATCCGCTCGAAAAAAGGAGAATCCGATTATGTCTACAAGCCATGTCGCTTTACCTACTAAAGCAGAACGACATAAATTGTTCGGGTCGGTCCCACCGATTAAAGGAACAAAGCCGACCGAGAAAGAACAAATGGTCGATTTACAAAATACACCGAAAAACTTCCTATTTGCCCTCGACAGTGTCGGCATCTCAAACGTGAAGCATCCTGTGAACATCGAGACGCCAGATGGGATTCAGTCAACGGTCGCTACATTCGAATTGACGACTTCGCTCGTCCAAGACCGTAAAGGGATTAACATGTCTCGTTTGACAGAACAGCTCGATGCGTACCATCAACAAGGGTGGACGGTATCAAACCGTTCGTTAATCGAATTCGCACAGGAGCTCGCCGAGCGGATGGAACAAACAGAAGGTCAATTGACAATCCGTTACCCATGGTTCTTCACACGTAAAGCACCTGCGACAGGTCTTAGCGGTTTGATGAACGCGGACGTCATGCACCGTGTGACATATAACCTTGAAACGGGCGTCGCAAACGTGACGGTCGGTCTCGTCATCAACGTCACGACACTTTGCCCATGCTCAAAAGAAATCAGTGAGTACAGCGCCCATAACCAACGTGGGTACATCACAATCGAAGCCGGTCTTGACGAGACATCGATGGATGGATTCGATTGGCGTGCAGCCCTTCTCGATGCAGCGGAGTCGAACGCCTCAGCACCACTTCACCCTATCCTCAAGCGTCCGGATGAGAAACGTGCGACTGAAATCGCATACGAAAACCCACGTTTCGTCGAAGACATGGTCCGCTTGATCGCGGCTGACTTGTACGAGATGAAACAAGTCGTGAACTTCTTCGTCGAATGCCGTAACGAAGAGTCGATTCACCAACACGACGCGATTGCATCGATCACATTCGATAAGCGTCAAGACGCATAAAAAATGCGGAACCTCTGTTAAAGAAGGTTCCGCATTTTTTATAGACTTGTCACGAGTTCAATCGTCAATAGGATGATGATGAGCATCACCCACACTGCCCAGACGAGTCGCCACTTCTCCCAGTCAAATCGCTTCATCACTGCATAGACCGTGAGGTAGAGCGCAACGAGAAGCGGTACGACGACCCAAGGATTCTCTAGCATCACGCCTCGATGTCGCCGTCCCAAGCGAGCATTCCGCCGTCGACATTGACGACTTTATAACCTTGCGACTCTAAGTAATCACACGCCGTCTGGCTCCGTCCACCTGAACGACAGATGACGTGATAGACATTATCTTGTGCCAACTTTTCTGTCACTTGTGGGAATTCCGATAATGGATAGAGTGGTACGTTCGGGATATGCCCTGCCTCATATTCATCTTGCTCGCGCACATCGATGATATGGAGAGACTCCCCGTTCTCTAATTTTTCTCTTAATTCTGTCGCATGGATGCTTTGCATACATAGTTCCCCTTTCAATCATGGATTCCTCTTTTAGTTTACCTCAGGTTATGCTCCGACAAACTCCAGTTGATGGTCGTCTCAGCGTCACAATAGAACCCTTCGAGCTCGCACTGCTCGACCATTCGCTCAATCCACTTCCGACTGCCACAAAACAACGTGAAATAGCTATCCCAAGGTGGTACGATGAGCCACTCATGATGGTAACCGAAAAACGTCCGATGTTGCATGCCCCACGTATCAGCAGCGAGCGTCTCACTGAGATGGATGAGCTGCCGTTCCGTACAAAATTCGTCCCCGGTCCAGATCCATCCTTCTCCCATCTCCAAGAGTACACGCAACACTTGATTCTTTTGTAGATTCGACAATTCCCCTTCACCTGGTGGAAGCACATTCTCACGTTCGCCATATTCGATGATACGATTCGCCCCTGCTCGATCTTCGACATGTGGCTTTAGCGCCCTAATCATCGTTCGGAGCGCACGATCGATACGGCTCACGTCACGAAAACCTAGTCTTCGCCTCATCTCTTCCCATGTAACGGCCTGAAATTGCTGTTCGACCTCGTTTTTGTCCAAATCGGCATAACGATCAACCGCGGCGGAGTGATCTATCGGAGCAAGGAATGGATGAAACGCGATGAAGACCGTTTCAAATACCCCTTCATAATACGTCTTAATTGGGTAGTCATCCCCACCACCAAACATGGCGTAACGATGTCCTTCAGGTAACAAAACGCTCTCATCTAGTTCGTCCATTTCAACACTCCTTTCTTGAATAGTTTATAACGGACCATCAAAAAAAGCACCCTTCTCTAAGAAGGATGCTCCGGACTTACGCTTCGTTGCGCTCGTCGATTGCTTGTGCTGCTGTGATGAGCGTCAATTTGTAGACGTCCTCTTCGTTACAACCGCGTGATAAGTCGTTCACTGGTTTGTTGAGACCTTGAAGGATTGGACCGATCGCTTCGAATCCACCGAAACGTTGAACCATCTTGTAGCCAATGTTCCCTGCTTCAAGACTTGGGAAGACGAATACGTTCGCCTTACCAGCAACGTCAGAACCCGGTGCTTTCTTCGCCGCTACACTAGGGACGAATGCCGCATCGAATTGAAGTTCTCCGTCGATTGGAAGGTTCGGTGATTTTTCTTTCGCAAGGCGTGTCGCTTCCACGACTTTCTCTGTTTCAGGTGACTTCGCAGAACCTTTCGTCGAGAAGCTAAGAAGTGCGACTTGTGGGTCGATGCCGAACGTCTTCGCTGTCGCTGCCGACAAGAACGCGTTCTCTGCTAAGTCCGCTGCGTCCGGTGCAATGTTGATTGCACAGTCCGAGAAGACGTATTGCTCGTCGTCACGTACCATAATGAACACACCTGACGTTTTTTTGATGCCTGGTTGCATTTTAATGATTTGTAGTGCCGGACGTACCGTATCAGCCGTCGCGTGCATCGCGCCTGAGACAAGACCTTCTGCTTTGCCTGTGTGAACGAGCATTGTTCCGAAGTAGTTCACGTCTGATGTAAGGAGTTCGCGCGCTTGTTCAGCCGTTGCTTTTCCTTTACGACGCTCGACGAATGATTCGACGAGGACGTCGATGTCTTCGTATGTCGCTGGGTCATATTGTGTCAAACCTGAGATGTCGAAACCGTGTTTCGCCGCAACCGCTTCGAGATCTGCTTTCGCACCGACGACGATCGGTTCTACCATACCGTCTGCTTTCAATCGAACAGCGGCTCCAAGAACACGCTCATCGATACCTTCCGGGAAGACGATGGTCGGACGAACCGGGCTAACTTTTTGCTTCAACGTTTCAAATAATTTCATAACGAATGAACCCCTTTTCTCAATTTACAGCATGACTGCTAATGGTTTTGCCGTTGACTTGTGTCTTTACGCGATTTCAATTATACACAGTACCCTTTTCAAAATAAACTATTCTGCCCATTTCGCCATAAATCGCTTAGAATCAATCATTATATGAATAGAACAGTTTTGACAAACCGACTGATACAGCCATTTTTGTAGCCGCTTTCATGTTTCTGTCCTCTCTTCTTTACCTGCCATGAACCGTGATAACCCTCACAGTGCCTCAAAGTTGCCAGTCAGTGAAGCGTGTATGGTAAAATAGATAGCGAAGCCAAGTCCCGAAAGGAGATTTTTTTATGTCAGAACGTCCAGTACCTACAACAGATACACAACATGCCGCCGCCACATTAGACGGATGGTATACACTTCATGATTTCCGTACGATTGATTGGGCTCGTTTGAAACTCGTCGATGCGGAAAAGCGTCAACAGATGATTGATGAGTTCACGGCGTTCCTCGCGGATCTTGAAGAAGTTGAAGCAAAAGGTGAAGGAAGCCACGCCTTCTACTCGATTCTCGGCCAGAAGGCGGACCTCGTCTTGATGGTCCTTCGCCCGACATTCAACGAACTTGAAGACGTCGAGCGTGCATTCCGCAAAACGGCGCTATACGACTATATGATCCCGTCGTATTCATACGTGTCGGTCATCGAGCTCGGGATGTATCGTGGATCTGGAGACGGGGACCCGTATCAAAACCCTCATATCCGCTCACGCCTCTATCCGACACTTCCAAAAGCCGCACACATCTGTTTCTACCCGATGAGCAAGGCTCGTCGCGACGGCGACAATTGGTACATGTTGTCGATGGATGAGCGTAAGGACCTCATGTATCGTCACAGCATGATTGGCCGTAGTTATGCCGGTAAGATTCAGCAGTTCATCGGTGGGTCGACTGGATTCGACGCATGGGAGTGGGGCGTCACACTCTTCGCTGAAGATTCACTTCAGTTCAAGAAAATCGTTTACGAGATGCGTTTCGATGAAGTGAGTGCGAAATACGGTGAGTTCGGCGACTTTTACGTAGGGAACATCTTACCGAAAGAAAATTTGAGCACATTCTTTAACGTGTAAAAGGTTTACACGTATAACACCTCGGGAATTAAGGATGATGTAAGCAAGTTATCCTGATTAATGAGGTGAACAACGATGCGCGTGTTCAAAGAAACCGATCGTGACACTGTGGAACGTTTAGATTCGTTCATCGAACGAATGGCACCGACAGCAGAATTAGTCCAACATCGATTTGAAGAGCAACTCAAACATACACAGCAAAAGGGTCAGGCGAGCGCCTGACCCTTATTTTGTCGCAGTGACGTGAAGTGCATTGCCTAAGAAAGTAGCCAATTCAAGCATTCCGTAGCGTCCGGATTTCGCTTCAGCATCAGAATTATAATTGGTATTCGTATTGACGTCGTAGGCGTAGACGTTGCCGTCTCGATCTCGAATGATCTCAATCCCTGCGATATCAATCGCATTCGCTTTCAGGAACTGTTCGAGCCTTGGAATGATTGGGTCATCGAATCCTTCGACGATTTCGAACTTCGCCGGTGGCGTTTCCCCGACCGGGCAGAACTGGTCTTCAATCGAGCAGGCATCTGCCGGGCAGAGCTCGAATCCTTCCGACGTATCGACACGGACCGCATACAGGAACTTTCCACCGATGAATTCACAACGGGTAATATACGGTTCTGGGGCTTCGATATACTGTTGAATGAGCGTGATGCCGTCAACTGAGTCCTCGAACGAGGGACCATATACATATTCTTTTAGTCCTTCGATCGTATGGAACAATTGGACTCCAAGTCCTTTCCCTGCTCGATTATGTTTCGTAATGAATGGTGTCAACTCTAGCTTCTCAGCCGCTTCGATGATTTGTGCTTTACCGACCGCCGCAATCGTCTTCGGCACGCGAATCCCTTCACGGCGAAGCGCCGTATATTGATTGACCTTGCTCACTTCGAGGCGAATCGCGCGCGTACCGTTAAATACAGTCCGGTCGTTCGCTTCTAACCAAGCGAGGACACCTTCCGTCAATTCAGGGGCGTAGCGATGGCCGCGTGTGTGCGAAGAAGCACTCATTCGATTATAGAAGACGCCTTCCGGAGGCGTGGCTTCGAGATCAATTGTTCCTTGATCCAAGTGCCATAGTTCATAAGGCAACTGCAGTTCTTCTAAGCGATGAACCAGATGGTTCGTCCATTCTTCGTTCTCATGAATGACGTGAATTTTAGACATCATCATTCCTCCTTTTGTGTTGTGTTTACTTTACCATATTTATAACTGACAATTCCAATGTGTATAGTTAGTATAATCGTTATTCCGAAATGTCAGACGATTTTATGGTACAATGAACCCAATAGTATTGTTTCGGAAAGGATGTGTTGTGCTTGCCCGTACCTGTTATCAGTACTGATATACTCATTTTACTCTTCGGTCTACTTCTCGTAGCCGGTGTCATGGCGACGCGAATCTCGTCTCGCTTCGGCTTGCCCGCCTTGATTTTATTTATGGGAATCGGCATGATTATGGGAAGTGATATTACCGGTCTCATCTTCTTTGACGACTCGAATCTAGCGCAGTTGATTGGAGTCGCTGCCTTGATTGTCATTTTGTTTGAAGGGGGTCTTCAAACAAAATGGTCATCGATTCGGAGCGTCCTCGCCCCTTCTGCCTCGCTGGCGACGCTTGGGGTATTGATTACTACAACAGTAGTCGCCGTGGCCGTTCGTTTCGTATTTGGTTTCGATTGGATTGAATCTTTCTTGTTCGGTGCGATTATCGGTTCGACCGACGCAGCGGCCGTCTTTGCCGCATTTAAAGGAAAGAATATCTCACCGAAAGTCGGTGCGACTCTCGAAGCCGAGTCCGGCACGAACGACCCGATGGCGATGTTTTTGACGATTCTTGCCCTCGACTTCATGATGAAGCCGGATACGACCATTTGGGATGGAATATGGATGTTCGTCCTTCAAATCGTCGTCGGAGCATTGATTGGTTTCATCCTTGGACACCTGTCTCGTCTCATGTTGAATTACTTGAGACTTGATTCGAGCGGATTACATGCCGTCCTTGTGATTTCCATGGCGTTCCTCACTTATGGTGTCACAGCCTACTTATCGGGAAGCGGATTACTCGCCGTCTATATCGCCGCCATGATTGTCGGAAATGCGGACACAGCGCATGAAGTGACAATCGTCCAATTCTCAGAAGCGCTTGCGTGGATCATGCAAATCATTATGTTCGTCATCCTTGGATTACTTGTCTTCCCTCGTCAACTCATCGAACCAGACTTGATTTGGAAAGGACTACTCATCTCATTCGTCCTCATGTTCTTGGCACGTCCGATTGCCGTCTTTTTATCGACACTTGGCATGGCATTTACGAGAAAAGAAAAGTTGTTCATCTCATGGGCTGGTCTAAAAGGAGCCGTACCGATTGTACTTGCGACTTTCCCGCTTATTGCGGGTACCGAAAATAGCCAACTGTTATTCAATGCCGTCTTTTTCGTCGTCGTGACGAGCGCCTTGATCCAAGGGACGACGTTGATGCCACTTGCCGAGAAGTTAGGGTTGCTCGGTCCGGATAAAATCCGCTCCCCATACACAATCGCCCTCGTTTCGAGCAAACAGTCTCAACATAAGCTGGTACCTTATGTGGTCACAGCAAGCTCCTCTATGATTGGAAAGACATTGGCGGACATTACGCTCCCACCGAACACTGTCGTGAACGCTATCGTCCGCAACGAATACTTGATTCCACCGAACGGTCAGACAGTCATCGAAGAAGGCGACCTCTTATACGTGCTTGCCTCTATGTATCGCCATGATCAACTCGACCAAACACTTGGTGAAGACGGGCTAGAGCGAGTGGAATTGTGAGTAAACGAATAACCGGCGCGTCATTTGAAGCGCCGGTTTTCTTATGCGTGTATGTGTTTTGCTGATTGAATCAGCGTCTCAACATCTTCTGTCCGTCCTTCATGAAGTGCTTCGACAATGAAGCTCCCGACGACGACACCATCACACGCTTGTCCTAACGTCTGTACTTGCTCTGGACGATGGACTCCGAATCCTGCTAAGACAGGAACACGTGACTGCTCTGTCAATCGAGTCAAATGAGCGAGTAATTCTTCCGGGAACACATCCGCTTTCCCTGTCGTCCCTTTGAGCGTGACCGCATAGACGAATCCTTCCGCTTGCTCTAAGATGGATGCCGTACGCTCTTCGCTACTCGTCAATGTAACGAGCGGGATGACAGCGACGTCATGTCGGTCGATATCTGCGAATAATTGGAGACTCTCTTCAAACGGAAGATCCGGAATGATGACCCCACTTACGCCGCATTCGTTTGCCCGGTCAAAGAACGGTTGAATTCCGAACTGAAACACTGGATTCAAGTAGGTCATCAAGACGATTGGAACGTTAATTTGATTATTTTCTTCTATTAAATAGTTCAATACCATTTCAAGCGTCACACCTGCTTCAAGCGCGCGCATTCCTGCCGCCTCAATAATTGGTCCATCCGCCACCGGATCGGAGAATGGGATCCCGAGTTCAATCGCCGTCGCACCCATCCGTTCTAGTTCCACAATAGTCGGGATGAGCCGGTGCATCCCGCCGTCACCGGCCATGATATACGGAACGAACGCCGCTCCTTCTCGCTGTCGAATCGCTGTCTCTAGTTTCATCGTGTCGCCACCTTCTCTCGGATTGTATGGACGTCTTTGTCTCCGCGCCCTGATAAACAAATCACCAGTGTATCGACTTCTCCCATCGTCTTTGCGAGCGTCTCTGCATAAGCGAGGGCGTGTGAAGACTCTAATGCAGGAATGATTCCTTCTTGTCGGCTGAGGGTGAGACACGCTTCGAGTGCCTCGTCATCCGTGACGGCCGCATAGCGCACCCGCTCAATATCTTTCAAGAAACTGTGCTCTGGTCCCACCCCTGGGTAATCAAGTCCCGCTGAAATGGAGTGTGCTTCCTCGATTTGCCCCGCTGCGTCTTGCAGGACATACATGAGCGATCCATGTAGGACACCGACTTCCCCTTTTGTGAGGGTCGCTGCGTGTTTATCCGTATCGATGCCACTTCCCGCTGCTTCGACACCATAGAGTGCGACCGACTCATCGTTCAAAAATGGATAGAACATTCCCATGGCATTGCTCCCTCCACCGACACAAGCGACGACGGCGTCCGGAAGGCGTCCCGTCTGTTCGAGGATTTGCCGACGTGTCTCTGTCCCAATCACGCTTTGGAAATCACGTACCATCTGCGGGAAAGGATGCGGTCCGAGAACGGAACCCATCACATAGTGCGTATCATCGACATGTTTGACCCAGTAACGGAGCGCTTCATTGACGGCATCCTTTAAGGTGCGACTGCCTGATTTGACAGGGACGACTTTCGCTCCAAGAAGTTCCATCCGAAACACGTTCAATGCTTGGCGTTCAACATCGACCTCACCCATGAAGATGGTACATTCTAAATCGAGTAGTGCGCATACTGTCGCAGTCGCAACACCGTGCTGACCCGCACCCGTTTCGGCAACGACTTTTTGTTTGCCCATCCGTTTCGCAAGGAGCGCCTGCCCAATCGTGTTATTGATCTTATGGGCACCGGTATGGTTTAAGTCTTCACGTTTCAAATAGACGTTCGTCCCGAGGCGGCGACTCAGATTCGACGCATGATAAAGTGGCGTCTCACGTCCCACGTATTCACGCAATAAGGAAGAGAAGCGTTCTTGAAACTCAGGATCTTGCTTCGCCGCTTCATAAGCGACCTCTAATTCTTCGACCGCCTGCATGAGCGTCTCCGGAATGTACTTTCCACCATATTGTCCAAACTTCCCGTTCACTGGTTGTGCATACATCATAGTTCCTCCTTGGCGCGTTGAATGAACGCACGAATTTTTTCGATATCTTTCACACCGTCCGTCTCGACACCGCTCGAGACATCGACGCCGTCTGGTTGGATGAGTTGAATTGCTTGTCCGACATTGTCAGGGGATAGCCCGCCCGCTAGCCAAAACGGACGTTGCGGTCGGTCCATTGTGCCCCAATCTAAAATCTGTCCATTCCCTGGGGTTGGATGGTCGATCAAACGCACATCTGCCGTCTCCTCGGTCGACGCATCGATGATGGGCAATCCGAAGGTACGGAGTTGTTCGATTGACTGCGTCCGATGGTGAATTTGTAAATCCGTCAGCCTTACGTCCAGTGCTTCCTCGATTTCTTCCATTGAAGGACTTAAAAACACACCAACGATCCGGACCGATTGCGGGATATGTGCAGCTAATCTCTTCGCAGTCGTCACGTCGATTTGTCGAGAACTCGGGGCGAATACGAACCCGATGGCATCTGTTCCCGCCTCGACCGCCGCCTGAACAGCTTCCGTTGTTTTTAGTCCACAGATTTTAACGAACATGTTTTCAACTCCTCGAGTAACCGGGTCGGGTCCTCTTCACGCATGAGTGCTTCCCCGACGAGAATGGCGCTTGCCCCAGCTTCTTGTAAACGTGCAGCCGCCTCGATCGAACTGACACCACTTTCGCTGACGAATGTGACCTCAGGATAGCGTTTCATCAAATCGATCGATGTTTCGAGGGATACCTCGAACGTTTTTAAGTCTCTGTTATTGATGCCGATCAACACGTCATCAAGTTCGAGGGCGATGCGTAACTCCGCATCATCATGTACTTCGACTAAGACGTCGAGACCGATGGAGCGAGCGTATCGCGTCAACTCCTGAAGACGTGTCGGATGGAGTGCCGCCACGATCAAAAGTGCCACACTCGCCCCGTAATACTTCGCATAGTCAAGTTGCCGTTCATCGATGATGAAATCTTTACAGAGTACCGGGACAGTGACAACATCGGCGACTTGTCGTAAGTCGTCAAATGAGCCGCTGAAATACGCCTTGTCTGTCAAAACGGAAATCATCGTTGCACCTGCTGTTTCATATTGACGTGCCCGTTCGGCGACGTCGACCGTCTCCCGAATCATTCCTTTCGAGGGGGACGACCGTTTGATCTCTGAAATGATATGGAATCCCTCACTCATCACATGTAAGAGAGAGATTGGCTTTGTTACAGGGACATCGATGGGCTGCATGCCGCTAACCTCTTCCATTTTCGTTCCGATGATTTTCGTTAAATAACTCATGCTTCGACCTCCGTACGTTGTAAGTTTTGTAATACCCGCAAGGCGTGTCCTTCATCAATGCTACATTTTGCTTCTTTCACTCCTTCATGAAGCGTTGCGGTCGTGCCATACGTGCAAAGGGCAAGTGCTGCGTTCAATAAGACGACGTCGCGTGCCGGTCCCGACTCTCCGTTCAATACGGTGAGCAGTGTCGCGGCGTTCTCTTGTGGTGTGCCTCCTCGTAGCGCTTCAAGCGGTGCCCGCATCAAGCCGACATCTCGTGGGTCAACCGCATAACGCGCCGTCTGTTCCCCATCAAAGAAATACACGTCATTTACACCGACGAGGCTCGCTTCATCGAGTCCACCTGCTCCATGGACGACCATACCGCGCTCTACGCCAAGATGACGCATCGCGGTCGCCATCTTCTCGAGTAACGATGGATGATAGACACCGACAAGCTGTCGTTTCGGGCGAAGCGGGTTCGTTAGCGGTCCGATTTGGTTGAAGATAGTCGCCGTCGCGAGTCGTTTCCGGACCGGCATGACATGCTTCATAATCGGATGGACATGCTGGGCGAATAGAAAGCTGAGATTCGTCCGTTTCAAGTCAGCATGTACTTCTTCTGCCGTCTTCACAATCGGAACGTTCAATGCCTCTAAGACGTCCGCGCTCCCTGATCGACTCGAGACGCTTCGATTCCCGTGTTTGGCGACCGGAATCCCAAGACCAGCCAGGACAAAGGCGACGGTCGAACTGATGTTGAACGTATGCGCCCCGTCGCCGCCGGTACCGCAAACATCGAGTACGGGTAAATCACTCTGGGGGAACTGTGCCGCTTCACGAATGTATGCCGCGAGTCCTGCCATCTCTTCTGCTGTCTCACCGCGCTCTTTCATCGCCAGCAGCACTCGTTCGATTTGCGCTTCATCCGCTTGGAACATCTCGCTCGCTGCCACTTTCATATCTGCTGTTGATAAGGCGTTTGTCTCCAATTGTTGAATCATCGTCGGTTCCCCCTCTAAAAACTAAAAATGTGTATAAAAAAACTCCACACGACAGTCGTCGTATGGAGGACGGTTCAATACCGCGGTGCCACCTCTCGTTGATTCCAAAGAATCCACTCTCCGATGCAATCACATCGTATCCCGATAACGGGGGAAACCGTCACGACCTACTCTCTTCAGCCATGCTCTCATGAGCCCATTCACGTGGACGCCTCGGTCAGGATCTCACCATCCCTGACTCTCTGGACGAAACGTCTTCTCGCGCTACTCTTCTCAATCCTCGATTTATATTATTGAAACGAAAAAGGGGTCACCCGTCTCCTCATAGCCTGCGCTATAAGAAGGACGAGTAACCCCGTGGTGCCACCTTCGTTGGTTCCAAAGAACCCACTTCACGGACAATCATCCGCTTCCCCGTGATAACGGTGGGTCACCCGCTAAAGCCTACTCAAAGTTCGGTTTAGAGCTCAGAAGTCCATTCGCGACGTCCCATATACTGATTCGCACCAACCATCAGCTCTCTGTCATACAGGATTCGTCGTTACTTCTCTTCGTCGACGCCTTTATTCGTTTCAGTTAAGTTAATTCGTACTATACAGGGCAGATGAATCCATGTCAAATAAAAAAAATTATAAAAACTTTGCCTCTATATGTGCATCCAAAAATGAGAAACCTTCATCGTTTTTTCGAATTGACATTGTTTTTTTTCGTCTGCTATAGTCGTCCTCAACAACATTTCACTCGGCTAAAGGAGAATCCATTTTGGAAACAAACAAACTAAAACGCGAGCTGTCCACTCGGCAACTTACGATGATTTCCCTCGGGAGCGCCATCGGAACCGGGCTGTTCCTCGGAAGCGGTCTCGCAATTCAAACAGCTGGCCCGAGCGTGCTCGTCAGCTATGCCATCGGGGCGTTCATCGTCCTCTTACTCATGGGTGCTCTCGCCGAAATGACGGTCGCCCATCCAACATCCGGATCATTCGGAACGATTGCCGAGCGATACGTTCATCCACTCGCCGGTTTTCTCGTCCGTTACTCTTACTGGGTCGCGAACGTACTGGCTATAGGGGTTGAAGTCAGTGCCATCGCCATCTACATGCGCTACTGGTTCCCAGATGTGAACGGGTTCGTCTGGGTCGCCCTCTTCGGTGGACTACTCATTTACGTCAACGCCCGTCACGTTCATACGTTCGGAACGACCGAATACTGGTTATCCTTCATCAAAGTAACTGCCATCATCCTATTCATCGTCCTCGGTGCCGCCACATTGTTCGGCGAACCAGGATCACCGATTGAGTCAATCACGACAGGGAACGAAGGCTTCTTCGCGTTCGGCTTTTACGGAATGTGGGTGACGATTTTCATCTCCCTCTTCAGTTTCCTTGGAACCGAGCTCGTCGCTGTAACAGCCGGTGAAGCGAAAGACCCGGACCAGGCCGTACCACGCGCTTTACGCGCGACCGTGTTCCGCTTGACGTTCTTCTATGTTGTCACGCTCGCAATCATGCTCATGCTGATCCCATGGCAGCAAGCCGGGATCGACCAAAGTCCATTCGTGCTCGTCATGGAACAGTTTGATGTCCCGTTTGCGGCAGGCATCCTCAACTTTGTGATTTTGATCGCCGCCTTGTCTGCGATGAACGCACAGCTTTACGCGTCGACACGTATGATGTACTCGCTCGCGGAAGCCGGCGATGCACCGAAAGCGTTCAAAAAAATCAGCAAAAATGGGATCCCAATGTTCGCGCTACTCGTTTCAACGGGCGGGATCGTCCTCGCCGCTTTGCTACAAGTATTCATGGAGTCGTCGTATCCATTCTTGATGGGGATTTCGATGTTCGGAGCTATTTTCACTTGGTTCATGGTCTTCGTCTCCCACTTGTTCTTCCATAAAAAATGGACCGGGCGAAAACTCCCTGTCCGCATGATGGGATATCCATTCCTCCCATTGCTCGGGGCGGTCTTACTGCTCAGCCTGATGATCACGACATGGTTCACGGATTTCAACATTTTGCTGAAGTTCGGTGTACCTTGGTTGATCGGGTTGACGATTATCTATTACGTGCGTGAACAAATGGGTAAAAACCAAAATCGTCCAAGCGATATCGAGCAAGCCAACTAACGAGTATCCTTTCGCAATCGCGGAGGGATTTTTTACGCACAAAAACTCCTTTCGCAATCGAAAGGAGTTTTCTGGTTGATGCATCAGAAGAACTGACGCGGGTTGACCGTGCTACCTGCGCTCGTTGCCGAGTAGGAGTAGCCGCCTTTATGAATCTCAAAGTGCAAGTGCGGACCTGACGAGTTCCCTGTGTTGCCAAGCGTCCCGATGTTCGACCCTTGCGTCACACGCTGTCCAGAGCTGACAGATACCGAGTTCATGTGCGCATAGACCGTCGTCCAAACTTGACCGTTGATGACGTGCGCGATCATGACGTGGTTGCCGTATGCACCGCCCCAACCTGCACGAATGACCGTACCTGTCGCAGACGCACGAATCGGTGTCCCTGTTGGACCGGCGATGTCTACACCGTTATGGAACGTGTAACCAAACGCACCGCTCGCCGGACCCCATCCTTGTGAATAGCGTCCTGAAGCTGGTTGAATGAACATCGAGCTAGGCGGTGCTGGCGTCGATATCGTCGGCGTCGGATTTGGCTCTGGTTTCGGAGCTGGTGTTGGCGCCGGTGCCGGTTTTGGAGCTGGCGTTGATGGTGTCGTGTTGTTTGAAGACGATGAAGACGGGGTATTATCTTGTTTTTGTTGAGCCGCTTGACGTGCCGCTTCCGCTTCTCGTTCTGCCTGACGAGCAGCCTTAGCTTGACGGGCTTCTTCTGCTTGGCGGGCTTCTTCTGCTTGACGTGCCGCCTCTTGACGAGCTGCTTCTTCCGCACGACGACGGGCTTCCTCTTCTTCGCGACGCTGCGCTTCGATTTCAGCCGCAATCGCCTGTTCTTGTGCGACTAATGTCGCTTCGATTTCTTGAAGGTCAAAGATTTGTGACTCGAACTTGATGTTCTTCTCTTCAAGCTCTTGGATGCGCTTTTCACGCTGCTTCTTTTTCTTCTCAAGCTCGGCTTGACGCACTTCGAGTGCCTTTTGTTGTTGGAGAAGTGAAGCACGTTCTGCTTTCAAGTCAGCCTGCGCTTCTTTCAACGAACGCTGAGTCGCTTCATAGTCATCGAACAACTCTTGGTCACTACGCTGAATCGTTCCAGCTGTGATCATACGCGTGACGAGATCAGAGAGATTTTTTGAACCGAAGATGAATTCAGCCCAGTTGATTGAACCACCGCCGTTCTTTTGCATCGTGGCCATACGCTCTTTCATCATCGCTTCTTGCGCCTTCATTTTTTCTTGGTAATCTTTAATGTCGGCTTCAAGATCCTCAATCTTCATCTCGGTGCGCTTGATTTCTTGGCGTTTCATGGCGACATCATTGATGATGTCTTGCAATTGTGCGTCCATTTTATTGACTTCAGCCTGAACTTTCGAAATCTCTTCCTTGTTCACTTCAATTTTTGAAGATGTTTCTGACTGGTCTTTTTTCACACTGTCGCGCTTTTCTTTTACTTTTTTTTGTTGTTCCTGCTTCTCTTTAATCGAAGTCGATGCATCCGCAACGGTATGTGTGCTGATGAGCATCACACCGAGCGTCAACGTCGAGACTGTGCGTTTCCAATTCATGAATGGGGTACATCCTTTCTTAAATGACAAACGTGAGTACCTACTACACTACATATTTTTAAAGCCGTTTCAGTATGTAACAAAAACGATCATTCGGTTAAGTTTCAACACGACTAATTATATCTAACTGATAGATATTTTCCTGTTAAAGTTATATTTCAATTTTATTACGCAAGAACAAAGGTGTAGGCAACAAATACATAGAACTTATTATTTATCAATACCTTTTTGAATCGGTCAATTTGACATCTTCCTGTAATGTTTTATGTAAATAGAGAGCAATTACCCTATTTTCAAATAATAAATGCGTGAGGTGTACATTCATTTTCCAATTGATGGGATGACTCATCAAAAAAATCCATGCCATCGCTGCATGTGAACATGAGCAAAGGCATGGATATGGAAGAAATTGATTCTCTAGTTATAGTTTCATCGCACCGACGATGACAAAAATCCAGGCAACGATGAATAAGACGCCGCCGATCGGTGTAACGGCTCCGAGTTTTGTAATTCCCGTCAATGCCATGACGTACAAGCTTCCTGAGAAGAAGATGATTCCTGCAAACATGAGCCAACCGGCCACGTTGAACTGGCTGATGCTCACACGCATGAGGAGTGCCGCAATCCCAATGATTCCAAGCGCGTGCACCATGTGGTAGAGCACACCTGTCTGCCAGTTTGCCAACATGTTTGGCGCCAATCTCTCTTTTAGCGCATGGGCACCAAACGCACCGAGTGCCACACCAAGTGCCATTAATCCGGCACCAATCATTAATAAGATCTTCATTTCCGTTCCCCCTTATCTGACTTTTCGTGCTGGTAAATTCCACTTCCGATAGTAGGATATCACTCGGAGTGTTGCGACGACAATTAAAAGCGCGTAGACAGCAAGACCGCCTTCGAGCTTGAAGTAATACGTAATGACCGCAATAAGAATCGCCCAAACCGCATACACCTCAGACTGTAAGACGAGAGGCTTGCGTCCTGCCAACAAGTCCCGGACCACACCTCCGCCAACGCCAGTCAAGACAGCCGCCGCAATCGCAGCAGATAAAGGTAAATCAAGCTTGATGGTGACCTGTGCTCCTTGAAAGGCAAACGCGACGAGACCAATGGCGTCGACAATGACACCCCAGCGTTCCCAATGTGGCAATACGACACTCGGGAGCAGGAAGATGAGGAGTGCGACAAGAAAACATAAAATAAATAAATCATTCTGTTGCCAAATTAAGCTGACGGGGTTTCCTAACAGAACGTTTCGGATCGCGCCGCCTCCGAAGGCTGTGATAAACGCTAGTAACCACACCCCAAAAATATCGTATTTTTCATCCATCGCAATGATGGCTCCGCTCGCCGCGAACGCAATCGTTCCGACGACGTTGAGCAATTCCCACTCCATGAACATCCCTTGCCCTTTCTTCAACGCATTGTATGTTGACACTCCCACAGCTAAAGCAATGGGATTCTTGAGTGCTTGTGCGAACGCAGTCCATTTCTGTTTTGTTCAAGCCTCAAGTTTAAGGGTGTGCCATCACCCCTCCTACGGCAGGACATATAGTCCCGTAGGCACTGGTACTTTTACCATACCAGTTAGGTTGTCGTTGCAATGTTTAATGCACCAACTCTGTCTCGATGTGAGTGATACCCGCACGCACAAGAATAGTTTCTGTTTGTC
>CABIYO010000046.1 GCA_902362975.1 Caryophanales bacterium
GATCCGAGTTGTGCTCACTGATATTCCAAAAAAATGAGCGCCCACCTTCGGGCGATTGCTCATCATCGTTCACCAACATTGCGTAAGAACCACTCCTATTTTGCACTACACAATCGCCTTTTATTTGATCAGAGAATTTAATTTTTTGTTTGAAGGTAATTAAATTATTTTCAAAACTTTTAGTTAAATTCAGAGAGAACAATTGTCCTGATTTTGATCCAAATTTACTAAAACAATTTATTCTAAAGTGATTGTTTATGTTTTCGTATATTTGAAGGGAAATTTCTAAATCTGTATTATGTAACTTAATAGTGTATGAAAGATGATCCGCAAGAAGTTGAGATGGATCATCAATGTACTGTAATTTTCTTTTAACACCTTTTACACCTAACAACGTCCTACCCTCAAAAGTCAAAACAAGTTCATCTGGTGTAGCACCGATTAGTTTTTTCGATAGAAGAGTAACTGCCTCATAATCATCATCAATTCCTTGTAGATAATAAGTCATAAATCAAAACCCCTTTATTAGTTGGTAATGAGCAATTATTAAAGCCTTATTAGTATATTTTATACTAGAAACAACGTACTTACCTCGAAAATATTGATACTAAAATACCCAAGCTCCACTTTGAAAAGGAACTTGGGTATCTTTACACATGCTTCCGCTGAAACGCTGAAATGGCTTCATACTCTTCAGACAAATGGCGCGATAAGCGAATGTAGATCGGCAAAAGTTCACGATACACATTCGTCGCATCCATGTTCGGTGTGTGCTCATGGGTCACTTGTGGCACTTCTTGGAACTCCTCGATATCCCCGAAGGCGTACTCTCCGAGCATGACGGCCCCGAGGCATGAACTCTCGTGACTCTCCGGTACGACGACCGGTGTATCGAAGATGTCCGCCATCATTTGGCGCCACAGGCTCGACTGGGCGAACCCGCCCGTCGCATGGATGCGGTTCGGGGCGCCCGTCAACTCATCGAGTGCGAGCATGACCGTATAGAGGTTGAAGATGACACCTTCCAATACGGCGCGGATGAAGTGTTCGCGCTTATGGTGAATGCTCAGCCCGAAGAACGAACCGCGAGCGTTCGAGTCCCAGAGCGGGGCGCGTTCGCCCATCAAATACGGATGGAACAACAGTCCGTCCGCACCCGGTTTGACCGTCTCGGCGATTCGCGTCAATACATCGTACGCATCGATGCCGAGCCGTTTCGCCGTTTCGACCTCACTTGCTGCGAACTCGTCACGGAGCCAGCGGAGGATGATGCCGCCGTTATTGACCGGACCACCGATCACCCAATGCTTGTCTGTCAGCGCATAACAGAAGATGCGACCTTTCGGATCTTCGACGGGTTCCGAGACGACCGTCCGGATGGCACCGCTCGTCCCGATGGTCACGGCGACGACGCCTTGTTCGAAGGCACCGACCCCGAGGTTCGAGAGCACGCCGTCGCTTGCCCCGATGACGAGCGGGAAGTCCCAACCGAGCGTCTCGGTCACGTCAGGTGTCACGTGTAAAATTTCTGTCGTCGGGACGAGTTCAGACAAACGTTCTGGCGTCACACCGGCGACTTCAAGTGCTTCCGTGTCCCAATCCTGTTGTTTCAAATTGAACAGTCCTGTCGCCGAGGCGATGGAGTGGTCAACGACGAAGCGACCCGTTAAGCGATAGAAGACATACTCTTTGATGGAGACGAACTTGTCTGCTCGCTCGAAGACGTCAGGATGCTCTTTTTTTAACCAACGCAGTTTCGAGAGCGGTGCCATCGGGTGCACCGGGGTACCGGTGCGCATATGGAGGGCGCTCGCATCAACATCGCGTTTGATTTCCTGCGTATACGGATTCGCTCGACTGTCTGCCCACGTGATGCTGTTCGTGAGCGGACGTCCTGACGCATCGAGTGCAATCAAGCTGTGCATCGCCGAGCTGAACGATGCGAAGCGAATCGGACCGTCCGCTTTGGCGCGGACCGCCGAGATAGCTTCAAGCACGGCCCCATAGATGACGACCGGGTCTTGCTCGGCCGTCTCCGTATCGGGCGTGAGAAGCGGATACAACACGTTATGTACCGCCAGTTGTTGATGACCGTTGAACAGGACGGCTTTCGTACTCGTCGTCCCGATATCGACCCCAATCGTAAACACACAATCACTTCCTAACTTAGATGATGAACAGGCTAATCAAGAACACGACGGCGAAGCCGGTGAGTCCGATAATGGTTTCCATGATCGTCCATGACTTGAGCGTGTCTTTCACGTCGAGACCGAAGTAACGGTTGACTAGCCAGAAGCCCGAGTCGTTGACGTGCGAGAGGACGGTCGCCCCTGAAGCGATGGCGATGACGATCAAACCGAGCGCTGCACCCGTGATGTTTTGGATTTCAAGTAGCGGTGTGATGAGTCCTGCCGCTGTGACCATCGAGACCGTTGCCGACCCTTGGGCGACACGGACGACCGTCGCGATCAAGAAGGCGAGGACGATTGCCGGAAGTGGCGAACCGGCCATCATTTCACCAAGGACGTCACCGACACCAGAGTCGATGAGCACTTGTTTGAACACACCACCGGCTCCTGTGACAAGGATGATGATCCCGGCTGGTTCGAGTGCTTTCGTTGCGATTTCTTGTACTTCGTCACGTGAGTAGCCACGGCGTGTCCCGAGGAAAACGAATGTGAGGAGCGTCGCGATCGTCAAGGCGACGAACGGGTGTCCGAGGAACGTCAAGACGTCACGAATCACATTGCCCTCGTCTAGAAGAACCGCCGAGAGCGTGTTCGCCAAGATCAAGACGAGTGGGATCAAGATGAGCGACAAGATCATTTTGAAGCTCGGCAGTTCTTTCGATGTGTCGATTTCTTCGAATTCCATGTAATCTGGAATCGTCACATGAATCTTCTTAGCGATGTACTTCCCAAAAACCGGACCGGCTAAAATCATGGCTGGAATCCCGGCGAGAACACCGAACAAGATGACCCAACCGAGGTCGGCACCGATCAAGTTCGCGACGGCGATCGGACCAGGTGTCGGTGGGATGAAGCTGTGTGTGACTGCGAGACCCGCAAGGAGCGGAATCCCATAGTAAAGAAGCGAACGTCCCGTCTTTTTGGCGAGACCGTATACGATTGGAACGAGAATGATAAAACCGACATCGAAGAAGACCGGGACGGCGACGATGAATCCGGTAATGCCGAGCGCCCATTGTGCCTTGTCTTCCCCAAACTTGCTGACGAGTGTCTGGGCGAGGCGTTCCGCGCCACCTGACACTTCAAGCATTTTCCCGAACATCGCGCCAAGACCGACGACGACGGCGACGAAGCCGAGCGTTCCGCCCATCCCGTTTTGGATGGAGGCAATGACATCCCCGAGTGGCATGCCGGCTGCGACTCCAACGATTAAACTGACAAGTAACAACGAAACGAATGCGTGAAGCTTTGTGCGAATGACTAAAAATAAGAGCAAGAAGATCCCGGCTAAGGCGATCAAGATAAGTGTTGAGCCAGACATTGAGTATTCCCCCTAAATTCCAAATATGTAACCGTTTACAGTTCCTAGTAAAGGAAAAGGTCATGTCCCCGTGACCTTTTCCACAGATGTTACTTCTTGACGACCGCGTGCCCACCGAACTCGTTGCGGAGCGCGGCGACGACTTTTCCTGAGAACGTGTCGTCTTCGAGTGAACGATAGCGCATCATGAGCGACAGGGCGATGACCGGTGCCGCGACTTGAAGGTCGAGCGCCGTCTCAATCGTCCATTTACCTTCACCGGATGAATGCATGACCCCGCGAATCTCATCGAGCTTCGCATCTTTCTTGAAGGCATTCTCTGTGAGTTCCATGAGCCAAGAACGTACGACCGACCCGTGGTTCCAGACGCGTGCGACTTGTTCGTAGTCGTAATCGAACGGGCTCTTCTCCAAAATGTCGAACCCTTCCGCAATCGCCTGCATCATCCCATACTCGATCCCGTTATGAATCATCTTTAAGAAGTGACCGCTTCCAGCAGGACCTGTGTACAGGTAGCCGTTCTCGACAGACAAGTCTTTGAAGATTGGTTCGATTGTCGGCCACGCGTCTGCGTCACCGCCGACCATCGTACAGGCCCCGTTCCGCGCCCCGTCCGTGCCACCGCTCGTTCCGCAGTCGAAGAACTTGATGCCCTTCTCGGCGAACTGTTCGGCGCGTGCGATCGAGAGTTTGTAGTTCGAGTTGCCGCCGTCAATCACGATGTCGCCGGGTTCGAGGCGCTCATGTAGTTCAGCGAGTACCGCTTCCGTGACGTCGCCGGCAGGGACCATCGCCCAGATGACGCGTGGCGTCGACAGCTTGTTCACGACATCTTCGAGCGTCGGCACGATGGTGAACGCGTCCGATGTGACGTCCCCGACATCCGTCCCGACGACTGTATGTCCATGGTCACTCAAGTTGAGGGCCAAGTTGTACCCCATTTTTCCTAAACCAATCAAACCAATTTCCATATTGTCACCCCTGAAAAAGAATTTTTTTCCGTCTCTGCATTCATCATATCAAAATAAATTCGATTTACAAGTCTAATGACGGAATTTCTTTCGAGTAATGCAAAAAGAGCGTCCCGGCTTAATTCGTAGGCGGGACGACGGACAAGCACTCTTATGACGGACAGGCACTCTTATATAGATACAAGAACGAACGATCAATCTTAAGATTAAATAAAATTCCCGAAATGCGATACAGGCGTTGATTAGTAACAAAGTGATTGCGGTAACCTTAAGACGAAACTTTCATTTGGTTCAGCCTGTCAAATAGCTTCGCATACAGCCCCATACCGATGAGTGCCGACAGCAAGATGAGTGTGAACACAGCGAGCGGGGAGAGAAATCCTGATGCAAATACCGTCACCGGTGCGAGGAACTTGCCGATTGTGTTTTGGAGCGTATCGGTCGCGAGGTATTGTCCACGTGACTCGATTGGTGCATAGTGACTAACGAAACTCTGACTGACGAGAGAACGAATCAGCTCCCCGAACGTGAACATGGTCGTGACGATGAGCAAGTACCAGATATTTGATGAGAAGGCGACGAGAAATGTCCCGAAACCTCCTAGGAAAGTCGACAATAGTAAAACACGCCGTTCGTCCCACGCCCGAAACACACGCGTGACAGGAATGATGAAGACGACGAACAAGAGGCCGTTATATGCAACGAGCCAGCCGAATAAGACTGTATTCGAGACGTTGAACGTGGCCGGAGTTTGTTCAATCAAATAGACAGGTAAATACACGTCTAGCTGCATGATTGGGATTAAGGCGAATACGCCAGCAATCAGATAGAGGCGGAAAAGCGGGTCAATCAAAATCGTCGCATACGACCGCCCTTGGGTGAAAAATGTCGTTGCGACCGTCTTCTCGGTCGAGACCGGTCGTGTCTCACTGGTTAGAACCGCGAGCAAACCACCGTAACCAAAAAGAACAAGGGCGCAGCCGAGGAGGAGCGCCTGACGATACTCGAAAAAGAGGACCGCACCAAGAAGCGGACCGAGAACAGCACCGATATTGTTCGAAGCCATAAACGTTGCGAATACATTCCGTAAATGTTCAGTCGGAACGAGGTCGGCGACCATCGCCGAGCTGGCCGGTTTGTAGATGGCACCCATAAAACCGATGCTGATGTAGGTGATGTAATCGACATAGGCGTTCGTTGATAAAGCGAAAACGAGGAATAGGAAACCTTGTGAGAACGTCCCGGCGAGCATGACGGGGCGGCGACCAATCTCATCTGCAAGCGAACCGCCAATCAAGCTGCCGACTAGCAGGAACAACGGTGGCACGGCCATGAGTAGTCCGGCTAGCTCAACACCGAGCGTCCGGGCGAAATAGACGGTGATGAATGGAAAGTACATCCAAAACAAGAGGTTGAATAAGCCTTCGCCGAATAAGCGGACTTTCAGATTGAGGTCCCAACGGTATAATTCCATAGATATGCTCCTTTCAAGAGTCTCTCTTTAATGTAAGAGGTCGTGGAGAGAAAGAATAGACTTATGCTACGGGATTTGCTAGACTAAAAATAGAAAAAGCGAATATATAGGCGCTTGTTTGCGTTGTACTATAAAACGAACGTATGTTTGTAAAATGACCTCCGATATAATCATCGGAGGTCATTTTTATTGTGTCGTCTTCATCGATTTAAAGCTATGGGCGAAAGATCCCTCAAATAGCTCGTCATTTTCAGGCAACAATTTTCCAATCATCGAGAGGTGTCGGGTAACCTGTGCGCATTGCTCGGTGTGACTCAGCAATCGTCAAAATCCTAGTAAAAAATCGACCCCCGTCATGGAGGTCGAATGAATCAACTCGATGATGCTTTTTGATATTGCTCGAAGAAGACTTCGATGTCTTCCGCCGGCAAAGGACGATTGTAATAATTCCCTTGTGCCTGATTGCACGATTCGGCTTTTAGGAAAGCGACTTGATTCTCCGTCTCGACGCCTTCCGCGATGACGTTCAAATCGAGCTCGTGCGCCATGCGGATGATCGTTTTGACGAGGGCAGCGTCTTTCTCGTCACTTTCGATGTTCTTCGTGAAGTGCTGGTCGATCTTGAGCGTATCGATCGGGAACAGCTTCAAGTAACTGAGGGAGGAATACCCCGTCCCGAAATCATCGATGGAGAGGTGGACGCCGAGAGCGACGAGTTCATGCATCGTCTCGATGGCGCGGTCTGCACTTTGGATGACACTCTCGGTCAACTCGAGCTCTAAATACTGTGCCTCAAGACCGGAAGCGGCGAGGGCACGACTGACGACCTCTGGTAAATCTTTTTGTGCAAACTGAACGGCCGAGATGTTGACGGCGACCCGGAACGGGTCGAGTACCTCGAGATGGAGAACGCCGCGTTAAAAAAATTGAAAGCCTTGGTTCAAGAAGAGGAAGCGCGACGAACCGGATCAAGGCCCAAGTGATCGACGAGCTACGGGCCACCTATCCTGTACCGGGTCTCCTCCAGGTGCTCGATATGGCTCGAAGTGTCTACTACTATTGGCGGACACGCCTGACGGCTGTTGACAAGTACACGAACGTGAAGGAAGCGATTCAGACCCTCTTCCACGAACACGAAGGACGTTGTGGCTATCGGCGCATCCATGCGCTCCTCGAGCGCCAAGGCTTCAGGCACGACCCGAAAACCGTATTGCGTCTCATGGACGAGCTCGGTCTCAAGTGCCTCGTCCGCATGAAGAAATATCGGTCCTACAAAGGAGAGGTCGGAACGATCGCACCGAACCTCCTCGAGCGAGATTTCCAGGCCACAGACCTAAACCAGAAGTGGGTCACCGATGTCACCGAGTTCCATCTTTTCGGGGAGAAACTCTATCTCTCCCCGATGATGGACCTGGCAAACCGAGAAATCATTGCCTATTCGATGTCAGACAGTTCTAGATATCCGTTCGTCGGCGAGATGTTGGACCAAGCCATCGCAAGACTCGACGGCGATGGAAGGCCGATCCTCCATTCTGACCAGGGCTGGCAATACCAGTTTCGAGCGTTCACGGCGAAGCTGCGCGAACACGGCATCACCCAGAGTATGTCCCGAAAGGGCAACTGTCTCGACAACGCGGCCATCGAGAGTTTCTTCGCCGTGCTCAAGTCCGAACTCCTTTATCTCAGGAAGTTCGAAGATATGACCCATTTCAAACAGGAGCTCGAGCGATACATCGAGTACTATAATCATCGTCGCATCAAGAAACGACTAAAAAACCTGAGCCCGGTGGAATACCGGACGCAGGTTCTAAAGGTCGCCTAACGAAACTATTTAGTGTCTAACTTTTTCGGTTCAGTTCAGTAGGTCAGCCCTTTTTTTATTTTCGTTTGATTTGCTCTGTGACTTTCTGAACGACTTTCTCGACACCATTTGGAGCGTCCAAGTCATGATGGAGTGTTTGGTCAGGAATATCCATGACTGGTTTTTGACCTTGCGGGGCTGGATTGCTTAGATAGACAAAGTCGCCAGCACCATCAGGCGCACTTCCGGTCGCCCATTTTCCTTTACTCGACTCGTTACCTTCTGAGAGGTCCCAGAACTCAAGACCGTGTTTTTCGGCTTCCTTTTCATTCTTCGCAGGAAAGCTCGCCGGTACGACGACGCCATTTTTTGCTTCAAGCTCATCAATTGCTGCCATCCATTGATATTGGTGGTAGCGATCGCGGGCGAGCATCTTGCGAAACACTTTCCGTACCCCTTCGTCTTTCGTCATATGATAAAGCCGTGCGACTTGAAGCCGACCCTGGGTTTCAGCGTGTAAATTTGAACGCATGTCCGCAAGCAAGTTACCGCTTGCGACGATATATGAACCATTCCACGGTACCCCGTTCGAGTTCGTCGGCAGTCCGCCAAGTCCGCTCACAATCAAGTGTTGCGGATTCATTCCCCCAAGAATCGCTGCGGTTGCCGGATCTTTCGCCGCCTCGGCTTGGTCATCCGGTGATGCCCCGTCGAGAAGCTGTGAAATGAGAGCACAGAGCATCTCCACGTGCCCAATCTCTTCGGTACCTATGTCCATCAACATGTCTTTGTACTTCTCTTCTCCTCGACAGTTGAAGCCTTGAAATAAGTATTGCATCATGACGGTCATCTCTCCAAATTGACCGCCGAGAACCTCTTGTATCTGTCGGGCGAGTTGTGGGTCTGGACGATCGACGTTCACTTCGAATTGCAATTCCTTTTGATGGCGAAACATAATATTCCTCCTTTTACTTAAACAACTGGTAAATGCACGACAAAGGTATAATTCCACTACCAATATAAACTAAACGAAAAAAAACTAATATGTGTAAATACGGTCTAGGGGGTATATTGCTAGGAAAGTTTTAATCTTAGCTAAATTAGGATTATATTTGCCCAAGGGGTGGAATTGATATAGACCGACTCGAAAGAAAGAAATTGAGAGAGGGTTTGCTATGAACAGTATCGATTTTTTGTCGACAGATCATTATCACACTTTTAAACGACTAGCCCAGCAGTTAAAAGATCCTGGAAGCGTCGGAAAAAAATACTTTTCTGCCCTCTATGTGATTGCAGGAAATGAAGGCTTGCAACGTCATTTACTACCTTATGTCGACTTAGAGTCAGGAAGAATAAGGACATCGACAATCATTGATGAAAATACATTTCAGAAACCAGATATTGTATTGGTGAAACTTGTTATTCACTTATACAACAATAAAGAGTGGGTGTTACCTACAGAATTGATTACTTTGCCGGAAAGGGATTATCAGTTAGCAATGCAGGCGATTACTCTCTGTCGTGACCAACAATTTGAAAAGATTGTGATACCGTCTGATGATGAGACCTGACATAGGTCTCTTTTTGTTTTCCTTTTCCAAATCAAGGGTACTTCACCCATGCATCTAAAATCTCAGCATATTTTAAGTAAGGAGGGACATGCATGTTACAAGATTTTCCGAAATCATTTTGGCGCGACGTCGAAACGAGGAAGGCAAAAACGCTCAATGAGGATATTCAGACTGAAACCATCGTTATTGGGGCCGGTATCGTCGGTGTACTCACGGCATTACAATTGGTGGAACAAGGCAAACAAGTAGTACTGGTTGAAGCAGCCCGCTTTGCCACGGGGACGACGGGTTACACGACAGCCAAAGTTTCAGCCCAGCATGGTTTGATTTATACCGAACTGGTGAAATCGATTGGTGAGGATAAGGCCCGACTTTATTATGAAGCGAATATGGATGCGCTTCGGTTCCTTGAGGAGCAGGTGGACCAGCTTGATATCGATTGTGATCTCGAGCGCCAGCACGCCTATATGTACGCCCTCACGTCTTCGACTTCGAAAAAATTGCTAGAGAAAGAAGAAGAGACTTATCGGAAGCTAGGAATTGAAGGAGGCGATGCTACAGACGAAGTGAACGACCTCTTATCGTACGATGTCAAAAAGGCCACCGTCATGCGAGACCAGCTCCAGTTCCACCCTGTTAAATACTTGCAAGGATTGATGAATCGTTTCCTTGAACGTGGTGGGACACTCTACGAGATGACCCGGGTAACAGGTATAGAATATGGTTCACCGCATCGTCTTGATACGTTGACAGGGCATACGATTACAGCGAAAGACGTCGTCGTGGCAACTCATTTCCCGTTTAACGATTTTAAAGGACTCTACTTTGCGAAAATGGAGGTGGAACGCTCCTACGTTGTGTCGGCCGAGGTAGAGACGTTCCCAGAAGGCATGTTCATAAGTGTCGATAAGCCGAGCCGATCCGTCCGACACGTCAAACTCGATAATGGCAAGAAAATGGCCATGTTTGGGGGGGAGAATCATTTAGTGGGGCATAAGGAGGAGACACAAACCTGTTACGAGAATCTCGGCGAGTTCGGGACACGATATTTTAATGCGGAGAGGTTCACCCATCATTGGTCAGCGCAGGATTTGATTACGCTTGACAAAGTGCCCTATATTGGTCGAATGACGAACGATACACCGCACATTTTTATTGCGACCGGTTTCTCGAAATGGGGAATGAGCCAAGGAATCGTAGCAGCTCGTCTCATCGCTGATTTAATTTTAAAACGCCCGAATCGTTACGAAGACCTGTATGACCCGACACGGTCGAAGTGGAAGTTAGCGGACGCTACTCGATTCATCAAGACGAACGCTGATGTAGCCAAGGAGCTTGTCAAAGGCAAATTGAAACCGACGGATAAACGAGTGGACGAGCTTGGGCTTGATGAAGGGGGTATCGTCAAGCATAACGGGGAACATGTAGCTGCCTACCGTGACCAGGCTGGACATGTTTCAATGGTAGGTTCGACTTGCACGCATATGGGCTGCACCGTCAATTGGAATCAAGCGGAACGATCGTGGGACTGCCCATGTCACGGCTCGCGCTTTAAACCGAACGGGGAAGTCATCGAGGGACCAGCCGTAAAATCACTTCCTCCTAAAGAATGAAATTAATTTGTAAATGTTTTTGGAAAACGATGATACTCAAATATTCTTGATTAAAAAGGTGTTCAAAATGTTTTGACATTGCCCTTTTAAGGATAAGAGATTCGTCTCCATCATGTTCTTACAATAATGAATGATTAATTTTTTGTTTGAAAGGAAGTGTAATCGGAAACACTGTTCATGTAAGAAAGTTGGCAGAGGGAGGTGTTTCCGATACAAAGGAATCAGGCGGAAGCGCTTGTTGAGTTTACAAATAGGATGATTTGATTTGATGAAAAGGAGAGACAAACATGGCTAAAAATGAACTAGCGATTCATGAAATTTTGGAAATTCATGAGATGTTAACGTTGAATCAAGCAGGATTAGTCAAAGGATATGTGAGCGAACCGCTTATTAAGGATAAGGAACTACAGAAAATTGCTCGCAACTACTTGAAGAACACTGAGCAAGCAATCAGTGAATTGAAGCAACTGTTACCGAACAAGTTATAAGGAGGAAATCCATATGGGAATCCAGGAAAATTTAAAGCGACCAAGTAAAAAACGGGACGAGTTGATTGCGACCGATTTGCTCATCACTGCAAAGTCAGCCGTTCGCGCTTATTCAGTCGCTGTGACTGAAACAGCTTCACCTGAAGTACGGAAAGTGCTCGTCAAACAGTTGAATCAAGCAATTGAAAATCATGCTGAAATCGCTAATTATATGGTCAAGAACGATATGTATATGGCGTACGACATCGAAAAGCAACTGCAACACGACAAAGAAAAGATTAAAAAAGCGAAAGAGTATGTGAAAAAGTAAAAATCTCTAACTGTCATATTATCATGCCAAAACTATGCAAATGAATACGAAAGAGAATGAAGCGAATCTATCAAAAAATCCCACGAATCTGCCGATAAAGAAGGCAAACACGTGGGATGTTTTTGTAGCATTTCCATTGTAGAAACTACCAGATACTTGTACAAACTTGTACAATCATGTAAATGAAAGTCAGAATTTATTATAATCTAACGAAGCATTTGAGTGGAAATGGATGAACCCATTTTTTTCAGCATACGCCGCGCTCTTTGGACGTTGTTTCGAAGACACGGTCAACGCTTTGATCCCGTAACGTGTATCAAGGTCACGCAACTCTTGGATGCGGTCTTTTGACCATTGATCTTTCGCTACAGTCGTGTAGTTGAAGCTTTCCCACATCACACCATCCACATATGGATACGTATACGTCTTCAATGTCGCAAATCCCCAGTTTTGAATGAGAGAAAGGGAAGGGTGATTGGATTTGATCGTTTTCATGAACTGACTCATCCCATCACGTTGCGCTTTTAAAATGGTCGGTTGTTCCGAATGCTCGTTATCGATGTTGCCGACGGTATCCAAGAACGCGCCATCCAATCCTTTGGCGACGATTTGTTTCTCCACTTCACGCGTCAATAGCTCACGATAATGCGTCGACGTCATGTCGACCAAATAAGAATCCCATTCCGCATAATGGACACGTTGTCCGTTACGGTGGAAGAAGTCCGACTCGTTCATCTGACTGATGAAATCAACGTTCCAATTGTCCGCTTCCATCGTGTTGATGTAGCCGTACACTTTTGTCCCATATTTCTGTAACTCTTTGATTTGCGCTGCTGTATAATAAACAGGCTCGATGATGACAAGGTCATACTGTTGCATCTTTTTGATTTTGGTCTTTGTCGGCATGTCGTAATAAATCTTGTACGATTCGACGTTTGCGAGCGGATTGCTCGCTTTGGCGACCGCTTGTTGCGGCGTCAAAAGAGCCAATCCTACGAGAAATGCACAACAGATGGTCACGATTCGTTTGGCTGAGAAAATACCCATAAAAAAACCCTCCTGATAGTTATCAGAGAGAGGCTGCGGCTATTGCAGACTGGCGATCGGTATCTAAAAAGATCGACGACCCATGTCTTTGCGCCCTTACTTTTCAGTAAGTTTGCCCGTCTCGATATGAAATTTTTGTCGACAATCCATTGAAAGTCCTACTACTAAAACACCACGTAAAGGAATGAGTGACACTATGATTTATACCCAACATCGCACATCCATCAAATGGATTGAAATGATTGTGACTATTTTACTTATCGGCATTTTAGACTATACATTTAGTCTTTCTTTGTCGGATTGGGCGATTGACCCATTAATTTTTTATATTCTCCTGTTTTCTTTACGGTATGGTTTGCTCGGTGCCTTCGTCAGCTTTGCGTTGACGAGTCTCTATCATTTTTCATTCCTTTTGATGGAAGGCTCAGACTTGCTCTTATTCCTTTACGATACGAATGAACTGGCTTGGATTTTGCTACACTTCTTCGTCGCGCTCAGTGCGGGTGTCTTCAGCACGTCTTATCGGGAGCGTTATCAGTCGCTCCACATTCGTCAAGAAGAAGTGGTCGATGAGAACGAACAGTTGAAACAGACGATTCAACAGCTCCAAGAATCACAAGGAGAGATGCGCAAACGGGTCCTCGACTCGACCTATACGCTCTCAAAGATTTATGAGATTGGACTAAAACTCGATCAAGATGCGACCGACTTGGTGCGTGACCATTTGATCGGAACGTTCACGCGTGTCTTCCGTGCTCGCCAACTCGCTTTATATCATGTGGATGCCTCACGGCGCACGCTTCGTCTCCACGTTCGTTCAGGAGAAGTGGAGCGTTTGCCGCAGACGCTCTTTATCGATTCGGAACAAGGGATTTTCGCACGGATGTTCCAATCCAAAAAACCGACGATTCGTTTGGCAGATGAGTTAGATGGACCGCTTCTCGTCGCGCCGATTTGTTATGAAGGCACGGTGAAGGAAGTGTTGGTCGTCCATGAAATCGATATTCTACGTTTACGTAGCCATGAGATGAATATGATGAAACTCGTCTTGGATTGGACGGGAACGCGTATCGAAAAAGCGGATGCGCTTGAATGGATGCTCGTCAGCGACCAGCTCGTCGACGGGACACACATGTTCCGGATGGAAGCGTTCGAACAAAAAGTGGCCCAACAAGTACTTCGTCATGAGCAATATGGTCAACCGTATAGTACGGTCACATTACCTGTAGAGGGTGTGGACTTGTCATTGATTGAAATGGAATTGATTTTGAGACAGTCGATGCGTGAAATTGACGTTATCGGATATGACGAAGACAATCGCATCCTTCATTTTCTCCTCCCAGGTACACCGGTTGAATCAGCCGAACGATTCAAGGAACGGATTGAGCATGTCTTCTATGTGAAAGGTGGGAAACGCCTATGACCGGTTGGATGATTCTTCTTTTCTTCCTTCTGCATGCGACGGTCCTTTTCGTCTTGTATCGACTGATTGTACGACCGAAAGTCGATGCGACGGAAAAGGGAGTCTGGCTCTCGATATTTCTAGTCAGTGCCATCATCCCGATTGTCGGAGAACTGTTTGGTTTGATTGGATATGTGATTGCCCGACGCTTCGCCTCACCGAAGACGCTTCTCGACTACGATGAGTACATCAACTTTGAGACGGTCAACTTAGAACGCTTGCAGCAACAGGCGAAAGAAGATTTAGATCTCGTCCCATTGACGGAAGCCTTACAGATGGACGAGAACAAGCGGAAACAATCGATTACACAACTCATGTCGACACCGCTCATGAATACAGAAGAATATTTACACTTAGGTCTCGAACACGAGGATACGGAAACGGTCCACTATGCAGCGACCGTCCGAAACACATTGTTCGACCGATACGATTTGATGTTAAAACAGCGAATCGCACAAGTGAATCCGGAGCGACCAGAGACGATTTATCCGGTAATTGAAACCGGAATTTCATTCTTAGATAGCGGTCTCTTGGATCAAGATATGCAAATACGTATCCAGCAACGGATATTATTTCACCTCGATCAATTGAGTGAGTACGACGAAACAGACGAAACGTACTTACGCACGAAAGCCCGCCTCTCGTTCCGCTCGGGTGACTTGGAAACGGGAGAACGATTGGCTGAGGCGCTCACCCTGTATCATCCAAAAGTACCCGATGGATATGTCATGTTGATTGAACATCACATGACGAACGGCGATTGGGCGTCCCTGCGTCCGACGCTTGACCGCCTGCATCAACATCTCGATTTGCAAGATATTCCAGAGGACTATCGCTTTGTCATTCAACAGTTAGAAGGTGCCCATATATGAATAAATCGATTACGACGTATCTCGCGTCTCTGTTCTCTTTACTCATCGCGATGATTGTCGTCGTCCAGTTTTTACGGCTTGACTACGGTCATCGGCTCATCCCAAAAGAAGCGCATGAGCCGAAATCCTTTACGACACTCGCGGGTGAGGTGAGAGCGGTGGAGGGAAATCCGGTTCAAATCTACATCCATCAGAACGACGACGATTTGTCGACAGCTGTTTTGAATAACTTTAAATACGCGCTCGACTATGCCAAATTGCCTTATACCTCGATCGAGGCAGAGGCCATCGCATCGATTGAGCCTTCTCCACGACACGTTCTCGTCGTCAGCGGGGAAAATACGAAATCATGGCCGTACGAGGCGATTCGGTCGTTCGTTGAAAAAGGTGGACGGCTCTACGTTGCCGGACGATTCATCGATCAAGACTGGGCAGACCTGGTCGGCGTAAGCGATTTTGGGGACTTTAAAGATGGAGTCAACGGGTTGATTTTCGAACAAGAAATTTTCCCTGGGTATGTCGACTTGCCCCAAGACTCAGGGTTATTCGTCCACAGCATTGCTGACGTCAAACTGAAAGAAGAGGCGGACGTCCTCATTTCTGCCAAAAACGAACCGATATTATGGCAGTCTCCTTATGGGAAGGGCGAAGTGATGTTTTGGAATACGGCGTCGTTGGCGGATAAGAACTCGCGCGGCTTGATGGTGCAGACGTTATCGATGCTGTTTCCAGCGTTCGTCATGCCACAAGCTGGCATCAAGGTCGTTCACCTTGACGACTTCCCGGCACCGGTACCGAGCAACTCGAATCCCGTCATCACAGAAGAATATGACCTCTCAATTAAGGAATTCTTCTCCGAAGTATGGTGGAAAGATATGAAGCAAATCGGTGAGGATTACGACGTCACTTATTCTGGTTTCCTGATCGGGAGTTATAAAGCGACGAATGAAGAGACGACAGAACAGCTCATCGAAAAAATTCGGGCACCGATGCTCGAATATGGTCGTGGTTTACTCCAAACGAATGGGGAAGTCGGGCTACACGGGTTCAACCACCAGCCACTCGTCATGGGAGATGAAGTGATGGACCCGGAGCTTGGATATACAAAATGGGACAGTCAGGAAGATATGCGTTCCGCCATTGACCGTGTCGTTGAGGCGTTTGACTATTACTTGCCGAATGAGCGGATCCGCAGCTATGTGCCACCATCGAACATCATCGGTCAATCCGGACTCGAAGTGTTGAACGAGAAGTTTCCGAAAGGATTGATTGTCGCAGGACTCTACAGCGGAGATGCGACGAAAGGAAGTTACATTCAAGAGTTCGGACCCGATCCGGTCTATCCGAACTTGTACGATTTCCCTCGCGTATCGAGCGGATACAACGAGACACCGGATGACCTATTTGTCATCATTGACGCCGTCGCCAACTTCGGGCTCGTTTCTCACTTCATTCACCCGGATGACGTGTTAGATGACTATCGCTCGAAAGGGAAAGGGTGGGAGATGATGAAAGAATCGTTTGAAGGATTATTCCAGACACTCTACGCCAAATATCCACATCTCGAGGGATTAAGTCAATATGATGCGTATCGGAAATACAAGTTATATCAAGATGCGCAAATCGATGTGGCTTACACGAATGATGCCATCGATATCAATGCCCAACAACTGCCTGTCCCGTCAACGTTACTCGTCCGTGTCCAACCCGGGAAACGTCTCGATACAGGGACATTTGATTTTGGGGAAGTCCAGCCGTTTGATGAAAACGGTACATTGTATCAAGTTGAATTGAGAGACACATCTGTTCGTCTCCCGATATTGGAGGATCGCCCATGAAAATAGGAATTGTTGTCGAAGGGAGTTATCCATATGTGAGCGGCGGCGTATCGAGCTGGGTGCACATACTGATGGAACAGATGCCGATGCATGAGTTTGAGATTATCTCAATCATGCCGAATCCGAAGTCAGAAGCTGATTATCGTTATACGTTACCGAAGAACGTCACAGGCGTCACCACGCTCGCTCTCAATCAACGGGCGACACGGAAACGTCGACCGGAAGCGTTATCGGAAGCGGAACGGGAGCGAATCAAGACGTGGATGACATTCGGTCAAGTCGATTCGTCCATCTATCCGATTCTTGAAAATCAAATCGGGACACCAGAACAGTTCTTCTCGAGTCGTCTCTTCTATCAGCTCGTCACGGAGAGCTATCAAGAAGAAGGGCAGGCCGGTTCGTTCATCGATTACTTTTGGATGTGGCGCAGTATGTATGCCCCTGTCCTTGATTTGCTTCAAGCCGAATTACCTCAAGTCGATCTCGTGCACGCGGCCTCGACCGGATATGCAGGCCTCATTGCGAGTGCGATGAAAGAACGACAAAACATTCCGTTTCTTTTGACTGAACACGGCATCTATTCGCGTGAACGGGAAGAAGAAATATTACAGGCATCTTGGATTCCGTCTGAGTTTCGCTCCCATTGGATCCAGTTCTTCCATCACATTTCCCGGGAAGCGTACCGAAAGGCAGATGACGTCATCACACTCTTTGAACGAAACGGCGAGTTGCAACGTCAGCTCGGGGCACCTGTTGAAAAATTGAGCATCATTCCGAACGGGATTGACGTGACGGGGTTGTCCGCACTCGGTCACGTGGCGGGAGGAGAGAAGCTACGAATCGGTGCCATCGTCCGTGTCGTCCCAATCAAAGACATCAAGACGATGATTTATGCGGCGAAGTTATTACAAGATATGCTCGTCCCGTTCGAGTTGACCATCATGGGACCGCTTGATGAGGATAAGGAGTATGCGGCGGAGTGCGAGATGCTCATCCGGCAACTCGAGCTCGAACGGTCCGTCTTCTTGGTCGGAAAAGTCGATATTCGACAACACCTTCCCGAACTCGATGTGTGTCTGTTGACGAGTATTTCTGAAGGACAACCGCTCGCCGTACTCGAAGGGATGGCCGCAGGTGTCCCGTGGATCGTGACGGACGTCGGGGCCTGCGCGGAGCTCGTGAACGGGCGACCGGACGAGCCGTTCGGTCCGGCCGGATTCGTCGTCCCACCGGTCAATCCACGCCGGATTGCGGAACGTTGTGTCTGGTTCCACCAGAACCGTGAGGACGCGCGTCGACTCGGACGTAACGGGCAGCAGCGCGTCGAGACATATTACCGCACCGATCAGTTCATCGATGCGTACTTACATCTATATGAAGAAAGGAGAGCGGCATATGGCGGGCATCGGGTTTAAGTTACAACAGCTGTTCCAAGAAGATTATTTTTCCTCACGCATTAAAGCGTACGCCTTTGCCGGTCTCGTCACGTCCGGACCGTGGCTGATCGTCATCGTGACGATCGCGCTCATGCAGTGGCTGACGAGTTACTTGTCGATCGCCGTGCTTGAGGAACGGACGACGTTCAACTTGATCGTCTCATATAGCTTCATCTTCTCCCAAGTCGTGCTCGGCGTGCAGCAGCTCGTCGTCACGAGATACTTGGCGGACTGTTTCTATGAGAAGCGGTACGAAGACATCTTCCCGGCGTTCATCGGCATGATGAAGACGACCGTCGCCATCGCCTCGGTGTTGTTCGCCGTCTTCCTCTCGTTCTCGGAGCTGCCGGCATTGTTGAACGCGTTGGCATTCGTTTTGTTCATGACGGTCAACTTGATCTGGGTACATTTCTTATTCCTCAGTGCGGCGAAGTTTTATCAGGCAGTCGCCTATAGCTTTGTCGCCGGTGGGGTCGTCGCCGTCGCAGCGATCATCATTACGGATCAGTTCTTGATGTCCTATTTGACAGAGTCCTATATGAAGAGCTTCGCCCTGACGGCGAGCATGACGCTCGGACTCGTCGTCACGTTGTTCGGGTTGTTCACGTCAATGCTCCTCACGTTCCCGAATCGGAGCACGGTCGGTCAGTTCTCGTTCTATCGGTATTTCGACCGTTATCCGACATTGTTTTGGACGAGCTTCCTCTACAACATCGGGATCTGGGTCGGGACGTGGATCATCTGGTTCTCCGAAGGTGGGGCTGTCCATCTCGACACGTTCCGTTACCATCCGATTTATGATACGGCCATCTTCTTGTCGTATTTGACGATTATCCCGACGATGACGATTTTCGTCGTATCGGTCGAGACGCGCTTTTATGAGCGTTATCGCGTATTTTACGGGTACGTGAATGAAGGCGGGACGTATCAACAGATTCAACGGTCGAAAGCGGCGATGTTACTCGTCTTACGACAGGAGCTGCAACGCTTGTTCCGAAACCAAGGGCTCGTCTCGCTTCTCTTCGTCATCTTCGCAGCTGTCTTGTTCCCGTTACTTGGGCTCTCGCATGAGATTCGAGACGTCTTCCAAATGACGACGATTGGAGCCTTCTCGAACGCGATGGTCCTCGTCCTCACGCTCGTATTGCTTTATTTTGAAGACCATAAGGGAGCGGCGTATACATCGGCACTCTTCATCACGATGAACGCAGGTCTGACGTTCTTATTGCTCCCACTCGGACCGGACAGTTATGGGCTCAGTTTTGCGATTGGCTGTACAATCGCTTTCGCCTTCTCGCTCATCCGATTGATTCGATACGTGTCGGAGATCGATTACCATACGTTCAGCCGAAGTGAAGCGCCTCCTCGGACGGATACGTTCCGTCGCGTCGGGGAATGGCTCAACGAACGCTCGGCATCATAAGATAAGCCGCCTTCTCAAGTGAGAGGGCGGCTGTTTTGTGTCGGATTCTCTACTGGGTTCGTGCTGTCGCTTTATAGCTTCGATTAACAAATGACTCAAACAGAGCAGGGTCTTCTAACAACCGTTGACCACGCATGCACATCCGTCGTGGGCGTAACTTAGCATGACTAGGGGTGACAAAGTAATCGTCTGGATGCGTGCGAAGTACCTGAAGAATGATCTCTTGAATCGAAACTGGGTCATCTTTCACCCATTTCTCATGCATCGACGGGACATTGTCGAGAATGAGTTGAATCTGGTCGTCGTTACGAATGAATGGATTCACACAAACATCCATATACGCGATGTCCATTGTCCGTCAAATTCAGTGCCAAGTTCATTCCCATATTCCCGAGCCCGATTATTCCGACTTCCATTCGTACTACCCCATTTATCAGATTTACTCTCCTAATAGGGTTACCCGAAACAATATTGTTTCAAAAGAGAGGTTTGATCGGATCAATGCGGTAAGCGAGGATCCGTGATACCGGGATGGTTTCCTCGTCTGATAATGTGATTTGTCCAGTCAATGAATTCAATGATTGCAGTGTCCGTTCAAAGGTTTTGTATGCATCATAATCAGAACTCCCATACACGAGAAACTCACAAGTCTGCTCTCGGTCTAAAAAACACGTCACGATGAATCGCATCACTTAATCCCCTTATGTATAAAATGGGTTACTATTACATTTTTGTTAATAACCCATATATATTTTACAAAAAATGAATCGGATGTACCATTATGTTTTCTGAAAATAAGGAAATGGACTTATTAAAAACAGTGTAAAATCAAAATTCGTTTAAGATTGCGATTCGAAACGTGAATAGGTTTCGAAACCGTGACCAATGACTTAGTCCTGTCGTAGGAAGCTAAATCATTCGTAAAAAATGAGTATGTTATGATGAATACCAACTAAAGTGAACTACTCGCCACTTATTTGCTGCACAAATTGAAGTGGGAGCTTCTTGGGAAGACCGTGCTCTTACCAGCCACGGTTATTTACCAAGCTCGTCGGGCAGTCCCTGCCCTGAATGGTTGTCAGTCGGCTAACATCAACAGGTTGATGCTCGCGTTGATGTCACGGTCATGATGCGCGCCACAGGCACACGTCCATTCACGGACATCTAATTTTTTCTTCTCGCCTTTTGCTCCGCAAGTGGAACAGATCTGGGTCGATGCGAACCATTGATCTGCCTTGATGAGCGTCCGTCCGTAGAACTTGCATTTGTATTCTAGCTGTCGGACGAACTCGTACCAACTGACATCTGCGATCGATTTGGCGACCTTGTGGTTCTTCATCATGTCCTTCGACTTCAATGTCTCCACGACGATGACTTGGTTCTCGTCAACGATCCGTCTCGACAGTTTGTGAAGGAAGTCCT
>CABIYO010000047.1 GCA_902362975.1 Caryophanales bacterium
ATCGTGCTCCTCTGTCGAGTCGCCGGCATCTCACGGGCGGCCTATTACAAATGGTTGAATCGCACCATACCGGTGCGTCAAGAAGAGAACGAGAAGCTTCTGGAGGACATCCGTCTACTCTATGACCAGGCGAACGGCACATACGGGTACCGTCGGATCACGATGACGATCAACCGGTTGCGCCGACAACAAGGACTGTCCCCGTTCAATGAAAAGCGAGTCTATCGCTTGATGCATATCCATGGGATCCAATCGGTCATCCGCCGGAAGCGGAAGTAGCATAAGAAGTCAACGCCGCAGCACGTGGCCGAGAATCTGATGAACCGAGAGTTCAGCGCGTCCCGACCGGACGAGAAATGGTGCACCGACGTCACCGAGTTCAAATATGGCGCCGGGAAGAAGGCTTATCTGAGCGCGATCATCGACCTGTATGACGGCTCGATCGTCGCCTATCGCATCGGGAAATCTAACAACAACGCGCTCGTCTTCCAGACGATGATGCCAGCGATCGCAGGGCTCCGCACAGGAGCGCGTCCGATGATCCATAGCGACCGAGGATATCAATACACATCGAGAGGGTTCAAACGCATAGTAGAAGATGCGGGGCTGACCCACAGCATGTCCCGGGTCGGACGTTGCATCGACAACGCCCCGATCGAGAGTTTTTGGGGCACCTTGAAAGTGGAGATGTACTACTTGCGTGAGTTCCAGGCCTATAGCGAACTCACAACGGCCATCGAGAACTACATATCGTTCTACAACCACGATCGTCTCCAGAAACGACTGAACGGCTTGAGCCCTGTCGAATACAGGTCTCAAGCCGCTTAGGCTGGTTTTCATTATTTACCCTGTCTACTTGACGGGGAGCAGTTCACAATCAGGAGGGTTTTTTTTAATGGGTATTATCTCACTCAAACGTACGGTAGCGATGTGTTGTGCGTTCATCGTCGGGATGTCCTTGTTGACACCGGCAACGGCTAGCGCCACAACTGGCAATCCGTTAGCAGACGTGGCGTCGTATAAAATTTATTACGATGCTCCGACCAAGTCGAAGATCAAGAAGATGCAACGCTATGACCTCATGATCATTGAGCCTGTCTATTACACAGCTGCTCAAATCAAAGAGCTCAAAAAGTACGGGACGAAAGTATACGGCTACATCAACACGATGGAAGCCGATAACTGGAACACGGACTTCATCAATCAATTGAATGAATCCGACTTTTTCCATCGAAACGTGGAACGCGTTCACTACGCGGAATGGGACTCCTATTTGACCGATATCACGTCCTCTCATTATCAAGCGATCCTTGTCGCTGAAGTGAAGAAACAAATTGTCGATAAAGGGCTTGACGGAGTGTTTTTAGATACGGTCGGTAACATCGATAACGAGCACTCGGAACAGCCTGACGTCCTAGCGGCCCAGCGTGACGGCATGAGCCAGTTCATGGGTACGCTAAATGAGTTGTATCCATCGCTGTCATTGATTCAAAATTGGGGATTCGGTACATTGAAGAGCCATACATACCGTTACGTAGACGGTATCATGTGGGAGAGTTTTAATTATAATGTCGTCTCGAACGATCAATGGTCGAAAAACCGAATCCAAGAACTGCGTACACTCGATACAACGCATAACATTAAGACGCTTACTGTTTCATCGGCTCAACAAGCAAAAAGTAAAGCATTTGCAAAAGAAAATGGTTTTATCCATTTTCATGCAAACTCTTCACTAGATTATAACAATTTCTAAAATACGATAATAGATTTTATTTCTTGATGCAATAGTCATTTGAACGACGTGTAACGTATATGCTACGCTTGCCAGTCCTGTTCAAGAATTCCAAATTAAGTAAAGCAAAGATGCAATCACTTCGATATCAGTCGGGGCGATTGCATTTTCTTTTTTGCGTGCAGCCTGTTTATGTTGCTAAAACGACTCCGTTCAAGCGTGATCATGACCATCATTGCGGTGTTTCTGTCGCCTGATGGCTTTCTCGGAGCACAAGCTCGCTCGCAAGTGTGACGACCTTCCCAATCTCCCTACCACCTACACGCTCGAGCAAAAGTGTGACCGCTTCTTCTCCCATCGTTTCCGTGTGAATTCGCACCGTGGACAATCGAGGTGATACATATTTTGACACACTGATATCATTGATACTGATGACCGCGACATCTGTTGGCACATTGTATCCCGATTCTTGAAGCGCCCGCAGTGCACCGATCGCAAGCGTGTCGCTCGCAATGAAAAAGGCATCTGGTAGCGCATCTTTGACGAGGTCTCGCATCATCTGATAGCCATCTTCTGAGGAAAACGCCCCCGTCCGATGCCATTTTTTATCGTAACGTTTCCGTTCTTTCATATACTCGACATACGTGACTTCTCGAGGATCGACGAACGTCTCCGCCTGATCTTTCGACGACTCGCGTCCTCCGATAAATCCGATCGTCTCGATTCCAATCGATTCAAAGTAAAACAAGACTTTCTCCGTCGCACGTCTCAAATCCGTCATCACAACATCGATTGCCTCATCTTTTGGATCATAATCGACGAAGACCAAATGAGGTAGCAACTGTTTCAAGTAATCAACTTCTTGTCGACTGTATTTCCCAATGACAATAGCCCCATCAAATTCGCTCAAATCGTGTTGGGCAATTTCGGGAAACGTCATCTTTTGAAGCTGGATCTGTTGATGACGACAACCACTCTCGACACCATGACGAATCGCCATATAATACAAGTCATTCAGCTCTTCTTCATCCGTCAGCCAGTAAATCATTGCAAATGAACGGGCCTTCCCTTTTTTCGTACCTTTTTTCCGATAATCCAACGCTTCAGCGACTTCAAAGATCCGTTGTTTCGTCTCCTGTGTCACCGAGAGCGTCGGATCCATATTCAGAACGCGTGAAACCGTCGCAATCGATACGTTCGCCCGTTTGGCGATATCTTTAATGGTAGCCATTTTACTCACTTCCTATTCTATCTTCCATTTAACGATATATTAGGCACAAATTCAATCGTCAGCCAATACGTCACATGCCTCACACCATAAATAAGACGCCAACCGAAACCGGTCGACGTCTCCCTTCTCAACGCGTCGCTTTAAAGACGTGTGAAGCATAACGGTCGAGTTCAACTGTCCCCGTATGGTTCACTCCCGTCACAAGGTCTTCCATCTCATAAGGTAGCTCAATTGTTTGGCGTGACTCCGTAAAGTTCAGCACAAAGATATAATCCGTATCTTCAGCACGTCGGACTTGTACCGAAACGCCTCCCCGATGCTTGATTGCGACCGGACGATCAATGTTCAATTCATCGAGCAACCGCCCATAAAACGTACGATGGAACGCCTGATCCATCCGGGCACCGATATAGTAGGCGTCCCCTTTTCCGTGCGTATGTTTCGTCACAGCAGCAGTACCTGCATAAAATTCATCTTCGTATACCGCAAGCGACTGAGCTGTTTCGATCCGGAGTGGCGTCGCATAATCTTTCAATTCGAATCGGCTTTCCCCGTAACGGACAGACTGTCGTTCCGAAGGGTAAAGTGTGTCCGTCTCAAGCGGCGTGACGCCAAACGTATTCTGCAGTGGCGTCAACCAACCATTTGGGTGCACGAGATCATGACGATCAACAAGACCAGATATGTACGTCATCACGATCGTCCCACCATCTTGTACAAATTGTTCGAATCGTTCAGCGAGCGATTCTTCCATCAAATAGAGCATCGGGACGACAAGTAACCGGTATGATGAAAAATCATGTTCTTTTGTAATGACATCGACAGGAATATCTTGTTCCCAGAACGTACGATAGTGCTCTTGAAGTGTTTGTGGGTAACGTTTCGAATCAAGACCGAATCCTTGTGCGTCATCGAGCGCCCAGTTACTCTCCCAATCATAAAATAGGGCGACCTCGGCCGGACGAACCGATCCGACAACCTCTTGTATTTTTTCAAGTGTCACACCGACTTCACTCACCTCTTTGAAGACGCGGTTGTCTGGACTGTTATCGTGGTCGACAACAGCGCCATGGAACTTCTCCGAAGAACCACGTGATTTGCGCCACTGGAAGTAGAGCACGCTATCCGAACCGTGGGCGAGCATTTGCAGCGACGATAATTTATGCATGCCCGGACGTTTCGCTTTATTGACCGGATGCCAGTTCACCGCACTCGGTGTCGATTCCATAAGTAGGAACGGCTGTTGTTTCAAACTCCGGTAAAGGTCGTTGATCATGCCGACCTTCATCGCTAAATTAGCCGTCGACTCCCAATCGTTATGCCACGCTGGGTATGCGTCCCAGCTGATGACATCGACATGTTTCGCAAATTCGCTATAATCAAGCGATTGAAACGGGATCAGGTCGAACGTATCGGCCATAAAGTTCGTCGTGATCGGGATGTTTGGCGTCCGTTCACGTAGCGGGACGATCTCATGTTTATAAAAATCAATCGTCTGATGCGTCACAAATCGTTTCCAATCTAAATTCATACCATGGACGGCACTCTCACCGATCGGGGATGGCGATTCAATTTGCGACCACTCTGTATACGTATGACTCCAGAACGGCCCCCACCAAGAATCATTCAGTTCTTTCAATGAACTGTACTGGTCTTGGAGCCACGTCCGAAATGCATCTTGGCATAAGTCACAGTGACAATCTCCACCGTATTCGTTCGAGATGTGCCACATGATGAGAGCCGGATGATCTCCGTACCGTTCAGCGAGCAAACGGTTCATCTGTTGTGTCTTCTCACGATATACCGGTGACGTGAAGCAATGGTTATGTCGCGCACCGTGTAGCTGCTTCACCCGACTCGAATTCATACGTAGTACTTCAGGGTACTTCGCAGACATCCACGTCGGACGGGCCCCACTCGGCGTTGCGAGGATCACGTGTCCACCGATTGACGCGATCCGTTCAATGACGTCGTCAAGCCATTCAAACTGGTAGACCCCTTCTTCCGGCTCGAGACAATGCCATGCGAAAATACCGATCGAGAACGTATTCGTATGCGCGAGTCGCATCAGGCGAACGTCATCATCTAAGATTCCTGGCTGATCAAGCCACTGATCCGGGTTATAGTCGCCTCCGTGTAAGAAGCGCTTCGCTTTCGTCGTGTAGATCCGTTCATAAGTTGCCATTGTCGTTTCCCTTCCTTCTCTCTATCTTATTTATCACGTTCTCTTTATCCCTTCGTTCCGCCTGTCGTTAATCCTGCTACGAAATGTTTCTGCAGCATAACGAAAATAACAGCAACTGGAATACTAATTAAAATCGCACCGGCCGCAAACGTCGTATAACTCGCCCCCATCACATCATTGACGAGATTGTAGAGCCCGATCGGTAGCGTATAGGCATCTTGCGTCCGAAGAATCGTCGAGGACAATACAAAGTCGCCGAGTGGTCCGGTAAAACCGTTCATTGCGACGACGGCGAGCATCGGACGACAGAGCGGCATCAAAATTTGTAAGAAGATCCGTGTGTTCGACGCACCGTCAAGCTTCGCACTCTCGTCAAGGTCAATCGGGATCGAGTCCATATACCCTTTCATCAAATACGTATTCATCGGGATTTGTCCCCCGATGTACAGCATGATTAGCAGCCAATGGCTATTCATCATCCCTAACATCTGAGCGAGAACGAACAATGCAATCAACGCCGAGAACTGAGGAATCATTTGTAAAAGTAAAAACAAAGTGAGCGCGCGTTGCCGCCCTTTGAAACGGAAGCGAGAAAAGGCATACGCTGTGAATGAGACACTCACCAACGTTCCGAGCATCGTGAACACGCTGATTTTCAACGAATTCATATACCAGTTGACGTATTGCAAGTTCTCTTTTCCAGCAAACAGCTCTCGATAATGGTCGAGCGTTGGATTTTTCGGAATGAGCGATGTACTGACAAGGCTATTTCCCGGGTTAAAACTGGCCCCGATCGTCCAAAGAAGTGGATAGACGATGATGGCGACGACCGATAGCAAGAGTGCGTACGATAGAAAAATTCGTAGGTTGAATTTCTTCATGGCCATCATTTCCCTTCCTTAAATGAGTTTGTTTTTCTAAATTGCCATAGCGCGATCGAGATGACGAAAATCGACAGCAAAATCGTCAAGGCTGCCGCAAGCGCGTATTGACCGGATTGCATCGTTAACTTGTAAATCCAAGAGACCAAGATGTCGGTACCACCGGCATTAGAACCCGGTACAGCTGGACCACCTCCATTAAATAAGTAGATGATATTGAAGTTGTTAAAGTTAAAGGTGAATTGCGTAATGATGATCGGAGCCATCGCAATCATGATCATCGGCATCGTAATATGACGGAACTTTTTGAACGCTGATGCTCCATCAATCGTGGCCGCCTCATACAAATCTTGAGGAATCGATTGCAAGACACCGGTCGTCACGATGAAAACGTAAGGAAAACCGAGCCACCCCTGCATAAACACCAATGCCACTTTCGTCCATCCGGCAGACGTCAACCATGGAATCGGATCGATGCCAAACGTGGCGAGAATATCATTATTGATCGCCCCAAAACTATCGTTAAATAGTCCAGCGAAGACGAGGATCGTCACGAACCCTGGAACGGCCCACGGTAAGACGAAAAACGTACGAATCGTCTTTTTAAAGCGGATCTCTTTTTGGTTGACGACGACCGCAAGAAAAATCCCTAAGGAAACTTGTAACGTCGACGCGAGCACCGTCCAAATGACCGTCCACGACAACACATCGAGGAACGTCGATCGCCAAATGTCGACCGTGAAGATTTGGGCGAATGTATCAAATCCGACCCAATCCGCCAAATTCGCTGGAGGCGAATGATAGAGGTCGTAGTTCGTAAATGCCAACGCGAAACTGAATAAGATCGGGAAGATGACAGCAAAAATTAGAATAAATAGCGATGGTGCGCTGATCAAATACGGATATCCTGCATCCTTCATCGCAAGATAATCTTGTCGGAGCGAGCCGAGTGAGAAGCCCTCGTCTCGTCTTTGTCCATTTCGATAAGCGTCTCGTAGATTGAATCCGTAAAAGGCCACACCGAATAGCAACACGATGATTGCAATGATTCCTTCTGCGAGTAAGAAAATCGAATTATCCCGCGGGACCTCGGTACCGAGCGTCACAATACCCCATAACCCCATATTCAATAAATCAGCGAATACGACTGCGTACGCAATCGTAATGATTAAAAATAGTCCACCCTTTAGCCACTGACGATTATATAGCTGTCCGAGACCAGGTATGATCGACAAAAATGTACTCAGTTGACGATGTTGCACAATCTTCACCTCACGTCCTATTGTTCAATAAAATCGGCAGGACGAGCCTGCCGATCGCATCAGTTACTATGTTTGGCTTTAATTTGACCAGAAATCGTTTCGACGGCTTGCTTCATCGCTTGCTCTGGTTTCGCTTTACCAGTTGCGACAGTTTGAAGCGCTGCGTCGACTGGTTGCCATACTTCATTCATTTCTGGAATGTTCGGTGTCAACTCAGCGAACTGAGATTGTGCCGCCACCGCTTGCGCGACTTCACTCTCTGTGACAGCCGGGTCACTCGCGAGCGATTTGACAGCTGGAACTTCTTGCGTCACTTCGAAACGAGTCCGTGAGTTTTCTTCATCTCCAAGGAACTTCACAAGTTTCTCTGCCATTTCGGCATTTTTACTGTACGAACTAACGTTGTAGCTCTTCACACCGAGGAACGAACTCATGTTGTCGCCGTTCGCCAACTCAGGCAATTTGACGACACCGTAGTCGATCCCTGCTTTTTTGAACGGTTCGACGTTCCATGGTCCTGAGATGATGGCAGTCGCTTTTCCTTCAGTGAACAGTGATTCCAAGACGTTAATCCCTTGCTCACCAATAATCCCAGCTGGGAACAGCTTGTCTTGATAGAATTTTTGGATGAGTGTAACTCCTTCAATCGCACCTTTGTTCGCTAATCCGATATCCGATGTGTCGTAGTTTCCAGCGTCATCCTGTCCGAAAATATAACCGCCTGATCCACTCATCACACTTTGTGCGTAATAAATTTGATCAAACAGCGCTAAGAATCCGAACTGCTTCCCGTCTGTCACTTCTTTCGAATAGTCGTACCATTCGTCAAGCGACTGTGGGAGATCCGCTTCATCGATCAATGCCTTGTTATAGTAGAGAACCGTCGATTCAACAGCTTTTGGCACACCGTACACTTTGCCATCCACAATTTGCGATTGAATGGCGACGTCTGTGTAAATCGATTGTTCTTCAGGTGTCAATGCAATCTCTTTAATAAGTCCTTCTGTCACCGCTGTCCCGATTTGGTCCCCAGGCATCGTCAACACGTCAGGGCCTGTCCCAGCCGGACCGTCCAAACGCAAGTCTTCGATTTGTTGTGCGTACGTCTTCTCGATGACTTTTACTTTGACGTCGTTTTCTTTTTCAAATCGTGCAACGGCTTCTTTGATCCCTTCGCCTTTTTCAACATCCTCCCAAACAATCAACTCGTTCGAGCTCGCTTCCGTTGATTCCCCCGATGTCTCTTCTCCTGGCCCACAAGCGGCAAGGATTGAACTCATAAGGAGTCCTCCTGCTAACAATGTATATCTGCTTGTCGATTTCATAAACCGTTCCTCCCGAAACTGTGATTGTAAGCGCTTTTACAAATTCAATATAGCACCGTTATTAAAATTAGTAAATAAATTTTAGTAAACTTTTAACTTTTTATTTACCTCTCGTTTTTGTATGGTTAAAGTATCCCGTATTGTACAGGCTGACAGATGCGGTATCTTATAACTAAGGAGCGTGATGAGAAATGGATATAACCAAGCAGCAAACGGATGGTGTGACCGCGTTCACCCTCAATCACCCGAATGGCCTATCATTGCGAATGCTCGACCGAGGAGGCATCCTCACCCACTTGTTCGTCCCAGACCGAACGGGTAACGTCGAAAACGTGCTGTTGACGTATGAGACAACAAACCAATACATGGACGACCCGAACTATATGGGTGCGCTGATTGGCCGCGTCGCCGGTCGGGTGCGACAAGCTCGCTATAAGACTGGTGATTCGGTCCACCATCTCGAGTCGGACACGCCCGATCAACTGCACGGCGGACCGGGTGGATTGCATCAAGTTTCATTCGATGTCGAACCGTTCGAAGAGAACGAAGACGTCGGCTTACGACTGACGGCGAAGTTATCGAACGAGAGCGGATATGTCGGGACTGTCGACGTGATGATCGAGTATCGCTTGACCGCATCGAACGAGTTCATCATTCGGTACGATGCAGAAGTAAGTGAACGGACACCACTCACACTGACAAATCACGCCTATTTCAATTTAAGTGGAGACGCGAAAGAAACGATCCACAATCATCACTTGGCGCTGCAAGCCTCTTCCTTCATCGAACTCGATCCGGATTTGTTGCCGACCGGACGAATGTGCGACGTCAATGACACACCTTACGATTTCCGGGACGGAAAACCGATCGCTAGCGCGCTATCTGACGAGACAGAGCAACAGCGATTCGCACTTGGTGGCATTGACCATTACTTCTTACTGGACTCAACACAGCACGATCACATCACATTGATTCATCCCGAAAGTGGCCGACGGCTTCGCGTGACGACGACCTATCCAGGCCTCGTCGTCTACACTGGAAACGCGCTCACGAGCGACACCGTGTTAGAGGCTGGACAAAATGGGGCCCACATGGGAATTTGTTTCGAAACCCAACATCCTGCCGCTTCGCTCGAAATGGGAGAACTCCCTTCAATCTGGTGCGAACCAGGTCAACACTACGAGCATGAAACTGTGTATCAATTTGACAACATATAAAAAAAGACGAACCGAATCGCGACAGGCGATCCGGTTCGTCAACAACCTGAAAACCGCCGATTCGTCGGCGGTTTTCTTATGTCGTCTACTTATTGTGCTGTTTCTTGTGCCGGTTGACACGCTTTAATAAATCGTCTCAGTCCGGCGTCACCTGTCGCTGTCAGTTTAAAGACACCACAATCCTCTAATCCACGTACAAACTTATGCCCGACCGCTTCATAAACAAACGCTCGTGCATCTTCCTTCCCGTCATACCGGTCACGGAGCTCTTCCGCCCACGCCTGATGCATCGGGACGACTGTGGCGCTACCTGTCTCGACGAAGGAAATGACGGCCTCTAACTCCTCTTTTAAACGAGCCGGCAAGACTGCGAGTCCCATCACTTCGATCAACCCGATATTCTCTCGTTTGATATGATGTATGTCTGCGTGAGGATGGAAAATCCCTAGCGGATGCTCATCTGTCGTCCGGTTGTTTCGAAGGACGAGATCGAGTTCATACACCTCATCTCGCATTCGCGCGATCGGTGTGACCGTGTTATGCGGAGCGTCCGTCTCGGCTAAAATATCGTTTTCCTGATCCGAGTAACCGCGCCACGTCTCCAAAATGTGCGTCGCACAAGCGACAAGGTCTGCTTGAACTTTCCCTTTCAAGCGAATGACCGACAGTGGCCATTGAAGCGAGGCGCCCGTAATTGATGGGTACTCTTCGAACACGAACGTCTCACGCTCTTTCGCATCGGCCATCGTAAACGTATACTGTCCACCTTGATAGTGATCGTGGGACAAAATCGAGCCCCCGACAATCGGTAAATCCGCATTCGACCCTGCAAAGTAGTGCGGGAATTTCCCGACAAAATCAAGCAGGCGCGTGAACGTCCCACGGTCAATCACCATGTCTCGGTGCTCTTCCGACAACAAGATGCAATGCTCGTTATAGTAGACGTAAGGCGAGTACTGCAAATACCAGTTTTCCCCGCCGAGTTCGAGCGGGACGATCCGATGGTTCGTCCGCGCCGGATGATCTAACCGACCGGCATATCCTTCATTTTCCACACAGAGAAGACACGTCGGATAGCCTGATCCCGATGCGCCGTTTTGTTTTTGACGGGCAATTTCTTTCGGGTCTTTTTCAGGTTTTGACATATTGATTGTCATATCAATCGTACCGTATGCCGTCTCGACTTTGTACGAAATGTTCTTTTTAATTCGTTCCGTTTGGATATAGTTCGAGTTCTCTGAAAGTGTATAAAAATAGTTAGTCGCCGCTTGCTTATCCTCATTGTATTTTTGATAAAATACCTGCTCGATGACAGATGGGCTCGGGACGAACACGTCCATGAGTCTCGCCCCTAGTATCTCGCGCTCGGCCACGAAATCTTCAATCATTCCCGTCTCAACTGCTCCGTCGATCAGACGATCCAACAGGTGAACGATCGATCCGGATGCCACTTCGTCAGCTGGCGTCTCATTTAACAAATCCAACAAACGATTTCTCGCATAAGTGCGGTCTCGCGATTGAATCAGATCCGCCTCAATCGCTGCCTCGACAAGTCCATTAATCCAGCGGCTCATATCAACACCTCGTCGTAACCGCTCGGGTTCGCTTGATGCCATGCCCAAGCGTCCTCGATGATCCGTGTGACATCCGTGCGGGTCGGTTTCCACCCAAGCACTCGGCGCGCTTTTTCTGAAGACGCGATGAGCGACGCCGGATCACCTGACCGACGTGATTGGACACGCGACGGGATCGCATGACCCGTTACATCACGGGCTACTTGAATCATCTCATGGACCGAGAATCCTTGGTTTGAACCAAGATTGAAGATGTCACTTTCGCCTCCGTCACATAAATAGTCGAGCGCCAACACATGGGCATCAATCAAATCCTCGACATGAATATAGTCACGGATGCATGTCCCGTCAGCTGTTTCATAATCATCACCGAACACCTTGATTTCCTCACGTTTCCCATTGGCAACTTCTAAGATGAGCGGGATCAGATGGGTCTCTGGACGATGGTCCTCTCCAATGACACCGCCTTGTCGCGCTCCGGCCACATTAAAGTAACGCAGTGCGACAAACCGGATGCCATGTGCGGTTTCGACCCAATGCATCATCTTCTCCATGGCCAACTTCGTCTCTCCATACGTCGATGTCGGGTTCGTCGCGGCCGCTTCCGTGATTGGCATGACAGTCTGGTCTCCATACGTCGCAGCCGTTGAGGAGAACACGATGGACGCCGTCCCGTGCTCCACCATCGCCTCAAGTAAACATTGCGTCCCGTATACATTATTGGCGTAATATTTGAGCGGGTCGGTCATCGATTCCCCAACGAGCGAGTTTGCTGCGAAATGGATTACTTGTTCAATCCGCTCCGCCGCAAAGACACGTGCTAAAAACGCTTTGTCTCGGATGTCACCCTGGTAAAAACGAGCTTTTGGATGGATGGCCGCTTCGTGACCCGTCTCCAAATTATCAATCACTACGACATCTCTTCCTTGGTCAACCAATTGGTAAACAGCATGGGATCCGATATAACCGGCTCCTCCAACGACTAAAATACTCATCCTACCTCTCCTTTCACTTGCTCAATCACCTCATGGACGCCAGCACCGATCGATGCCACATAAAAGGTTGCTGCATAACCGATTTTACGCGTATACGTTTCCTGGACTTGTTCGATAAACTGTTCGACCGCCTGATCATGTACAAGCGCAATCGCACAACCTCCAAAACCAGCTCCTGTCATGCGGGCGCCGATTGCGCCGTTTTCCCACGCTGCCTCGACTAATGTATTCAACTCGATCCCTGTCACTTCATAATCTCGATCGAGTGAGCGATGTGATTCGTTCATCAACTGACCAAAGCGATCGATTTCATTCGCTTTTAAGGCTTCAAGCGCCTCCAAGGTGCGCGCATTTTCAGTTACGGCATGACGGGCCCGGCGATATAGCGTGTCGTCCGTCAACAGGTGTCGATGTGTCTCGAACATGTCTTGATCCAAGTCACACAACGCCGAGATGTTCAGCTCCTGTTGCAAACACACCAACGCGCGATCACATTCGGCACGCCGTTCGTTATATTTCGAATCGGCAAGTTCTCGCCGTTTGTTCGTATTCATGATGACAATCGACATGCCATTCAAGTTGAGTGGTGCATACTCACATTCAAGCGTGTCACAATCGAGGAGCATCGCGTAATCTTTTCGCCCCATCCCAATCGCAAACTGGTCCATGATCCCGCTGTTTACACCAATATATTCATTTTCAGCACGCTGACCGATTTTAACGAGGTCAAGCGGTGCAAGACCGATCGCATATAACGTATTAAAGGCATAGCCACTCACGAGTTCAATAGAAGCCGAAGAAGAAAGTCCCGCTCCGTTCGGAATGTTACCGTAGTATAAACAGTCGACTCCGCTCGTCACGTCACCATGCGACATCAAATAATGCAACATCGCCTTTGGATAATTCGCCCACCCATCTTCTTCCCGGTAGATCAGCTGATCGATCGACGTCTCGATAATGCCATCTGCTTCGAAATTCATCGAATAAAAACGGCATGTCCGATCGTTTCGTTTCCGGACGAGCATATACGTGCCAAACGTGATTGCCGCCGGAAACACATGGCCACCATTGTAATCGACGTGCTCGCCAATCAAATTAATTCGGCCAGGCGCAAAAAACTGATGGGTCGCGCCCTCGAGGAACTGTTTCTTAAATTCTACGTGCATGGTCTCTCTCATAGTTGAATCGTCTCCTTTTACTCGGCAATCCTTTTGGACAAGCATTTCTTTGCTCAATCTTCTACTTTCCATTTACACATTTAGCTTAACTTATTTTTACTAAAAAATAAAGTTTTTTTAGTAAAAAAAGACGGTACCCTTTTTCGATAAGCGAAAACGAAAAAAGGGCCGACAACGTCCTGAACTGCTCCCCGTCAAGTAGACAGGGCAAATAATGAAAACCAGCCTAGGCGGCTTGAGTCCTGTATTCGACAGGGCTCAAGCCGTTTAGTCGTTTCTGGAAACGATCATGGTTGTAGAACGATATGTAGGCCTCGATGGCTGATGTGAGTTCGCTGTAGGCCTGGAACTCACGCAAATAGTACATCTCGACTTTCAGGGTACCCCAAAAACCCTCGATCGGGGCGTTGTCGAGACAACGTCCGACCCGGGACATGCTGTGGGTCAGCCCCGCGTCTTCCACCATGCGTTTGAACCCTCTCGAGGTATATTGGAACCCTCGGTCGCTATGGATCATCGGACTCGCTCCTGAACGGAGCCCCGCGATGGCTGGGATCATCGTCTGGAAGACGAGCGCGTTGTTGTTGGATTTCCCGATGCGATAGGCGACGATCGAGCCGTCATAGAGGTCGATGATCGCGCTCAGATACGCCTTCTTCCCGGCTCCATATTTGAACTCGGTGACGTCGGTGCACCACTTCTCGTCCGGTCGGGACGCGCTGAATTCCCGGTTCATCAGGTTCTCGGCCACATGCTGCGGGGACGACTTTTTGTACCGTTTTCGAGTTTGACGGTCCTCGACCGTGAACTACGGGACTACATCCATTGGTTCAATCATATTCGAATTCACGGAACACTAGGATACCTGACGCCGAAAGAGTACAAACAGAGACACCTCTTAAAAACTGTCTAGTTTAGTGTTGACAATCCAACGCTTCAACCATTTGTAGTAGGCGGCCCGTGAGACCTGCGCGATTTTACACAGGAGCACGACCGGGAACGTGTCGGTCGTCGACATTTCCTCGATCGCCATGTAGCGTAATTGTAGCCGGATTTGGCTGATCAACCTCTCCTCTCGACCTCCTCTAACTTTTTTAGGAACAGGTTCTCGGCCCGCAGGCGCTCGTTCTCCCGCTCGATCTGTTGGATGCGACGTTCGAGCTTCTCTTCGTTGGTCAGTTCCTCTTCTTGCTTCGTCCGTCCGCGGCGGTCCTCGAGCCCGCGCACGCCGTCGGCGTCATATTTTTTCGTCCAGCCGTAGACCTGGTGGTACGACACGGCGAATATCTCGGCCGTCCGTTGATAGTTCCGTCCATTGTCCAGGCAATACCTGACGATCTCCATGCGTTCCTCGAATGTGGTCTTTCTCCCTTTTGCCATAGATCGATCCATCCCTTTTCTCGAATCTGTTAACTCGCTATGACTAGTATACTTCTTGATCCACCGATATAGAACCGAACGACTACTGATTTGATGTCTGGAGAGGACTTCCACCATGGTGACCCCATCGAGATAGTCACGTACGGCCGCTATTTTCTGTTCCTTTGTGTACAGTTTCCATGTCCTCGACTCCTTCAAGGCGTCGATTCCGCCGGTCTCGAATTTCACTTTCCACACCTGGAGGGTATGCTCAGAGACGTCATGGGCCTCCTCGATTTCCTTCCACGTATATGTTTCTTCTTCCATCATCCGTAGTGCACTCAGTTTTTGTTCGATTGAATGCCGACTTCTCGCCATAAAAAACACTCCCCAATCAGATAAACAGATTTGTTATTTCATCTGTCTACCTATTGGGGAGCATATCATCGTGGCTGAACCTTTTTGTTAGAAGTAACGCAGTGGTTGGAATCCGATTGTATGGAAGTCGAGCTTCGTCCCGTCTTCAGCGATAAAGAAGACAGCCTCGTTCGTGTCGACGTCACGTGTGAACACCTTATAAAACGTCATCGGCTTTTCGCCATTCGTCACATAGCGTGCTTCATGCGTCGAGATGACTTGTGCGAACAGTTGCTGTTCATCGAGCTCCTCGATCAAATCATCAAACTTTGCGGCTTCTTCTTCTGTTGCCTCGCGACCCCGCTCGATTTCATAATAAGCGTCGCTCGCTTTTGGCTGTACCCCGAGATTGCGATCGACGACGATCACACGCTCCGGCTCTTGGTCGACGACACTTGTGTAGCCATATAGTGACTTGATGAGCGTATTCTCTCCGGTCACGCGACCGATGCCTTCTAGTGCCTCTTCTCCAGTGAGTGACTTCACTCGTGTCTCTTCTGGAACAATTTCTTCTTGATAGGCGATATTGTAAGCGCGGATGATCTCACGTACTTGTAAGAACGTCGCAACGACGAGTAGTACGATGAGTCCTCCGATGATGATGCGTTTCGTCATGTCTTTCTTTCCCCCTAGACTGTCATGCTCTCTTCTAAGGATAACCCAGGAACCGCATTCATCGCTAGTGTATCGCGCTTACCGCGCACATACGCGTGATGTGCCGCCACCCCGATCATGCCCGCATTGTCCCCACAGAGGTCAAGCGGTGGAATGACGAGTTGAATCCCTTCAGCTGTAGTAGCTTCTTGAAGCGCTGTGCGGAGGCCACGGTTCGCCGCGACACCACCCGCGACAAGCAATTGTTTTGCCCCTTTTTCCTTCACGGCACGAATCGCTTTCTCGACGAGCACTTCGACGACACTTGCCTGGAAGCTCGCTGCCAAGTTTTCAGGGATGACCGTCTCTCCCCGTTGCTCCGCATTGTGTACGGCGTTGATGACCGATGACTTCAAGCCACTGAAACTGAAGTCAAAGCTACCCGGTTCGAGACGAACGCGTGGGAAGTTGTACGTGTCTTCCCCGACCGCTGCCAAGCGGTCAATCGCAGGACCTCCCGGATATGGGAGACTGAGCGTGCGTGCGACTTTATCGTACGCTTCACCCGCCGCGTCATCACGTGTCTCCCCGATGACTTCGAAGACACCGTGTTCTGGCATATAGACGAGCTCTGTGTGTCCACCAGAGACGACGAGACAGACGAGTGGGAACTGCATCTCTTCGACGAGTTCGTTCGCGTAAATATGCCCCGCAATATGATGGACTCCGATGAGTGGTTTTTGATGGGCAAACGCCAATGCTTTGGCCGCACTGATCCCGACGAGAAGGGCACCGACGAGACCTGGTCCTTGTGTGACCGCGACCGCATCGACATCTTCCATCGTCACGCCGGCCTCACTCAATGCGTCGTCAATCACGTACGTGATGCGTTCCACATGATGACGAGATGCCACTTCAGGGACGACGCCACCAAATCGTTTATGACTCTCGATTTGAGAAGAGACGACGTTCGACAATAACGTCTTTCCGTCTTTGACGAGCGCAACCGACGTCTCGTCACAGCTCGATTCAATCGAGAGAATCAGTGATGTGTTCATTCTGACTCACTCCCTAACTTCGCCCAATAAATATAGGCGTCTTCATTATTATCCTGATAGTAACGTCTTCTCCGACCGGCTTGCATAAAACCGAACTGTTCATACAGTTTTTGCGCGCCGACGTTCGACACGCGGACTTCTAACGTCAATCCGACGAGTCCTTTTGACTTGGCGAACGCGACAAGTTCCGCTAACAATTGATTGCCGATGCCCTGTCCACGAAACTCAGGTAAGACGGCAATGTTTGTGATATGTCCTTCATCGACGATCGTCCAAACGCCGACAAACCCGACGACCCGTTTGGCATGGACCGCGACAAAGTAAATGGCCTGTTCATTTCGAAGCATCTCATTCATGAACGCCTCTTTTGTCCACGGAATGGCGAACGACGCTTCTTCGACTTTCGTCACTTCCTCGACATCAAGCCACGTCATCCGACGAATTTTCACGTCAGCCATTGTTTTGTCCCTCTAACCATTTCGCTTCCGCCTCGGCGAGTCGCAAATACTCCGGTTCAAACGAATGGACATCGCTCGTCTCATCGCTGAAGACGACCAAATCACTCGCACGCCCGTATCGATGGGCAGCCGGTGCTTCGATATAGTCATATTCACTTAACACGTCACGGAACGGTTCCACGTCTCCGACGACGAGGAAGCGCCCTTGACTATTCAGTCGCAACCAATCTGAGACGGAGGCGTGCTGATCATGTGTTAGTGCTTTGTTGTGCTGATAATATCCGATATACGCGTTGCCACGACGCGCATCAATTAACGAGACGACCGGCAATTCCGTATTCGGGGCTGCTGCCATAAGTTGAAGAGCGGACACGCCGATGAGTGGAATGTTCAATGTATAAGCAAGTGTCTTCGCCGTCGTCACTCCGATGCGAATTCCCGTGTACGACCCGGGTCCTGTCGTGACAACGATGCGTTCGAGCATGTTCGGTGTCCACTTGACCGTTGCCATGAGCTGTTCAATCATCGGCATGAGTGTGACCGCATGGTTTTTTGAGACCATGACCGTCGCTTCGGCTTGAATCTCTCCAGCCTCACTTAACGCGACTGACAAACGTGTCGTCGCGGTATCAATCATCAATTGCTTCATGCGAGCACCTCCTTGGCGATTTGAACGTAACGCTCACCCGTCGGAACAAGTGTCAGTTTACGTTCTTCGTCGCCGACCCGTTCAATCGTGATGGCCAAGCGTTCTTCCGGGAGGGAGGACTCGATTAAGTTCGACCACTCGACGATGGCGACACCATCACCGTTGATATATTCCTCAAGTCCGATGTCATCCCCCGTATCCTCGAGACGATAGACATCCATATGATAGAGCGGCAATCGCCCTTTGTATTGTTTCATAATGGTGAAGGTCGGACTGTTGACGTTCCGCGTGACTCCGAGTCCTTTTGCGAACCCTTGTGTGAACGTCGTCTTGCCGGCACCGAGATCACCGTTTAACGTGATGACCGTTCCTGCTTCGACGAGTGTGGCCAAACGTTCTGCCACCGCCTGCGTCTCCGCTGCAGAATGCGTAATCAATGTATACATGAATGGTTCTCCTTTTTCACTTCTCATACGTACTCATTGTACACTTCATTTTAAGCAAAAAAAAACACGAAACGCTATCGTTTCGCTATCTCATTTAAAAATTGGTTGCGGGGGCTGGATTTGAACCAACGACCTTCGGGTTATGAGCCCGACGAGCTACCAGACTGCTCCACCCCGCGACGACATATGAAATTAAATAAAAATTGGTTGCGGGGGCCGGATTTGAACCGACGACCTTCGGGTTATGAGCCCGACGAGCTACCAGACTGCTCCACCCCGCGATGGTTTGAATTGTTTCGACATCCTCTATAATAAGCGAGACAGTTATAAAAAGCAACCATTTTCTTAATGTTTTTTCAAAAATGGAATCGGGAACAGATATAACAGCATAAACTATCAGAGAAAAGGGGCGCGACCGCCATGTCCAAATGGGGAAATCGATTCAAGAAATGGTTCTTTTCGGAGATCGAAGCCGAGATCACGTTTGACCCGGCAGCACTCATTCCGAAGCAGACCGTGACGGGTACGTTGCACGTCTCCAACCCGACAACGAATGTCGTTCGATTACAGGAACTCACCCTGACCTTCTTGACGACGTTCAAAGACATCACCATGGAAGGAAACGAGTTCAATCGAGAAGCTGATATTCAAGAAGTCCCGATTCCACTATCGCTTGTACTAGAGCCCGGAGCGAAAGAGGACGTTCCGTTTTCATTCGAGCTGACGATGTACGCACCCTCTTCTGCCGGCGCCCCGTATAGTATAGAGGCTACATTGTGGGACAAGGACATCAAACGAGTTTGGTTTGATGTGCTCGAACACATCGAAATCGAACCGATGCCTGAACTGAAACGATTACTCGATGCTACCGCTCACGCCGGACTTGAGCTGATGTTCGTCCGAAACGTGATTGACCCGCTCGGCGAAGAACGTCCGTATCCATTCGTTGAAAAGTATGGATTCAAGCCGGTCGGAGAATGGGCCGATGAGTTCGAGGTCGTCAAATCGTTTTGGCGCTTGCATGAAGACGGGATCGACCTCTACTACTGGCTCGACAACATCGAGACCCAGCGAACGCTCGAATCGATGGCGACCGACGTCGAATTGCGTCATCGTTCCCTCACCTGGGAGCAGCTCGAGCGCGAACAGGAACAACTCGGTCTCGCTATTCAAGATACGTTACGCAGTCACCGCTCCTCGTGAGCGGTTTTTTCAATTTGAATTCCATCCTTACTCGTATTGACGATAGTTTGAAAGTGGTGGCGATACGGATGCATGAATAATTCATATTGCAGACGTCGTTCTACATGTGAAGCATGTAAATAGTCCACAGCTCCATACCCCGTTCCTGAATATCACGATGCGAACGTCGCTTGAACTCAGTCTCCCCGTCTGTGTAGAGATAAATCGATTGATCAAAAGATGAAAGATCCAGGAATGCGACACTCATCCCTTCAATAATCGTGATCGGCTTTTCCGGATCAATCCATGTCCGTTCTAGATAGGGGACATCAATCGTATAAAACCCAATCCCTCCCCGAATCATACGGACATCTCGCTCGAGTGAGAGCAGATGATGTGCGGCCGGATGACACGCCGTCATCTTATACTGATGGGTCGTTCCATCGTGTTGATACGTGAGGATCGCTTGTTTCCTCAACTGTGAATCTGTAATATACGGGTCTGTGTGAAGCAGGTTTATATCACCGAGTCGTTCCCGTGATTTTTCTGACAACGTCGATTTTCCGGCTGCCCCATGTCCGGAGACGGCAATCAGCGTTCGTTGATCCGGTCTCACGCTTTGTACGATACCCTCAATCAGTTGTTCCATGGATTGGAACGCCATTTATCGTCATGCCTTCGACATCACATCCTGTCAACGTGACATTCGTCAGTTAAAGTGGATAATCGAATATACAAAACAATCCCCTCTTTCTCATACTTAGTACGAAAAGAAGGGATAAAGTTTCAAAGAAACAAAAAACGACCGAGCGTATGCTCGGTCGTCCTGTGCGTTGTTGCCTGGCAACGTCCTATCCTCACAGGGGGAGATCCCCCAACTACTTTCGGCGCTGAGACGCTTAACTTCTGTGTTCGGCATGGGAACAGGTGTGGCCGTCTCGCTATCGTCACCAGACAAGTACTATACTAACATTATTTATCGATAATGTCAACATGTTTTAGAGAGATTGTTCCCTGAAAACTGAGGATTCATCAACACAAACCATTAGACTAGATCAAAGCCTCGACCGATTAGTATCATTCAGCTCCACGTGTC
>CABIYO010000048.1 GCA_902362975.1 Caryophanales bacterium
CGCAGCCGATCGTCTTGATGAGGAACTCGGCCTGTGCCGGCGTTGGGTGGAGCCTATATTTATAGCCTTTCAGCATGTCCGTCCCTCCTCCTTTCAGAAGATCGTGATGTGTCCTCCTCATCCGATACCCGCGGAAAGGGAGGAAAAATCTGACGGAATCACGAACTTTTGTTCGTCATATCTGTCACAGGGGGAAAAGACGTTTGGACCGGGCGATTCATCTCCCACCTACGCTGGGCTACGCCCCGAGACGCTTAGAGGAGGGAGAATTCTCGCCTACTTCTGTTAAAATCGGCGGATTTTTCAAAAACATACGCGCAATGGCGATGCGTTGTTTCTGACCTCCGGAGAGTTTTAGTCCACGCTCTCCGATTTGTGTATCAAGACCGTGCTCGAGCTCTTCGACGAGCGTACCGAGATGTGCTTTTTCCACCGCATGCATGATCTCTGCATCGGTCGCATCCAGTTTCCCGTAAGCAATGTTTTCCCGTAGTGTACCGGCAAATAAGAAGACATCTTGTTGCACAATTCCGATTTGACGACGTAAACTCTCTTTCGTCATATCCCGGATATCCATGCCGTCAATCGAGATGTCACCCTTTGTGACGTCATAAAAACGTGGAATGAGTGAACAGATGGTTGTCTTTCCAGCCCCGCTCGTCCCGACTAAGGCCACAGTCGTCCCTGCCTCGATCGACAAGTCAATATCCGTCAACACTTGGCGGTAGTCTGAATAGCCGAATGAGACGTCGTCGAAGACGATATCGCCTGTCAACGTTTCGACCTCGATCGCATCCGCTCGGTTCTCAATGTCCGGCTCTTCATCAAGCAACTGCGTGAATCGTTTGAACCCCGCCATCCCTTTCGGATACATTTCGAGGAGCGCCGTGATCTTTTCAATCGGCTTAATGAGTAAATTCATGTACAAGATGAAGCCGACGAGTTGTCCGTACGATAGTTGTCCTTCATACGTCAAGTACGCCCCGTATACAAGGACGAGCAACGTCATGAGACGCATCGTGATATAGATACCTGCGAGCGACGTACTCATGACGCGATACGCTTCAATCTTTGAGCCACGATAGAAGTTGTTGTCTTTTTGGAAACGTCCGATTTCGAACGCCTCGTTCGTAAACGATTGGACGACGCGTGCCCCGGACACACTGTCCTCGACGCGTGCATTCACTTCCCCGATATTTGTGTACATCTTTTGCCACGCCTTGTTCATGTTCTTATTCGCATACGTGATCATGATGATGAGGAACGGTACCGCGACAACGGTGACAAGCGCTAGTTCAGGGTTGATCGAGAACATAATCCCGAACGCACCGAGTAACGTCATGATGGCGATAAAGAAATCTTCTGGTCCGTGGTGCGCCACTTCCCCGATATCGAACAAGTCGTTCGTAACCCGGCTCATCAAATGGCCGGTCTTATGATTATCAAAGAAGCGGAACGATTGTTTATGGATATGCGCGAACAGCTCTTCCCGCATGTCCGTCTCGATGTTGATGCCAAGCTTATGTCCCCAGTAGTTGACGACATACTGCATCATCATGGCCAATATGTATAGAATCAACAGGCCAATGCTGACGATGATAATCCAGTTCCATTCCCCATCCGGCAACAAGTCGTCGATGAACCATTGAACGGCAAGCGGAAATCCAAGTTCAAGCAGTCCGACGAGAATTGCGAATGAAAAATCGAGGAGGAATAACTTTTTATGTGGTCGATAATAACTAAAAAAACGTGAAATCATTCTCTCTTGTCCCCTTCTCTTCATTAAGTGTACGCTTTTTTCTGAAAGGTGGAAAACAGGATGCATCCCTTTTTCATTCTTTTTTCAAACGGCGTATAATAAAAGTAAGGAGTGATATACATGAATGTACACATTACAGATCGTGCCCTCGACCGAATCGAGTCATTGAAAGGCGAATGTAAAGGACAGATGCACCTCTTTTACGAGACAGAAGGTTGTGGTTGTGGGAACAGTGGAATCTTTGAGATTCGATACGTAACCGATACGACTCCGGAAGACGTTGAAATCGAATCAAACATCGGACCAATCTTAATCAAAAACTGGACGAAAGTATTTTTAGATGAACAGATGAAAATCGACTTCCTTGAAGATCGTCGTACGCTCGTCTTGAAGAGTGACGGACAAGTGTTCAATTCGAATCTACTCGTCACAGACGGTACGGGTTGTCAGTTGAACGTTCTGAGCCGATGAAACAGACACTGAAACAACATCCGAGACTCCTCATTCTCTTTTTCGTGAGTTTCGGGCTTGGGCTACTCGGAATCTATCTGGCGTTTATCGATTCGGTCTATACGATGTCCGCAGTCATCGCTTCACTGTTTACCTTCGGATTTGCGTTACAGCGAACAGCGAAATATATGCAGCGAAAAGAGGATAGCCGTTAACAAGAGGATATCTCCCAATTAAATTTCTACCATCGTGTTGAATCCAAAACCCGTTTCACCCATACAAAAAACGAGGATTGCCATGGCAACCCTCGTTTTTTGTGCTTATTTCTTCTCTTTTACTGCCGTACGAATCGATAACTCTTCGAGTTGCGCGTCCGCGACAGGGCTCGGTGCTTGCGTCAAGAGACAGCTTGCCGAAGCCGTTTTCGGGAAGGCGATTGTGTCACGAAGGTTCGAACGACCTGCAAGAATCATGACGAGACGGTCGAGACCGAGTGCGATTCCCGCATGTGGCGGTGTACCGTATTCGAACGCTTCAAGCAAGAAGCCGAACTGTTCAACCGCTTCTTCTTGTGTGAAACCAAGCAATTTAAACATGCGCTCTTGGATGTCTCGCTCATAAATACGCTGTGAACCGCCACCAAGCTCGTAACCGTTCAAGACGAGGTCATACGCTACCGCGCGTACACTTGCCGGATCTGTCTCGAGAAGATGGAGATCTTCACGGTTTGGCATCGTGAACGGGTGGTGGTTCGCATAGAAGCGACCGTCTTCTTCTTCAAATGTCACGAGTGGGAAGTCTGTCACCCATAGGAAGTTGAACTTCGACTCATCGATGAGACCAAGTTCGTGTCCGAGTTTGACACGGAGTGCGCCAAGGCTGTCTGCGACGACAGTTGGTTTTGATGCGACGAAGAGGAGAAGGTCACCTGCTTCTGCATTCGTTGCTTCGATCAACTTCTGCGCGTACGTCTCGTTGAAGAATTTCGCGATTGGACCGTTCAAGCCTTCTGCTGTCACTTTGAGCCATGCGAGACCTTTCGCACCGTAGACCGCTGTGAACTCTTGAAGCTTGTCGATGTCTTTACGTGAGAAGTTGTCCGCCTCACCTTTGACGTTGATCGCTTTGACTTGTCCGTTTGATTCGAGTGCGGTGTCGAAGACTTTGAAGCCGGCTCCTTTCACAGCGTCAGCCACATCGATGAGTTCGAGACCAAAACGCGTATCCGGTTTATCTGAACCGAAACGACGCATCGCTTCAGCATGGGTCATACGCTCGAACTTTGCTGGTGTGTCCGTACGACCGAGCGTCGATTCCATGACTTGTCCCATCATCGATTCCATCATCGCCATCAAGTCTTCGATATCCATGAAGCTCGTCTCGATGTCGACTTGCGTGAATTCAGGTTGACGGTCTGCACGAAGGTCCTCGTCACGGAAGCAACGCGCGATTTGGAAATAACGGTCAAATCCTGCGACCATGAGCAACTGTTTGAAGAGCTGTGGTGATTGCGGGAGCGCGTAGAACTCACCACCGTGGACACGGCTCGGGACGAGATAGTCACGTGCGCCTTCTGGTGTCGACTTCGTCAAAATCGGCGTCTCGACTTCGAGAAACTCTTGCTCCGTCAAGAAGTTACGGATCGTGTTCGACGTCTTCGAGCGGAGACGGAACGTCTCTTGAAGCGCTGGACGACGGAGGTCGAGGTAACGGTACTTGAGGCGAAGGTCTTCTGAGACGTTTTCCGCTTCGTCACCGATCGGGATTGGTGTCATCTTCGCCGCATTCAAGATGTTGATCTCAGACGCGATGACTTCGATGTTTCCTGTCGGCATGTTCGGGTTCTTGTTCTCACGCTCGAGAACCGTTCCTTTCACGTCGAGAACATACTCGCTACGGATTGTTTCCGCGAGTTGGTGGACTGCTTCGTTTTCTGGGCGAACGACGACCTGGACGATTCCTGTGCGGTCACGAAGGTCGATGAAGATGAGTCCCCCGAGGTCACGACGTTTTTGTACCCATCCTTTTAATTGTACTTCTTGGCCGATGAGTGACTCTGTCACGCGGCCGTTCATATGTGTGCGTCCGATCATTGTCCTGCTCCTTCCGATAGTTCACGAATTTTGTCTGCGACGGCCGAGAGTGGCACGTCGACTTGTTCACCAGTCGTCATATCTTTCAAGGCGGCTGCCCCACGCTCGACTTCATCATCCCCTAAGATGACTGTGAACTTGGCTTTCAGGCGATCCGCCTGTTTGAATTGTCCTTTGAACTTGCGCCCTTGGTAATCACGGTCTGCCTTGAATCCTTCCATGCGAAGGAGTTGTAAGAGACGTGTCGCCGTCAATTCGACTTCTTTTTCACCTTGCGCGACGATGAAGACATCAAGTCCTGTCTCAAGTTCAGGTAAGACTCCCTCATTCTCCAATGCGAGGATGAGGCGCTCCAATCCGATTCCAAAACCGACTCCCGGCATATCCGGTCCACCGATATCTTGTACGAGACCGTTGTAGCGTCCGCCGCCACAAAGTGTCGTGATGGCTCCGAACCCTTCTGCCTCGGACATGATTTCAAACGCCGTGTGCGTATAGTAATCGAGTCCACGAACGAGTGTCGGGTCGACTTCGTAGGCGACACCGAGTGCATCGAGTTGTGCGAGCACTTGATCGAAGTAAGCTTTCGACTCTTCATTCAAATATTCAAGGATTGACGGTGCCGTCTTCATCGACGGATGATCATGGTCGACCTTGCAATCCAAGATGCGGAGCGGGTTCTTGAAAAGACGTGACTGGCAGTCTTGGCAAAGTTCGCCTGCTACCGGCTCGAAGTGACGGATGAGCGCATCGCGGTGGGCGTTGCGGCTTTCCGCGTCCCCAAGCGAGTTGACGACGACTTTTATTTTCTGAAGTCCAAACGACTTGTAGATTGAGTAAGCGAGGCTGATAACCTCAGCGTCAACGGCCGGATCGCTGCTGCCGATCGCTTCGACACCGTATTGGTGAAGCTGACGGAAGCGGCCTTTTTGTGGGCGCTCGTAGCGGAACATCGGTCCCATGTAGTAGAGCTTCGTCGGTTGGTCCGGATTTCCGAATAGTTTGTTCGTCACGAACGCACGAATGACTGATGCCGTCCCTTCTGGGCGAAGCGTGTACTCGTCTTTCCCTTTCTTCACGAGCGTGAACATCTCTTTTTGGACGATGTCCGTCGTTTCCCCGACACTGCGTGTGAACAGGTTCGTCGTTTCAAAGATTGGTGTGCGGATTTCTTTATAGTTGTAACGGGCGCTCATGTCGCGAAGTTTTTCCTCGACATATTGCCACGTCTCGACCGTGCCCGGAAGCAGGTCTTGTGTACCGCGTGGTGCTTTCATCATCACATTTCCCTCCTTAAAATACAAAAAAGACCCTCGTCCGCAAAGGGACGAGAGCCTGTGTAAGTTTCCCGTGGTACCACCCTCGTTGCAGAGCCATTGCTTGAAACTCTGCCACTCGAAATCGGTTAACGCCCGATGAGACGGCTCCCCCTACTCTGTTTCAAGGGAGCACCTCCAAAGTGTCGTTCGGGTCATCATCCAGTCGATGCTTTCAGCCAAGGCATCGCTCTCTTTGCTGGTGGGTTGACCGTACTCTTCTTTATCATAGGTGTTTGACTATATGCTTCATGATGCCGAATCAAGGCAGCATCTGTCAAGCGTTTTTTTCGAGCATGAGCGTGACCGGTCCGTCATTGACGAGGGCGACGTCCATCATCGCCCCGAATCGTCCCGTCTCGACGACGAGTCCATTCGACCGCAGTCGCTCGTTGAATTTTTCATAAAGCGTCTCGGCCACATCCGGTTTTGCGGCCTTTGTGAAAGCAGGTCGCCGTCCTTTCATCGTGTCTGCATATAAAGTGAACTGAGAAACAGACAAAATTTGTCCGGACACGTCTTTAATCGATAAGTTCATCTTTTCTTGATCGTCTTCGAAGATGCGAAGCCCGGTCACCTTGTCGGCGAGCCAGTTCACTTCCTCTTCTGTATCTTCATGTGTCACACCGACGAGAAGCAAGTATCCGGCGTTGATTGCCCCGACGACTTCTTCCTCTACTGTGACCGATGCTTCTTTCACTCGTTGCAATAATACACGCACGTTCCTCTTCCTTTCGTCACGTCATCATGACTCGGCTGACCGAATACACGTCTGAGATTTGTTTGATGCGCTCGACGACTTTCTGCAAGTGATTCACGTTCGGAATCGAGATCGTCATCGAGATGCGGGCCTGTTTGTTTTGGTCGCCCCGACCACTGACGGCCACGATATTCGTATTCGTCGCCGATACCGCCTGTAGGACGTCGTTCAAGAGACCGGAACGATCATATCCCGTGATCTCGATATCGACGTTATAGTTCTTCTCTTTCGCTTGTCCGACTTCCCAATCGACGTCAAGGAGACGCTCTGGGTGTTGTTCGTTGACGATGTTCAGACAGTCTTTCCGGTGAATCGAGACTCCGCGTCCACGGGTGATGTATCCGACGATCTCATCTCCCGGTACCGGGTTACAGCAACGGCTCATGCGCACGAGCATGTTGTCGATTCCTTTGACCGTCACGCCCGCCTCCGCCGTTTTCTTCTTCGGTGCCTGGCTGACTTTTAATTCGCTGATCGCTTCAGAGAGCTCGAGCTTCGGCTCTTTCCGCTGCTTCTCCGTCAATTTGTGTGCGACTTGAGCGGCAGTGATGCCTTGATAGCCGACAGCAGCATACATCTCTTCCTCGTTCCCGAAGTTGAACTTCTCGACGACGATACTGAGTGCCGGCTCATCGATAATCTCTTTCGGTTCAAAACCAAGTTTCTTGATTTCTGCTTCGACGAGATCTTTCCCTTTCTCGATATTCTCTTCACGCTGTTGACGTTTGAACCATTGACGAATCTTGTTCTTCGCCTGGCTCGAAACAGCGAGTTTCAACCAGTCCTTACTCGGGCCGTAACTGTGCTTCGACGTGATGATTTCAATGATGTCACCCGTCTCGAGTTTGTAGTCGAGCGGCACCATCCGCCCGTTCACTTTCGCGCCCGTCATGCGATGACCAATCTCTGTATGAATTCGGTACGCATAGTCAATCGGAACTGAGCCTTTCGGCAATTCGAATACGTCTCCTTTTGGCGTGAAGACGTAAAGCATGTCACTAAAGAAATCAACTTTGAGGGATTCCATGAATTCCTCCGCATCCGTCGTATCCTTTTGCAGCTCGAGGATTTCACGAAGGTGTGCGATTTTCTCGTCGAATCCGTTCGTCGAGACACTTTTCCCTTCTTTATACGCCCAGTGTGCTGCGATCCCGAACTCGGCGATGAAGTGCATGTCCTTCGTCCGAATTTGGACTTCGAGCGGATCACCTTTCGGACCGATCACGGTCGTATGGAGCGACTGATACATGTTCGGTTTCGGCATGGCGATATAATCTTTAAAGCGTCCCGGCATCGGTTTGTATTGCGTATGGATGATCCCGAGCACCGCATAACAATCACGAATCGAATCGACGATAATGCGGACCGCCATCAAATCATAAATTTCATTGAACTCTTTTTTATGCTTCACCATTTTATTGTAGATGGAATAGATATGTTTCGGTCGGCCGTTCACGTCAGCATCGATATTCACTTCTTCAAGAACCTCGTTCACTTCCTTGATGACAGAGGAGACGAGCGCTTCCCGTTCCGTCCGTTTTTGTTTCATCATCGAGACGATCTTGTAGTATTGCTGTGGGTTGATATAACGTAATGAAATATCTTCGAGCTCCCACTTAATCGTCGAGATCCCCATCCGGTGTGCGAGCGGAGCAAAGATTTCGAGCGTCTCTTCCGCTTTTTGAACTTGCTTTTCTTTCGGCATATGCTGCAGCGTCCGCATATTATGGAGCCGGTCCGCAAGTTTGATCAAGATGACGCGCACGTCTTCTGCCATGGCGATAATCATCTTCCGATGGTTTTCGGCGAGTTCTTCTTTTTTCGATTTATATTTGATCTTACCAAGTTTCGTGACGCCATCGACAAGCATGGCCACATCAGGACCAAAATCGTCCGTCAATTGTTGTAACGAAACATCCGTATCTTCGACAACATCATGCAAGAGCGCTCCAATAATCGTCGTGGCGTCTAGGCCGATATCAACGAGAATGCCGGCCACTTGGACCGGATGGAGAATATAGGGCTCGCCCGAACGTCGGAACTGACCGGTATGATGAAGTTTTGCGTATTCGTAAGCGCGTTTCACTTCGGCTATATCGTTGTCACCCATATACTCCCCGAGCGCGTCGAGAAGATCCTCAATACTTACGATTTGTTTTTTGGTCATAACATTCGACACCCTTTTTCTAACCGCTCCAATCGCGTCGGATTCGTCGCAGCATGGTAGTAGTTTGTATTCGAGATTCTGTGATTTTTATAACCATTATCGAAAAAATCTGACGACCTGTCAAAGGTTGTAGGTTATTTTCCTTAAAAACTATTCAAAAACGGGAAGCATATCGCTTCCCGTTCAAATTAGTCTTCGTAGCGGACGAGTGAGAACACGTCGTATCCTTCAAGACGCTCACGTCCACCAAGTCCGTCGAGTTCGATCAAGAACCCGATTCCTGCCACAACACCACCGAGTTGTTCAATCATTTTAATCGTTGCTTCAATCGTACCACCTGTTGCGAGCAAGTCATCCAAGATGACGACATGTTGTCCAGGTTTGATTGAATCTTTGTGCATCGTTAAAATGTCCGTTCCATACTCAAGACCGTATGACACTCGTACTGTCTCACGTGGTAACTTTCCTTTTAGTCTTCGTAGCGGACGAGTGAGAACACGTCGTATCCTTCAAGACGCTCACGTCCACCAAGTCCGTCGAGTTCGATCAAGAACCCGATTCCTGCCACAACACCACCGAGTTGTTCAATCATTTTAATCGTTGCTTCAATCGTACCACCTGTTGCGAGCAAGTCATCCAAGATGACGACATGTTGTCCAGGTTTGATTGAATCTTTGTGCATCGTTAAAATGTCCGTTCCATACTCAAGACCGTATGACACTCGTACTGTCTCACGTGGTAACTTTCCTTCTTTACGTACTGGTACAAACCCGAGTTCGAGCGCATACGCTGCCGGGCAACCGACGACGAATCCGCGTGCTTCCGGCCCAGCGATCAACTCCGCTCCACGTTCACGTGCATAAACGACGAGCTCATCTACTGCTTTCTTGTAGACTTGACCATCTTGCATGAGTGACGTGATATCTTTGAAGCTGATTCCTTTCTTCGGATAATCTGCTACTTCTTTAATATGTTGTTTGAAATCCATTTTATGTGTATGCCTCCTGCATCTTGTTCGATCGCAACGATTGTAACCGCTCTTTGAGCTCCGCCAATGACGCGTATACGAAACGCTCTTCGAGTTGTTGGCGCCCAATCCGGCGTTGATAGCACGGCGCCTCGGTCAAATCACGTTTCGGTGCTTCTGGATTGACTCCAGGCAGTCCATCTTCCATTGTAACAAGAAATTCGAGTTCAGAGAATACTTGATGCATAAATTGAATCGTATTTTTTGACCATTTTCGCTCTTTAGACAGACGAATCAAGTTTTCACGTAGATTTTTCCGTTCGCATGTTGCCATATGGACATAATACGTTCGGAAATCCTCGCGGGACGGAAGACGTTCAAAGAACGAGTCTCCTTGCCCGAAGGCACAATAAATGCGTTCGATTCCTTCATGAAGTTTTTCTGCGAGCACTTCTTCATCATCAGGAAGATCGAGCAGGACAACGAAACGGTTGAGCGGTTCATCTCCTTCATGAAGTGGAAAATCTTCGTTCGTCCCTTGGAAAGATAAGAATGACGTCTGTTCTTTCGGCAAGTCTTTCAACTCTTGTATCGATTTTTTCTTCCCACGATAGTCAAACACCTGGAAGTCATCGACGCGTAAGTCTTGTATCATGAGCTGAGGCTTGCGCATCCCATTCCATTCGTTCACTTGAAGACTTCCCATCACCGAGACATGAGCCATCTTTGAAATCTCTGAAACAACGTGTCCGAATCCAAATCCGATGCCATCGAGCTCACGCTTGTCTCCTGCGAGCTGTACTTTCAAATGGGTGGCGTCACGTCCAATTTGGCGAATATCACGCAGTTTCGCATCTGCGACGACGACGCGAGGGGATGGATTCCCCATACCAAATGGCGCGAGCTTTCCAATCTCTGAGATCAAGTCGAGCGAAACGTCGTTAACGGAGAGTTTCAAGTCGACGTTGACTCGCGGTACAAACACGTCATCCGGGATGGACTCCGCCTGACGGTTCAGTCGCTCTCGTAGTTCGGCGACGTGTTCCGACTGAAGGGTCATCCCGGCCGCGGCTGGATGTCCGCCAAAGTGTGGCAAAATATCTTCATTTTTCGAAAGTTCCTTGAAGAGGTCAAATCCATCGATGGAGCGACCCGATCCTTTCGCCTTACCCGTCTCCGGGTCGTGGCAAAGGAGGATGACCGGACGATAGTACGCTTCGACGAGACGAGATGCGACAATCCCAACAACGCCAGGATTCCACTTCTCACTCGCCACGACGAGTACACGGTCCTCAGTCATCGACGCTTCAACGAGTTCTTTCGCTTCAGCAGCGATCGTCTTGACGATGTCTTGACGTTCTTTGTTTTGCTTATCGAGCTGTTTCGCGAGCTCGAGCGCTTCCTCCACATGTTCGGCTAAGAGCATTTGAAGTGCCGGCATCGCCGAATCGAGTCGCCCCGCGGCATTGATGCGTGGACCGAACGCGAAACCGACCGATTCTTCGTTCAACACGCTGTCACCGAGACCACATACTTCACGTAACGCTAAGATACCTGGACGTTTTGAAGCCTCGAGTGCGGCGATTCCCTTCTTCGCAAGTAACCGGTTTTCGCCGTCTAACGGGACGAGGTCGGCAATCGTTCCGAGTACGGCCAAATCAAGGAGTTCTTCCGGCATTCTCCCTAAAACGGCGTGCGCCACTTTGAGGGCGACTCCCGCTCCGGCGAGTTTATCGTATGGATATCCCGGGTCGATATGCGGATGAATGATCGCATAGGCATCCGGCAACGTCTCTTTCGGCTCGTGATGGTCCGTGATGATCAAATCGACGCCGAGGTCTTTTAAGAGTGTCGCTTCTTCAATCCCGGATATCCCACAATCCACCGTGATGACCAAAGTGAATCCCTCATTCGCTGCCCATTGGAACGCTTCTTTGTTCGGTCCATATCCTTCCGTGAAACGATTCGGGATATAACACTCGGCCATGACACCGATCTCGGTCAACGCATGCCACATGACAGATGAGGCACTGACCCCGTCGACATCATAGTCGCCATAGATGAGCACCATCTCCCCATCGTCTGCCGCCTGTTTGATGCGGGTGACGACTTTCTCCATCTGTTCAAACAAGTACGGGTCATGAAAGACGAGTTCATCCTCGGCATACAAGAATGCCTTGGCCGCTTCTACGTCCTGATAACCACGCTGAACGAGCAACGTCGCCAGTTGTGCTGATATATTTAATTCGTTTTGTAAACGTGTGACGTCGTCCGGATTCGTTTCCGGATAGAGCCACTGTTTCTTCGAATGGTACATGTCCTTCACTCCAATCAATTGTAGATTATAGCAGACCGCGTGAAAGATGTGCCGTCTTGACATTTGAAAAGGTCTCCCAATTGAAGGGAGACCCACTTGTTACGCCTCTGTAACCGGCGTATCTTTTTTCTTGTTGATTGTCGTCCGTTTGATGAGGAGCCATAAATACGATGCAATGAAGATCGAAGAATACATCCCCATGAAAAGTCCGACGATGAGCGCGAGCGAGAAGCTGCGAATCGACTCTGCCCCGAACGCATACAAGGCGATGGCTGTGAGGAGTACTGTGATGACCGTATTCACGGACCGGACGATCGTCTCTTGAATCGACTTGTTGATGATTGACTCATAGACGTCCATCGACTTGATTTTTCGTTCCTTTTCATACGACGTGATGTTCTCGCGGACCCGGTCGAACGTAACAATCGTATCGTTGACGGAATAACCGATAATGGTCAGGATCGCGGCGATGAAGTACAAGTTGACCTCAATCCCAAAGAGTGAGAATGCGACGATCATGAAGAAGGCATCGTGTAGCATCGCCACCACGGTCGCGACCGCATAGGAAAACTCGAAACGGACCGTGATATACAGGATGATCCCAATCGACGCAACGGCTACCGCATACAAGGCGTTTTTCGCCAAGTCACGACCGACTTGGGCAGAGACGGTGCTGATGTTCGGGTCGTTCCCAAACTGTTCTTTGAACACCGTCTTGACGTTCGCAATTTCTTCTTGCCCCAATTGTCCAACGAATGTCACGTATGCCAAGCGGCCTTCATTTGCATATTGGACGCTTGAAATCTCTTGGTCGACACCGGCATCGTTGAACGCTTGCGTGAATTCTTCTTGTGATACACGTTCTTCCGTTAGTACTTCGACCCGCGTCCCTGAAGCGAAATCGATACCGAGGTTCAATCCTCGGAAGAACAAGAGACCGATTCCGAGAACGACGACTGCCGTCGAAACCAAGAACATCGTGCGCATATGTTTGACGTAATTCCATTCAGTAAGCTTAAAGTTCACGGATTTCACTCTCCTTCACACCAAACCATCCTTTGCGTTTGTCGAACAGACGACTTGAGACAAGGAGGTGCATCAAATAACGTGAGATGAATACGTTCGAGATGAACGTCATCCCGATTGAGATCATGAGCATGACGGCAAACCCTTTGACTGAGCTTTGTCCGAAATAGAACAAAACCGCAGCCGAGATGAGCGTCGTCAAGTTGGCATCGATGATCGTACTGAGGGAACGACGGTTACCTGCACGGAATGCCGATAAGACCGATTTTCCAGAGCGGAGTTCATCTTTGATTCGTTCCGCCGTGATGATGTTCGCATCGACTGCCATACCGACTCCTAGGACGAGTGCTGCAATCCCTGGTAGCGTCAATACAGCATTGATTCCGTTGAAGAACAACATGATCAAGTTGATGTACAGGACAAGCGTGATGATCGATACGAGTCCTGGGAGACGATAGAAGAACAACATGAACAGGAATACGGCGATGATTCCGATTGTTGCGGCAAATACCGTTTCTTCTAATGCGTCTTGACCGAACTGGGCTGATACGGATGTCGAGTAAATCTCATCAAGTTTGACCGGGAGCGCCCCTGCGTTTAAGATGTCCGCAAGGCGTTGACCGCTTTCCGCGTCAATTCCACCACCTGAAATGATGGCTTTATCTGATAAGATTGGGCTCGTTACCGAAGCATCTGATACAATCTTCGAGTTCTCTTTTTGAATTTCTTCCTCATATGTGTCGCCCTCTTCATAGTCGAGCCAAATGACCAGACGGTTCTCAGGAGCTGGGCGTTGTGCAATCTCGGATGTCACTTCACCAAACTTTTCAGCCGATTGAAGCGTCAACTCAACGACCGGTTGTCCTTGTTGGTTGTAGCTGAGCGCTGCCCCACGCGGCGCTAAGTCTTTCCCATCGAGCAAGACGTTGTCATCCACGTCACGGAATGTCAATTGTGCCGTTGACGAGAGAACCTCGCGCGCTTCGTTTTGGTTCGATACGCCCGCGAGCTGGACACGGATGCGATTGTTTTCTTCGATTCGAACGTCCGGTTCAGAAACTCCGAGGACGTTGATTCGGTTATTGATGGCGCGAACGGTTGCATTCATCGCCGATTCGTCGATGACGTCGCCGTCTTCGAGCGGTTGTACTTCATACAAAACTTCGAATCCACCTTTTAAGTCGAGTCCGAGGTTCGTGTTCTTGACGACCCATGGTGTCGTGAACACTGCGAGCAGGATTGTCGCGATCATGATGATCGCAAAAATCGCAATGTTGCCTTTTTTGTACATACGACTATTTCCTTTCTAAACCACTGTTCTTGATAAAAACTTCTCTCGTTAACATTACAAATTTTCTAAACATTTATCAATCATTTTCCTAAAATTGTAACGACCTTCACGGATTGTTCGCCCGAGTTTGCGTATAAGACTAAATGTTGTTCATAGGCAAAACTTCATGTATAATGTAGCTAACATCAATACATCAAAGGAGTCTTTCCATATGGACAGCACACTTGTTTATGCCTTTCTCCTTACTCTTTTCGCCGGTCTAGCTACCGGAATCGGGAGTATGATCGCATTCTTTGCGAAACGGACGAACACGGCATTCCTCTCCATCTCGCTCGGATTTTCCGGAGGCGTCATGATTTACGTGTCGTTCATCGAGATTTTCCCGAAAGCGCTTGAGGAACTCGTCGGCGCCCACGGAGAATATACAGGTACAATTTACACCGTCCTCGCATTCTTCGGTGGGATGTTCTTGATTGGGATGATCGATAAGTTCATTCCGAAAATGGAGAATCCACACGAAGTGAAGTTCGTTGAGTCGATGCAGAATGACCCGACAACACATGAACTCGCAACGACGACAACAAATGAAACGGCTCCAATCAACCATCCAGAGGTACAAAATCGACTTAAAAAAATGGGGATTTTCATGGCACTCGCCATCGGGATTCACAACTTCCCAGAAGGACTTGCGACGTTCGTTTCGGCACTAGATGACCCGGCCGTCGGCTTAGCCATCGCCATCGCCATCGCCCTACACAACATTCCAGAAGGGATTGCCGTCTCCGTCCCGATTTATTATGCGACGGGCTCACGGAAGAAGGCGTTCAAGCTTTCGATATTGTCAGGGCTTGCCGAGCCGGCTGGAGCGGCCATCGGATTCCTGTTACTTATGCCGTTTTTGAGCGACACCGTCTTCGGACTCTTGTTCGCGGCAGTCGGTGGCATCATGGTCTTCATCTCGCTTGACGAGTTGCTCCCTGCCGCCCGTGAATACGGACGTGCCCATCATTCCATGTACGGAATGGTTGCTGGCATGATCGTCATGGCGACAAGTCTAATCCTATTAATGTAACGAGCAATGCCCTGACGCGCGCGTCAGGGCATTTATTATGTCGTTTTAAACACATGGACGACATCTTTTAACTAAATCAGGCGAGAATTCTCCCTCCTCTAAGCGTCTCGGGGCGTAGCCCAGCGTAGGTGGGAGATGAATCGCCCGGTCCAAAACTCTTCTCTCCCTGTGACAGATGTGACGAACAAAAGTTCGTGATTCCGTCAGATTCTCCATCCCCCCTCCGTGGGTATCGGATGAGGAGGACACATCACGATCTTCTGAAGGGAGGAGGGACGGACATGCTGAAAGGCTATACATACAGGCTCCACCCAACGCCGGCACAGGCCGAGTTCCTCATCAAGACGATCGGCTGCGCCCGGTTCATCTACAACAAGCTGCTCGAGGACCGCATCGCCATCCGCGATGAGGCGAAAGCGGGGATCGTGACGAGACGTCCAATCGAAGTGAGTCAATTTGACGCCGATTTGATCATTGGTCCGTTCGCAAGAGCCGTCTAAGGCGGACAAGAAGGCGCTCGAAGAATTTTCCCCCAACTTCTTCTAGCGAAACCAAAAAGAGGCTGGGACATAACCCATTAATTTTCTAAAAAAGAGGCCCCCGTGAGCGAACAAGTCGCTCACGGGGGTCTCTTATCATTTTTATAGGTTCGTCCATTTCGGACTAAACAGAAAAGAAGGGGTCCGGCCACCGAAAATCGGTGACCGGACCCCTCTTTTTATCAAAAAGGCTTTAAAACCGGCTAGTTATGTCCCAGCCGCTTACTTGCTTATTCCTCAAATGAGGCATTCGCTTTTTTCACGACTTCCGCAATTGCGCTTCGGTTGAAGCGGAGAAGCGATTGATCGCATTTTAAAACGACATGGGTGTCTTCGATTTGATGAACGACGCCGTGTAAACCACCGATTGTGACAACGCTGTCGCCACGCTCGAGGGCGTTTTGCATCGCTTGTACTTCTTTTTGACGTTTCGTCTGTGGACGAATCAACAAGAAGTAAAATACGACGAAAATCAAGATCATTGGTAATAACGCAACGATTGTTTCCATGAGTAACATTCACCCTTTCCTTCAATATCAGGTTCATTATACCGTGAAACTGAAGCATTGTCACACAATGTCCGACATGATTGCTTAGAAATTCTTTGCGTTTGGCTTGTTGTAGCCGTATTCTTCAAAGAACTCTTCTTTGAAATCGAGCAAGCGGTCTTCACGAATCGCTTGACGAACCTGTTCCATCAACTTCACGAGGAAGTGAAGATTGTGTGTCGTACACAAGTGAAGACCAAACATCTCATCCGCTCGAATCAAATGGTGAACGTACGCACGTGAGTAATTCTTACACGTGTTACAGTCACACTTCTCATCGATTGGACCAAAGTCCGTCTTGTACTTCGCTTGTTTGATCGTGACGCGACCTTTCGACGTCATGAGCGTTCCGTTTCGTGCGATACGTGTCGGAAGGACACAGTCGAACATGTCGATCCCGCGAATCGACCCTTCGATCAACGCATCCGGTGAGCCGACGCCCATCAAATAACGCGGTTTGTTCTCTGGCATGAGCGGCGTCGTGAATTCGAGGGCGCGATACATGACGTCTTTCGGTTCACCGACCGAGAGACCACCGACCGCATATCCTGGGAAATCAAGAGAGACGAGGTCTTGGGCGCTTTGACGACGAAGGTCCTCATATTCTCCACCTTGGATGATGCCGAAGAGCGCTTGGTCTTCTGGACGTTCATGTGCCTCGAGGCAACGTTCCGCCCAACGGCTCGTCCGCTCGACCGACTTCTTCATGTATTCATGCGTCGCCGGATAAGGCGGGCACTCGTCGAATGCCATCATGATGTCCGACCCGAGCGCGTTTTGAATCTCCATCGCCTTTTCTGGTGACAAAAACAACTTGTCGCCGTTCAAATGGTTACGGAAATGAACGCCTTCCTCTTGAATGTTTCGGAGGTCGGCAAGTGAGAACACTTGGAATCCACCCGAGTCCGTGAGGATTGCCCCGTCCCAGTTCATGAACTTATGAAGTCCACCCGCTTGTTTGATGACCTCATGTCCTGGACGAACCCAGAGATGATACGTGTTCGACAAGATAATGTTTGCACCCATCGCCTTGACCTGTTCAGGCGCCATCGTCTTGACGCTCGCTTGCGTCCCGACCGGCATGAAGACCGGTGTCTCGAACGACCCGTGCGGCGTATGGACGATTCCGTGCCGCGCTCCGGTCTGTTTGCATGTGTGAATGTGTTCGTATGTGACTGCATGTTTTGTCATTTTGTTACTTCCTTCCTCGTGATGAGCATCGCGTCTCCAAAGCTGAAGAAGCGGTATCGTTCTGCGACCGCAGTCCGATAAGCGTGTAAGATGATGTCGCGCGTCGCAAACGCCGAGACGAGCATAACGAGCGTCGATTTAGGCAAGTGGAAGTTCGTGATCAATCCATCGATCGCCTTCAACTCGACACCAGGGTAGATAAAGATATCCGTCCAGCCCGATGACTCGACGAAGTCCCCATGGTCTCGCATGATCGTCTCGAGTGTTCGCGTCGATGTCGTGCCGACCGCAAAGATACGACCGCCGTTTGCTCGGATTTCTCGAAGCGCAGCTGCCGATTCAGCCGACAACTCGAAATACTCACTGTGCATCGTATGTTCTTCAATCGAATCAGCTGTCACCGGACGGAACGTACCAAGCCCGACGTGAAGTGTGAGTGGAATCAATCGAACCCCTTTCGCCTTCGCCGCTTCAAGTAGTTCCTCGGTGAAATGTAGACCAGCTGTCGGAGCAGCCGCACTGCCTCGTTCACGGGCATAGACCGTTTGATAGCGGTCTTGGTCATCGAGTTGTTCGCGAATGTACGGTGGGAGTGGCATCGTTCCGAGCTCGTCTAAAATCTCATAGAAGATGCCGTCGTAGTCAAACTTGAAACGACGTCCGCCTTCTGGGAGTTCCTCGATACATTCCGCGCGGAGAAGACCGTCCCCGAACTCGACGATGGACCCGACGCGAACTTTTTTCGCTGGTTTGACGAGCGCTTCCCATACATCATCTTCCGTCTGTTTCAACAAGAGCAGTTCGACTTTCCCGCCTGTTTCTTGCTTCACCCCAAAGAGACGTGCCGGTAAGACGCGGGAATCGTTGACGACAAGCGCATCTCCCTCGTTCAAATAATCGAGCACGTCACGGAAATGGCGATGCTCGATGTCCCCTGTCTCACGGTCTAATACGAGCAAGCGTGAGCTTGTCCGATCGAGCAATGGGACTTGCGCGATCAACTCTTCTGGCAATTCGAAATCATAATCGTTTACGTTCAATTGAATGTCTTGCATACCTTACTCCTCTTCCTCTTCATAACCAAAATGCGACTTGGCAAACTGTGTGATCATCCGTCCTCGCGGCGTGCGCTGCAAGAATCCTTGTTGCAATAAATAGGGCTCATAGACATCCTCAATCGTCTGAGCATCTTCACCGATGGTCGCGGCAAGCGTCTCAAGCCCGACCGGTCCACCTCCGAACCGCTCCACCATGGCCCGAAGCAATCGATGGTCGACTTCATCGAGTCCGAGCGCATCGACGTGTAGCCGGTCGAGCGCATCGGATGCGAGCACGGGATCGATTTCTTGCGTACCAGCCACTTGTGCGAAATCACGGACACGTCGTAAGAGACGGTTCGCGATCCGTGGCGTCCCTCGTGAGCGTTTCGCAATCGCACCGCTCGCCTCAGGTGAGATGGAGAGGCGGAACAACTGGGCCGTCCGGCTGACGATGGCCGCTAACTCATGTGTTTCATAATATTCGAGCTTCAACGTGACGCCGAAACGGTCACGTAAAGGTGCCGACAACATCCCGGCCCGCGTCGTCGCCCCGACGAGCGTGAACGGTGGTAGGTCGATGCGGACGCTACGTGCCATCTCGCCTTGCCCGTAGACGATGTCGAGACAGTAATCTTCCATCGCCGGATAAAGAATCTCTTCAATCGTCCGGCTCAAGCGGTGAATCTCGTCAATGAACAAGACGTCTCCCGGTTCGAGCGTCGAGAGGATTGCGGCCAAATCACCCGGTCGTTCAATCGCCGGTCCGGCGGTCGTCTTGATCCCGACACCCATCTCGTTGGCGATGATTTGGGCGAGCGTCGTCTTCCCGAGTCCCGGGGGACCGTATAAGAGCACGTGGTCGAGCGTCTCACTACGAAGTTTAGCGGCCTGAATGAAGACCGACAAATTACCTTTCGCTTTTTCTTGCCCGATATATTGCTCGAAGCGCTGCGGACGTAAGCTCCACTCTTCAGAGTCTTCATATTGCTGATGAGATTGTGACAACAATCGTTCGTCCATAGCTTCCTCCTTATTTCAATAACAGCTGTAGCGCGCGTTTTATGTACGCGTCGGTCGTCAAGATTTCCCCGCTCAATGCTTTGCGGACTTTTACGATTTCCCGTTCAGAGTAGCCGAGTGCGACGAGCGCCTCACACGCCTCATCGAGTTCAGATGCACCTTGGGCGAACAACCCTTCGTTCGGCACGTAATCCGGTGCGAGCTCGGATAACTTCCCTTTCAAGTCGAGCGCCATCTGTTTGGCCGTCTTCTTGCCGACTCCCGGGAACTTCGTCAAATATTTCTCGTTCTCGGTTTCAATCGCATCGATCAACGCGTCGATATCGCCGGACGCGACGATGGCAAGCGCACCTTTTGGTCCAATCCCGCTCACGCTGATGAGTTTATTGAACAGCTCACGCTCGCGACGTGAACGGAAACCGTATAACGTCTGTTGGTCTTCACGCACATAATGATGCGTAAACACGATTACATGTTCGTCTTGTTCACGATAAAAAAACGGGTTAGGCACATGTACTTTGTAGCCGACGCCCGAGACATCTAACGTTATATATTCCGCACACACATAGGCGACGGGTCCTTTTACGAATTCAATCACGGTGTACTCTCCTTTTCGGTCGGAAAAACTGCATTTATTGTACCATAATGGGCGACACGAAAAAAGGACAGGCGTTTGCCTGTCCAGGCTGTTGACTAACATGAATCATATCGCTCGCCTGTCCGGCGCCCACGCTTTCCGCAGGCAATCCCGGAGCCGCATCGCGAC
>CABIYO010000049.1 GCA_902362975.1 Caryophanales bacterium
CGAAGCTTGCGCTTCATTCAAAAATGGTAAAACTTATTTTTGCCTCATCGTTCAGTTTTCAAAGTTCGTCTGCCGCTCTTGGCGACTTAAATATCTTACCAAGTGGAAAAGAAAAGGTCAACCACTTTTAAAAAATATTTTTTATTTTCTTCGCCGCTTATCTTAGCGACGTCTATTAATATATCAGTAAAATAATAACCACGCAACCTTTTTATTAAAAAAGATTAGAGAAATATATAAAAACTTCATTTGTTCAACCGAAATGATTTTTTCCTTCATTATATAGGACTAAAAATAAAGAAGGCGCGCCATTGGCGTCGCCTTAAGAACGAAGAGATGATAACGAAACATTTCGCTTCTTTGCTTCCTTCAAATAGAAGAAGTAGAGAGCTTCCGCTTGTTTCACTTGAGCAGCTAGCTCTCCCGTGTCCTCTATGCTGACTTCAAGCATCCGACGTTTCGATTCAAACTTAGCCTTAGCTTCTAACAACTCAGTCAGTAGTCGTTGATCATAATCATCTCTTAACGACTTACGAAACCATTTCATAGCTCTCTTCTACCTTCCATCGCCCGAGATAGTGTCACTTCATCCGCATACTCCAAATCTCCACCGACTGGTAGACCATGGGCAAGACGCGTCACGCGAATGCCCGTCGGTTTGAGTAGTCTCGATAAATACATCGAAGTCGCTTCCCCTTCAATGTTCGGGTTAGTCGCTAAAATCACTTCGTGAATCGACTCGTTCTCTTGTAAACGTGTCAGCAAACTTGAAACATTAATATCCTCTGGACCAATCCCTTCCATTGGACTAATGGCTCCATGAAGAACATGATACTTCCCTCTGTACTCCCGCATCTTCTCCATAGCAATCACGTCTCTTGAGTCTTGAACCACACAAACCACCGTTTCATCCCGATGTGAGTCTTTGCAGATTGCACACGGGTCAATATCCGTGATGTGACCACACACGGTACAATACTTTATGTCACGCTTCGCACTCACGAGAGATTTCGCAAACGTCAACACATCGTCTTCTTCCATATCTAATACATGGAATGCTAAACGTACCGCAGTTTTCGGTCCAATCCCAGGTAACTTCGTAAAACTCTCAATCAATCGTCCAATGGTTTCAGGGTATTGCAACTCGCATCGATCCTTTCTTCACTTAAAAGCCTGGGAGGTTCATCCCTTGGGTGAAACGTCCCATCTTATCATTCACAAGCTGATCCGCTTGTTTCATTGCATCATTGATTGCTGCTAAGACGAGATCTTGTAACATATCCACATCGTCCGGATCGACAACGTCTTCAGCAATAATGACGTCTAAAACTTCTTTATGACCGCTGACGACAACTTTCACCATGCCGCCTCCCGCTGTTCCTTCAACCGATAACTCTTTTAATTCCTCTTGAGCTTTCGCCATATCTTTTTGCATCTTTTGCATCTGTTTCATCATGTTGTTCATGTTTCCCATTCCACGCATTCAGAGCGCCTCCCTTATGTTTCTTCGATTTCAACGACATCGCCAAAACGTTCCATCGCCTGCGCAACTAGCGGATCCTCGTTTTCCTGCTCTTCGAATTGTTCCGTTCGTTCTGCTTGTTTTTGAAGGATGAACTCATTTTTTAATTCATTCCAATCCGTCTCAAGCACCGCCATAATTTCGCGACGAATTCCCGTCACTTCGAATAACGCCTGTTCAATCACATCGCGCGTACGACCATTTGAACTCACTTGTTCATAGTGCCATGTCATTCCATCTTTAAATTGTACCAGTAAGGTGTCACTTGCACAAAGGACAGCTTCACTTTCATAGAAGAGAGCGAAAATCGGACCATCTTGTATCCGAATATTCGTCATGATATCTCCCCAGCTATCGCGAATCGCATTCAAATGCTGGCGTTCGGCCCGTTGCAAGAGTTGGCGAATCCGTTCTTTCGGCACCCGGATTTGTGACCGTTTCGGGGCAGGCTTCGGCTTTTCTGCTTCTCCACCTGTCACGACAACACCATTCTTCTTCACTTCATTTAATTCACGGCTCAGTTCACGCACTTGATCTTGTAGTTGTGTCATTTGCTCACTGATCGTCCGGCCTTGTTCCGCGATCCGGATGAATGTTAACTCCACCAACACTTTCGGATGGTTAGATAACCTCATCTGCTGTTGGCAATCATTGAGCTCTTCAATCACTTGGAACAATTCATCCGTTGAAGTCGCTTCGACGAACTGACGAAACTTGTCAGTCGGACGAGCACGTTCCAATAAGTCAGCTGCTTGTGGAGATGCTTTCAAGAGTAAAGCATCTCGATGAACGAACACTAAATCTTCGATGAAACGTTTCAAGTCCTTCCCTTCACGTAACATCAATTCAAGCGTACTCAAAATGGCATTTAACTCTTTTCGCTGGAGACCATACGCCATTTCGAGCAACGTTTCATCCGTCACGGCACCCGTGACTTCTAAAACTGCTTCTTCCGTCAACCGCCCATCACTGAAAGCGAGCGCCTGATCAAGTAAGCTAAGGGCATCTCGCATTCCGCCATCGGCAGCACGTGCGATGAGTTTCAACGCTTCCGGATCGTAGTCATGGTCTTGGTCGTTCAAAATATAGGCCATCCGCGTTTGCAATTGACTCACTTCATGTCGTTTGACATCGAATCGCTGACAGCGGGAAATGATCGTGGCCGGAATTTTATGTGGTTCTGTTGTGGCCAAGATGAATATCGCATGTGCCGGTGGTTCCTCAAGCGTCTTTAACAATGCGTTGAATGCACCGGTCGATAACATATGCACTTCATCAATGATGTATACTTTGTAACGCCCTTGGGACGGCGGATATTTGACTTTGTCTCGAATCTCCCGAATTTCGTCAACTCCGTTGTTCGATGCAGCATCAATTTCAAACACGTCGGGACTTGTCCCTTCCGTGATAGCGATACACGTCGGACAGGTATTACATGGTTCACGTGTCGGCGCACTTTCACAGTTGATTGCCTTCGCGATGATTTTCGCCAAACTCGTCTTCCCCGTTCCACGTGGGCCAGAAAACAGGTACGCATGTGACATCCGTTCCTCTAACAGAGCATTTTGAATCGTACGTGTGATATGGACTTGACCGACGACCTCTTGAAACGATTGAGGTCGATATACACGATATAACGCTTGATACGCCATGAGTTCGCCTCCTTCCCTACTGTTCTTCTCTATCTCATCATACAAAAAAATCTACAGCCCGGGGGCCATAGATTGAAGTTATAAAATAAATCTGCCGCGCACCGATTTCTGAAAGCACGCCAACATGCGTTACTTATGCAGTTTGCTCAGCCCAAGCACCCCTGCGGCACACGGTACATCACCACTTAAGGCTGCTTCCTTCCGGACCTGACCTGGTTCATGGGTGACCGTTGCGCAGGACTCAGACGTCAACGCTACTTACATAAGGCAGACCATACCAGCGCACTCCCTCGAATCGGGATTCAGTCTCGCTACAGCGGATTGCGAGTGACAGGGCACCGCTACCTCCCCACCTAGCACGGCAAATGGGTAAATGAAATTAGGCACTATCTTGAGTGCTATTACATTATACTGTTTAATCGATTGGGTTGCAACCTCTCTGATTGAGTCGTTCTTGTTTCTTCCTTTCCCGAAGCGCACGGAAGAAATCTGTCAGGAGCTGTCCACATTCTTCTGCTAAAACATTTTCTGTCACTTCGGCTTGGTGATTGAACCGCTCATCCTGCACTAAGTTCATCAATGTCCCACAACATCCACCTTTTGGGTCGTCGGCACCGAAAATGACACGTTTCACGCGAGACAACACGATGGCACCCGCACACATCGGACACGGTTCAAGGGTAACGTATAGTTCGCAGTCTTCTAATCGCCAATTCCCTAGTGTCTCATTGGCCCTTTCAATCGCAATCATCTCGGCGTGTGCTGCCGCCAATCGATCCGTCTCACGACGATTGTGCCCGGTTGCAATCACCTGGTCTCCCTTCACGATCACACAACCAATCGGCACCTCGCCAATGGCTTCTGCTTTCTTTGCTTCTTCGATGGCCAACCGCATAAATCGCTCATCACGTTCCATCGATTCACCTCATTTCTTATCTAAAACTATGAAAAAAAATGAAAATCAAATCCCTCGCCATATCGCTCGTATTGTGTGCTAGAATGGAACTTGCACTTTGGATAATGGAGGATGACATCATATGTTTATAACGGTAGAAGGACCGATTGGTGTCGGGAAAACATCACTGGCCCATATCATCAGTCAGCATTTCTCGATGCAGATGCTGAATGAAATTGTAGAAGAGAACCCATTTCTCGGCAAGTTTTATGAAGATATCGAAGAATGGAGTTTCCAAACGGAAATGTTCTTCTTGTGCAATCGATTCAAGCAGTTGGATGATATTCACAAACACCACTTGAGTCAGCAACAATCCGTCGTTTCGGACTATCATATTTTCAAAAACTTGATTTTTGCTCACCGTTCGCTGAAACCGGCACATTTGAACAAGTACGAGCAGATTTATAAGATTTTGACACATGATATGCCGAAACCTGATGTCGTCATTTACTTACATGCCAGCATTGAGACGTTAATGAAACGAGTCGCCTTGCGTGGACGTGAAGTGGAAGAGAATATGTCTCGTGATTACCTCGAACAACTTGCTCACGACTATGAGACGTTTGTTGAATCGTATCGCGCGACCCATCCAGAAGTGAAGATTCTCTCGTTCAGTGGGGATGAACTCGACTTTGTACACAATCCGGACGACTTGACTCATGTCCTAAAAACGATTGAGCGTGAATTAAAATTAACTAAAGGAGCCTAAATAAAATGAAGCTGATTGATAAATATAACATCCCGAACGATACAATCATTACAATCGGGGGAATGGTTGGGATTGGGAAATCAACGATCACCAATTCGTTAGCCGATGCATTGAATTTCCGAACGTCTCTCGAAAAAGTAGATACTAACCCTTACCTCGATAAATTCTATCATGATTTCGAGCGTTGGAGCTTCCATCTTCAAATTTACTTCTTGGCAGAACGTTTTAAAGAGCAGAAGAAAATCTTCCAATATGGTGGCGGCTTCATCCAAGATCGTTCAATCTATGAAGATACAGGCATCTTCGCTAAGATGCACTATGAAAAAGGGACGATGTCACCGACAGACTACGAAACGTATTCTAGTTTGTTCGAGGCAATGGTGTTGACACCGTTCTTCCCGCACCCGGATCTATTAATCTATCTTGAAGGTTCGTTCGAACAAGTACTCGAACGTATTCAGATGCGCGGTCGCGAGATGGAGCAGCAAACACCAGTCGCTTATTGGGAAGAAATGTACGTCCGCTACACAGAATGGATCAATAACTTCAACCTGTGCCCGGTATTGCGTCTCTCGATTGAAGAGTATGACCTCATCAACGACCCAGATTCAGTCGAACTCATTCTTGAGAAAATCGAAAAGCAACTCACGATTGCACGCGAAGCAAAAGTGAGATAATCAATAGAAGGATTGCGCCAACGACAGCGTGATCCTTCTTTTTGTGTTGTGCATAAAAAAATCCACAGCGCTTATGTCTGTGGATACAAAAAATGCATCTGCCTCTGCAGATGCCCGATTGAAAGCGGAGTTGGTGGGATTCGAACCCACGCGAGCCTTGCGACTCCTAACGGATTTCGAGTCCGTCCCCTTCAGCCGGACTTGGGTACAACTCCAGGCCTAAAAAAGTGTAAAAAAAAGAAAGTGGAGGAGGTGGTGGGATTCGAACCCACGCAGGCTGTTACACCCCTGACGGTTTTCAAGACCGTTCCCTTAAACCACTTGGGTACACCTCCAAAAGATATAAAATTGTGTGAGCCTCCAAAAAAGAAATGGAGGAGGTGGTGGGATTCGAACCCACGCAGGCTGTTACACCCCTGACGGTTTTCAAGACCGTTCCCTTAAACCACTTGGGTACACCTCCAAAGCTCATATGCAATTCGTGAGCAACACTGTCGCTCGACATGATTTATAGTACCAACTGAAGAGACAGATGTCAAACCCTTTTGTGAAAAAACATTAAAAAAAATGAGCAACCTCAAAATCGAGGCTGCTCAATCGATTAGTTCGGCATTTCAATCTTTTCTGTCCCGCCCATGTAAGGACGAAGAACTTCTGGAATCACGACCGATCCATCCGCTTGTTGATAATTTTCTAGAATCGCTGCGACTGTTCGTCCGACCGCTAGACCTGAACCGTTCAACGTATGCACAAACTCAGGTTTCGCATTGGCGTCACGACGGAAACGAATTCCCGCACGACGCGCTTGGAAATCTTCAAAGTTTGAACAAGACGAGATTTCACGATAAACCCCTTGTGCCGGCATCCATACTTCAATATCGTATTTTTTCGCGGCAGTGAACCCGAGATCTGCCGTACACATGCTGAGCACTTGATATGGAAGACCTAGACGTTTTAAGACTTCTTCAGCATGACCTGTCAACAACTCCAATTGCTCATAAGACTCTTCCGGTTTTACGAAGCGGACGAGCTCGACTTTATTGAATTGGTGCTGACGGATCAATCCACGCGTGTCACGTCCCGCTGACCCAGCTTCAGAACGGAAGTTTGCGCTATATGCTGTATACGCGATTGGAAGTTGTGTCTCCGGAAGAATTTCTTCACGGTGCATGTTCGTGACCGGTACTTCAGCCGTCGGAACGAGGAAGTAGTTCGTATCCGCTACTTTAAATGCATCCTCTTCAAACTTAGGAAGCTGACCCGTTCCTGTCATTGAATCACGATTAACCATATAAGGAGGTAACACTTCAGTGTACCCATGCTCATCTGAATGAAGGTCCATCATAAAGTTGATCAGGGCACGTTCTAGGCGAGCGCCTAATCCTTTATAAAAAACGAAGCGGCTACCCGTTACTTTTCCAGCGCGCTCGACATCGACGATTTGAAGGTCTTCCATCACGTCCCAATGTTGCTTGGGCTCGAAATCAAACTCAGGCTTTGTCCCGATCTCGCGAATCGTCACGTTGTCGTCTTCCGTTTCGCCGATTGGTGTTGACTCGTGCGGGATATTGGGGATGCTGAGTAAGATCAAGTTGAGTTCTGCCTCAACTTCACGTAACTCTTCGTCCAACAGTTTGATTTCATCGCCGAGGCGACGTGTCTCTAAGATTGGACCTTCGGCATCTTCTTTGTTCCGCTTCAATTCAGCGATTTGTTTTGTCGCCTCGTTGCGCTTCGCTTTCTTCACTTCGACTTCATTGATCAAGTCACGACGTTTCTCCTCTAGTTGTGGGAAGCGCTCAAGTGCACTCAAGTCTTCCCCTCGGTGAGCTAACTTTTCTTTGATTCCTTCAAAATCCTGTCGCAAACGTTTAATGTCTAACATTGCTATTCCTCCTTTTTCATATGAAAAAGGTGGCACGTCCCTTTCCCGTAGGAAAGGGACGAACCACCTTGGATCCGCGTTGCCACCCTCGTTGCTCAAAAGTTTGAGCCACTCGATGCACGTAACGTGTGCGAACGTGACCTGTTTCCAAGTCAATGCTCCGAGGCCGATTCGGTCACGTCATCTCACTAGTTTGCACCAACCACTAGCTCTCTGTCAGTAGACGTACGTAACGTACTTATTCTCATCATCGCATCTGTCATTGAATTAACCTTACTTTACAACATCTCAACTTGTTCGACAAGACTGATTTTTCCAAGTGCGAGTCGGATTTGATCGAGAAAATCCAAAAAAGCTCGTGTTATTCTGGTCAAGAACGAGGCGGTATCGACCGACTCCGCTGTGACGAGTGTCATCTTTGGAGGGACCTCTCCCTCTAAATAGCGTACGTTCTCCGAAGAATCGATGGTGACCATGCCTGCCTGTGTGTCGACCTGAATCGGGGCCTCTAAATCGAGCAGTTCATATTTCGGCTCCGGGACGGGTCTTCCTTTTTCGACTAATACTTCAAAGTCGTTCGTCGTCCGGACCGCGACTTGTTCTTCCTCACCTTGAGAGACCGTTGCCATCTTGGAGATTGTCTCCCCCATCCGCAAGATTGGGGTCATCACGAAATCCGCATAAGCATAATCATGTAGCGCTTTCGTTGCTGCATAACGTCCTTCGTCCGATGTTGCACCGAGGACGACCGACAAAACGGTACGTCCATTCCGTGTGGATACGCCGATGAAACAATACCCCGCCTCATTCGTCGTGCCTGTCTTGAAGCCGAGCATTCCCGGATAAGCGAGGTCACGATTAGCGAGCATGCGATTCGTCGCATCAAATCGAACACCGTCGACGTCCACGTATGCCCGCTTCGTCACGTCGAGCACTTCCGGATACGTCGTCAAATACGCGATCGCGAGCTTCATCAAGTCCTTAGCAGACGTCAAGTTGTCTCCCGGTAGGCCTGCGGATTCAGAATCGAGTCCTGAGGCGTTCGCGAACGTCGTTTGCGTCATCCCTAATTCATCAGCCCGGCGATTCATCTCTTTGACGAATGCCTCTTCCGAACCGGATACAGCCTCCCCGAGCGTTACGGCCGCTTCATTCGCTGAACGAATCAACGCGGCATCGTATAACTCTTTGACGGTATATGGTTTATTTAACAGCGGGATTCGTGCCAACCCTGGCTTTCTCGTCAACGCCAAAGCAGCATCGCTCGGTGTGATTTCTTGTGTCCAACTGAGTTTCCCTGCTTCAATCGCCTCACGCGTTAAAAATGCTGTCATCAGCTTCGTGATTGAAGCCGGCTGAAGCATCGAATCTTCTTGTTTGGTAAATAGAACTTGTCCTGTCGTCACGTCTACAAGCATCGCGCTTGCTGCATCCACTTTCGGAGCGGCCGCAGAGGCAGCTGATGGCAAGATGGTCTGCATGACGAATACGACTGTGAGCAATATGATGAAATAACGGGCCTTCACATCGTTTCCCCTTTCTGTACGCTTCTTTGTTCAGTGTAACAAAAATAAGTTTGAAGGACCCCCTTTTTGCGAGGTCCCTCAAACTTATACATGTTGACTCTGATTCGCTTTGACCATCTCGATAAAATAGCGATGTAAGGAGGGGTCATCCGTCAATTCGGGGTGGAACGAGCAAGCCAGATACTGATTGTAACGGACCGCCACAATCGCTTCCTCGACTTCAGCGAGCACATCTACTTCTGGTTCAACGCGCGCCACTTGTGGGGCACGAATAAAGACCGCTTCGACCGGCTCATCGATTCCTTTTACCGGAAGATCGACTTCAAAACTGTCGACTTGACGTCCGAACGCATTACGTTTCACTGTCATCGGGATTTTCTTCAAGTGAGCGTCATACCCTTCGACTTCGTTCGCGAGAAGAATCATACCGGCGCATGTACCGAACATCGGTAACGTCTCCATCTCTCGAAGTGGTTCGAGCAGATCGTAACGGTCGAGTAATCGCCGCATCGCTGTACTCTCCCCTCCTGGTAACACGAGTCCGTCAATTGACTCCAAGTCTTCTACCGAGCGAACGACAACGGTTCGAGCACCGAGCGCTTCCAGCATGCGAACATGCTCGCGAATCGCACCTTGCATCCCTAATACGCCAATCGTCACCATCTTACCAGCCTCGTGGTGCCATGAGTTCTTCTTCTTTGAGCGTGCGGACGTCGAGTCCTTTCATCGCCTCACCCAATCCTTTTGACAAGTGTGCGATCCGCTCATAGTCATCATGGTATGTCGTAGCTTCCACGATGGCACGTGCAAATTTTTCTGGGTTCTCCGCTTTGAAAATACCAGATCCGACAAAGACTCCATCTGCCCCGAGGTGCATCATCAAGGCAGCATCCGCTGGTGTCGCGATTCCACCTGCTGCGAAGTTTACGACCGGCAGACGGCCCGTTTCCCGGATCTGCATCAATACTTCAAACGGCGCCCCGAGGTCGCGCGCCTCTGTCATGACTTCATCCACATTCATCGACAAGAGACGTTTCACTTGCGCTTGGACTGTACGCATATGACGAACCGCTTCTACGATGTTTCCTGTTCCCGGCTCCCCTTTTGTACGAATCATCGCTGCCCCTTCACCGATACGGCGGGCTGCTTCACCGAGGTCGCGTGCTCCACATACGAACGGCGCTGTGTAGTCGCGCTTGTACAAATGGAACTCTTCGTCGGCTGGTGTCAATACTTCGCTCTCGTCAATGAAGTCGACCCCCATCGACTCGAGGACACGTGCTTCAGCGATATGCCCGATCCGGCATTTTGCCATGACCGGCACAGATACTGCCCCCATGACATCTTCAATGATTGTCGGGTCAGCCATACGGGCAACGCCACCCATTTTACGGATATCTGATGGTACACGTTCGAGCGCCATGACAGCCACAGCACCAGCAGCTTCAGCGATTTTCGCCTGTTCAGCGTTGATGACGTCCATGATGACGCCACCTTTTTGCATTTCTGCCATCCCACGTTTTACTTTATCTGTCCCTACTTGTCTCTTTTCCATTGAAATCCCTCCATTGGTTCGTGTTCTACTTGCTAGTATAAGTTGTATTGACTATATTAAAAGTGTCAGTTTCTTATTATTTAAAGTGGTCAGTTTAAATAAAGGACTCCATTTCATCTATCCCGAACCTGTTGAAGTATAAAGGAGGAATACGTATGTTAAACCGTGATTCGTTTGATGGGGGTCATCGTGCCTCATTCGGTACACCCGGGATTGTCTCTTTCCTCATCATTCTTGGGTTTATGCTCTACTTCTTTTTTGGTTCGTAAAGAAAGGAACGTCACACTATGGACATGCTTACCTTATCGCTTGATCAAGAATCGTCCATCCCGCTTTACGAGCAATTGTATAAACATATTCGGGACGCCATTCTCGATGATACGTTAAAGACAGGAACGAAATTACCTTCGAAACGGAAGCTCTCTCAATTTTTAGATGTCTCGCAGACAACGGTCGAGTTCGCATATGCCCAGTTACTCGCCGAAGGATACATCGAATCCATTCCTCGAAAAGGTTTTTATGTGTTACCCCAAGAAGAGCTGTATGTCCGGCGATCGAGCAGTACAATCACTCCCGCTCCACCGCCGAAGACGTATGAGTATGATGTTTCACCGAGTCAAATCGACACGACTGCCTTCCCCTTTGAGCGGTGGAAGCGCCACGTCAAACATGTCGTCGATGACGTGAATCATGAATTACTTGCGTTAGGCTCTGTTCAAGGAGACATAGAATTGCGTCAAGAAATCGCCACGTATCTTTATCACTCCCGCGGCGTACAGTGTTCACCAGAACAGATCATCGTCGGGTCCGGTACGGAACAGCTGTTGCCACAGCTCTTGAATCTATTATCGGACTCATCTATTTTCGGGATCGAAGACCCTGGCTATCCGCTCACGCGCTTGTTGTTCGAGCAACAAGGACGCACATCGATTCCGATTCCGGTAGACGATAGTGGTGTTTGTGTGAATGAGCTCGAGCGTCATGCAATCGATGCACTATATGTCACACCTGCTCATCAATTTCCGACAGGGACCGTCCTGTCCGTCAGTCGAAGACAACGTTTGTTAAATTGGGCACTCGTCCATCAGACGTATATCATCGAAGACGATTACGACAGCGAGTTTCGCTATAGCGGCAAGCCGATTCCGTCACTGCAGAGCATGGACCCGAACGAACGGGTCATTTACATCAGTACGTTTTCAAAATCTCTCATGCCATCCTTACGCATCGGCTATATGGTCTTACCGACACCTTTGTTAAACCGTTATCGGGAACGACACCAGTATTTCACCTGTAGCGTTCCTCGTTTCGAACAACAGACGTTGGCCCTATTCATGTCAAGCGGTGACTTTGAGAAGCATTTGAACCGGATGCGAAAAATATACCGTCGTAAGTTAGAAAGTGTCCTCGCTGCCTTCCGACCATTCGAACCGACCGTCACCGTGACCGGAGCAAGTGCCGGACTGCACGTCGTGTTGACCATCGCCACCGAGCGAACGGAGCAAGAATTGAAGCAGTCCGCCGAATCCGCCGGAATCGCCATTAAATCCATGAACGACTATCGTATCGTGCATCCAGACTCCCACAAGCAATTTCTGTTCGGGTTTGCGCATTTGTCTGAGTCAACTTTACCTGATGCAATCGAGCAGTTGATGCTTGCGTGGGCAGTTGCAAAAGGAGGAAAGTCATGAATCGACGTATCCGATGGTTCATCGGACTTTTACTCATCGGGAGCGGCATCCTCTTTTGGACGAGTCCGATTTGGAAAAATGCCATTGCCAGTTCGACGAGTGAATACGTGATAGAACAGATGGAATTTCAAGAAGATAGCGAATTGGATCCTAGCTATGATTTCAAAGCCGTCAGCCCGCTCTCTGTATCGGACGTCCTACAAGCGCGCAATCGGTTTCATGATTTGCCGACAATCGGCGTGATTTCGATTCCCGATGTCTCACTGAAACTTCCCATCATGAAAGGATTGGACAATGGAAGTCTCGCGGTAGGCGCCGGAACGATGCATCCTGAACAAGAGATGGGCAAAGGGAACTACGCGCTCGCCGGCCACTATTTACAACGAGCGACCGCTTTATTCGGACCGCTCCATGAAATCGAGGTCGGTGCGACGATCTACCTTCAGGATGAAACGCAAACGTACGAGTACGTAGTCACTTCGCTTGAAACCGTCTCTCCTGAACGAGTCGATGTATTAGATGACACCTCAACCCCAACCATCACATTAATCACATGTACGTTCGATACGACAGATCGCCTGATTGTAAAAGGGAAACTTGTCGCATCATCCTCTTAATCGCTTCTCCTTTCGAAAAGGAGAGGCGGTTTATTATTTTTGCAAAAACATATTGTTTGCGCTTTCAAGTTCCGCTAAACTATTTTTGAAAACGTTTGCATAAAATTGTGCAAATACATTTGACAGGAAGAGGTGCCTCATGAAAAAAACAACTGCTCGTCAAGCTTCTACGCTGATCCTTTCCGGAGCATTACTCATTCAAACCGGTGTCCCGATGAACGCATTGGCCGAACCGACCACGATGACGATTGATGGATTGAAAACTGACTGGAGCTCAATCCCAGCCCTTGCGACTTCTCCGGATACGGGTTGGCAAGGATTTGATGTCGGCGATTTATACATACAAAACGATGCTCAACATCTTTATTTTTATGTAGATGCGAACAATGTCCCGAATTGGGGCGACAACGGACAATACATTAACATCGCCCTTCAAATTAACGATGAGGATTCTGGCGTCTCTGAAAATCCACTCGGATATCCATTCGACTTTACAGGGGTCGACAAGGCACCTCAATATCATGTTCTCGTTCGTGTCGATGGCGATCAAAAAGTCAAAGAGGCTGCCCTTTATAAGGCCGGAGAGGATACCCCCCTCTTACAATTGAACCAATTGAACGGCGCGGCTTTCGCAGTGGACCGGACGAAAGGATTCGAAGGAAAGATTCCACTATCCTTAATCGGGCTAAACAATGGAGACCAAGTCCGTGCCTTGACTGTATTGAGCGGCAATAATGCAGGAGAGCATGGTGCATTCGATACGATTCCAAGTAACGCGGCCAACCAACTGGCAAACAGCTGGAACGTCGCTGCTACCCCGTCGACGCAATCCGTATATAGTGCCCCATTCACGATAAATGGGGTGGAGACGATTGATCAGCTTGAGGTCGTTTCGGTGAGCCCGGCTTCATCCGCAATCGAAGTGGATGTATCTGCCCCAATCACATGGATGTTCAACGAACCTGTCCGTCTCGATACTGAATCAGTCACGCTACAACAAGGAGAAACGCAGATCCCGGTCGACGTGACAGTGAACGGTTCGACCGTGACACTTCAGCCGAAAGAGGTACTCGCACTCGACACATCATATACGGCGACCATCCCAGCTGATGCGGTGACCGGGACGATTTCGAACACGTCACTCCCTGCCTTGACGACTTCATTCAAAACGGCAACCAAGCTCGCCGATCCATGGGAAACGACTCGTTATATCGAGATGAAGTATGTCCGCGCGGATGGAGATTATACGGATTGGAACTTGTGGACGTGGAGCACCGGCAAAAAAGATGGTCAAGTTGATCCATATCGTATCACGGAGGACGGGGCCATCTTCCGAATCCCCGTTGGCCAAGACGCCACCAAAGTCGGATTTGTGATCCGAAAAGGAACGGATTGGTCTGTGAAGGACGCATACGGAGAAGACAGATACGTCACGCTTGGAGAAGAGCGTGTCACGAAGGTCCGCGTCGAAAGCGGCCAAGGTACGTTCCATCAAGTTCCGACAGTCAACGGACCAGTGTACGGTACAGACGGAATCAGTTTCTTCTATCGCGATGTAGCACTCTATGAATCCGGAAAAATGAGTGAAATCGAACAGGTCGCACTCAAAATCAATGGTGAAACTTACCCGATGACGTATGAATCTGACAACGAATGGTTCCGTCACACCGTGCGCTTGCCTGAAGGCGTTCATGATTACACGTACCTCGTCACAAAAGACGGGGTGACGACTGAAGTGAAGGATCCGTATTTTGAGGCTTCTCAAATCGAGTATCGCCAACCGACCGTCAAACTCACTTCTTCAGTCAGTCCAAAAGCGATTAGTTCCCGCGAAAATGCCGTCCTACGGGTGAAACCAACCTTACCGAAGGGCGTGACACTCCGTGAACTCTACATCGATGCACGCCCTCTCGGAGGACCCGCTAAGTTGCACATCGACCGTGCATTGAATGCGCAAACCATTGCGGTGAAAGATACGGTCAAACCAGGAAACAAGACTCTCTCTGTAACAGCCGTCGACCAATATGGAAATGTCCATCGCTCGAAGACCACCATCCGTGTCGTTCCAAAATCGATGAAAGAGAAACAAGCCTTTGATTGGGATGAGGCACGAATCTACTTCATGCTGACCGACCGTTTCTATAACGGGGACGTGTCCAATGACAATCCGAACCGTGAGTACTACGACAAAGACCATCCGGAATCATACCACGGAGGGGATTTTGCGGGCGTCACGAAAAAGCTCGATTATCTAGATGACTTAGGCATCAATACAATCTGGATCACACCGATTGTGGATAACATTGATTGGGATTTGCGTTATGGGAAAGACGGATCTCAATATGGCTATCACGGATACTGGGCGAAAAACTTTGAGAAACTTGATGAACATCTTGGAGATATGGCCGCATTCCATAAACTCATTGACGAGGCGCATAAGCGCGGCATCAAAATCATGGTCGATGTCGTCTTGAACCATCCAGGCTATGGCATGGAACCAGGCGCAAGTTCAGACGTCACGAATTTCCCGACGGATGCGGAACGCCAAGTATTCGATGGCATGATTCGTGAGAATCCAGTCGATGGGGACGACCTCAGAATGTCCTTATCTGGTCTTCCTGATTTCAAGACAGAGGAAGCGGTCGTGCGGGAGCAATTGGTCAAATGGCAGACCGATTGGATCAAGCGTTCGAAAACGAAAAAAGGAAATACGATTGACTATTTCCGTGTCGATACGGTCAAACATGTGGATTCCACGACGTGGAAGTCATTCAAAAATGAGTTGACAACAATCAAACCAGATTTCAAACTCATCGGCGAACACTATGGAGCTAGCATCAACAACACAGGCGGTTATTTGAGAAGTGGACAAATGGATTCCTTGCTCGACTTCGATTTTAAATATCAGGCCGAGCGATTCGTAAACGGCAACGTTGAAGATGTAGAAAAGGCGCTCCAATACCGGAATAACCAATTATCGAATGAAGCAACACTTGGACAATTCTTAAGTAGCCATGACGAAGATGGATTCCTCGTTTCGCGCGCAGGTGGAGATACAGGCAAGCAAATGGTCGCTGCTGCCCTTCAGATTACGGCCAAAGGTCAACCGGTCATCTATTACGGAGAAGAGGTCGGACAATCTGGTAAACATGCAGGGGATATGGACAAAGGTGAATTTAACGAGAACCGCTATGACTTCGACTGGTCACGTGTCAAAGGAGAAGGGAAAGCGATGCATACGCATTACCAGAAGCTATTGAATATTCGTGCAGACTATTCTCACGTATTCAGTAAAGGAACGCGTTCATCCGTCGCTGTGAATGCTACTTCTGGTTATTCGATCTTTGAGCGGGCCTACGGCAAACAGTCTGTTCTTGTCGGATTGAACACGAAAGAAAAAGCGCAAACCGTTTCATTTAAGACGTCGTACAAGGCGAAGACCGTTTTGATTGACCGCTATAGCGGCAAGTCATACACGGTTCAAAAAGACGGGAAGGTGACCGTCTCACTACCTGCACAAGATCAGGGAGGAACTGTCATTTTAGTCGAGAAACGCAAATAAAGAACCGCCATCCTGAGTGAACAGGATGGCGGTTTTTCATTAACGTGAATAGTTTGGTGCTTCTTTTGTGATGTTGACATCGTGTGGGTGGCTCTCTTGCAGTCCAGCACCTGTCATACGAATAAACTGTGTGTCTTCACGAAGGGCACGAATGTCGGCAGCGCCGCAATACCCCATACCTGAGCGAAGACCACCGATCAATTGATAGACCGTGTCAGCCAGTTCACCGCGATACGCAACGCGACCTTCGATACCTTCTGGAACGAACTTTTTGTCCGCTTCTTGGAAGTAACGATCTTGGCTTCCGCGTTTCATCGATGCTTCCGATCCCATACCACGGTATGTCTTAAATTGACGACCTTGGTATATTTCCATCTCACCTGGGCTCTCTTTCACACCTGCAAGCAAGCTTCCGAGCATGACTGCGTTGGCTCCGGCAGCAATCGCTTTGACGATATCACCAGAGTACTTGATTCCACCGTCAGCGATAACTGAGACACCGTGTTCTTTCGCTTCCATCACACAATCATAGACTGCTGTGATTTGTGGAACACCGACACCTGCGACGACACGTGTCGTACAGATTGAGCCTGGTCCAATCCCAACTTTAATGACGGATGCTCCTGCTTCAATCAATGCACGTGTCGCTTCTGCTGTCGCCACGTTCCCTGCGATGATTGGAAGAGATGGGAACATATCACGTAATTCACGAACTTTTTCAAGTACGCCAGCAGAGTGGCCGTGTGCCGTATCGATGACTAGTGCATCCACACCTGCTTCAACCAACACTTGAGCACGTGAAGCCGCGTCTTTCGTCACACCGACTGCAGCTGCGACAAGAAGACGACCTTGCTTATCTTTTGCTGCGTTCGGGAACTGTTCGACCTTCTCGATATCTTTCGTCGTAATGAGACCTTTTAATACACCGTTCTCATCGACAAGTGGAAGTTTCTCGATGCGATGTTGATGAAGGATACGCTCGGCTTCTTCAAGCGATGTACCCACTTTTGCTGTGATGAGGTTCTCTGTCGTCATGACGTCTTTGATTACCGTCGAATAGTCTTTGATGAAGCGAAGATCACGATTCGTTAAAATACCAATCAATTGACGTTCATCTTCTGAGTTGACGATTGGGACGCCCGAAATACGATACTTACTCATCAAGTATTCTGCATCGTATACTTGACGGTCTGGAGTTAAATAGAACGGGTTTGTGATGACACCATTTTCTGAGCGCTTTACGCGATCGACGTGCTCAGCCTGCATTTCCATCGACATATTCTTGTGAATGACACCTAAACCGCCTTGACGGGCCATAGCAATCGCCATTGGGGCTTCAGTAACGGTATCCATACCGGCACTGATGATCGGAATATTTAATTCGAGTCCTTCACAGAGCTTTGTGCTTAAATCAACGTCACGTGGTAAAACATTTGAAAACCGTGGTACGAGTAATACATCATCAAACGTTAAACCTTCTTTTACAAACTTATTTTCCCACATAAAAATTGATGGCCCCTTTCTCGTTCTACCTACATCTTTGTTTCGAAATATTTCTGTAATGGTAACAGGTATAACGTAAAAGTGCAATTCAATTCCCGATGTTCAGAAAGTTCAGAATTGTGTTCATTAACTTAAATAACATTAAAATTGTTCGGAATTTCATCGTATGGACGAGCAGAATATGGAGTTCGATTTCATCATGAACGTAAAAAAACGACCGAGCGTATGCTCGGTCGTCCTGTGCGTTGTGGCCTGGCAACGTCCTATCCTCACAGGGGGAGATCCCCCAACTACTTTCGGCGCTGAGACGCTTAACTTCCGTGTTCGGCATGGGAACGGG
>CABIYO010000050.1 GCA_902362975.1 Caryophanales bacterium
TGACTTTAGTCATGGGAGGAAACCGCCCGGTCTTTTTGTTTGTAATCCCACCCATCGCTTCGGTGAATTAATCGACAATACTTCCAAGAGATGCCCTGTACGACCTCTCCGGTCGCATGGTCTCTAACGTTGAAGAATCCGTTATGACGGATGGACACACGCCCGGAATAAACACCTTTCTTCTTGCCTTCCGGAACACTTGCTTGAACAAGATCACCGGTTTGGAAACCATGGCATAATTTCTTGCGTTCTCGATGACCTTTTCGGTTGCCGCTCTTCTTGTACTTTTCGGCATCAGTGTGACACTTAGGGAACCCGTATTTGTCGACTCTCGCCATTTGGCGATTCCCTCGGCCCATGGCATGAAATTCGATAACAATGCTTGTTTTAATACTTCGAACCTTCGGCTCTCCGACGCATAGCGCATCATAATAGTGTTCTTTGGGGAATCCTGCCTGAATGCGCTGCATTTTGGTTTTTGCGCCCGATTGAACAGTTAGTGGAAGCGTTGTTTTTTCCAACGCTCGGTAAAGCGCCCAACGGGTGCTGTTGACCGCACTCGCATCCTTCAACGGTTGTTTGCGTTTCTTTTCTATCATTGGTATCTGCTTCGCAATCGTTTGGTAGCGTTTGGTTTTCTTAGCTTTTATATGTTCGCTCCATTCGGAGAGCAATAGCTTTCCTTTCTCTTCGTTGCAGGTGCGACAGGCGAGAGTGAGATTGGATACACGGTTACTACCGCCTCGTGCTTTCGGGTGAGTATGTTCTACTTCTAGAGGTACGTCTGTTTCTAAGCAATACGCACACCGGCGCCCCCACTTTTCAAGAAGATACTCTCGTACCTCGTAGCCATGCAACTCTCCTTGTTGATACTCAACACCGGAGATTTCCGCGTTTTCCATCTGCTGCATGTCGAACTTCACCAGTTCCATCGCAAACGAGGACACAGGGGTGTATCGGCATAATTTCGTGACTAGGTTTTGGATTTGTTGCACTCTCGCTTTCAACGATGGTGCAAGCCACCCTTTCGGACGAGAAGAAACGAACGCATTCTTCTGACCTTTCTTGTTCGGATACTTGCAACGACGGTACCGCGTCTTGCGACTCCGGCGCCCTCGTCGTAAATCTCTGCGAGATTTCAATTCTTCGGATATCCCTTTCTTATGGTGGAGTTCGCCGAGTATTACAGCGTTACCATTTTTCACGACAGCAACTCCGGTCACCTTACTCCCCGGGTCGATTTTGACCTCGTAAGAGGCGTTGCCTTCGTTTTCTTTCTGCTCTTTCAATCGAATCACAAATGGATAACGTTTGTGGATGACGGCTTTCCCTTGATTCAAGAGCTTCCGTGCCTTCCCTGCATGGCACATGTCGAGCGGCTCTTTGTTTTTGTTTAAGACATGGACATACATATCGTTCGTCTCCTTTTTACACCCAAAGGGTGAACGTGTGATGTTACCTCGCTCTATGAGCGGTGACGCGATTCGTAAGAATCGTCTCTCCTCGCCAATGTTCGAAGGGGTTGTAACAGCTCCGCAACCTGTATCGGTTTCCCACACCGCATCCTTTGTGTACGAAGCAAGGAATTCTTGTACTGGAGAAGCATACAAACTCCTGTCGTCTCTTTGAGAGACATCACCCGACAAACGTAGTCTTTCGAAAAGACTCTGGCTGGACAATAAAGACTAAAGTCACTGGCTTTTACAAGCCCGCGACTTTAGTCGTGGGTTATTGACCTTCATCTCTCCCTTTCCAAAATCAAAGTGATGTGGTTAAGACGAATATAACGAATTGCCAGACGGTACCGTATCAAGAAAAAGTTCTAGGTAAAATAAAAGTCAAGGTCCGAAATTGAACCTTGACATGTATACTTATCCTCTTGATTTCAGCTCTTCTTCCTCGTATGGGTCGGGACGATCCTCAAACGGTGTATCGTCCTCCACGTACGCTTCGAGTTTCGGGTCCCGTTCGACGTATTCATCGTACGCCCCTTCTGGACCATAGACGAAATAACGGCGCTTCCGTGACGATACCGGTTTGGACTCTTTCTCACGCATCTCGTTTCCCTCCTCTTTCCAGAAAAGAAGCAACGGCTACATTGATGTTTACCCGATTATAACGGAAAATAGACGTCATTTCACCCCTACTCCTCAGATGAAACTTTTCCCTTGTACACGCGTATACATATACAACGATTTCATGAAAGGAAGATTCATATGCAATTATCGAAAAAAGGAATCATGCGGAGTCTCATCTGGTCTCTGCCGTTCGCAATCCTCGCCCTCTATCAAAGTTGGTCAGGCAACACAGACGCCGTACACGCAATGCTCGTCTACGCAGGTGTTGCGTTTTTCCTCGGGCTCACGAGTGTCATTTATGAGGTTCGACAATGGTCGTTCAAAAAGCAGATTTTCATTCATTGGATCATCATGCACGTGACGATTCTGCCACTCCTTTGGTTCGGTGGAGCTACGCCGGTCACGTCACTTCAAGATGCTGCACGTCTCTACTTAAACTTTACGGTAAGTGGTCTCATCTTGTTTACCGTTTCTTATTTCATTATACGCATGCGTCGACAAGTCAAAGCCTCTTAACACAAAAGCTCGAAGGCGTGTGCCTTCGAGCTTTTTACGTCTGCTGGTCGAATAGACCGGAAAAGTTAGAATCGACGTCTTCATATGGGTCGACATATGATTTGACCGTCTTCCGTTCCATCCGGGCCGTCCCGAGCGTCATCCCGAGGCGCTGGTGTTCGGCTTCAATGAGACGAGCAATCTTTTGACTGTCGTCAACGAGTTGCCTGAGGACCGTCTGATCGGCTTTCTCCAGATCAGGACCGTGCGCTGCAAGCAACTGTTCCCGGTCGTCCAAGAGCTCATGGATTTGTTCCATCCACGTGTCATACGTCGGCTCCTCCGGAACTTGCGCCAGCAACTCTTTTAAGCGCTGTGTCTTTAAGATGATCTCATCAATCGGTCTCATGACTGTTTCGCGAGTTTCATCGCTTCCTTCCACGTGTCACGGAGTTCCGTTGTGAAATCGAGCACTTCGTCGAGGATCGTCGTATCGTTCTTGACGTTCGCATCGACGAGGCGGCGCCACATATAGTCATAGAGTGAATCCAAGTTCGCCGAGATGGCGATATCTTTATTGAGTGTGAGACGAAGCTCTTGGAAGATGGCTTGCGTCTTTTGAATGTTGGTATTTTTTAAATCAGGATTGCCCTGGTCGATCGCAAGCTTGGCGAGGCGCATGAACTTGAGCGCCCCGTCATAAAGCATAAGCGTCAGTTCCTGTGGATTCGCGGTCGTGACCGCGTTGTTTTGATAAGCTGCGTATGGATTGGCTACCATTTAAATTCCTCCTCTTACATGCCTCCGCCTAAAAACTGTTGAAGTGAAGCGGCTTGTGAGTTCGCCTGGTTCATCGCCGTTTCCATCGCGGCGAAGCGACGGTAATAGGCATTTTCTTTATCGATGAGTAAATCGTTGAGCCGTTTGATTCGTGAGTCAATTTGGGTCATTTCACGACCCATTGAATACGTCGGAGCACCAGCACCATCCGCACCGGCGATTCGTGTGATTGTCTCACGTGAGTCTTTCGCCGTATCACGGATTTGCGGGAGGAGTCCCGTCTTTTCATCCGTGAAGAGTTTATACACTTGTTCCGGATCTTTCTCGATGGCGGCTTTTAACTTCTCTTCATTCAGCTCAATCTTTCCACCATTCGTGAAATCTGAGCCTGTTGAAAGTCCGATTTGGAACAGTTGCTTCATCTCTTTATCGTTTGATGCCGATGTCGCACTCGACCATTTGCTACGGAGCGTATCCATCGTCCCGCGAAGAATTGTATCCCCTCGGAGCATCCCGCTCATCGCTTTCTCTTCCCACTTCTTGATTTCGTCTTCAGATAGCTCGTCACGCTGGGCTTTCGTGAGCGGTGCGAACGAGCGGAATCGTTCTTCGCGCGTCTTCTTGTTCATGAGATCAATCGTCTCATTGTATTTATCGACGAATCCTTTGATGTTGTCAAAGACTTTTTGTGTGTCAGTGGCAGCGGAGAGGGTGACAGCCCCACTCGCAAATGTTGATTTTAAAGTTAACGTCATATTATCGATTGTCGTCGTGTTCGAAGCACGTTCGACTTCAATCCCATTTACTTTGAACTTCGCATTTTGTCCAGTTGGAACAACTGTCCCCATACTAAAGGCAGATTTGAAGTTGGTATCAAATTGAATGGTAGATGTTGCCCCAGTTTCCTTCGTCGACAAAGAGATTTTTCCGGTAGACGATTCAAAGAAAGCAGAAAGTCCTGTCTCTTTACTATTTAACTTTCTCATTAAATCTTGTACCGTCGCGTCCGCACCCAATTCTATCTTTTGATACGTACCGGTTGTACTAGATTTGTACTGAATTTCAAAACCTGTCCCTGAGGCGAATGAAGCAGAAATATCTTTTGGAATGACTCCACCAGGGTAATTTGTTATATTGGTAGCCGTGACTTTTCCAGTTGTTACGTCATACGCAAAGTCAGTAGAATCTAAAACATTTCCTGCCGCATCTTTTAAGACGACTGTCGAAAAGTCCAAATCTTTCGGAATCGTCAACTCGGTTCCAGCCGTTTCTTGAATGACTCGCTTCTGACCGACAACAAATCCATTCATATCCGATAATTTTGTTGCACTCGTCAACTTCTGTCCATTGCGATCGACAGCATCTAAAATCGTCGTCGCCGAACTGGCCAATTGTGTAACCGAGTCAATCCGAACCGCACTATTTCCACTCGATGGTCCAGCAGTCACGCTGATTTTTGACTCATCCGATGAACTCGACGTCTTCGCATAGAAGTTGCGGCTGAACATCAAATCAACTGCACTGTTTCGTAAAGTCATAAGAGAGCGGTTGATTTCACGATACGCATCGCGCTTCCACTCCGTCGTTTGTTTCTTTTGTTCGAGTTTATCGACCGGGGCACGCTCAGCCTGCATCAACTGTTTAATAATCGTATCCGTATCGATTCCACTGGCGAGTCCGCCAAACCGGATCGGTGTCGTCATGAGAATCCTCCTTTATACCCGTTCATCGAAGAGTTGGTTGAACTCCATAAACGCCGCAAAGAAATCGAGAGATTTTTTGCTTGGGATTTCGCGGATGACTTCGTTGTTCGTATCCACGATTTGAATATAGTAGTCGTTCAATTTTTCATGTTTCATGAACTTTAAGCCAGTACGTTGTTGGTCTAGGACTTGATTCGCCTTCTCGACGGCTGCCTCTAACTTGGTAACGTGTTGAGGCGTCGGAAGAATGACGATGCCTTCATCAGCGAGTTTCGCTTGGTTCGCTTCGACGAACACGTTTTTCGTTTGTTCATACGACAAGACGGAAGAAGGTAGGTGAAGCCGGACTTCTGAAATGGTCGGGTTCATATGAGTCTACTCCTTATTTGTTCTTCTCTATATTAATATCGGCAAGTCAGGAAAGAAGTTCAATGGAAACTTGTTCAATGATTGTTCATAATTATTTTCTTTTGAATTGAAATTCGATTATTCAAATTGGGTATTCAATATAAGAACATACATTCCCTTAAGAGAGGATAAAAAGCGATGAAATGGGCAGAATTGACGATTTTTGAGAAGAGTTTATTAATGGGGACTTTATTGGGAGATGGACACATCGGAATTTCTAAGAAGAAATATCCAAACGCGAATTTAAGATATGGAGAACATTTTTCAATCAAGCAACTCGAATATCGTGAGTGGAAATTAAACAGCGCTCCACGAATCTTTTCAAGTATCATCAAAAATAACAACGGAACGAGCGCTTCTCTCACTTCACGTTTTGACGAATTGTTCACCTGGCTTCGAGCAGAACTTTATATCGGAGGTAAAAAAAGTATTCCCCTTCATTTACTTGAAGAATGTACGGATCCTGTTTTTTTATTAGCCCTCTATTTAGATGACGGCAGTCTGTGTGTCACGCGCTCGACACGTTCAAAAAAGCAACAAATGATTTTAACTCCTCACATTGCACTCTACTTGCAAGCATTTCATCCTTCTGAATTAAATTACTTAAGTCAATTCATCGAAAAAACATTTGGACATCATTTTGTGCTAAGCCGAAGAAATGATGGTCACAATTTCATTCTCCGTATTCAAAAGACGGAAGATGCTCTAAAATTCTTAGATTTTACTGTTCCATACAGTAAGGAGATACCTTCCATGGCTTGGAAGTTAGATTGGGAACATCGATTGCAGATTGAAAAAGAAGCGAATCCAGATATGAGCGTGATTACATCAAAACCTAAAAAGGATTATTCGGAGGAAGAAATCGAATTGATTGTGACTTCAAAATTAAAGGGAATACCAGATCAAGAAATTGCAGATGCACTAGGACGTAGCTATTGGTCTGTTGTATACAAGTGGCAGGATATTAAGAAAAATCGATTAAGAGAAGAGCAAGTTGTGTATGTAAGTTAAAAAAACACCCGCGTTTCCTTTGAGAACGCGGGTGTCAAAAAGTATGTTATAGGGCCGATTAACGGAGCAATTGAAGAACCGCTTGCGGTTGCTGATTCGATTGCGCCATCATTGCCTGTGCAGCTTGGTTAAGGATGTTGTTCTTCGTGAAGTTCATCATCTCTTTCGCCATATCTACGTCACGGATACGTGATTCTGCAGCTTGAAGGTTTTCAGCTGAAGTACTCAAGTTGTTGATTGTGTGTTCGAGGCGGTTTTGTACCGCACCAAGTGATGAACGTTGTTTAGAAACTTTAGAAATCGCAGTGTCAATTGTGGTAATCGCGCCCATAGCTGCTCCACGGCTAGTAGAAACATCCACACCTGTAATTGTTGGTTTTGCACCTGTGACTTTAATGTTAACTTCGTCATCTTTTGCTAGGGCACTTGTTGGAGTCAATACGATAGAATTACCTGTTTCAAAAATATCTCTAAAATCTGATTGGCTCAACGTGTAAGGTCCAGTAGCTGCATTACTACTTGAAGTCAAAGTTTTTTTTACACCATTAATAGTTACTTCTGCTGTTCCAGGTGTAGCACTACCATCTCCTACAGTAAGTACCTTAAACTTAATATCTAAATCTTGAGACTGTGTAAAGCTAGTTAAATTAACTGCACTAGTATTGATTTTTCCAACCGTACCAGCTACAACGGAAATTTCTTTGACTCCAGCAGTTGGAGAACTTGCCTTACCAACATCAAGTGAAACTGCATCCATTTTATCAATTTTAAGATTAATTGTTTGATTAGCGTTTGCACCAATTTGGAAATCTCCATTAAATTGTGCTGCACTACCCATCAATGTTTTTTTGTTAAACTCAGTAGTATCAGCAATTCTTGTAATCTCAGACGCTAATTCGTTTACTTCTGATTGAATATTATCTCTATCTCCTGGTTGAAGGGTATCGTTAGAAGATTGGACTGCTAATTCACGCATCCGTTGAAGAATTGAATGTGTTTCGTTTAATGCACCTTCAGCAGTTTGAATCAATGAAATACCATCTTGTGAGTTTCGAGTTGCTTGATCAAGACCACGAATCTGTCCACGCATTTTTTCAGAGATTGCAAGACCAGCCGCGTCATCTCCAGCGCGGTTGATACGAAGACCCGAAGACAATTTCTCCATTGCTTTACCAGTTTGTGTTGTGTTAAACGACATGTTACGGTGTGCGTTCATTGAGTTTAAGTTGTGGTTAATAATCATTGTAATTTCCCTCCATAGGTTTAAGTTTTTTCCGCTCTTCCAAATCCATTTGTCCGAGCATGCAAGGTTTAGGCCGGCCCCTCACCTTGCATTTTTTGGAACGTTTTATCGTTTCCATACTCTATATCGGAACCCTATTCAGATTGTTTAACAGTTCTTTCATCATTTTTTCTTTTTCTATCTTCATACACTTGGTTTCTTGGTTTCTTCATTTCTCACCCTCTCATCCATTCCGTCTATAAGATCCTATCAACAATAGGATAAATTATCTGATTTTTCTCTTTTGTTAGAAACGTTTACCCCTTTTTGAAATATTTCCTTTCAATCACTACCCTACTTTCTCTATACTGTTGTCGAGTCATCTTTATATTGAACTAGCAATCAAGGAGGGAAACCATTGAACAAACAAACTAAGCGGTTGAGTACAGCTATTTTCTTAAGCGGCGCATTGCTCGCCACACTTTATACTCAACACGCAGATGCCGCATCGAAAACTGCAACCGTCGACACAACCGTGTTAAATGTCCGACAATCTTCCTCTACATCTTCCCCAATCGTCGGGAAGCTCACAAAAGGGACAAAAGTCTCTGTATTGAGCACAAAGGGATCTTGGGCACAAATCGAATATAAAGGGCAAAAGCGCTATGTATCTTCGACTTATCTCAAAATGACTTCGACTTCATCGACAAGTGCGCAGAAAGTCGAAAAAGTATATAGCGTTACGGAAAATCTTAATTTACGTTCGTCTGCAAGCTTAAAAGCAAGCGTATTATTGACAATCCCGAAAAACAAAGAGGTTCAATATATCTCGAAATCAGGCAACTGGTATCGCGTCAAATATGGCTCGAAGACTGGGTATATCTCTTCTCAATATGTGAAGTCTGAAAACAAAGTCATTAAAGAAGCGACGTCAACGGTTTCGAAAACATCGACCTCATCATCTTCTAGTTCAACGAATTCCAGTTCAACGAAGAACGTCTATACCACTACGGTCAACTTGAACATGCGTACAAAAGCATCGACTTCTGGATCACCTATCCTCACGATTCCAAAAGGTAAAGAAGTTCAGTATATTTCAAAATCGGGTAGTTGGTATCGTGTTCAATATGGGAACCAAACTGGTTATGTATCTAGCAAATATTTGTCAGAGGTCAAAACGACTCCTTCAAAACCGGAAACTCCAGTCGTGAAAAAATATTATTACACGACCGTCAATTTGAACTTACGTGACAAGGCATCAACAAGTGGTAGCCTTCTCATGACTATTTTGCCGAATGAGAAAGTTGAGTACGTCTCATCACATGGTGACTGGTATAAAGTGAAATATGACGGCAAGACCGGTTATGTCGCGAAGAAATATTTGACTGAAAAAGCACCAGCCAAGCCGAGTGAACCAGCGGAAGATACAGATTACGAAATCAAGTATGAAGCTGTCGTCACGGTAGATGGATTAAACGTGCGAAGCACCCCAGGTGTCACGTCTACGAATAAAATCGGTCAATTAGAGAAGAATCAAATCATCGGTGTCATTAAAGATGTAAATAGTGATTGGTCTCAAATTGAATACGTCGTCAATGATAACTTCGTCACGGCTTATGTCAGTCGCGATTACATCAAGCCTTACACAGGTCCATCGGTTCCTGAGACAGTTCCTGGTTCAAAAAATGTCGTTTTGAACTACTCAGATTACAAATACAAATTGACAGACATGGTGGCTATCCAAAAACGTGTCAATGCTCAAACCGATAAGTATAGAGGTACAGCTGCCTATGTCTCACAAGAATACGTTGAATTAATTGAAGGTACGAATACCGGTAGAATTACCGTATCAGGTCTCAATGTTCGAGCTGATTCAAATACGAACTCTCATATTTACGGTATCTTAAATGTAAATAGCATCGTCAACGTATTAGGTGTAAAAGATAACTTCTATCTCATTACCTATACACGTAAGGCAGGAGAATCGGAACGCGTATTCGATAACACATGGCGTTTAGCAACCGAGGAAGATATCTTGAACCGTGTCGACCCACGTTTGGTCGAATTTGAAAAAGCACTTGAATCTCCTTATGAAACATTCCAGTTCTTAGACCTTTCGAAGCCGACCAATGCATCTGCAACGGTTTTAAATAAAGCACTCGTTGGTAAAGGAATTCTCGCTGGACAAGCTCAAGCATTCATTGACGCAGGTAAAGCCTTCAATATCAATGAAGTATACTTGATGTCACATGCATTCCTCGAAACAGGAAACGGAACATCCACACTTGCAAAAGGAGTTTGGGTCGATTCTAACGGAAACTTAAGTACATCAGACGCTACAAAGAAACATCTGGTCTACAACATGTTTGGAATTGGTGCAACTGATGCAAATCCATTGGCAGGCGGAGCGAAGCATGCCTTCACTAATGGATGGTTCACTCCGGCACAAGCCATTTACGGAGGCGGACAATGGATCAGTGAGAGATACATCAATAACTCACGTCAACAGAATACTCTTTATAAGATGCGCTTTAATCCAGCAAAACCTGGAACGTATCAATACGCGACAGACATTGGATGGGCGTTTAAACAGACGTATAAGATTCACGAGATTTACAAATTGCTTGATTCTTATACAGCAGAATTCGATATCCCACGTTTCATCTATTGATTTATTTGACGAATCCGGTCGCTTCATGTGATCAGATTCGTCCTTTTGTGTTCTAACCGATAAGGAATTCAATCAATACTGTTTAGACAATCTGTTCAAATCAAAAACATACCTCCATGGATACCGACTTCTCATCGCCGACATCCATAGGGGTATGTTTATATATTACACTTCCACCTTCATCTGTTCCGTCTCATTCTGCAAACTTTCCGCGACACGAACGAGTTCTGTCATTGCCCCGTTCACTTCACCAAGGCTTGCCGCTTGCTGGCTCGCAGCTGACGTCACTTCATTCGCATAACGCGACGCTTCTTCGACCATGCCGACGATGCCTGCCGAGTTGGTCACGACCGAATCAATCTGACCGCGTGACTCATCGAGGAGTGAATCAACCGAATGGACATGGCTGTATACTTCATTCGCCGAGTTGTGAATCGATGCGAACGCACCACCTGCTTTTTCAACCAAGCCGACACCTGTCTCCACTTCTGCTTTCACGTTCGCCATTGAAGACGATGTATCACCAACGAGACGCTTCACGTCTACGATGAGATCTGTGATTTCTTGAGTCGAGTTCGCTGTTTGTTCTGCGAGCTTTTTCACTTCTGCCGCAACGACAGCGAATCCACGCCCATGCTCTCCGGCACGTGCTGCTTCAATCGATGCGTTCAAGGCAAGCAAGTTTGTCTGTGCTGAGATGTCACTGATGACATCCGTGATCCGTGAGATTTCGCCTGTCATTTCCGTCAACTGACTGTTGAGCGTCGATGACTGTTCGACTTTTCCAGCAATCGCATGCATCGCGTTGACGGAAGACGAGGCAAGGCCTTTCCCGCTCTCTGCTTCCTGTTGCATCTCGCTCGCCGAATCAAGCGCCGATGACATCTCTTGGCGGATGCTCTCCATCGTACGCGCGACCGTTCCGAGCAAGTCCATCGAGTTATACGTCGCACTGACGTTGTCTTCTAACATCTTGTTGAGGGAATCCATTGCCACACGAATGTTTTCGCCTGCCACGTTCCCTTCTTGGACCGCTGCTGCGATTTCTTGTGCCGAACCCGTCAATTGGTCCGCCGTGTAACGCATGTTCGTGCCTTGTTCCCGAAGATGTTCGACCATCTTGTCCATCGACAAGAGCAAACGTCCCATCTCTGAACGATCCGTCGTCTTCTCGTCAGCGAAGTGCACCGTCAAGTCCCCCTTCCCGACTTCGACAGCTTTTTCAGAAGCCATCTTGACCGCTTTCAGTGGACGACGGGCAATCAAGTAAATGACGATTCCGCCGAGTGATGAGATGAGTAATGCCACGACCGAACCGACGAGCATGACTTGACCTTGATCCATCTCGAGTTCCGTCAAGAGTAATAGGGTAATGTAGCCGACCGCTCCGCCCGTGATAAAGGACGTGACCAAAATCCACGCGAGCAATTGCGTCGTAAAGTTTTTAAATACTTTCACTGTTTGTTCCTCCTCATTGTGTTCATCACTTACTATATCGTCCAATTTCCAATGAACGTATAGCGTTTTCAGTTGAACGTTTGGTCAATGAAAAAACGTACCCCGTCAAGGAGTACGTTTCGTTAGAATGCTTCATCGTCTCGTTCGACATGCACCACACGACGTGGTGTCGTCGCCGCATCAATCGCGAGCGTGATGGCAGCCGCCCAGTGCAGCATCATCCCGACAAACGGGATAAAGCCGAGGATTGATGCCGCAATTCCGACCGCCGCCCCGTAAGAGAATCGATTCAATCGACTGAACGAAAGAATCAATACGATCACGTGGTAGACGAACATGAAACCGAGGGGCGAATAGCCCATCCCGATGATAAAGAGACCGCCAAGAAACGGAATCCCGAGGAAAGCTTCAAACGCCGCACCGAGCCATTTCAGATTTTTCACCATGTGGTTCACCTCATAATTCGATCATGTAAAACTCATAGCCACCATTCTCCGCAAAACCAGCGCGCTTATAGATTTCGAGCGCCGCCTTGTTTTCCGTCTCGACATCGAGCTCGACTTTCGTCCGGCCCATGCGGAACAGTTGTTGGACCATCTGTTTCAACATCTTCGTGCCGTAGCCTTTGCCTTGCTCGCCTGCTTTGACCCCGAACGCATGGATGCTTGCCGCGTCGTCCCCGACGAGAAGGGCACGGATGACACCGACCGGTTTGCCGTCCACTTCGCCGATATACGTCACGCGGTCCGGCGTGTCGATTTGTTGATAGATGTTTTCCGTCACATCGACCGGGTCACCGAACGCCTCGCTGAGCGTCGCGATGATGAGCGGACGGTCGTCTGCTGTCGCCTCACGTAACGATACCTCGTCCGGCTTCAAGAAGAGCTCCGCTTTTTTCAAGACGAGATTGTATTCCGAGAACTGATACGCCGCCTGAAGATGCTCGAGTACTGCTTTCCCGGACGCTGAATTTCGGTCGATGACGAACGTGAACGCTTCGCAACCGTTCAATTTCGCATCTTGTTTCGCTGTCTCAAGCAGTGCCGTGAAGACACCTTGCTTGCGGTATTCTGGGTGGACGAGCGCATTCACTTCATACTCCGTCGGAAGATACGGGAAAAGCATGAGATAGCCGATGAGTGTCTCTCCGACATATACCGCATAGTCGTTCTGTCCGACCGAATCATGCCCGACTTTCACGTCAATCTTGTCGTTCGCGTTGACCGCCTGTTCTAACGCTTTGACGTCATCTGCCTGTCTTACTTCTTCTACAGTCCAATTCATGTACATCACCTCATGTATTATTGTAGCACAAAGGAAAAAGCCCGCCGTAGCGAGCAGTCTCTTAGTCATTCCGTTCATTCTGAAAAAGCGGCGTCACTTCTCTCATCATCACCGAGATGACGATGACGATAGCCAAGGTGATCAAGCTCTCTTGTTTCGGTAAATCAAATACATACATCGCAACGATAAACAGAAGGGCTACAATCAATCCTTCCGAATAATCCCGTTTCCTCGTTCGCACACGACCACCCATTCCAAAAAGACTGCAAACGATCCAGCCGTTTACAGTCTCATCATCTTATAACGTCCGGAACTCCAATTCAGGGAGAGTCTCGATCAACTCGGCGATTTCGTCCGTATGCGCCTCCGCACCTGGGACGGCCTCTGTCGGTTCGACCCAGAAGAATGTCTTGTCGTTCGTCCCGAGATAGTTACCGTAGCCGATTTCTGTCGCGAACGCCTCTTCTGTCAACTCACGGTCGATCAAGTCCAGGTGGAACAAGAGCTGATCGTCCCCATCCTCGACATTATAGTATAAATCGAATGTACCGTAGCTCTTCGTGTCCCCGATGTCGACGACGTCCTGCGCCTTCTCGATATAGACGTCACCCCGCTCAATTGCCTCGACGATTTTTGATGGCAAGACGATCTCATAACCGAGCTCACGGTCACGAATCGTCTGTGTCGTATCCTCTGTCCGTCCCCGGGACGAGACGACACCGACCGTCGCCACCAATGCACCTGTCACACCGAGCGCGAGCGCCCATTTCACCGATTTGTTCACAAGAACCACTCCTCACTTGTTGATGTCTTCACTTGATTATCCCACAAGTTGATGACTTTTCATTAAATATTCTGAAAAAATGTTTCCCCTTACATTGACGAGTGTCCGTCAATCCCATACGATGGTAGTAACGTACTATAGAAAAGAGGAACTGACATGTCTAACGAAACTACTTTGACGCGCGCTCAGCTGGACGCGCTCTTGAAAAACGTCTTCGCCCTTCAAATCCCGGTCATCGAGAAATTTATGACGGATTTGTTTAAACAATATGTCTCGACGGCATCTACGTTCAAACAGGACATGGACACGATGAAAGCGACGGACTGGCACAAGCATTTCTTCGGTCAAAAAGTGATGCCTCACCTCTTCATCGAGAACCTCGGTTTCGGCGCATCGTTCCGTCACCAAGGCCAAGAGAAAGTCGTCAGCATCCCCGAGAACATGACGGTCGTCAAACCGGACTCGGACGCACAAATCAAAGAAATTTTAGAGAATCTCGACCAGACGCTCGCCTCGATGGACGGCATCAAAAACAAAGGACTCGTCAAGAAGTTCTATAAAGAGACGCTCGAACTCATCTGCCAACTCGGTAGCCGTACCGGTATGATGGATGATTTCTATGACAAAGTCAAAGGCAGTTTGACAACAAGTTGATGACCATCCCCTCGTCCATAAGACCGAGGGGATTTTTTTATGCCTCTTGTCGCACGACGGTCGGGAGCTCCATAAACTGACTCCGACTGTGAAAGACGACCCCGAGCCAAAGGAAGCGTGGTTCGAACGACTCGAAAAACCCGACTTGCATCACTTCATTCAACACGAACGTGCTCGCAAAAAACGGACAGCGCTTCGCCATCCGTTAGTGAATATCGCGTTTTTGGAAATTCCCGCCTTTGACCTCTGTCACCTCATACACGACGACGAACGCTTTCGGGTCGACATCGTCGATGATGTCTTTGATTTTTCGTTCTTCGAGCCGGTTGATGACACACGTGATTTCGTAATAACTTTCTTTGGAATATGCTCCTTGAATTTGATTCAACGTGGCGTTTCGTCCGAGACGGTCCCGAATCTTCTCGACCATCTCCTGCGGTTCACTCGTGATGATTTTGAACGTCTTCGCCCCGCTCAGTCCCTCTTCGACGATATGAATCACTTTCGAGGCGATGAAGTAGGCGATGGCGGACAGGACCGCTCCTTGAAGACCAAACACCGTCGAGACAACGATAAAGACGAACGTATTTAAAAATAAAATCAAATCACTCGTACCGAACGGCAATTTACGGGATAACAGGACCGCCAACATGTCGATACCGTCAAGCGCTCCCCCGTTGCGAAGCGAAATCCCCATTCCGAACCCGAGGATGATCCCACCGACCACCGTGATGAGGAGCGCATCCCCTTCGATGATAGTCGGAACATGGTGCATAATGACCGTACCGACAGACAAAGACGCAATCCCGGTGACTGAAAGGATGGCGAAGCTCTTCCCGATTTGTTTATAACCGAGATAGACAAACGGAATATTCAATACCCCGATGAAAATACCGAGCGGCAGTCCCGTCAGTTGTGACCCGACAATACTGATCCCAGTGACGCCCCCGTCCGAAACGTTATTCGGAATGAGGACCGATTCCAATCCATACGCCGCGATGAGTCCCCCGATGATGTTCATCATCATTTGAAACGCCATCAACCACGTTTTGTTTTCTCGTTTCATCCTATAGACCTCCATCCATTGTTCAACAACCTTTTTAGCCTAACATAATACAATACCAAAATAAATTATCAAGAATCATCTATCCATTCTGAATATTCATGTCCGATTCTCTGTCGTAAATGATTGTCGGTTCGTATCATTTGTTATACTTAAGAAAATGGAAAGGGGGCACTATATATGCAGCGTACACCTATGCCTTCCCCGACACCGGAGGAAGTGCAGCGCTTAAGGCGGGAACATAATCCGATCAAGGCTTCTGAACTGTTTGTAAAAGTCGTCCTTTTGCTGCTTGGCTCCCTCGTCTTTGCCGTCGGCTTGGAGGCGTTCCTCGTACCGAATCAAATCATCGACGGTGGTATCGTCGGTGTCTCGATCATCGTGTCGTACTTGACGGAGACGAAGCTCGCGATTTGGCTCGTCCTCTTCAACTTGCCGTTCATCTACTTCGGGTATCGGCAAATCGGGAAGACGTTTGCCGTCGTCACGTTGACGGCCATCCTGCTCATGTCGGCCTTCACCATCGCCCTGCATGACATCAAACCGTTCACAGACGACCTTCTATTGTCGACCGTCTTCGGTGGCTTCTTACTCGGTACCGGCATCGGGCTCGTCATCCGGGCAGGAGGGTCGCTCGACGGAACGGAGATCCTCGCCGTCGCCTTCACGAACCGGTTGCCGTTCTCCGTCGGGGAGATCGTCATGTTTTTCAATATCTTCATCCTCGGGACGGCCGGATTCGTCTTCAGTTGGGACCGGGCCATGTATTCCCTTCTCACCTATTTCATCGCCTTCAAGACAATCGATGTCGTCCTAGAAGGGATCGATCAGTCGAAAGCAGCCTGGATCATCACGTCCGCACCAGACGATATCGGACAGGCCATCATGGACCGGCTCGGTCGAGGCGTAACGTATCTTCATGGAGAAGGCGCCTACACGGGTGACGGAAAGAAAGTCGTCTTCACGGTCATCAGTCGACTCGAAGAGACGAAACTGAAAGACATCCTCGATGACTATGACGAGAAAGCGTTCCTCGCCATCGGCAACATTCACGACGTCCGTGGCGGTCAGTTCAAGAAGAAAAACATTCACTAAACGTGAAATCCCCTATAACCGCTGGACCATCATCGCCAACGGTTATAGGGGATTTTTTATGCGAACCGGACCTGGTCCCGTCCATTTCGTTTCGCTTCGTATAACGCTGCATCGGCCCGTTCAAACACGACCACGCTCGGCTCATTCCCAGCGATCGCCGCGCCGATGGAGACGGTCATCGGGATGCGCTCACCTTGAAATTCGAATGTCGTGTGCCGTACCGTCTGCACGATGTCTTCTGCCACCTTCGCCATGCCTTCACTACCTTCAATGACAAGCAAAAATTCTTCGCCACCGTATCGCCCGACGAATCCAGAAGGCGGACAGCTCCGTTCCAACGTTTGTCCGATATGACGAAGTGCTGCGTCTCCAGCCAAGTGCCCATATGTATCGTTCAACTGTTTGAAATGATCGACGTCGATAACGAGTAACGTCCACGGTTTCCCGGACATTTCCAAATCGTTCATCCGTTCGAGGGTCCTGTAACGATTCGGAAGTCCCGTCAACTCATCAATGGTCGCCCGGTGCGTATGTAGGAGAAACATCCATAGGTGCGTCTCAATCTTCTTTGCGGCCCAATAGCAGATCCAGGCCCCAAAAGATAACATGAGAAAATAAGGAACAAATACATTTATAAAGACCGTCTCATTCAAACTGCCGCTCACTTGAATCAAGACGAGGAGCGCACCTAACCCGATGTAGATGGCATACCCTCTCCCTCGACGAATCGGTAAGCGTGTCATGACAAGAGAAAATAAAAAGAAGACAAGTAACAGTATTGACACTCCCACAGCTAAAGCAATGGGATTCTTGAGTCTTTGTGCGAACGCAGTCCATTTCTGTTTTGTTCAAGCCTCAAGTTTAAGGGTGTGTCATCACCCCTCCTACGGCAGGACATATAGTCCCGTAGGCACTGGTACTTTTACCATACCAGTTAGGTTGTCGTTGCAATGTTTAATGCACCAACTCTGTCTCGATGTGAGTGATACCCGCACGCACAAGAATAGTTTCTGTTTGTC
>CABIYO010000051.1:0-7957 GCA_902362975.1 Caryophanales bacterium
CGAAGAAGGGGTCCGGCCACCGAAAATCGGTGGCCGGACCCCTCTTTTTATCAAAAATCTTTAAAACCGGCTAGTTATGTCCCCGCCTCTTTCGTTATGCCTTGATGCCAAGTCGCTCTTCTAAGAAGATGGCGATTCCGTCATCCATATTTGAAGCCGTTACTTCGTTGGCTACATTCTTCAATTGGTCGATGGCGTTCCCCATCGCGACACCGGTGCCGACATAGTCGAGCATCTCGAGGTCGTTCTCTTCGTCACCGAACGCGATGATGTGCTTCCGGTCGATGTTCAAATGCTTCGAGACCTCTTGAAGCCCAAGTGCCTTCGATGTGTTTTTGCTCATGACTTCAATCATATGTTCGGGCATACGCCACTGACGGTTCAATACCGCCTCCGCATGAATGTCATCGAGTTGGGAGCGGACGTGCGCGACGTGATCTTTTGTCGCATGAATCAATAAGGACGTCGGCTCGTCCTGCAAATGGGTCAACAAGTTACCTGATGTGACGCTGAGCGCACGTTCTGCATACGGACTATAGAACTCTTGCGGGTCTTTTTGGAAGTACACGCGGTCCGTCACTTCGACGACGATATTGTGTGCTTTCGTATCCGCTACTTCTTCAATGATGTCATGGGCGGTCTTGAGCGGGATTGGGCGGTGTGTCACCGCATAATTCGCGTCTTTCGGGTGATGTACGAGCGCACCGTTGAAGTTGACGAGCGGTGTCGTCAATCCCATTTGATCATAGTACATGATCGAATGGCGCTTTGGACGCCCTGTGGCGATCATGACTTCATGACCAGCTTCGCGCGCCGCTTGAAGAGCGCGGAGGTTTCGTTCGCTGATTGTTTTATCATCTCTTAATAACGTTCCATCTAAATCGACTGCGATTAAATAACGTGACATCAGTCATCCTCTTTTCTTCACAATGATGTTTCTACGACCGTATCACACTTTTTGATTCGACGGAAAGAATATACAATCGAAGTCGCATATTCTATTCGAACAATGCTATACTAATGTCGTATGAATTTTTACGAATCATATGTGAGATGGAGGGGATGTTCAATGCGTTATTTAGTGACATTGATCTGGGCGATTGTGCTCTCAAATACAGCGGTGTTTATCATTTCTGCCGTTGATGGTGTAGAGTTCAACGCGATGCTCGCGACAGGATTTGGCGTGGCCATCACAATCTTCGTTGCACTTCTCGATGTCTTGAATCAAGACATGGGAATCAGCGACGTTGCACAAGAGAAGTAAGCCGTCTACAATCAAACTGACTCGTGCATGAGTCAGTCTTTTTTCTTTATCCAACATAGAGGAGGATCATGCATATGAAAAACCCTGAAAAACGCGCGAACTTTATCACGTTCGCCATCATCGGTGCGATTATCGTTATCGGAATCGGTTTGTTGTACTTTTTAAATGGAAACAATACGGACGACGGTGTCAACGCCGTCACGGCAGATGAATTGCAACAACAATTAGACCAAGATGGTGAAGTCGTCGCTTACTTCTGGCAAACGGGCTGTGAATACTGTGAGCAAGTGAAGCCGTACGTCGAGCCTCTCATCGAAGAATATGATGCGGTCTCCATCAACTTGGCCGACCATAACGTATGGACGACGTATGGAATCGAAGGTACGCCGACTATCATCCGCTTTGAGGATGGAAAAGAAGTCGGTCGCATTGAAGGAGCGGTCTCTGAACAACAATATGAGGCGTTCTTTAAAAATGAGGAGGCCAACGAGGAATGAAGCGTCGTTTCTACCAAACGTTATTTGAGCTGAACGCCTCACCTTGGATCGCCACACGCCTCAAACGTTTTGCAGAATCAGATGTGAGTCGTCACTTGATTCCATCGTTTGCAAAAGTATATGACATTACGGTAGAAGAGGCAGAGCAACCGCTTGCTGCCTATCCATCATTGCATGCGTTCTTTACTCGTCACTTGAAGCCGGGAGCGCGTACGATTGATGAGTCATCCGATACCCTCGTAGCACCGTGCGATGGCAAGCTATCGGTCATCGAATCGATTTCAGAAGACAGTCGCTTCGAGGTGAAGGGGCAGTCGTATACGCTTGCGGAGTTACTCGGTTCTCAACAAGAAGCAAGACGTTATGCAGGTGGGACGGTCGCCGTTCTCTACCTCAGTCCGCGCGATTATCACCGCGTCCACACACCGCTCTCTGGTCGTGTGCTCAGTCACTATGAGCTCGGGGACCGTTCGGCACCGGTGAATGAAATCGGATTGACGGAGACGGTTCGACCGCTCTCACGCAACTACCGTCGCGTGACGCGCTTTGACAGCCCAGCTGGAACGTACGAACATATCATGGTCGGTGCCTTGAACGTCAACACGATTGAGTGGACGCTCGAAGGAGACCAGGCGGGCAAAGGAGAAGAAGTGGGATATTTCTCGTTCGGTTCGACCGTCGTCCTTTGTTTTGAGAAGGATACGATTCAAATGGACCGTGAAAAGATCGGTCCGGTTCGACTCGGTGAAGTCATCGGGACAATCAAATCCAACTAATTTTGTGTCAATTTTCTTCCGACCGAACGATAGACTAGTCGTTTGGTCGGTTTTCGTTTACCATAGAAGGGATATCAATACTTGTATAAGTAGTTGAATCGTTTAGCTAATTGGAGGAATTTTACGTGTTTAATCGACTTTATCCGAAACAGTTCGTCGCGTCTGTGTTTGACATCGACCTACAAGAATTGAAAGACCGTGGGGTCCGCGTCATTTTGACGGACCTTGATAATACACTCGTGGCGTGGGACGTCCCACATGCGCCAGAGCTTTTATTGATGTGGCTTGAAAAAGTGAAATCATACGGTTTCGATGTGATTGTCGTATCAAATAATAACGAGAACCGTGTACGAACATTTACGGAGCCGCTCGGCCTTCATTATGTCGCTCGTGCTAGAAAACCATTACCGTCTGGATTTAAAGCGGCACTCTCGAAATATGGGTACTCGCCGAAGCAAGCCATCTTCTTAGGGGACCAACTGTTCACAGATGTTCTCGGGGCAAACATGGCGGGTATTCGTGTCATTCATGTGCAACCGGTCGTCAAAACGGATGGACTCGTCACGAAATTTAACCGGATGCTCGAAAAAGTGGTCTTCGCACATATGAAGCGTCGTGGAAAGTATGTATTGATCACGAAAAAAGTGGAAGAACTTGCCGTTGACGCACAACGGGCAAAAGTCGCGGTCGCTGAAAAAATCGGTGAGGCGATGCATCCACGTTTCGAAGATTCACATAAAAAAGATGAATAAGACCTCGAACGCACAGGAAGAAGGAGGCTGCCCATGTACGGCGAGCAAGGCGTCGGAATTAACGCTTCAGGAGTAGCGGCGAGGTGCTACGGTGAATGAAGAAGGGGAAACCTGAACGGCAGTAAGTATAACTATGGAAGAAACAAAACGATATTGCGCTGGGTGCGGCGTAGCCATCCAAACGGAAGACCCGAACGGGGTTGGCTATGCACCGAAATCGGCACTTGACCGTGAGATTGTCATTTGCCAACGTTGCTTCAAATTGAAGCACTATAACCAAGTTCAAGATGTGGAGTTATCAGATGATGACTTCTTGCGCATCTTGAACGGTATCAGTTCAAAAGAAGCACTCGTCATCAAAATCGTCGACATTTTCGACTTCAATGGCAGTTGGCTTCCGGGTCTTCAACGCTCAGTCGGGTCGAACCCGGTACTGTTAGTCGGAAACAAGGTCGACTTGTTACCGAAGTCGGTCAACCCGAACCGGATGGCGAACTGGATGAAGGCAGAGGCAAAAGAACTCGGCTTGAACCCGATTGACGTTCATTTGATCAGTGCGAAAAAAGGACACGGCATCGATGAACTCGCTGAAAAGATTGAGTATTACCGCAAAGGCAAAGACGTCTTTGTCGTCGGTTGTACGAATGTCGGGAAGTCGACACTCATCAACCAGGTAATCAAACGTTTCGGTGAAGAGGATGAAGCCATCATCACCGTCAGTCATTTCCCGGGAACGACGCTTGACTTGATCGACATTCCGCTCGACGATGATGCGAACTTGTACGACACACCAGGAATCATCAACCGTCATCAAATGGCACACTATGTCGATGCGAAAGATTTGAAGACGATCACACCGAAGAAAGAAATCAAGCCGCACGTGTTCCAGTTGAATCCGCAACAGACGCTCTATTTCGGCGGATTGGCACGTTTAGATTATCTTGAAGGAAATAAGCGATCGTTCGTCATTTATATGTCGAATGAATTGAAAGCACACCGTACGAAACTCGAACGTGCCGATGAGCTCTATGACCAACATATTGGGAAGATGCTCAACCCACCGAATGAGAAGACACTCGAAATCTTACCGCCACTCGTCCGTCATGAGTTCAGCTTACGGGACGGCGTGAAAACGGATATCGTGTTCAGTGGTCTCGGTTGGGTCGCGATTCACGGAAAAGGTGGCCGTATCGCAGCATGGGCTCCAAAAGGCGTCGCAGTCACACTTCGCGAGGCGCTCGTATGAATCTGGCCGTCATCGGTCACCCGATTGCTCATTCGCTCTCTCCCCAACTGCACGAGCAGTGGTTGAGGGCGTCTGGGCTTTTCGGGTGTTATGAGGCCATCGATGCCACACCAGATGAACTCCCAGCCCTATTCGCGGCAATGCGAGAAGGGGGCTGGGATGGATTCAATGTCACGATTCCCTATAAAGAGGTGGTCGTTCGGTATCTCGATGACCTTGACGAAGCAGCGAAACACGCTGGAGCCGTCAATACGGTATATAAACGAGATGGGCGACTCATCGGGACGAATACGGACGGGGCAGGTCTTGTCCAAGCGCTGATGCCATACACAGACTTTACAGGGCGTGTCCTGATTGTCGGTGCCGGAGGAGCGGCTCGTGGGATTGTCCAAGCTCTGCCGACGCGTGACGTGACGATTGTCAATCGAACAATGGAACGGGCAAAAGCGCTCGCTGATACGTTCGGAGTCGTCTACAAGACATTCGATGATCTCAATCTCTCTCAATATGATGTCATCATTCAGACCACTTCTGTTGGGATGGACGAGAGATCGACACCACTTTCATTAGAAGGATTACGACAAAACACGGTCGTTTGTGATATCATATATCGTCCACTTGTCACCCCGATGCTTCAAGAAGCGAAACGTCGCGGAGCAAAAATTGTGACAGGTGTAGCCATGTTCGTCGGGCAGGGCGCGCTCTCGTTCGAGAAATGGACGGGCGTGAAACCGGACGAAACCGTTGGAAAAAAGTTAATCGAAGGATTATTGGGGGAATAATATACTATGTTATCAGGTAAACAAAAACGCTTTTTACGCGCAGAAGCGCACCATCTTTCACCAATCTATCAAGTTGGGAAAAATGGGGTCAGCGAAGCGATGTGTAAAGATATCGCAGACGCACTCGAAAAACGTGAATTGATTAAGGTCCAAGTACTTCAAAACTGCACGGACACGCCGAAAGATGTCGCTGGCGAGTTAGCTGAAGGCACACAGGCTGAAGTCGTTCAAGTGATTGGAAAAGTCATCGTCTTGTACAAAGAGGCGACCGAGAAAGAAAATCGCCAAATCAAACTCCCATGAGCCGGATCGGCTTGATGGGCGGAACGTTCGACCCACCGCATCTTGGACATCTGTTAATCGCGGAACAAGCGCGTGAACAGCTTGAACTTGATGAAGTGTGGTTTCTGCCGGCTGCGATCCCACCACATAAGGTCGGGTTCAGCTCGGCAGACCATCGAATCGAGATGACGCGTCGTGCCATACAAAATCAGTCCGACTTCAAGTTGAACTTGATTGAGTTTGAACGGAGTGAGCCGTCTTATACGGTCGAGACGATGAAACGGTTGATCGAACAGTATCCGAATGATGAATTCTACTTTTTGATTGGTGCCGATTCACTCGTTTCGCTCGAATCCTGGTATGATTATGAGACGCTCATCCGTCTTGTCACGTTTGGTGCGGTCGCACGGCCAGGGACACGTGATTTGATTCCGGAGAAGGCAGACGTCCGCACGATTGACATGCCGCAACTCGAGATTTCATCGACGGACATCCGAGAGCGGGTGAAACGAGGCAAATCCATCAAATATCTGGTCCCGACGCCAGTCGAGGAGTATGTGAAGGAGCATAAGTTGTATGACGTTTGAAGAAGCACACGAATTGATTAAACAGACGCTGCCAGAAAAACGCTATATCCATACGCTCGGTGTCGTCGAGACGGCGGAACGCATGGCGATCCAATTCGGTGAAGAGGTCGAACAGGCTCGTCTTGCTGCCATGCTTCATGATTATGCGAAGTATTTTGACGTCAAAGAGATGCGTCGAGTCGTCGTGGAAGAAGGGTTAGACCCGAATCTACTAGAGTACGGGGACGAGCTACTGCATGCGCCGGTTGGTGCGATTCTACTTTCCCGTCAATACGACCTGGATGACGCGGTGCTCTCGGCGATTCGGAATCATACGACGGGAGAGCCCGGGATGTCTCGGCTCGACCAAATCCTGTTCGTGGCCGATGCCATCGAACCGAATCGGGATTATCCCGGAGTCGACCGGTTGCGGGCAGAAGCGGAGCGTTCGCTCGAAGCGGCGGTTCTCGCGACACTGAAACAGACGATTGAATTTTTATTGAAGAAGTCGGTGCGCATTTTTCCGCTGACGATTGAAACGTATAACGATTTTGTGAATATACCTTAGGAGGGTCAATATGACTGCAAGAGAAGAATTAGAATTGATTGTAAAAGCGGCTGACGATAAACGTGCCGAGGAAATCGTCGTACTCGACATGGAAGGAATCTCGCCAATCGCGGATTACTTCGTTATCTGTCATGGGAACTCGGAGAAGCAAGTCGAAGCGATCGCACGTGAAATCAAAGACGTTGCTGGCGAAAACGGCTTACCACTCCACAAGTTCGAAGGAATGGACACGGCACGTTGGGTCCTCGCCGACCTCGAGAACGTCGTCGTCCACATCTTCCATCGTGATGACCGTGATTACTACAACCTAGAGAAATTGTGGGCTGACGCGCCACACGTCGAAGTGGAAGTCGGCTAATGGCTTACGAAGGATTCGCCTATGTATACGACGAGTTGATGAAAGACGCGCCGTATGATGAGTGGGTCGCTTTCGTGCGTCGTCACGTCCAAGATGGCGCGACACTCGCGGATGTCGGGTGCGGGACCGGGTCGGCAACGATTCGCCTCGCTGAACATTACGATGTCATGGGAATCGACTTATCGGAGTCAATGCTCGAAGTCGCACAAGAAAAGGCGCTCGAGGCCGAAATCGAGTTGCCCCTTTGGGAACAGGATATGCGTGAGTTGGAGTTACCGGAACCGGTCGATGCGGTGACGATTCTCTGCGACTCTCTTTGCTATTTGCGAGACGAGGCGGACGTGATTGATACGTTTGAATCTGTCTACAATCAACTCAAACCAGACGGCTTGTTCATCTTTGATGTCCATTCTCCGAACAAGATGCAGACGCTCTTCAACCAAAAGACGTATGCGTCAAACGGAGAAGATTGCTCGTATATTTGGTTTGCCGACCCGGGAGAAGCCCCGCTGTCGGTCGTTCATGACTTAACGTTCTTCGTCGCGCTTGAAGATGGGACGTATGAACGAATTGAGGAGACACATGAACAACGGACGTATGAACTAGGGCAGTACATGCAATGGTTGATTGGTGCCGGATTCCGTGTCAAATCGGTCACCTCGGATTTCACCGAACATGCACCAGGAGCGGATGCCGAGCGCATCTTCTTCGTCGCTCAAAAATAAGGAAGAAGCTGGGACATAACTAGCCGGTTTTAAAGATTTTTGATAAAAAGTGGGGTCCGGTCACCGATTTTCAGTGGCCGGACCCCTTCTTTTTAGTCCGAAATGCGTGCGCGAACCCATAAGAAAGAGGCCCTCGTGAGC
>CABIYO010000051.1:8182-17612 GCA_902362975.1 Caryophanales bacterium
TCTGGAGCAGCGCGGTTGAACACATCCGCATAGAAGTTCACGGCGTCTCGACAGTTCCCGTTAAAGTTGAGATACGGATGAATCGGCATAGCAAGTTCCTCCTCGGATTCATAATATTCAATATGGAACACATGTTCGTAAAGTGCAAATGTGTCCAACTAAATTACATCGTGTGGTTGAACATGATTGAGAGTTGGGAATAGAGCATATAGAGAACAAACTAGACGAAAGAAGGCGAAGCATTATGAAGCTCACGAAAGGACGTATCCTCGAATTTGGATTCGTCTTGTTCATGGCGATCATATTTATCACATCAATTATTGAAGAATCATGGTTCGATGCGAGTGTAGCGGGGGCCGGAATCATTTCTGGGCTCTTCCCGTTCTTCATTGAAAAGACGTTTAAAACAGAACTCGATGGCAAGATGAAGGTGGCGTATATCCTATTCTTGTTTGCCTCCCAGTATTTAGGATCGATTGTCGGACTATACGGGAATGGTTGGTGGGACACGTTCCTTCATCTCTTAAGCGGCATCTTTCTCGCATTCCTTGGATTCGACTTCTTCAGTAGGCTCGATGACGACATTCGAACCGAAATTCCGAAACGATTTTTGTTCGTATACATTGTCGTCTTTTCCGTGGCTGGGGCGGCGCTTTGGGAGATGTATGAATTCACATCTGACGTCGTCCTGAACACGACGATGCAAGGGAACGGGAATGACGATACGATGGTCGACATCATCGCGGGGTCCCTAGGCGGTATCTTGGCAGCATTTTTCGTCGTGACGCTCCATCAACGTGAAAAATCCAAACAAAAGAGACGTATGAAAAAAAGTTCGTGATTCACGAGCTTTTTATTTGTAATCATTCTAATAATTGATTAATATCAAGATTGTAATGATTATAAATAATGGGAGGCAATCATATGGATCAACACCGTCAACTAACTACTAACCAAGGCGTACCAATCGGGGATAACGCCAACTCTATCACTGCGGGGCGTCGGGGCCCGACGCTTCTCGAAGACTACCAACTAATTGAGAAATTAGCGCATTTCGATCGTGAACGAGTACCAGAACGTGTCGTTCATGCGAGAGGTGCAGGGGCGCATGGTGTCTTCACTGTAAAAAATAGTATGAAACGCTACACGAAAGCCGCATTCTTGCAAGAAGAAGGGCAAGAGACGCCTGTGTTTGCGCGCTTCTCGACCGTCATCCACGGATTAGGTTCACCGGAGACGCTTCGTGACCCACGCGGTTTCGCCGTTAAGTTTTATACGGAAGAAGGGAACTATGATTTCGTCGGAAACAACTTACCGGTCTTTTTCATCCGTGACGCGATTAAATTCCCAGACGTGATTCACTCGCTCAAGCCGGACCCACAAACGAACCTTCAAGACCCGGATCGCTTCTTTGACTTCATGTCGCTCACACCAGAATCAACGAACATGCTCGTGCATCTCTTCAGTGACGAGGGAATCCCAGCATCATATCGCCACATGCGCGGGTCATCCGTTCATTCTTTCAAGTGGATAAATGAATTCGGCAACACGGTGTACATAAAGATGCGTTGGGTACCGAAGCAAGGGATTCAAAACTTGTCGATGGAGGAAGCGGCGAAGATTCAAGCAGAAGACTTCAACCATGCGACACGTGACTTGTTCAATGCGATTGAGCAAGGAGACTATCCAGAATGGGATCTATATGTACAGATCTTAGACCCGGCGGACATGGACAACTTTGATTTCGACCCGCTCGATGCCACAAAGGATTGGTTCGAAGATGTCATCCCGTATCAATTGGTCGGAACGATGACCCTCAACAAGAACGTTGACAACTTCTTTGCCGAGACTGAATCTGTCGGCTTTAACCCGGGCGTCCTCGTACCAGGGATTCAGCCGTCAGAAGACAAGATGCTCCAAGGACGACTCTTCTCGTATTCGGATACGCAGCGTTACCGTATCGGACCGAACTATCTCCAACTTCCGATCAACTGCCCGTTCGCTCAGGTCGCGAACAACCAGCGTGACGGAGCGATGCCGTTCAAGCAACAGACGAGCCCAGTCAACTACGAGCCGAATCGTTACGAAGACTCGCCGAAGCCGAATGCGGACTATATTGAAACGCCGCAACCGATCACAGGCGTGACGGGTCGTCAGAAGATTGAGAAGACGAATGATTTCGGTCAAGCAGGAGAGGTGTATCGTCGCTATTCTCAGGAAGAGAAGGATGCGCTTATCCGTAACCTCGTCGCTCATATCAAAAAAGTTCGTCACGAGAAGACTGTTCTCCTCTTGATCTGTAACTTCTATCGTGCGGACCGTGAACTCGGAGAGCGTCTCTCGAACGAGTTGAACGTCGATCTCGCACCATTCTTGGATCAAATGTCGAACTAAGCATGTAACCGCGGTTTTGTACCGCGGTTTTTTGTATGCGAAAAGACGCCTCTCTCGTGGAGAAACGTCTCGTTCGTCATGATTATTCCCCAACCATCCCGTCACCGTCTCGGTCGTCCATGTATTGATACAACCAGTGGTCACGCGTGATCGGCATCTCGAATCCGGCATTCTTTGCTTCTTTGATCGTCACTTGTCCGTTTCCGTCAAGGTCAATATCGGATAATTCGCGTTCCTCGACTGGCTCCGTCGTCACTGCAGGAGGGGAGTCGTCCGTCAATCCGAGCGATTCGTTCACTTCCTCCGGATCCACGTTATCATACGTATCGGTGACCGTATTGCCCCGTACGGTATACGTGTATTGGTAGCGGGACGGAATCTGAGTCGTCGTGTTCGGATAGGTGATGATGGCTTCGAAGTCTTTCGCCCCGCCAGCCTTCCGGATGACATCTTCCATGAATGCCTGGTCGCCGTAACGGTTGAGTGCGCTGTTTTGTGGCGTGATGTTATAGGCGTTCGAGACACCACCAAGTGAATCGGCGATGATATGGCCTTCGTCGAGGTTCGGGTCTTCGACACCCGGAACTTTTGCCTCGTCTGCATAATAGCGTCCTGAAGAATTGACGTCTTCGGTCTCGTCGTTTTGAAGAATGATTTCCTCGGCAATCACGCGAACCAGTTGGCCATGTTCGTTCGTGAACGCCCAGTACTCCCGGTCGCCAAAGCCGATATCGACGACGACATTCGCCTCACGTGTGCCGGACTGATCTCCGCCATCGACTTCGATTTTCGTATAGCCTTCAAATAGATTGCCTTCAGATTCAGGGGTTTCGGTGGTTTGTTCCTTTTGTACAGGTTCCTTTTCAACTGTTTCCTCGGTTGACGTCGACGTCGAGACGCTCACGTCGGCATCCGTGCAGCCTGAGAGGAATAGCACTCCAATTAGGAATAAAATGTAAAATGGTATTCTTTTCATCTATATCGCTCCTTATTCGAAGTTACATTATCGTATTTACTATGTAGCTTATAATGATAGCATAAGAAAACGAGATGTGAGCGTTCTCCCTTCAAAATGTGCCGAATGGATTCCTCTCATTTGTGGATTCAGAGAGCTTATGCCAAGATTGAAAAAAGGGGGAAGAACGTATGAACGAAGTGATTGAGACCTTATTGAACCACCGTTCCGTCCGCGATTTTACGGACGAGAAATTGACAGACAAACAAATCCAGACCATCGTCGAGAGCGCACAACGGGCATCGACGTCTAGCTTTATCCAGGCCTACTCCATCATCGGGGTGACCGATGAAGCGAAAAAGAAACGACTCGCTGAGATTGCGGGCAACCAGAATTACGTGGTCGAGAACGGTCACTTCTTCGTCTTTTGTGCGGATTTGTATCGCCATGAAGTGATTGGTGAACTGCAAGAAACAGAAGTGTCCGCAACACTTGAGACCGACGAGAAACTGCTTGTCGCTGTGATCGATGCTGCACTCGCCTCACAAAATGCGGCAGTGGCGGCAGAGTCGATGGGGCTCGGAATCTGCTATATCGGTGGAATTCGGAACGACCTCTTTGCGGTGAAAGAAGTGCTCGCATTGCCGGAACGAGTCATTCCGCTATTCGGGATGGCCGTCGGTGTACCGGCTTCAGTCGAAGATCAAAAGCCCCGTCTACCGTTCCATCATATCTACCATGAGAACGCATACGAGGCGAATCCAGAACGGATCAAACAGTCACTTTCGGATTACGACGCGTTGATCCATGATTACTACTTGGTCCGGGGATCGAATCCGCGTAAAGACACGTGGACTGGCCAAATGGGACGCATGTTGTCGAAATCGACACGTCTTGACGTCAAAGACTTTTTAAGAGCACAAGGCTATTTGAAGCAATAAGATAAGAGGCTGGGGGCATAACCCAGTAGATTTATAAGAAAGAGGCCCCAGGAGCGACTTGTTCGCTCACGGGGCCTCTTGTCATTTTTATGGATTCGTGCATTTCGGACCCTTTTTTTATCAAAAATCTTTAAAACTGGCTAGTGATGTCTCAGCCTCTTTGTCATGTTCAATTCAATTGGGCGTCGAGCCAATTCTTGTCGATGGCACCAAATTGTTTCGCGATGATTACACCCGATTCATCGAGCACATACGTCGTCGGCATCGCTTGAATCCGGTACGCATCTCCGACTTGACCGTTACGGTCATAGACGACGGTAAACGCATCTTCATACGGTTCGACGAACGAGACGGCATCGCCTAGGTCGCGTTCACTCGTCGTCGTGTTGACGGCGACGATGGTCACGTCATCTCGCTCTTTCGTGAACGCCGCCATATCCGGCATCTCCGCCCGACAAGGCGGGCACCAGGACGCCCAAAAGTTGACGACGACGCGCTGACCACGTAATGAAGTTAAGTCGAATGTACTCCCATCGGTTCGCTGTAATTCGAACGAAGGGGGAATTTGTCCGATGTTCAAACCGGACGCCGCCGCCTCTGTCGTGACAGATTGCGTCGCTTTCTCTGGCAGGACAGCATTCACGACCGCAAGTAGGACAAGAACACCGATACTGACTTGTACCGCTTTCTTTGAAGGGCGGGCGAGATAGACCGTCAATCCGAATAGGACGAGGGCGATGACAATCATCCACCATTGAATCTGTCCGACCGCATATAACTTAAACAGCCAGATGCCGGATACACCGCATACTGTCCAAAGAATGTTTCCACGATTCGGTTCATGCATCCAGCGCCACGTCGTTCCGAGTAGCAGAAGAATGGAAATAGCGCTCCATAGATGAATCGGCTGGTCGGAAAGGTTCAAAATCGTCCCGTATACTGGAACCGCGAGTGTCATCCCGAGCCAAATGAGGAGTCCGCTCAGCATCCAATACCCTAAAAGGTTCCGGTCGAGTCGATAGACGAACCAAAGGACGACAGCAGCCACAATCCATTGAGACCATGCGCCTCCTGTGGCGTAAAGAGCGAGCGATAGGTCACGTGTCGTCAACAGACCGATGGCGATGGCGCTTCCTTTCCAGGCAAGAAAACCATAGAACCATGTCCCGATGACGGCTTCACGCTGTTTACTCGACAACCCGAGAAAGCGGAAGATGCCGTAAAGGACGGCAAGGCTTAGTAAAAAGATGAGTAAATCGAAACGAATGTTGAGTGGACCGATGGCGACCACGTCTTTCCCTCCTAAACAAAAGGCGCCCCTCTCGAAGCGGGCGCCATATTTATAGTCAGTATAGCATTACTTGATTTGTTGAGCGTTCAAGACAGTCTTCATCGCGGCGTAGCCACCGAGGATATTGTGGATATCTTTGTAGCCGAGCGCTTGAAGGACACTTGCCGCCATGCGTGAGCGGACGCCTGACGCACAATGCACCGCAATCGTTTGGTCTGTCGGAAGACTTTCGTGGTCACGTGCGAGCTTACCGAGCAAGATACGTTCTGCCTTTTCGTAATGGCTCGCGTTCCATTCTGTCGCGTTTCGCACGTCGAGGATGAACACGTCACCTTTTTCAGCCGCTTCAATCGCATCTTCTGCCGTCACGTCCGTATACGTTTCCGTCAAAAGTGATGCATCGAGTACTTCGACTGGGACGATGAAGCGAAGGCGATCGAGACCAATTGATTGAAGGTCCGTTTGCACTTGATCGACGTCATCCGCACTTGCGATAAGTGTGATGTCTTTGTCGAAGTTGACGAGCCAGCCAGCCCACGAGACGAATTTGTTGTTGTACGGGATGTTGATTGTCCCTGGTACGTGTCCGTTCGCAAAGTCTTCACCTTTACGCGTGTCGACGACTTGCGTCTCTTCGACGAGTGTATCGAGACGGTCCGACCCGACGACTTCAGGACGAGCGATATCCGTCGTCACTTGAATGCCTTCTTTGTTTACTTTTTTCATCATGGCGAAGTAGTTCGGTGGTTCGGGTTGATCCGTCGTCAATTCTTTGATGAAGGCATCTTTGTCCGTCATTTGAAGCGCCCAGTTCGTCGCTTTCTCGTAACCGACCGTCGATGTTGGAATCGCGCCGAGTGCTTTCCCGCAAGCACTACCTGCGCCGTGTCCTGGCCAGACTTGAACGAAGTCAGGAAGTGCCATGAATTTTTTGAGTGAATCAAACATTTGTTCCGCACCGATTGCCGTCGTTCCTTTCACACCAGCTGCTTCTTCGAGAAGGTCAGGGCGACCGATATCTCCGACGAAGACGAAGTCTCCTGTGAAGATCCCCATCGGTTGTGTCTGGTTGCGGTCATAAAGAAGGAACGAAATATGTTCCGGTGTGTGACCCGGTGTATGCATGACTTCAAGTGTCACATTGCCGACTTTGAATGTGTCACCGTCTTTCACGAGTTGTGCATCGATGTCTTTCGCGAATGCATACTTCCAAGAAGCATCACCTTCGTCTGATAGATAGGCTTTCGAACCTATGCGCTTCGCGAGTTCGAGTGAACCGGACACAAAGTCCGCATGGATATGCGTCTCTGCCGTTGCGACGATGTTCATGCCTTCTTTTTTCGCTTCTTGAAGATAAGGCTCGATGTTACGGGCCGGGTCGATGACGATTGCTTCTCCCGTCATTTGGCAACCGACCATATATGAAGCTTGTGCTAGTTTCTCATCGTAAAAATAACGTAATAGCATATAAATCTCCCCCTATGAGTAAAGTAATCGTTTATTCGACTTCACCTTGCCAGCTCATCATCCCACCGTCGACGTTTGTGACGTCGAACCCGAGTGAGTCAAGATAAATAGATGCGTTCATGCTGCGTCCGCCAGCTGCGCAAATGACGTAAATCGGTTTAGAGCGATCGAGTTCATCGACTTTTGCCCCGAGTTCAGAAAGTGGTACGTTCTTCGCTTGTTTGATATGACCTCCAGCATATTCATCTACCTCTCGTACATCGATGAGGTTGAGTGAGTCGTCTGCTTGAAGTAACGCTTCTAATTCAGTAGTCGTAATCGTCTTCATGAGTCTGTAATCTCCTTTTCATGGTTAAGGTTATTGGCAACGAGAATGTTTCGTTGGCTTTAATATACCCCCTAAGGTATAATGAGCGCAAGTGAAAAGAATTGGAGGGGAAAACATGAAGAGGATTTCCTTATTTGTAGGAGTTTTGGCTTTAATGGCGATTTTTATCTTTGTACTCACATCAGAAAAGGATGAAATTACGAGAATTGACGTTGAAACTTTACAAAACAAATTGGAAAACGAGGAAATAACGCTCCTTGACGTACGAGAATCGTTTGAATACGATGGGGGGCATATTGAAGGGGCAGTGAATGCACCACTTTCTTCATTAGATGCAAACAAACTGTCGTATCCGAAAGACGAACCAATCTATGTCATTTGTCGAAGCGGTAACCGAAGTGCCCAGGCGGCTAGTCAATTACTGGATGCAGGCTATACGGAAATCTATGACGTATCAGGCGGAATGATGGCTTGGGAATCGATCGAATAAGTAGAGAATACGAGAGCAAATGGAGGAGTCTATATGGAGTTCGGATTGATCATTACAATCTTTCTAATTGGATTTATCGGGTCGTTTATTTCAGGGATGGTCGGGATTGGGGGATCAATCATCAAGTATCCGATGTTGTTATACATTCCACCGATTCTAGGGTTTGCCACTTTTAGTGCCCACGAAGTATCCGGAATCAGTGCCATTCAAGTCTTCTTTGCGACAATCGGTGGGATTTATGCCTATCGTAAAGGTGGATACTTAAACAAGCAGTTGATTCTTTACATGGGGGTGTCGGTATTAATTGGTAGCTTCATTGGTGGATACGGGTCGACGATTCTTTCGGAAACGATGATCAATGTCGTCTATGCCGTGCTCGCAACGATTGCCACCATCATGATGTTCTTGCCGAAGCCGAAAGTAGACGACATGCCGCTTGAACAAGTGCAGTTCAACAAAGTGATTGCGGCAAGCTCTGCTTTCGTCGTAGGGATTGCGGCGGGAATCGTCGGGGCAGCGGGGGCGTTCATTCTCATGCCAATCATGCTTGTCGTCTTACGCATCCCGACGAAGATGGCGATTGCGAGTTCCCTCGCCATCACCTTCATCTCGTCGATTGGCTCGACGTTCGGTAAAATCATCACTGATCAAATTGTCTGGGGTCCGACAATCATTATGATTATTGCGAGCCTGATTGCCGCACCGATTGGAGCGAATGTCGGGAAAAACATGAATACGAAAGCACTTCAATGGATTTTGGCGCTACTTATCTTGGCGAGTACCATCAAAATTTGGAGCGACTTAATCGCATGAAAAAATCACGACGCCTATTTTCTGGCGTCGTGATTTTTTACGTTATTTCGTAATGAAATAGTAGAGGAGTCCGAGTCCGATGAACGAGACAGGAAGCAAGATGATGTAGAGCCAAGATACCATCGACCAGCTCTTCTTTTGGCTGTACGTGGAGCGGTCTTTCCCGAGCCCGACCATAATAGTGAAAATCATTGCAAGCAAACAGACGAACAAGGCTAATCCGATTGTTAGGTACAAAATATCACTCCCTTTACTGACCGTTATAACTTAAGAATAGCGTGAACTACTCGCCACTTATTTGCTTCGCAAATTGAAGGGGGAGCTTCTTGGGAAGAACGTACTTTTATTAGCCACGATTATTTACCAAGCTCGTCGGGGGGTTCCCACCCTGAAGGAATTCGTTTTTAGTTTGCCAACATCAACAGATTGATGCTCGCGTTGATGTCTCGATCATGATGAACACCGCAATGAGTACACGTCCATTCACGAACATCCATCGTCTTCTTCTCGCCTTTGACGCCACAAGAAGAACAGATCTGCGTCGATGCGTACCAGGGGTCTGCCTTGATGAGCGTCCGTCCGTAGAACTTGCATTTGTATTCTAGCTGTCGGACGAACTCGTACCAACTGACATCCCCGATGGACTTCGCTACCTTGTGGTTCTTCATCATGTCCTTCGACTTCAATGTCTCCACGACGATGACTTGGTTCTCGTCAACGATCCGTCTCGACAGCTTGTGAAGGAAGTCCT
>CABIYO010000052.1 GCA_902362975.1 Caryophanales bacterium
AATTTGATATAGCTCTTAAATTGACGAAGCTTGCGCTTCATTCAAAAATGGTAAAACTTATTTTTGCCTCATCGTTCAGTTTTCAAAGTTCGTCAGTTTAAATGGTGGGCCTAAGTGGACTCGAACCACCGACCTCACGCTTATCAGGCGTGCGCTCTAACCGGCTGAGCTATAGGCCCATAAAAAAAGAATGGTGCACCCTGAGAGATTCGAACTCCCGGCCTTTAGATTCGTAGTCTAACGCTCTATCCAGCTGAGCTAAGGGTGCATATGGTGCGGTCGAGAGGACTTGAACCTCCACGGTGTTAACCACCACTAGGCCCTCAACCTAGCGCGTCTACCGATTCCGCCACGACCGCAGCGTATAAAATTAAAAAGAAAATGGTGAGTCATGCAGGGCTCGAACCTGCGACCCTCTGATTAAAAGTCAGATGCTCTACCAACTGAGCTAATGACTCAAATAAAAAGCTGGGCTGGAAGGGATCGAACCTTCGCATGTCGGAATCAAAATCCGATGCCTTACCACTTGGCTACAGCCCAACGTAAATGGCGGTCTTGACGGGATTCGAACCCGCGATCTCCTGCGTGACAGGCAGGCATGTTAACCCCTACACCACAAGACCAGATTACGTTTTTATTTGAAATGGTGGAGGATGACGGGATCGAACCGCCGACCCCCTGCTTGTAAGGCAGGTGCTCTCCCAGCTGAGCTAATCCTCCGTATATGGTGACCCGTACGGGATTCGAACCCGTGTTACCGCCGTGAAAGGGCGGTGTCTTAACCGCTTGACCAACGGGCCAGTGTATGTGTCTTCTAAGTAATTTAAGTGGCGGAGACGGAGGGATTCGAACCCTCGCACCGGTTTCCCAGCCTACTCCCTTAGCAGGGGAGCCCCTTATAGCCTCTTGGGTACGTCTCCAAAATAAAATGGCTCCGCAAGTAGGATTTGAACCTACGACCTACCGGTTAACAGCCGGTTGCTCTACCACTGAGCTATTGCGGAACGTTGCTTGAAATTATCGAAGTAACGATTTATATTGTAACCGCAAACCAGAAACCTGTCAATCACTTTCTTAGAAAAACTTTTATTTCGCATGCCGTCTCTCGGCGACTTCTATAAGATAACACGGTGAAAAAAGACCGTCAACACTTTTTCAAAAAAAAATCAGGTAAAACGAAAAACAGTTTACCTGATTCGAGTTTCTTCTTATTTAATTTTCGGTGCAAGCATCGTTAAACTAATCCGTCCCCGATTCACATCGACCTGTTCGATCCACACGGTCACGATGTCACCAACCGCCACGACATCTAATGGATGCTTCACGTATCGATTCGACAATTTCGAAATGTGGACCAAGCCATCTTGCTTCACCCCAATGTCAACGAACGCGCCAAAATCAATGACGTTTCGGACGGTTCCTTGGAATTCCATGCCGACTTGAAGGTCTTCGAGACTCATGACGTCCGTGCGTAGTAACGGTTTCTGGATATCTTCTCGCGGATCACGACCGGGTTTGGCTAATGATTTCAAAATGTCCTCAACTGTCGGAAGCCCCGCTTCTAGTCGTTCACTCAAGGCTTTAGCGTCGACTTGTTGCAATCGTTCTCGAAGCGCGGCCGTGCCGACCTCTGACTTTGAAGATCCGATTTCTTTTAAAATCGATAACGCGAGTGGATAGCTTTCTGGGTGGATCTCCGTCTGGTCGAGAACGTCTTTCCCGTTCATGATCCGTAAGAATCCAGCCGCCTGTTCAAACGCCTTCGCTCCGAGACGAGGTACTTTCTTAATTTCCTTTCTCGTTTCAAAGCGCCCATTCTCTTCACGATATGCCACAATATTTTTCGCCGTCGTTTTATTAAGTCCTGAGACGTACGTCAATAAAGACTCGGAAGCACGGTTCACATCGATTCCGACCATGTTGACCACACTCTCGACGACGAACTCTAAAGAGGCCTTTAGTTTATTCTGGCTGACGTCATGCTGATATTGTCCGACACCGACTGATTGCGGGTCGACTTTGACAAGTTCCGCCATCGCGTCTTGAATTCGACGTGCAATCGAAACGGCTGACCGTTCCTCAACTTTCAAATCCGGGAATTCACTTCGTGCGACTTCCGATGCCGAGTAGACACTTGCCCCCGCTTCGTTCACAATCGCGTAAGCAATCTCACGTTCCGCTTTCTTCAACCAGTCGGCGACGAATTGTTCCGTCTCTCGTGATGCCGTTCCGTTTCCGACGACGATGACCGAGATTGGATATTTCGTCGCGAGTCTCGTCAGTACTTTTTCAGCGCCGGCGATATCGTGTTTCGGTGCAGTTGGATAGAAGACACCGACCTCTTCGACTTTTCCGATTTCATTGACGACTGCCCATTTACAACCGGTCCGATAAGCCGGGTCGATCCCTAAGACGACGACTTCGCGTAAGGGTGGTTGCATATAGAGCTGTTTCAAATTTTTTGAGAAGACATCGATTGCCTGCTCTTCTGCCTTTTCTGTCAACTCCCCACGAATCTCCCGTTCGATAGCCGGGAAGACCGACTTCTTGTACGCCTCCGTCACAGCCGTCTCGACAACCTCACGTTTTTCTTTCGGAAGTCGTTCATATGTACGGAGGGCTTGATTCATGAAACGCGTCTCATCGAACACCACCTTCACTTGGAGCACGTCCGTACGTTCCCCGCGATTCAAGGCGAGTACACGGTGTGGGACGATGCCGGTGATCTTCTCTTCATACTCATAATACTGCGCAAAAATCTCTTTTTCGTCTTCCGCTTGTTTTTTCTTCTTCGAGCGCAAAAGTCCTTCTTTGCGTACACGGTCACGAAGCATCTGGCGCAGTTTCGCTTCCTCTCCCCATTCTTCACCGATGATGGCATGGACGAGCGATAACGCTTCCTCTACCTCGACGTCTTGAGCGAGTTCTTTTACCTTGTCTGAAGAATAGGGGGATTTGTCCCGGAACCAGTCCGCAAGCGGCTGCAGTCCTTTCTCGCGTCCCTGTTCTGCTTTCGTGCGTCGTTTTGGACGATACGGCAAATAAATGTCTTCCACTTGTTGAAGCGTAGTCGCCGCCTCTACCGCTCTAGATAATTCAGGCGTTGATTTTTCCAGCTCTTCTAATTTAGCAAGGACATCTGCTTTTCGCTTTTGTAGACTCTCTTCATATTGAAGAGCATCCAAGATTCCTTTGATTTCAACTTCGTCCAAATTCCCCGTCATTTCCTTCCGATAACGGGCCATGAACGGAATCGTCGCCCCTTCAGATGCGAGCTGCTGAACCGTCTCTACTTGGTTCACTTTCAAGTTTAACGCGTTAGCCACTTTCGTAATCACTTGAATCACTTCCTTTTTTGATCTCTTTCAAAGTGTAGCAAACATTCAAACAAAAAAGCGATGACTCGATTAGTCATCGCTTGAGAATACTTCATTGAGTGGAACCTTGATGGCTTCACGCAGCTTTTCGAGTGCTCGTCGTTGCAAACGGGACACATGCATCTGCGAGATTCCAAGAAGTTCTCCTGTCTCTTTTTGACTCATGTTCTTATAGTAGGCGCATTCTAAGATAGCGCGTTCCCGTTCATTTAAGACGTTGAACGCCTTCTCTAAGATGAGGCGCTGGTCGACCGATTCATACCCGCGCTCTTGGCTACCGACCAAGTCGAGTAATGTGACCGTACTACCTTCGTTATCCGCTTCGATCGAACTATCGACCGACAAGGCTTGATAGCTCTTACCCATCTCGAGCGTTTCGAGAATTTCTTCATCGGACACACCAAGGTGGTCGGCAATTTCATCGATTCGTGGCGAACGTTGTAATTCGGTCGTCAACTCCTCGACTGTCTTCTTGATTTTTGGACCGAGTTCTTTGATCCGACGTGGTACGTGGACACTCCACGTCTTGTCACGAATGAATCGCTTGATCTCGCCGATGATGGTCGGGACAGCAAACGATTCGAAGCTACGACCAAATTCCGGGTCAAATCGACGAAGTGCCGCCAATAACCCAATCATCCCAACTTGCACAAGATCGTCGTGAATCGTGCGACCACGCGAAAATTTACGCGCGAGTGCTCCAACGAGGTCAGAATAGCGGTTGATGAGGAGCATTTGCACTTCTTCGTTTTGATCGTCTTGTTGATAGCGTTCAATCCACTCTAATACCTCGTCATCACTGTGATGGCGTTGTTGAGATTTTGCTGGCACTCTGATCCACCTCGTCCCTATTGAGGAGTTTTGTCATCGTCACTTTGACACCGTTGTCTTTATTGATCGAAACATCGTCCATTAATGCTTCGATCAAGAAGAGACCAAGTCCTCCTTCATGGAGCGATTCAATTTCGGTCGTCTCTTCGACCGGAGCGGCTTGACGCTTCACATCATCTGCGAACGTCTTCCCTGAATCCTCAATCGTGATTTCAAGACGATCTGCGTAGACGCCACAAGCAAGTTTGACTTTCCCATCTTGATGATCGTCATAAGCATGTTGTACAGCATTACCACATGCTTCCGAGACCGCGATTTTAATATCCTCGATCTCGTCGTACGTATATCCCATACGGTTAGCGATTCCTGAAACGACTAATCGAACCACACCGACATATTCCGGTTTGGCCGGGAACGTCATGACCGTCTGTTCAACATTATTCATTGCGTGCCACCTCTTACGTTCGAATTAATAGAAAGAAGTTTATGAAGACCCGTCAATTCGAATAGACGATTGACTCGGTCTGTGACTCCGACAAGTGACAACTCTTTTTCGTTACGCGTGGCAATTTTCAATGCCCCGACGAACACGCCAAGACCTGTCGAATCCATATACTCCACTTCGTCTAAATGAACGACGACATCTTGTTCACTGATGGTTGGATGCAAGGCTTCTTTCAATTTTGGTGCAGTATATGTATCCACTTCTCCAGATACGTAAAGGTGTAATTGTTCTCCAATGACTTGCTCGCGAATCGCTAAATCCATCGTCTATTCCCTCCTAAATGTCCGTACAAAAAAATTGAGTACGATTAATTTAAATTCCCTTGTAACAAAATCTTAAACCACTTATTAAAAAAAGTTTAAAAAAAGACCGATACCTATGTACCAGTCTTATCTATGTAAGGCTAGAGAGGGATCAATCCCATACTGATCTCTAGCGCTCTGTCCACTCTATGCATCGTCTCATCGTCGAGATGAGTGACTTTATCCGTCAGACGACGCTTATCAATCGTTCGAATCTGCTCAAGTAAAATCACAGAGTCTCGTTCGAGTCCGTGCTTCTCTTGATATACTTCCACATGAGTCGGCAGTTTTGCTTTTTGAATCTGAGCTGTAATCGCAGCGACAATGACGGTCGGGCTAAAGCGATTGCCGATGTCGTTCTGCACGATCAGAACGGGTCGAACGCCACCTTGCTCTGAGCCGACTACAGGCGACAGATTCGCATAAAACACGTCACCACGCTTTACGATCACGCTGCTCACACCCCACTTACTTGACGTAAGAGAGCGTGTTCGGCTTCGGTTTCAATCGTTAGCATCTCTTCTGCCATATTCAAGTTAAACGCGGCCATCTCTTGATAGCCTTTCGCCAATTCTTCACGCAGTGTTTGTTGTCGATCAGCAATTTCTTTAGACAAGTATGTCACTACATCGTTCAAGGACAGTGTTCCACGGTCTTTCATCGAAATCGGACCCCCTTGTTGCGAGAACCGATCTGGGACGGACGCTAGCGCACCCGCATTTCGCTGCTTCAACATCTTACACCTCCAGAATCGTTTCACGGACTGGCGGAAATTCTCCCGCGTTCTTTAACAATATAACACGCGGGAATGGGAAAATATAGAGAAATCGAGAAAGAATTCAGATAATTTCACACGATTTATGATTCACACATAAAGACGTGGCAATCGGCTCGTGAATTGGCAAACGATTTCATAGTTAATCGTCCCGAGATATGACGCGAGTTCATCAATGGCGACGTTTCCACCGACAAGGGTTACGTCCGTCCCGACAGGAAACTCTTTTGGAAGCCGGATCATGAAGCGGTCCATACAGACACGTCCCACGATCGGACAACGAATCCCATTGACCTCCACTTCAAATCCACTCGCCTTCCGTAACCAGCCGTCCGCATATCCGACCGGAACGGTACCAATCCATTCATCGGCTGACGTTGTATACGTCGCACCGTAACTGATGGTCTGGCCTGCCTCTAGCCGCTTCACCTGCATGAGCTGACTTTTTAGCGTGAAAGCCGGACGCAGGAAGGAATAGAACGTCTCCATCTCGTGTGATGGATATAACCCATAGAGCGCGATGCCGACACGAACCAGATTATTATAAGGAACATCTTGTCCGGCCATCCGGATGGCCCCAGCCGAGTTCGACGTATGGATATAGCGGAACCTCTCGTGGAGACCATCCATCAAACGCTCGAACCGCTCTTGCTGTGTATAATACAAATCGCTGTCGAGTTCATCCGCCGTCGCGAAATGGGTATAGATTCCTTCCACCACAAACGAATCAGTCACTTCTTCAAGTAAGGCATCTAACTGTTCACGGGTACGAAGTCCGAGGCGTCCCATCCCGGTATCGACTTTGATATGAACCGTCAACGGCTTTTCTTCTATATATGGAGCTGCCTCTCGTAACCATTCGGCAGAAAATACGGACAACGTGATCCCCTGTTCTGCCGCCACTCCGGCATATTCAGGGAATTGTGCTTCCATGACGAGAATCGGTGCTTCGATTCCCGCGTCGCGGAGTTCGAGCGCTTCCTCGAGTAACGCGACCCCGAGCATCGTCGCTCCGTTCTCAAGGGCAATTTTCGCCACTTCGACGGCCCCGTGTCCGTAGGCGTTCGCTTTGACGACCGCCATGAGCTCCTGCGGAATTCGTTTCGTTAATTCTTTTATATTATGGGCGATAGACGCCCGATTAATCTCGATTCGACTAGGACGAAACATGGTGTCCCCCCTCTTCTAAGATGACTTGTGCGATGGCGTATGTTTGACTATGGCTGATGCTGACATGAATCTTCCCCGTAAACGGTGCAGTCATGACAGGTCGACCCGTCTCATCCGGTAAAATTTCAATATGACGCCACGATAACCCGTGTGCGATGCCAGTCCCGGTTGCCTTGGCATAAGCTTCTTTTGCAGCAAATCGACCCGAGACAAACTCGATTTGACGCGGGAGCGGATACTGTTGAGACAATTCATATTCCGCATCGGTGAGCAGCCGTTTTAAAAAACGTGGTTGTTGCATCGAGCGAGCCATCCGATCAAGCTCGACGATATCGACTCCGATTCCTACAATCACGAGACACTCGCTCCTTTCCTTTTTTCCCCGTTTCCTTATACAATTGAGGAAAGAGGTGATGTTATGTTTAGTCGTACGGAAAATGTTCAAACGTTTGTACGGGCATATCCACTCGTAACGCTGTTCATTGTAATCCAACTCCTTGTGTTTGTCATCGATTCTTTCGCTCCTGGTTTACGAATCGTGGCGACGGGAGGGTCGTTCCATTTGGCACTCGCGGACGGACAATGGTACCGCTTGGTCACGGCCAACTTCATTCATTTGAGTCTCGGTCATTTGCTGTTCAATTCGTTCGCGCTGATCATCTTCGGACCGGCGATGGAACGAATGGTCGGACACGTGAAATTTGCCTTGTTTTATGTATTCGCCGGAGCGTTCGCTAACCTGTTCACGTACTTCACTGTCAGCAACTTGTTTTATCTACAGGCCGGGGCGTCAGGCGCAATCTTTGCCATTCTCGGATTCTACGTATTCATCGGTCGTTTCCGTCGCACGTTGATGTACAGCCAAGATGTCCGCTTGGTCTACATCTTCGTCGCCATCAGTGCCGTCTTCACATTGATTGGTTCGAACGTTTCTCTTTGGGGACATGTGTACGGCTTCTTGGCCGGATTCTTACTTGCCATCCCACTCTCACGGTTCGCCGTCCCGTATACGCGCCCGATGCGCTACGGGAAGTATAAGCAACGTTCGTACACGCCCCCTGTCATTCATTCTGGGGACGGAAAATGGTTTTTCTACATCATCATCGGACTAGCCATCTTCGGATTATTGGCACAGTTCTTATAAGTAAGGAACCAAAAAACGGCCAAGCGAATCCGCTTGGTCGTTTGATTAGATTTGATTTTTATGACGAGCCTCTTGAAGCGCATCGACTAAGTCTTTCACGTCTTCGACGAGGTTTTGAATCGTATCTTGGTTTTCTTCGTAAAGCGATTTCCATTCCATGACACGGTCTTTCAAGTTGCCTTTCGATGACGCTTGTAGACCGACCGCATGTGCCTCAGTCGACGTGTTCGATGATTTCAACTTCGACTTGATGCCTTTCAGTTGTCTCACTTGTTGATCGCGCGTTTCGCTATGGAGAAGTGATGCTGCTGCGCCGATTACCGCACCCGCAGCCATCCCCAACCAGAAATAATTCTTGTTCATAAAAATCCTCCCCTAACATGACGTTATCTTTTATTATAGATTATCTGACTCACTGACGACATAGTGTTTTATGACGGGACCTGCACCGCGCTGTTCGACCGCTCGCTTCAAGCGGTCTTCAAGGATTGCATAGTCCGCCGTATCACGAAAGTGTTTCCCACCAGACGTGAACTGAATGAAGACGACGGCATGATTATCATCCGGGTCGACACCGAGTCGGTACGCCGAAAACCCATCATGACTGACACCGAGTAGCGCCTTTTCCGTCAACAAGTCGTGAAACAAAAGGGAGCGGGCATTCTCATCTGCCGGAACGTTCGCGTATATAATGTCCCCTTTTTTCACGAATTCGCCCGACGCCTCTTCAATCTCAAACACTTTACCGCTCTTGAACGGGGACTTCTCTCCTTCTGCGAGCAAAATCGTTTCTTGTCCATTCGCCGCGATGACGCCTGGCTCCTTTCGAAGACGCTCTGCCACGCTGCCTGAAGCAAAAGTCATATAGAGCTTAGACAAGTTCGTCACACCCTTTCGCGAGTGTGATGTCTTTCTCCGTAATGCCCCCTTCGTCATGGGTCGATACGGTCAATGTCACGTTCCGATATTCAATCAAGATGTTCGGATGATGATCGAGCGATTCAGCCAAATCTGCTACAAGATGCACGAACTGAATGGCCTCCGGGAACGTTTCCAGCCGATACGTCTTTTGAATCTCCCCGTTCACTTCTTCCCAACCGTTCAACCGTGACAGTTCCTCTGTCAATTCACTTTGCGATAACACCATCGTCACAATCCCCTTTCCCTATACAGTCTACTGTCTTAATCTACCCAAACCTAAGAAAAATAATCTTCCGTGCATGATGTATAATGAATTAGAATTAGAATGAGATGGATAGCCATCATTTTCAATACGAGAGAGGAGCATCTCCCATGCGCGCATTGATTGTTATTGATTATACATTTGATTTTATCGCAGACAATGGTCGTTTGACTTGTGGGAAACCTGGGCAAGAGATTGAAGAACGGATTGTCGAATTGATCGGGACATTTGCAACGGAGGACTATGTCGTCATCGCTAACGATGTCCATGATGCAGGTGACACGTTCCACCCTGAAACGATGTTGTTCCCACCGCACAATATCCGCGGGACAGAGGGCCGTGAGTTGTACGGTTCTGTGAAGGAAGCTGCGAAACAGGCAGACCACTGGATGGATAAGACACGTTATAGTGCCTTTGCCGGAACTGACCTTGACCTGCGTCTTCGGGAACGCGGAATCACAGAAGTTCATCTCGTCGGTGTATGCACGGATATTTGTGTACTCCATACAGCCGTAGATGCCTACAACCTCGGTTATCAAATCGTCGTCCATGCCGATGCCGTTCAAAGCTTCAACCCGGTCGGCCATGAATGGGCGCTCGAACATTTCGTCACAACACTCGGTGCGACAGTCGTCGGAAAGTGACGTAAAACAGAAAGGAAATCATATGTTACATCGTAATTTAGCCCTTCACACAGATCTTTATCTTCCACGTTGGATGTATATTTACTGGAAGCAAGGTCGCCATAATGAAAAGGTCGTCTTCGACCTTTACTATCGCTCGAATCCATTTAGTGGTGGTTATGTCGTCTTCGCCGGACTCGAGAATATCGTTCACTACTTAGAGAACGTCTCCTTTACGGAGGCGGACATTACCTATTTGAAAGAGCAACTCGGATTCGAAGATGAATTCGAAGACGTCTTACGGAACTTTAAGTTCACTGGTTCACTATATAGTGTTCGCGAAGGAGAAGTCATCTTCCCACATGAACAAGTCGTTCGGATTGAATCGACCATCTTTGAAGCGAAACTGTTCCAAACGGCGCTACTCAATATCGCGAACCATGAATCACTCATCGCCACGAAGTATGCCCGGATTCGTCAGGCTGCTCCGAACGAGACACTCCTTGAAGGAGGAGCTCGTCGCGCGCAAGGTGTCGATGCGGCTTACTACGGAACACGTGCGGCTTACATCGCTGGTTTTGATGTGACAAGTCTCGTGTCAGCCGGTCGTGACTTTGATGTCCCGACAGGAGGAACGATGGAGCATGCTGATATTCAGTTCCACGATGATGAATTGAGCGCATTCCGTTCATTCGCTGAGATGTATCCGGACAACACGAGCCTTCTCATCGACACGTATGACACACTCAAGTCTGGTCTGCCGAATGCGATTACGGTCGCAAAAGAACTCGAGGCGAAGGGCCATCGTCTCAAGTCAGTACGACTCGACTCTGGAGACCTCGCCTACTTGTCGAAGCGCGCCCGGAAGGCGTTGAATGAAGCAGGGCTCGACTACGTCAAAATCGTCGTCTCTGGGGATTTGGATGAGTACGTCATCCAGGACTTACGGATGCAAGGCGCAGAGGCCGATACGTTCCTCGTCGGGACACGCGGCATCACGGCTTACGAGCAGCCGGCACTCGGTATGGTCTATAAGCTCGTCGCACGTGAGGATGAATCCGGGGAATTAAAACCGGTCATCAAAGTGTCTTCTTCCAAGGCGAAGACGACAACTCCTCACAAGAAAGAGTTGTATCGCATCATCGACAACGAAACGAAAAAGTTCAAAGGCGACTATATCGCGCTCGCCGATGAACCGGTCGAATCGTACACCGAAATCGACTTGATTGACGTCCGTGACCCGGCCTTCAAGATCAAGACACGCAACTTCAACGTGAAACGCTTGTTGCAACCAATCTTCCTTGACGGAAAACGCGTATACGACCTTCCAAGCACAAGTGAGATTCGTGCATATCATCACGAGCAGATGGACGGATTGTGGGAAGAGTACAAGCGTCTCCGTTTACCGGAAGTGTATTCGGTGACGTTCAGCAAGCCACTATGGGATTTGAAACTCGATATGATTCGCAAAACGCGGGTACCAAAATAAAAAAACGGTTGTGGGTGCATACTGAACTGAACACTGAATGAGCACTTTTTATCAAGTGTCTATCATTCAGGGCTCAGTTCAACCCACTGCCGTTTTTTTATACCATCGTCATCTCGCCTGCTTGGCTTTGATCTTCTTTTCTCCGAAAGTAAAGCGCCATCGACAAAGAGAGCAATATCAAGACAAAATAGACGGTCCGTTGCCAAAACGTCGCTTCGGTGTCTCCTTGGAACAACGCAATGATATAATCGCTCCCACTGACTAAAAACAATCCGGCAAGCAAGAGAAAGATTCGATAGCCGGCCCGACTCCGCTCCCGTTTCACTTTGAAGAAAAGGACACCATAATAGACGATTGCGAGAATCGTCACATACCCGATTACGCCAACAACCCAACTCATCTTGATGCCTCCCTCACTCTCTATTTTTCTGTTTCTTCCCCGTTATCTTAACACATTCTATTCCTCAGACTATGTTAAGATGGTCTAAAGAAAACGCGGAAAGGAACGATCCTATGAAAACGTTTCGCCTCGTCCAAGTCCGACTCGTCCAAGACGAATACGGCAATGAACTGAATTTACCGATCGATTTACTCGATGGGTTAATCATCTCGAAGGAGCACGATTCAGAGTGGCTCCTCGAAATGCTCGTGTCGACCGAGTCGGCTGTCACGCTCCATCATTACTTAAACAAACGCATTCTCATCCTCGCTGAAGCCGTCATCACGTCGCCAACGAATGCCCCGGCTGCACTCGCTTTGACGTTCACGAGCGAGCGGGCCTTGAACGACCATCATACGTTCGTCGCTGAAGGACTCCTGTTGATACCGAAACAAGACGCGACGAAGCAAGTACTCGATTCCTTGATTCAAGACGGCGTCGCTGCTTCGAATTTAAAGCCCGCCTTCTTCGAGAAAAAAGTCGAGATGCAACAATCGTTCAGTCGCTCCGCTTTCAATCAATTGGTTAAAACCGGGTCATTCGAATAATCGGATGACCTGTTTTTCTTTCCCCAAAACCATTCACCTTTTAAACTAAAAAGACGGAGAAACCTCTCCGCCTCACACGTAGATAAAGAACAAGATGATCATCATTGTCATCCCAATCACTTTTAAGAGCGTGCTGCCGAGAAAGGCGAGAACAGTTCCGACGCCGATGCTCCACGCTTCACGTGTCGTCTTCCCAAGTGTCAACTCCGCCAAGAAAGCGAAGATGAACGGGAAAATCAAAACCCCGACGAGCGGGAAAATAAACGGTCCCGCAATCAAACCGATTGTCGCACCCCATTTCGCTCGCTCCGAGCCGCCTCGCTTATCCACTGTAGCCCGGGTGACGACATAGTCGACCCCGAACAAGAAGATGAGGAAGACCGATTGCCATACCCAGAATGTCCAGGTCAATGGTTCAAATGAAAAACCGAATCCATAAATCATGTACCCGATGAACAAGAACAAGACACTTGGGATGACTGGATAGATGAGCCCTGCAAAAGCGACCACAAATGACGCGATAATGAATACCCATAGTAAGGTCGTCATGACATTCTCCTCATTTCATAATGGTCGGATCGGTGATATGGTCAGCCACGTTGACCGCCTTCACTTCAAACTGACCTTGTTGATGGGTGATATAGTTCGAGCAGGCGTTTCGCATGGCGTGACGGAACGTATATGACCCATCGATGGCAGAAAGCGCCGCTTTGATTGCATGGGAATGGCAGACGACAATGATGCGCTTCCCTGGATACGTATCCACCAAATGGTTCATTCCTTCTAAGACCCGGCTACGCATCTCGTCTTCTGTTTCGAGACCAGGAATCCGCTCCTGGTCATCCGCTTGGACCGCCTCGTAAATTCCTTTCACGGGCTGCCCGGATGCCGTTCCGAATTCACGTTCAATGAAACGATCATCTAGCAGAATCGCTTCATGCTCGATCCCACACGCTGTTGCGATTGCTTGTGCGGTTTGAACCGCACGTGACAAGGGACTCGATACGATGACGTCCCATTCCTCTTGACTCAAAAAAGCTGCACTCTCCTCTGCCTGTTGACGTCCGAGTGCATTCAACGGGTTATCTTCACGTCCTTGAATAATTTCTAAACGATTCCAATCGGTCTGACCGTGTCTGACTAAACATAACTCTGTCACTACTTCCACTCCTTACTCTTTCAATCATCCCCCATCGTACCATCTTCCTTAAAAATCGCAACGTCATCCGAGACATTCTTCAATAAAACGATTGATTCGGGTCATGAGTTGCTCTTCTTTGATTGGATTATCCGATTGGAGGAAGCTCGCAAGCGAGTGAGTTCCATTTGGAAATGAGATGAGTTGAACGTTCGCACCGACATCACTCGCATGTTCGATGAAGTGAAGCGCTTGGCCGAACGGGACAATCGGATCTTTCTTCCCGTGTAGCAGTAAAATCGGCGGGGCATCGGCGTATAGATGGGAGACCGGGGAGCATTTTACCATCAACTCACGCCATTCCTCGCGGCTTCCTTCATAGAACTTTAGATGGGCGAGCCACGTCTGGATGAATTTGAACAATAAAAAGTTCGTCGGTGGATACAAGGCGATGACCCCTTTGACCGTCGGGAGGTCGTCTCCCAAATCACCTGCAAATTGTCGATGACGGTCGAGTGCAGTCGCAAGCATGAGCGCAGCGCCTGCTGAATCCCCCCAAACGAGCAGTTGACTCGTGTCTAGCGCCAATAACGATTCATGTTGTTTCAAATAGCACAGCGCATCTGAGACATCAAAAATATTGTCAGGGAAGTACACCCCGTCTTCAAATAAGCGATAATCGATGCTGACGACAGCAATCCCTTTCCCCAAAAAGTGGTCAAGCAATGGATGAAACAGGGTCACCATACTCCGATTTCCTCTGACGAACGCTCCCCCATGTGCATATACCACTACGGGGAACGGCCCTTCTCCAGGGGGGAGATACAAATCCAATTGGAGCGGACGATCGCGAACAATTTTATACGTGTACGTGTGGCGCCGGCGTGTTGTCGGTTGAATCGGCAACTCGGGTTCTTGCCATCTGACAAGGGACCCATATTGACTCCACACGCTAGCCCCGGCTGCCGTCGCCGCAGCAAGTGCCGCGCCCCCGACAAACCAGGCAGTCTCCTTTCTCATACAATCCACTCCCCTTTTTTAATCATATTCCCGCTTTTTTCAAAAATCTATCCATCAGAAGTCGGACTTGACGTGATCCGAAGCTCACACTATAATATTACTCGCAGTCATAAAACGTAACAGTTACGATTTAATATTCAGATAACTTGAAAGGTGGAAGATGGAAGATGAAGAAAACTTTTCTAGGCGCAGTCGCAGCCGGTACGCTTTTACTCGGTGCGTGTGGAAATACCGAAGGAGAGAACGCATCTGAATCGACAGATGGTCAACTGACCGTCTTCGCTTCAACGTTTGCATTAAAATCATTAGCCGAAGAAATCGGCGGTGACCGCGTCAACGTGGAGATGGTCATTCCACCTGGGGCTGATCCGCATACGTATGAGCCAACTTCAAAGCAAATGACACAAATCGCAGAAGCCGACCTCTTTTTGACGATTGGTCATGACCTTGAACCTTACGTCGAGTCCATGGAGAAAAGCTTAGAAGGGCAAAACGTCGCTTTCGTCAAAACGGCAGAGGACGTGACCTTGCTCGATGCAGCGGATACCGTCCATGTCCATGATGAGGAAGGACATACTGAAGATGAACATGCTCACGAAGAAGGAGACGGTCATAGTCACGGTCAATACGATCCCCACGTCTGGCTCGATCCGATGAATGCTGTTTCAATGGCAGAGGCGGTCGAAACAGCCTTCAGCGAAGAAGCGCCGGAATATAAAGACGAGTTCTCAGAACGGTTAAGCACATTTAAAGACGAAGCGAACGCCCTCGATGCGGAATTGAAGGCAGCGGTCGAGAACGGTTCAAAATCCGAGTTACTCGTGACACACGCGGCGTATGGCTATTTGGCTGAACGCTACGGATTCGATCAGTTACCGATCGCCGGACTTACACCATCCGAAGAACCGTCACAGCAAGCTCTCAAACGGATCATCGAGGAAGCCCGTCTCCACGACTTGAACTATATCGCATTCGAAGACACAGTCACACCAAAAGTGGCCGAAGTCGTGAAACAAGAAATCGGTGCAGAGAGCGTGACGATTTACAACTTGGAGTCGGTCACGAAAGAACAGATGAATAAGAGCTACTTCGACTTGATGCGTGAAAACGTCAAGGCACTTGAAACTGCATTGAAATAATCAAAATCCCGAAACAAATCAACTCGTTTCGGGATTTTTTTATGCTTCTATTCGCCGGTCTAACATCTTCATCGTGACGAGAAGCAGGAGCAGTAGCGATACGATGACGCCCATCATCCAGAAATCCCTGTCCATGAAGAATAAAGTCGTCCACTCTCCTGTACTCAGTCCTAACCACGCTTGACTGACACCAACGCCAATCAGTACGATTGCACCAAAACGAACCCATGTCATCTGTGGAACGAACCGTTTGCTGACCAAATAACTATTCAGCACTAAAAGACCAACATAGGCGATAAGTAGGATATTCCAAGCCGTGTCAAATTGAACAGATGCCACCCATCCCGTCACAGCATACCCCCACGTCACGAAGAATACGATGAATGAGATGAGTGTAATGCGATAAAGCGGCTTGATTTTCGTTTGATACGCAAGAAACGGATTGATGAGTACCCCGAGCCAGATGAGTGTGCCGAACACATCCATGAGCAAATCCCCTTTATACCACTTTTTAACAGTATATCATGGGAATTTACTTTCATTCTTAATAAATCAAGACGAGTTCTTCCTGGGACGCAGCCGTCTCACAAAATTGTTGCAATCGGGTCCAATCTTCCCAAATCGTCTCGAATTCATCTTTTGCAACGAATGCCATGTCTTTCACGTCATCTCGCCCGAACGCATGCAACGTGTCTTTGACGATATGAAGTAACTGCGGGGTCAAGATACCGACTACGACCGCCTGCGCCTCATTGACAATCAACTCTTCGCCGACGAGTGCCATTTCCATGTTATACGTGTCGATCCCGTCGATATATACCTCGATTTGACTAAGTACGCGTTGAAACGGCTCCACATTCGGAAGCGTCAGCGTATCATCCCGATCCCGATATTGCTCATGCATATGAATCAACCAGTCTAAAATCATCTCTGGATCCTGATTAAATGACACCCAGACTTCTGGGGAAACACGTACATAATGCGTCGTCTCCATACATGAACGCCCCCTTTTTATGACATTACCCGTCTTATATATGTGATGAATTATAAAATTAAGTGCAACACCTAAAAGTGAACGCACAAAAAGCCCACAGCGACGTCCTCGTGTAGAATGAAGTTAC
>CABIYO010000053.1 GCA_902362975.1 Caryophanales bacterium
TCGTATGCCGACTTCTCGCCATAAAAAAACACTCCCCAATCAGATAAACAGATTTGTTATTTCATCTGTCTACCTATTGGGGAGCATATCAGATTTCGTGGTCGTCATTGTTCGATTTTGAGTTGGGGTAACCATTGCGACATATGGTCGCTAACAGGGGAAAGAAGTTCAGGACGAGCAGCCTTTAACGGGACGACCTCATAATGTCCATCAGATGATTTTTGCGTCAAGGTTGGATAGAACATCGGATTTTTCAATTTAAAAGTCGATTGGTCATCTTCGGTTGTCTTGACCACATCAATCCCGATGATGCCGCCCGTGTTTTGTTCATCTCCTTGTTGTCCGGAAAGGAAATTACCGAGCGAGTAGATGACAAATGTTTGATTGCCATGAACTCCTTCTAGCATGGTCGGGGGTTGCAGCACGTGAGGGTGGTGACCGATGATGATGTTGACTCCGAGGTCTGCTAACGATTGGGCGAGCTCAGTTTGACTCTCATTCGGTAACGGCTCGTATTCCGTACCGAAATGGAGGGAGACGACCGTCATGTCAGTCGACTGTTCCGCCTTCTCAATCTCTGGTTGCATCTGTGCGAGGTCGATATAGTTCACATGATAGGGTTCTTTCGGTACGACTCCATTCGTCCCATACGTGTATGCGAGGAAGGAAAAAGAAATATCGTTGGCCGTCAACGTACGAATATTCGCCTTGTCCTCATCAGATAGGAAGGAGCCTGTATAAGGCATTCCGATTGCGTTCCAATGGTCGATCGAATTTTCAATCGCTCGGACGCCACGGTCGAGCGTATGATTATTCGCTGTCGTGACCAAATCGATTCCTGCCCGTTGTAAGGCATCTCCAATTTCAAAAGGACTGTTAAATGCCGGGTAGCTCGAAAGCCCGATTTCACTCTCGCCAATCATGCTCTCTTGGTTGGCGATTGATAAATCGGCGCGACTCAATATTGGAGAGATCTGTTCGAATGCAGTATCAAATTCATACCCTTCATCAGTACGAGCTGCGTTATATACCGAATCATGTAGAAGAATGTCGCCGATTGCATAGAGGGAGGCCGTCGTAACGATCGGTTCGGGTTCGGCAGGCGGCATTTCTTCAGGTACCTCGACTTCTTCTGGTACTTCTTGATTCGTTGCCGGAGTCGTACCACAAGCGATTAATAAGACAAAGCTAGACAGGAAGGTAAGGCGAGAGACAATCTTGATTGGTTTCATCCCGATTCTCCTTTTCACGACAGATTCGTCGATAATTAAGAAAAATCCTGCATATATTAATAAAGACAGGTCGTTTTTGACCTGTCATGAGAATTATTTGATATGTTCCTTGACCATGTCTTGCATTTGGTCAAACTCACGTTGAATGACCTCGTTTGGTGGCGGCGTCATCAAACTCACGATATAGATGGCGAGCGCCGACAAGAAGAATGCTGGAATCATTTCATATAATGTCCCAAACGTACCGAAAAGAGAAGCGGCATAGTTCTTCCATAGAATAACGACAAAGGCTCCCGTCAACATTCCAGCAAGTGCACCTTGACGCGTCGTTCGCTTCCAAAACAGACTGAACAAGATGAGTGGACCAAATGATGAACCGAATCCTGCCCAAGCATAACCGACAAGGTTTAAGATGGTGTCGTCTGCATCGAGTGCAAGAATGATTGAAATGACGGATACGAGAATGACCGTAATCCGACCGACCATGACGAGTTCACGGTCTCCCGCTTCTTTACGGAAGAACTTCTGATAAAAGTCTGTTGTCGCGGCACTCGACGAGACGAGCAATTGAGAGGAAATGGTCGACATGATGGCGGCAAGAAGAGCAGCCAACAATACACCAGTCACCAAATCCGGGAATAATAAGTCAGATAGGTTGATAAAGACGTTCTCCGGATTATCGATGGTGAGGCCTTGTTGTGTGTAATAGGCAAGACCGAACAATCCGGTCGCCATCGCCCCGCCAACGGTGAAGACCATCCATGAGATCCCGATTCGACGTGCCGTCTTAATGTCCTCGAGCTTTCCGATTGCCATAAAACGGACGATGATGTGTGGCTGGCCGAAATAGCCGAGCCCCCACGCAAATAGTGAAATGATTCCGATAAGTGATTGCCCCGTCCACGGGTCAAGTAACGCTTCATCAATATTTCGTACTGTGTCTAAAGCATTTGATACACCATCAGTTGCTATAATGGCGATGGCAGGTACAAAAATAAGGGCGAACAGCATGATCAATCCTTGAACAAAATCTGTCCAGCTTACTGCTAAAAATCCACCGATGAAAGTGTACAGAATAATGATGGAAGCGAGAATGACGACCCCCGTTACAAATTCAATGTCGAAGACGGCATTGAATAGGCGACCGCCGGCGACGAATCCGCTTGTCGCATACAGTGTGAAAAAGATTAACGTGACAGCAGCTGAAAATGAACGCAACACACCTTTTGTGTCTTTAAACCGTTTTTCAAAGAAGTCTGGGATTGTGATCGCATCATCCGATATGTATGAATAAATGCGTAATCTCGGTGCGACCAATAACCAGTTCAAATAGGCGCCGATTGTCAACCCGATGACAATCCAGCCACTTGAAATCCCTGACGCATACATGGCACCAGGTAATCCCATTAAGAGCCATCCACTCATGTCTGATGCACCGGCAGATAAGGCGGCGACCCCGGGACCAAGCGCCCGACCACCTAACATGTAATCTCCGATACTGCTTGTTCTCCGATACGCGATGATCCCAAGCAAGACCATCAGTGCCATGTACACGACAATGGACACTAAAATTCCGTTCATCAACATCCCCCCGAAAGATAAAAATATGAAAACGCTTTCAGTGATAGAGTATCACTTTGTCAAAATATTGTCACAACAAGAGGGGGAATGTAAAGATATTTTTGAGAGCTGGTCTTAAGTTATCGGAACGTGCAAGAGGTGAGATGGTCATTGACGAGACCCGTCGCTTGTAGGTGGGCATAGACCGTTGTCGGCCCTAAAAACTTAAAGCCGCGTCGTTTCAGGTCTTTACTCAATCGTTCAGAAAGTTCCGTCGTGGCAGGAACATCTTCAAGACGATTCCATGCATTCAGGATTGGTGCATCGTTGACGAATGACCAGATGTACGAATCAAATGAGCCAAACTCTTCCTGTAGTTTGATGAACTGTTTCGCATTATTGATCGACGCCTCGATTTTTCGTCGATTTCGCACGATCCCGCTATCGGCGAGGAGTCTTTCTACATCCTCATCCGTGAAGCTGGCAACTTGCTGCACCTCAAAGTTTGCATAGGCCAATCGATAATTTTCACGTTTTCTTAAGATGGTGATCCAACTGAGTCCTGCTTGCGCACTTTCGAGTGTCAGACATTCAAAGTGCTTCTGATCATCGTGAACGGGCTTTCCCCATTCTTCGTCATGATAACGGACGTACAATGGATCTGTCCCGCACCAAGGACACCGTACTGTTTCTTCCATTTCAATCAGCTCCTTTCTTTGAGTGTAGCATGTCTTTGCGATTATATAGCGAAATGGACGGGTATAGAGGGGAAGAATGGAGGAAGCGACATGAGTGACTGGATGATTTCTGTAATTGAACAGTACGGCTACATAGGGATTGCATTCATGATTTTTATTGAGAATGTGTTTCCACCGATCCCTTCTGAAGTCGTCTTACTCTTTGGTGGTTTTTTTGCAGTGAAGACGAACTTGTCCATCACGGTCGTCATCGTGGCATCGACAGTCGGAGCCATATTAGGAGCGGTGTTGTTATACGGCCTCGGACTCTTGTTTGATGTCGAGCAGATTGAAAAATGGACGAAGAAATATGGGAAGTGGTTACGACTGGATCTAAATGATGTAAAGAAAGCGGATGCCTGGTTCGACCGGTACGGGGGCTGGATGGTCTTCTTTGGACGTTTGATGCCGGTCGTTCGAAGCCTAATCTCGATTCCTGCAGGGATGTCAAACATGCCATTCGTGAAATTTTTACTGCTCAGTACGGCTGGAACAGCCTTATGGAATACCATTCTCATCCTCATCGGAATGAAAGTCGGGGAGAACTGGCAAGATATCCTCTCATACCTCGATGCCTATTCATACGCAATCTACGGGTTGCTGTTCAGCGGGGTCATCATCTATATCGTATGGCGTAAAAAGCGGCACAACAAACTAGCAAAAGACTAATGCACAAAGCAGGCGGACCCAGCATATGGGTCCGCCAATTTATTCTTCTTTTTTCTCGTCTGGTAAGACTTTCGTGAGGATTTTCTCTGTTTTTCTGCCAAGTACTCTGAGAAACGGAACAGAATGATTTCGATAATGGCTGACACGAAAATATAGAGACCGACAAACAAGTTGATGACCACGTTCGAAAGGGCAGTGAATAAAATAGAGAACTCCCCTCGAGGCGCGAGTGAGACCCCAGCTTTATTCGCCTGAACACGCGTCAAGCCATAGATTCTGCCCCCGATGCGTCCGACAATCCATTTTGACAATGCCACCAAACAATTAAGACGAAGAAGAGTGCATAGATGACGCCTTTCTCGAGGTTGATTGAGATACCGAACGAGATGAAAAAGATCGGCATGAATAAATCTCGGACGGGTACGGTCAAACGTTTCAGCGGTCTCACATCGTGGATATTTGCGAGCATGATTCCGGCGATGAATGCCCCTAAAATTTCAGATAATCCACAAACACCATGCCAATCCCTGCGAAAAAGAGAATGAGTCCGATCAGACCGATGCTCACATCATCTTGTCGCAATAAGCGCTTCGAAAACTATTGTTGCTTGGATACGAAACTCGAAGCGATAAACTAGAGTACGCCAAAAATATAAGAAGTCCTGCGAACACTTTTCCGATATCCTACACATCGCAACCGGTTCTTTTAGGATGATGAAAGGGACGACCGTCAAGAGGAGAGGGGCAAACATATCCTCAAAGATGAGTAATGCGAGCACAAACACTTTAATATCTTCATGTTTTTCGGAATGCCGCTCAAGCAGTTTCGCAGAGATGGGAGAGCTCGTCGCATAAAAGACGGCCCCGATTAAAAAGGCGCGAGGAAAATCGAGACCAAATGCTAAAGCAATCCCGAACGACACCCCGAATGACAGAATGATATCAAGTATTCCCGCTTCCATACATTCCACATGCGCTTCCAAAGTTCACGTAGTGAAAACTTCAGACCGAGTAGGAAAAATAACAGAATGATTCCGATCTCTCCCGCGACTTTAAAGACTTCATTCCCATCCCAGAAAAACCCGACCCCCCGATTAGGATAAACGCTAAACTAATCGGGAAGAATAATCGTTCAATCAGGAAACTGAGGACAGAGATGAGGGTGAGCGCCAATCCGAGCAACACGATGATATTTAATCCATCCATACGTCATCTCCTCTCACGACCTCAATTAGCTTTCTCTTTGATTCCATTGATACTCCATTCCGACGGATTCAGGTCGTGAGTAATCAAAACCGAACTGTCGATACAATCCATCGGCTGGTATGTCTGCGATTAAGCTGATGATGGCCGTCTCATCGGCTTCTTGTAAGATCCATTCCATCAAATGCTCCATGATTAATTTTCCGAGTCCAAGACCCTGGCATTCCGGGTCTACGACGATATCTACTAAATGGAATACCATCCCGCCGTCACCGACGACACGCCCCATTCCGACAATCTCATCATTTAAGTATAAACAAATACCATACAGTGTATTTTGAAGCCCCTTCACCGTACCTCGATCAGAACGTCGTGGCATCCCCGCCTTCACTCGTAACGCTTGATGTTGTTCTGGAGTTGGTGTTTCGACTCTTACAGTCACTTCATTGACCATATTCAAATCCCCCTCTACACAAGTTAATTTTATTTTCCCGATATATTGAATGAGAAAACCTTGATTTATAAAATCGGCTATCTGCATAATGAGAAGGAGACAGGGGGGAATAGTTGATGATCAATGGTCAATCCATCTTACCGGCGATACGGGACATGCGGGATTTGGAGCGGTTTTTATCGAGTGCTTTCGAATTAGGGGTGTTATTAGAGATGCATATGAGCCGATTGGACTCCATCTTCAGATTATTGGGGAAGCATGATAAAAAAGTGTTCATCCATATGGATTTGATTCAAGGTATGAAGGCCGACGAGTATGCGACGGAGTATGTCTGCCAGACGTTCAAACCGTTCGGCATCATCTCGACGAAAGGAAACGTCATCGTCAAAGCAAAGCAAAATGATGTGGTCACTGTGCAGCGTCTATTTTTAATTGATTCCACCTCATTAGAGAAAAGTATTAGACACATTGAACGTTCAAAACCGGACTATATTGAAGTCTTACCAGGTATAGTGCCGAAGTATATTCAATGTGTGAAGGAGAAGACGGGAATACCCGTTTTCGCAGGTGGGCTGATTGAAACAAAGGAGGAAGTTCAAGCGGCACTTGATGCGGGAGCGAGTGTGATCACGACTTCGAATCGAAAACTATGGTCCGACTAATCGGGATTTGGGTATACAGTCTTTTAGGAGGGATGAATGATGAAAGACGTGATGATTGTAACAGGAGCTAGTCAAGGAATTGGTTATGCGATTGCTCAAGCTTTCGTAAATCAGTATGAAGTGATCGGGCTAGACATTGGAGATGATACGGATATCGAAGGGTTACGCTTTTATCAAGTAGACCTTGGAGACACGTCTGAACTTAAGCGTGTCTTTGACGATATTCACAACGAATTTGGTCGAGCCCATGTGTTGATCAATAACGGAGGGATCGCCTCGCTAGTCAAGCCGATTGATGAGCTTGAGATTGACACGTTCAAGCGAGTCATCGATGTCAATTTAGTCGGGACATTTAGTTGTGCGAAATACTTTTTAGAACTGAATCAAGATGAGTCATATGGAAGAATCGTTAACATGGCCTCGACACGTGCTTTCCAGAACGAACCGCATTGGGATGCATATGGTGCATCTAAAGGAGGCATCGTCGGCTTAACCCATTCACTTGCCGTCTCATTAGGCGACCGCCCTGTGACGGTGAATGCGATCAGTCCAGGATGGATTCATAGGTCTGATGAGTCGTTACGTGAGATTGATCATGAACAACATCCATCCGGACGTGTCGGTGAACCGGAAGATATCGTCCGCGCTGTGAGATACTTGATCGATCGTCAAAACAGTTTTGTGAACGGGCATAATCTTGTCGTTGATGGAGGAATGACGAAAAAAATGATTTATGAAGAATAATGTGACCATATACCTAAATTTGGGATGCTTTTAGGTTATATGTACCTAATTCCGGGTAATGAATAGCAGAGTTTTTATCCGGAAGAAGGAGGATGGCGACATGAACCCGCTCGTAGAAGAGGCGTTACGTTTTTCATCTATTCGTCACGGAGGACAGTTCCGAAAAGGTTCATCCATACCATTTTTGTCACACCCATTCTCGGTCGCCATGCTTCTTGAGTCCGATCATCAAGCACCGGTCGTCGTGGCGGCAGGGTTACTCCATGAAGTGATTGATGACACGAAGACGGACCCACAAGAAATCTTATCAAAATTCGGTTCTGACGTTCACAGGCTCGTTCTCGCGGTCTCGGAGAAAAATCGTGAAGAGTCATGGGAGCAACGAAAACGGTTGACACTACAGCAGGTGAAATCACTTCAATTTGATGAAGTCGCACTTCTCGTCGCGGATAAGCTACATAATCTTTGCTCCATCCGTTATGATCTTGAGATGGAAGGGATGAAGGTGTGGCAACGTTTTAAACGACCGCTGCGAGACCAATCATGGTATTATCATGAATTACTATCAGCATTTGAACCGTTTCGGAGCTCGACAGATCTGATTGGCTTGTATGAACAAGAACTCCATCTGTTGTTTTACGGTGAGGAGAATGCGAAAGATCGAAAAGTGGCAAGGCTCCTTGAATCGATGCTGACTTATTTCATCGAGGACGAATGGTTGCAAGAATCGGCACCACTATGTCAGACCGCATATGAGTTAAGGGAGATTGTTGCGCGAGAGACGAGTGATGAGGCGGAGATTTCATGCTTCCGCCAACGACTTCACGAAGCAGGTTTGACCACGCCATTGCCACCCGAGAAACTCGCAGGGATGCAAGAACTCGCATACCGGACGGCTCTCGAACCACAGCAACTTCTCGCACTTATGCGCCGATCGATTGTCAATTAGTTCTCTTCATGCTATAGTCAAAGGGAAAATAAAAAGGGGAGTAGCGACCACAATCGTGGTCGATGGGTCGTCATTACAGTGCGTGTGCACTCGGTCCATCGAGCTTTTACAAGTCCGCAAGACCTTTTTATGGGCGTTTTTGTTGTCCATAAAAAGGTCTTTTTTGTTTACCCAAGGAGGAGAAAAAATGGTATTTGTTTATTTTTTACTGGCCGCGGCCATCACCGTCTACGCCGCCATCAAATTGTCGACGTACGCCGACGTCATGACTGAAAAGTCGAAAATGGGCGGGATGCTCGTCGGTACAGTTTTATTGGCAGGAGCGACGTCGCTCCCGGAAGTGACAACGAGTATATCGGCTGTCATGATTGACAACCCCGACATTGCCATCGGGAACATGCTTGGGAGTAACCTATTCAATATCTTTATCTTAGCGATGTTCGACCTATACTTCCGACAGAAGCAATTATTCAACTATGCGAGCCGGGACCATCTGTATACGGCGGGACTTGGGTTACTCTTGACCGTCACGACGTTGATTGCCTTGATCGTTCGTGTCGATATGACGTTTATCGGAATCGGAGTCGACGCACTCCTCATTGCGATCCTTTACGGCATCGGAATCTACTATATCGGGAAACAACCGAAAGATCCGATCGCGGAACAAGAGGTCGAAGAAGAGGTGGTTGTCGGGAAATATGAAGACATCACGCTCAAACGAGCGGTCTTTGGATTCATCATCGCTGCAATCGTGATCATGGCGGCAGGAACAGCCCTTTCGATCACGGGAGACCAGATTGCCGTCGTCACAGGACTCGGTTCTAGCTTTGTCGGTAGCTTCTTGATTGCGGCATCGACGTCACTCCCGGAAGCGGTCGCCGTGTTCATGGCACTCAAACTTCGTAATGTCAACTTGGCATTCGGTTCGATTCTCGGTTCGAATATCTTCAATATGCTCATTATCGCCATGTCCGATGTCTTTTATCGGAATGGATCAATCCTCGCAGATGTCTCGACGTCACACCTCGTATCTGCGGTCGGGATCACCATCCTATCGATCCTTGTGATGTACAGTGTGCTCAGACAAAATGTCACGTCGAAGGTACGTTATGTGATTCCTTCGTTACTCGTTGTCGTCGTCTATTTCGTTTCGTCTTACTTGATCTTTATCGGGTGAACTCATGCATCAGCCTTAGGGCTGATGTTTTTTAATTGGGAATGCGAATTCATTGCTTCGGGTATAGGGGAATGGAAGGAGGGGTGGCGATGCAAATGCAAGAAGTGGAAACACGCCAAGCATATTCGATTTTGATTCCGGCCTATAACCCTGATGAGGCACTCGTCATACTCGTGGAGAAGTTGAGGGCGAGTGGGTTTTCGAACATCATTGTGGTCAATGACGGTAGTGACGAATCGTCGGTAGGCGCATTTGATAAGATCGCATCATTTGTCGACCAAGTGTTAACGCACAAACAGAATCAAGGGAAGGGAGCCGCAATCAAGACGGGATTACGGTACGTGGTGGACACTTATCCAGATAAAACAGGGGTCATCACGGTCGATGCCGACGGGCAGCATTTACCGCAAGATGTCGTCAACGTGTATGAGGAAGGTGTGAATAAACCACATCATCTCATCATGGGATGCCGTGATTTTAGCGGAGAGGCGATTCCGTTCCGGAGCCGATTCGGCAATCAGGCGACACGGCTCGTCATGTTGATTGGGAGTGGGCTGAAGTTAAAAGACACGCAGACGGGACTTCGAGCCATCCCGATGCGATATGCGCGACAACTGATTGACATTCCGGGAAATCGATATGAGTTCGAGATGAATATGCTCACGTTCACGAAACGATTCCAGATCCCGATTCAACAAACGACCATCCAGACCGTATATGAGAATGAAAATGATTCATCCCATTTTAGACCGATTCTCGACTCGATTTTGATTTATCGGATGTTTTTGATGTATTCGTTATCCTCTGTCGCCTCGTTACTTGTCGACGTAGGGATGTATGCGCTCTTTATTTATTTATTATCCCCATACTTTGATACGGCTCATGTCGTCATCGCGACGGTCATCGCTCGAATCATTTCTTCTCTATTCAATTATATCGTTAATCGAAAAGTAGTCTTCGATTCGAAGGTACGGCGGTCTCTTCCGAAATATTTTAGTCTCGTCGTGCTTCAGATGGCTGTTTCGGCACTCCTTGTCTATCTCTTGTTTCTCTTGTTCAGACAGGGCGAGGTCATCCTAAAAGTAATCGTCGACAGCTTTCTCTTTTTCGTCAGTTATTATGTCCAGAAGAGATGGATTTTCAAAAAATAACCGGTCATGATTGCATGACCGGTTTAATATGCGAGCGTTCCTGTTTTCACGGACGTATAGCGATGCAATTCTTTTGGATTTGTGATGCCGGTTTTTTGCATCATGTCTCGCATGAGTAGAGCGCATACGCGAGCATCTTCCGCGGCATCATGATGAATAAACGGCACGTTCAAGTGTTCTGCCATCGTGTTCAACTTATGGTTCGGGAGCCCTGGATACAGTTTACGTGACAGTTTGACGGTACAACCGTACTCGATTGTCGGGAAATCGAATAGATCATATTTTACAATCGCCTTTCTCAAGGCACCCATGTCAAATGAGGCGTTATGAGCGACGACGAGGTCCACTTCCCGTAAAATCGGGTAAAGAGAGGAGAGTACTTCCGGTAATGCCGGTGCATCCCACACATCACTCGGACGGATGCCATGGACTCGGATGTTACCCATATCAAAGTCTTCCTCCGGATTGACGAGTCGCTGGTCGGTTTCGACCACATCACCATTTTGAAGGATGCTCCATCCGACAGAACAGATGCTGCGACTATCACGGTTAGCGGTCTCCACGTCAAGTGCGAGAATGGTATGATTCATAGTTTACCTTCTTTCGTATGCAATAAAAAAAGTCTAACAGAAAGTTAGACGAATGTCGTGCTTAAGCGGCAACGAGTGTACGGCAAGCTTCCGCACAACGCTCACATGCTTTGGCACAGGCTTGACAATGGTCGTGCTGATGGCGTCCGCACTCAACTGCACACGTATCACAGACTTGGGCGCATAAAGCGACGATTGGTTTTGAGAAGGCTGAATCTGTTTCTAAGGCATTTAAAGCCAAGGTGCAGATGTCCGAGCACTCACGAGTCAGTCGGATGCATTCGGTGAACATGTGTAAATCCTCTTCTTGCAAACTTTTTGAAAAGCAGTGGTTGCATGCGCGCATGCATTCGATTACGCTAGTTAATGTTTCTTCTACAGATGTGCGTTCCATCAAAATTCCCCCTTATATGAAAAAGTCTAACTATCATTACCCGTTCAGAAAGGGATTGAATCGCACCATATCAATAAAAAAGCCACACCTCATCCGAGATGTGACCAATTAATGGAGCATAGGGGGCTCGAACCCCTGACCTCTACGCTGCCAGCGTAGCGCTCTCCCAGCTGAGCTAATGCCCCGTTCGAAATCATTATATCATCGTAGTATTCGACATGGCAATTCCCTTTTTGAATTTAGGTTTATAAAATTGGAGACGTGGGAATTTCATGTTAGACGTTATATTAAGAAAGCAGGTGTGCTTCATGGAAATGATTCTTTTGGCACTCTTACCGGCACTCATGTGGGGAAGTATTCCACTCATCGTGTCGAAAGTAGGAGGAAAACCGATTCAGCAGTTAATCGGAACGACCATCGGGGCGATGATCATGGCAACAGTGATTGCCCTCGTCTTCCGACCGGAGTTCACGACACTCGCCATCGTGACCGGATTTATCTCAGGAGCGTTCTGGGCGCTCGGTCAATATTTGCAGTTCCAATCGTTCCAAATCTTAAGCGTCTCCAATGCGATGCCGATCAGCACGGGGATGCAGCTCGTCGGGACGTCTCTCTTTGGCGTCATCGTTCTCGGTGACTGGCAGACATCGACGGAGCTATGGTTAGGGTTTTCAGCGCTCGTCTTGATCATCATCGGAGCGACTATGACTTCATACCAACAGAAGAAAGATCAGGACAGTGCCGGTGCGTTGAAAAAGGGTTTACTCGTCCTATTCGTTTCGAGTATTGGTTACGTCACGTATGCCGTCTTAACGAACTACTTTGAAGTAGAAGGGATCACCGCGATTCTTCCACAATCCGTCGGGATGTTCATCGCGGCACTTCTGTTCAGTCTTCGTGAAAAGGACGTCAAGAAACTCGATCCGCGCACATTCAAAAACATCTTGGCGGGGATCGCCTGGGGAATCGGGAACTTCGGACTTTTCGTTTCAAGCGGAGAAGTGGGGATCGCGACCTCGTTCGCCTTATCCCAATTGAACGTCGTCGTAGCGACACTTGGTGGGATCTATCTCTTGAAAGAAGAGAAGACGACAAAAGAACGCGTCTTTGTTTTCATGGGAATCGGGTTGATTGTCGTCGCTGGATTTATGCTTGGGATTGCCAAGAGTTAAGTTTCAATGATGAAATGAAAAGAACCTTGAATGAATTCGATTTTGAGTGCCATTCAGGGTTTTTGTTTTGAGTAAATTTTAATCGTTGAAAGGAGAGCAGGAGATGATGTAATCAATAGGGAAGTAATCCCATGCTGCGTTCGTCATATAGGACGTACAGCGTATTCGTGATTGATCAGAAATTTGTAGAATAAAGGGGAAACGAATCATGGAATCAAATGTCGTGACGATATCAGCTCTCGTCGATGCACCAATCGACACAGTCTGGAAACTCTGGACAGACCCTGAATATATCAAACAATGGAATCATGCGTCTGACGATTGGCATACGACCGAAGCGGAAAATGATTTACGGATCGATGGGAAGTTTCGTAGTCGGATGGAAGCGAAAGATCAGAGCATGGGCTTTGATTTTGAAGGGGTATATGAGGAAGTTGAAGTAAATGAGCTCATTCAGTATCGCCTTGAGGATGGACGGAGAGTTAGAATTTCATTTTCTTCAGAAGGTAATCAGACGAAGGTGGTCGAGGTGTTTGATGCGGAATCGATGAATCCGGTTGAAATGCAACGACAGGGATGGCAGGCGATCCTCGATAATTTCACTCGATATGCGAATGGGAAGAGTGTATAAAAGATAAACGGAGGCTTTGAACAGCAGGTCCCTTTTCCATTAATGTGGACGCTGCTGTTTGTCATGTATGGTCAAATGATTGTCTAGGTTTTTTTAGCTTGAAGAGACGAATATAAATAAAAGGTGCTGTCTATATGTATGACTACACGTTACTAGAGAGACTCCTATTCCGATTTCCTTCCTTCGATCATCAGAAAATGAAATCAGAATTAGATCGGAAAACGATATTAATTACTGGAGCGAGCTCAGGAATCGGGCAGGCGTTCGCTTATTTACTAGCGGATACTACCGCGCATCTGATTCTCGTTGCCCGTAGAGAATCAGACATGAACGCCATGAAGTCTGAAATCGAAAAGGGGTCAGCCTCGGTGACCGTTTTCCCGGCAGATCTTCGAATTGAAGAGGAACGGAATGGATTGTTGGCGTATCTCCATCAACTACCGGAAGGATTGGATGTTTTCGTCAGCAATGCTGGAATCTCCATCAATCGTCCCATCACTGAGTCACTCGATCGGTACCATGACTTCACTCGGACGATGGCGATCAATTATTTTGCCCCGGTACAATTGATGCTATCGCTCATTCCGTTGCTCGAAAAGAAGAACGGGCAGATCGTCAATGTGTCGACCATCAATGTGTTACTTCATCCTTTTCCTCACTGGGCGGCCTATCAGGCATCAAAAGCCGCGTTCGATACGTGGTTTCGCTCCGCGGGTCCGGAACTCACAATCAAAAATATATCCACGACGACTCTATATCTACCGCTAGTAAAAACTCCGATGATCAAACCGACGCTGGCTTATCAGCATTCACCTGCCATGTCACCGGTACATGTGTCAGAATTGATCGGACATGCCTTGTATACGAAAGGAACAGTATATAAGCCGTGGTGGTTGTTCCTCGGTCAAGTAGCGTCACTTGTTTTCAGAAGACCGATAGACTGGATGGTCCCTGCATTCCTTAAGAGAAAGGAGCGTGACAGTAGGAATGGCTAAGTTATTGAAAGTCTTGTCGCAGCTCCAGTTTCTATCACCATCGAACCTAGGCCGTCTGTTCGTCGCAATCCGTCAAAATGGAATCAACTTGATGCTTCTTTTTACGGGTATTCGGATTTTATGGTGGAAAAGGGCTTATATTCCACCCTTCTCCAATTTCTTAATTAGTGTGGAAAAATCAACACCATAGTTGTCTGTTATGTTGTGGTCTGTCACTTCATACCAATTGAGAGTTTCGTATAATATAGCTTTGCTGAACGCACTCGAATTAAAACGTGGCTTACGTCTCTTATGTAGTTTTTCATTAAAAAGTATTTTGGCTCGTAAGGCTTCAAAGGAGTAACCTCTACCCATTCGTTCTACTTGCCTAATAATACTATTAATGGACTCTGTATAAGCGTTAGTGAGCCTTTTATCGAAGTAGTTAAAGATTTCATCCTGCCAGTTGTCTACAGCTCTAACAAGGTCTTTATATGCGTCTTTAGAGTTACTGGATAAACAACGTTGTCTCCAATATCTATAACGATCCATCCCCTCGTCAGAATCATCTGTATCCCATATCATGTAGAACTCTTCTTTAATTTCATAGGCTTCTTTTAGGTCAGAGCTATTACTTAACCAAGTATCTAAAAGAAATGAGTCTCTTTCATTCAAGTCATGCTTTCGTTTAAGAAGGATATACCTTTCACGCATAAGGGTACGCCTTTCTTTGGCTGTCATATTGGCTCTGAGAGACTTCCTAACATTATCTAATGCTTGATTAGCCATTCGGACTACATGAAACTTATCTACAACTACTTTAGCGTGTGGCAAAACAGTATTTACTGCATCTTTGTAAGGCTTCCACATATCCATTGTGACGTATTCAATGTAATGCCTATCACCAATCTCTGAAAGCCTTTGTATAACAGTATTCTTATTACGATTAGGCTTAATATCAAAGATGGTTTTACGTTCAACATTAGTCAATACAAGACGAGGTTTACGGATAATATGTATTTCATCTATTCCAAGCCATTTAGGAGTCTCAAATTGGTATTCTTGTTCTTTAAATGCTACATAGTCCTTAAAGACGTTTCTTACGGTCTTTTCGTCTACACCGACGCTTTCAGCGACATCCACAAAGGTCTTGGACATAGACTGCTCTTCAATGGACTTTAACAACCTTTTAGTCATGCTACGTTTTTCGTCAATAGAAATAAGACGTTCCCAAAAGGTAGAACCACATTCACGACATTTATAACGTCTACGCTTTAGTTGTAAGCCCACTCGCTTCAAACGAATGGGCAAGTCCATAATTAGTTGCTTTCGTGAGTCATGCCTATACAACTTATCAAAACCACATTCAGGACAACGTTCAGGCGGTTCGATTGCTTCCACTTTAAACATCATATCGCTTTCATTTTCTTGTGGTGGTTCTGTTGTTTTAAGATCTGGTAGTAATAATAAGTCTGACATACTGTTCATCCTTTACTACTCGTAGTGTTACGATATTAATTATCTTTCATTGAATATCCTACGTAAAAAAGGTTATCCCATTGATGCAGGGATAACCTTTTCATTATTCATTTATGCAGTAGCACAGCTACAATCTTTGCACTCACAGACTTCATCAGTACAGTTATCTACACATTCTTGACTGCAATAAACTTTTCCTTCTACTTCTACTTTGTTTTCACCAAGAAGACAATTACAGCTTGGTCTCGCACATTTTTCCATACCAAACTCCTCCTTATTATTTTGGTAAATCCTCGGTTAAACACCAACCTTGGTCTAAAAGACTAACGACACAATTATCAACAATTCGGTACCGAATAAAATTGCCTTCACGATTATTGCGAACGATGCCTTTATCGACCAATCGTTGAAGTTGGTTGGAAATGGCTTGAGGTTTCATTTCAAGCTGTTCTGCTACCTCACTAACAGATAAATTTGGTGTTCGAATTAAAGTGTGCAATATTCTGAGTCGAGTCCCATTAGAAAGTATTTTAAAGGTCTCACTTAAACCCTCAGCGTTATCTGTATCTAACAAGTGGCGTTCCGTTAGTTTTGGTTTTGGTGTACACCAGTTTTCAGCCATTATTTCCTCCTCCATTTCACAATTACATTATATAGTGTAATAGTTTTTGTGTCAAGACGTTTATACAGTGAAATTCATAATATAAGCATCTTTTTTATCAGTACGTTATGACACCTTTACAATATAGTAATTTATTTCCCTTGCACTGACTATTTAAATTTTTTTCAACCTATAATCACCTGTGTTTGTGTTTGATTGGAACTATTATTTTCCTTAGTATTCCACTAAATAATCCGATTTAACACTAACTGTTTTTAAATGATGAATTATAAAATTAAGTGCAACACCCAAAAGTGAACACAAAAAAAGCCCATGACGCTTTCCTCGTGTAGAATGAAGTCACCACAACACACATTCAG
>CABIYO010000054.1 GCA_902362975.1 Caryophanales bacterium
GTAACTTCATTCTACACGAGGACGTCGCTGTGGGCTTTTTGTGCGTTCACTTTTAGGTGTTGCACTTAATTTTATAATTCATCAAACATAAAAAAGAGCAACTTCATTCTTGAAACTTGACGGCTCGTCACCTTGTGTGGCGAGCTTTTTCCATGGAAAAAAGGACACCTGAATAGGTATCCTTTCCAAATCAAGACATCAGACGTTGTCCGGATTGCAGTTCATACATTTTTTTGTACAGTCCGTCTTGTTTTAATAACTGTTGATGATTGCCGCGCTCTACGATTTCACCGCGATGCAAGACCAATATTAAGTCTGCATCTTGTATCGTCGACAGGCGGTGAGCGATTGCAATCGTCGTCCGACCACGACGCATCCGATCGAGCGCGGTTTGTACACGCTCCTCTGTTTCGGTATCAATCGAACTCGTCGCTTCATCGAGAATAAGCACTTTTGGATTACGTGCGACCGTACGAGCAAATGCGAGCAATTGGCGCTCCCCGCTTGAGAACGTCGCTCCACGCTCTCCGACAATATGGCCATAGCCAGCGTCCAACTTTTCAATGAATGTATGCGCTTGGACGAATTCAGCAGCTTCACGCACGCGCTCAGAGTCGATGTCCGGATTGAACAATTTTAAATTCTCTTCAATTGTACCAGTGAATAAAAATGGATCTTGTAGGACAAGCCCGACCTGTTGACGAAGCTCTTGCTCCTCGAACTGTTCGAGCGGTTGCCCGTCAATCGTGATGCGACCAGATTCATATGGGTAAAAACGTGTCAACAAATTGATGATTGAACTCTTACCGCTCCCAGTATGACCAACGAGCGCAACCGTCTCACCTGGTTTAGCAACGAACGAAATCTGTTTCAACACGTCAACTTCTCCGTCGTAACTGAATGTCACATTTTCGAACCGAACTTCCCCATCAGTGATTCGTGCTTCACCAGGCATCTGTTTACCTGGAGCCGGTTCATCCGTATCTAAAATTTTGAAGACACGGTCGGCCGATACGACGGCTTGTTGAAATTCGCTTAATCGTTGCATGATATCAAGCACGGGACGGAAAATACGTTCAATATAGCTGATGAAAGCATACACGACCCCTACTTGAACTTGTTCACTCATCGAGAGTATCCCGTAATAGCCGAGCAAACCGATAATGGAGAAGGCAAGGAGCAATTCGATAATCGGACGGAGCAACATGCTATCGAGTTTTAAGTTCCGATATCGTGCTTCCTGATGCGCTTCGTTCGTCTCTTCGAACTGACGGATGAGACGCTCTTCTTGACGAAATTGTTGAATGATGCCCATCCCATTGATAGATTCGTTCAACTGGGCGTTGAGTTGTGACAACAAATCCCGGACTTGTGCGAAATATTTCGTCGAGAAACGACGATACGCCCAAATGATAAGCCAAAAGAAAGGTAACAAGATGAGTCCCATCGTCGCGAGCGGCGGCTCTAAGATGTAGAGGAAAATATACGTCCCAATCAACTGAACAGCGGACTGAACGAATGTACTCATCACCCCGACATAGAGCTCTTTCACCGCCTCCGTATCATTCGTGATACGCGATACAAGGACGCCCGCTGGTGTGCGGTCAAAATAAGCGAGCCGCATCCCCATGACGTGGCGGAAAATATCCATCCGAATATTTTGAACAATCTTCAGCGCAATCTTTTGAAACGAAATCGATTGTAGATAATCAAACACGATCGCAGATACATGAAGAACCATATAGACGGCGAAGAGAGCGATAACCCAGTTCGTTGGATAGACACCCGGTGTGACGAATTCATCGATGAACACTTTGATTAGAAACGGTCCTGCCAACTTTGCACCTGTCGCAATCAAGAGAAATATGAAGGCAACACTTAGCGGTTTTCCGTACCGTTTCGCATAACTGAGCAGGCGCTTGATGACTTGCCATTCTTGCACATCATGTTTCATCATGTCCCCCCCCTTCTACAATCGCTTCAAGTTGCTGACGATCATATGTCTCTCGATACCAACCTGTCTCCTGAAGCAATGTCTCATGACGACCTCGTTGAATGATGTTTCCGTCCTCAATCACGAGAATCTCGTCAGCGTGTTCTACAGCTGAAAGACGATGTGCGACAATGACGCGCGCCTGTTCTGGATTACCGACTCGAAAATGCTCGATAATCGACTCTTCCGTTTTCGCATCGACCGCAGATAGCGCATCATCTAATATCAATACATCAGCTGCAGTCATGAGCGCCCGCGCGATGGAAATCCGTTGTTTTTGTCCTCCTGATAATGTGACTCCACGTTCACCGACGAGTGTCGCATATCCTTCCGGAAGACGGACAATATCTTCATGCACCTCAGCAACCTTAGCTGATTCAATGATTTCTTCCATGTTCGCTTCAGGCCTTCCGAACGCGATATTGTTCGCAATCGAATCCGAGAACAAGAAATGATCTTGTGGAACGACCGCGATTTTATCCATCAGAAGCGATTTTTTCACTTGGCGAATGTTGATCCCACCGATTTTAATCTTTCCATCTTTCACTTCATACTCACGCATCAATAGACGGACAATCGTCGTCTTCCCTGCACCTGTTCTGCCGACAATCCCGATTGTTTTTCCACGTTCAATTCGGAAACGGACATTGTGGAGCACAACGGTCTCATCATAGGCGAAGTTTCGAATATCGACCTCTACCTCTGAATGAGAAAGGGTCGTCGCAGCCATGCGATCGTCTTGGATCTCAGGTTTGACGGCGAGCATTCGCTCAATTCGGTCGTAAGACGCGCGTCCACGCTCCACGATATTGAACAACCATCCAAAAGCAAGCATCGGCCATGTCAACAGTGCCAAATAAGCTGTGAAGCTGACAATCTGTCCAATCGTCAATTCGCCTTGTTCAATCAAGACGGCTCCATAGCCGACCGAAAGGATATAAGACAATCCGACAATTCCGAAGATAGTCGGGTCGTATAAGGCATCAATCTTCGCGACTTGTACGTTTTTCGCCATGACTTCACTCGATAAGTTCTCAAACGATTCCACATCCCGATCGACTTCCCCCGTCGACTTTAAGACACGGACGCCACTGACGCTTTCCTGCACTTTGTCATTCAATTCTGAAAATGCCGCTTGGGCGACCCCGAATCGGCTATGTAACATCTTTCCATATCGCGTTGTCAAAGCGACCATGATTGGTAACGGTAGTAAGGCAACGAGCGTCAATTTCCAGCTGATTGTTGTAATCATCGTGATGATGACGAACGTCCCAAGTGTCACGCTATCGACGAGTGTTAAAATGCCCGCTCCAGCCGTCATCGATACGGCTTGTACATCATTTGTCGCGTGGGCCATCAAATCACCGACCCGTGACTTTTTATAAAATCGCTGATCAAGATTTGTGAAATGCCGATATAGTTGGCTACGAAGCATTCTTCCTAGACGAATCGATGCGCCGAAGATAAAATAGCGCCAAAAGAAGCGGGCGACATAACTTCCAATCCCAACAGCAGCAAGTCCCCCTAATAACAGCCAGAGTGTGTCGGACGAAAGCGAACCACGGTTGATCTCATCGACAATCCGTCCGATGATGCGTGGTGGAATCAGTTCTAGACCAGCCACGAAGATCAGCAAGACGATGCCGAGCGCGTACGTCTTCCACTCAAGACGCAAAAACCAAGATAATTGTTTGAATACACGAATGTGAAACGCCCCCTTTGTCTTTAGATAAAGATTATTCATTAATCGTAGCGAAAGTTTGTTCGATTGTCTAACAAAAAGAGGAAACAAAAAAGCACTTCGGAAACCGAAGTGCTTTCGTGATTGATTATGATTTCTTTTCGTTTTTCATCTGCACGTTCATAGCGCGCATCACTTGGTTGACTTTCTTCTGTGATGGCTTTTGACCCATCTGCATCATCAACGTACGAATCATATCTTCATTGATTGGTGGGTTCTGTTCAAGGTAGTTCATCATGTATTTACGCGCGATAAAGAATCCAATCGCGATACCCCCGATGAGTGCTGCCACGACAAGAAGAATCCAGAATAATGTACTCAAGGCTTTACCTCCTCTACCATATGAAACATCGTTTTTTACTATACACTAAATTGAGTAACTTCGCTAGTCGTCCAGAAAAAAAGTGACGGCCAAACGATTGGCCGTCACAACAATCTAACTTGAGATTAAAGTGATTTTACTGCATTGACGACGTTGTCGACTGACATGCCGTATTCTTTCATGAGGAGGTCACCAGGTGCAGATGCTCCGAACTTGTCGATTCCGAGTACCTTACCACCGAATCCTACATATTTGTACCATCCAAGTGTCGCACCCGCTTCAAGCGATACACGTTTCGTGACTGAAGATGGAAGGACAGATTCTTTGTACTCTGCAGATTGCGCTTCGAAGAGTTCCCATGATGGCATCGAGACGACTGCCGCATTCACGCCTTCTGACGCGAGCTGTTCACGCGCTTCAACGAGAACGTGTACTTCAGAACCTGTACCGAGCAAGAGAACGTCTGCATCTTTCGATTCACCCGCAACGACGTAAGCTCCTTTTGCTGCCATTTCAATAGATGTACCTTCGAGTTCTGGTAACGCTTGACGAGTCAAGACAAGAAGTGAAGGAGTCGTTTTCGATGTCACCGCTTGTTTCCAAGCTGCAATCGTTTCTTTGCCGTCAGCAGGACGAAGAACAGAGAGGTTCGGCATCGCGCGGAAGCTCATCAAATGTTCGACCGGCTCGTGCGTTGGACCATCTTCACCGACTGCGATTGAGTCGTGCGTCAAGATAAACGTCGATGGAAGTCCCATAAGTGCTGCAAGACGGACTGCAGGACGGAGGTAATCCGAGAAGACGAAGAACGTCGCACCGTAAGGAAGCACACCTCCGTGAAGAGCCATACCGTTCACAGCTGCCGCCATCGCGAACTCACGAACACCGAACCAGATGTTACGACCAGCTGGATCTTCATCGAAGTCTCCCGCACCTTTGATCATCGAATTGTTCGATCCGGCAAGGTCAGCCGACCCACCGAAGAGTGTCGGTACTGTTTTTGCGATTGCGTTCAACACTTCACCGCTCGTTTGACGTGTTGCTTTTTTCGAACCGATTTCGAATGTCGGCAACTCGCGATCCCAACCTTCAGGAAGCTCATTGTTCATCGCACGCTCGAACTGTGCTCCGAGCTCAGGGTATGCCGCTTTATACGCTTCAACGAGTTCGTTCCAGTCTGACTCATATTTCGCGCCAGGCTCGACAACTTTCTCTTTGAATAAGTCATATACTTCGTTTGGAACGTAGAATGGTTCGCCTTCCCATTTGTAGAACTGTTTTGTCAATTCGATTTCAGCTTCTCCAAGTGGCGCGCCGTGTGCAGCGGACTTCCCTGCCTTGTTCGGCGATCCGAATCCGATGACCGTCTTGACTTCAATCAATGTCGGCTTCGACGTCTCTGCTTTCGCAGCATCGATCGCTTTTGCGATTGAATCGATGTCCGTTCCGTCTTCGACACGAATAACTTGCCATCCGTAAGCTTTGAATCGGTCTTCTACGCTTTCAGAGAACGACTTATGAAGGTCGCCATCGAGAGAGATATCGTTTGAATCGTAAAGAACGACAAGTTTACCAAGTTTCAAGTGACCTGCAAGGGAAGCCGCCTCAGCAGATACACCTTCCATCAAGTCTCCGTCACCGCAAATGCTGAACGTGTAGTGGTCAACGACGTTGAACTCGTCGCGGTTGTAAGTCGCTTCTAAGTGTTTCTCTGCCATGGCCATCCCGACAGCCATCGCAATTCCTTGTCCAAGTGGTCCCGTTGTCGCATCTACCCCAGGCGTGTGACGGTACTCAGGGTGACCAGGTGTTTTCGAGCCCATTTGACGGAATGATTTCAAATCATCCATCGACAAATCATAGCCAGACAAGTGAAGGAGCGAATACAAGAGCATCGATCCATGCCCCGCCGAAAGTACGAAACGGTCCCGGTTGAACCAGTTCGGGTTTTTCGGGTTGTGACGCATTTTATCTGTCCAAAGTGTAAACGCCATTGGGGCGGCACCCATTGGCATCCCTGGGTGACCAGAGTTCGCTTTTTGGACCGCATCAATTGAGAGCGTCCGAATCGAGTTAATCGCTAATAATTCTTTAGTAGTTGTTTCCACTAATTTCATCCTCTCTGTGTTAAGAAGGTTTTCTACCCGTCATATTTTATCACACTCAATCGTGTGTCACAACTAATTAATTAGTATAACACATTTGATGAAATCGTTTCCTTCTATTGCATGAAATAGTGTGTAATCCGTTTGTCTGATGCGTGTTCGTGTATAACAAAAATGCACATCCTATGCGAAATAGGATGTGCATTCGGGATCACTCACCGCGATAACGTTTTTGGTCTTCTTTCAACTTCTCTGGGGTAACGTCGTTTCCATCTGGGTCGACGACTTTCATCCCCATCATTTGTGATTTGAACGATTGACGAAACGCCTTCAAATATTCTTGACGCAAGTCTTGTTGTTCGTTCATTTCGCCTTGAGACAGTCCTTCTGTCTTCGCTTTGTTGGCGAGGAAATTGATTCGCTCCAATTGTCCTGGTGCTAACATCTGACTCGCCCCCTCTCTAGTGAATTTGTTCTTATTACTTTACAAAATCAGAGAAGAAGAATCAAGTTTCAGCTACTGACTGGTACTCGAGATAACGTCGATTGACGGTCGCTTTCGACACTTCATAACCAAATCCTCGAAGGGTCGCCGCAATCTCAGCAAACGTCAAGCCACGCTCGCGCAATTGAATAATCTCTTCAATCGGCACTTCGATTCGATGTCGCCCACCTTGATCATGATTTTGAATATTGCGCTGTGGGTTAAATCCGTTGGCGACCGCACGGCGCATTCCGCGAGAAATTTTAGCGTTGTGAATCTTACGCTGATACTCTTCGACAACACTGACAATCTCCAATACCATCTTCTCAGCATCGGAAACGACATAGTCCGACGTCGATTGCATCGTCAGCAATCGCACGTCATGCTTCATTAAAGTATGCAAGATCGCAATCTTGGCATTTCCTCGTCCTAAACGACTGTCATCCGTGACGAGAACAGCATCGAGCTGAGAAGTGGATACATGGTCAAGTAAATCAAGTAGCCCTTGCCGATTGACTTCATAACCACTTTCTTGCTCTGTGATGACATCTATGACGTCGGCCCCTAATCCCGAAGCCAGCTGCTGTAATTCTTCGACTTGCCGACTGAGTGATGTCTCTTGGGTAGACTTGTTCGTCGATACTCGGCAATAGATGACGACTCGCATCGCACCACTCCCTTTCATTGCATTCATTTGTTAGGATACACAGTTCAAGAATAGTTCGCAATGAAGAACGATCACTCAGCGGCATACCATTTCATTTTTCGTTCGTTATGCTCTTCACGCTCTGCCATGATCTGTGCTTCGAGCGATTCCGCTTCGACGTATGCGACCTCTTGTTCAATCGTCCGCTCTGACGTGACGACCGGATCGACAACTTTTAATTCCCCTCGCAGTTCACCAGCCAAATAAAAAGCGAACATCCCGACTAAGAGCATCCCGACTAAAATGATTCCGTTGAGTGTGTCTTTCATGATTGAATTGCCTCCCGTATAAGAATATATGTTCGTTAGAACGTTTGTTCGTTTATCTGTTCTCATCATAAAACAAGAACCTCTGTTCGGTCAACACAAAAAAACGAACGAATGTTTGTACGCTCATGTGTTCTTGTGTTACACTAGACACATAAAGAATAGGATGCGATTGCAGGTTATTCGATTATATCGAGGTGAATATAATGAAAAAAATGTCAGCGCGACAACAACAGATTCTTGATTTCATCAAAGACGAAGTAAGGGCAAAAGGTTATCCGCCTTCTGTTCGTGAAATTGGAGAAGCCGTCGGTTTAGCATCTAGTTCGACCGTACACGGTCATCTAGATCGTTTAGAGAAACGCGGATTGATTCGTCGAGATAAGACGAAGCCTCGCGCGATTGAAATTTTGACTGACGATATGCCGACAACGGAAGAGCAAGAGTCCGTCATGTACGTACCGGTTATCGGGAAGGTCACTGCCGGGACGCCAATCACCGCCATCGAGAACGTGGAAGAACACTTCCCCCTCCCGGCACATATCGTCGGGTCAGATAATGTATACATGTTGACTGTCTCTGGGGATTCGATGATCAACGCCGGCATCTTGGACGGGGACCGGGTGCTCGTGCGCCAACAGAGCACGGCCGACAATGGAGAGATTGTCGTAGCCATGACGGAGGAAGGCGAAGCGACCGTGAAACGGATTTACAAGGAAGCTTCAAAGATCCGCCTTCAACCGGAGAACGACGAGTTAGAAGCGATGTATTTTGACAACGTCTCGATTTTAGGGAAGGTTATCGGTGTATACCGTACGATTCATTAATGGCTAGTGGCAAGACCCATACCAGAACGAATCTCGTGGCAACCGGAGCACTCGCGGTTGCCACGCCTTTTCTTGAGATCGATGTTCCATTCTCTTTGGTCATCGGTGCCATTGTCGGTACACTCTGGCTCTCCCCGGACCTCGATTTAAAATCAGACGCCTATTATCGATGGGGACCACTCAAATTGATCTGGCTCCCTTACGTAAAGCTTATGCCGCACCGTTCGCTCTTCTCACACTTACCTGGTCTGAGTGATGTGATTCGCATTGCGTATATCGGTTTCCCGTTCGTGCTGTTCTTACCCTTCACGGCATATGAAGAGGCAATCCGCTCATGGGTGGACATTCATGGCATGTCTTTCTTTTTAGGGCTCGTGTTTGCGACGACGCTGCATACGACGCTCGACTATACATCAACGTTCTTTAAGAAAGCGTTTTGAACAATTTAAAGGACCACTTACCATTTTTCACGGAGGTGGTCCTTTTACTCAAATGTTATAGTAAATGAAAAAGCACGGACAACCTACAGTGAAGGTCGTCCGTGCTTTCTTTTGCATATCTATCCTATTAGTAGAGCGTCATATATTGATCGCGTTCCCACTCCGTTACTTGCACACGGAACATATCCCACTCGATTTCTTTCAATTCGAGGAAGTGTTCTCCGATATGCTCACCAAGTGAGTCCATTACGACTTTGTCCGCACGAAGGACTTCGAGTGCGTCAAAGAGTGTCGCTGGGAGATCGTCGATTCCGTTTGCTACACGCTCTGGTTTGTCCATCACGTAGATGTTGCTGTCGATCGGTTTTGGAGCATTCAAATCCTTTTCGATTCCGTCAAGACCTGAAGCCAAGAGGGCAGCAAGTGCAAGGTACGGGTTCGCTGCTGGGTCAACCGAACGCACTTCGATACGAGTCGAGAGACCACGCGCCGCTGGTACACGAACGAGTGGCGAACGGTTACGTGCGCTCCATGCAACATAGCAAGGTGCTTCGTAGCCTGGTACGAGACGCTTGTATGAGTTGACAGTCGGATTACATACTGCCGTGAAGGCACGAGCGTGCTCCAAGATACCGGCTGTGAACGCGCGAGCTGTATCTGAAAGTTCCATGTCGCCGTTTGGATCGTAGAAGACGTTTGTGTCGCCTTTGAAGAGTGACATGTTCGCATGCATCCCTGAACCGTTTACCCCGAAGAGCGGTTTCGGCATGAATGTCGCGTGAAGACCATACTTCGCTGCGATCGTCTTAACGACGAGTTTGAACGTTTGGATGTTATCTGCCGTCGTGACAGCATCTGCGTATTTGAAATCGATTTCGTGTTGTCCTGGTGCTACTTCGTGGTGTGATGCTTCGATTTCAAAGCCCATGTTTTCAAGTTCGATGACGATCTCTTTACGGCAATTCTCACCGAGGTCAACTGGTGCCAAGTCGAAGTATCCACCTTGGTCGTTGAGTTCAAGAGTCGGACGACCTGATGCGTCTTTTTTGAACAAGAAGAACTCTGGCTCTGGTCCAACGTTGAACGCTGTGAAACCAAGTTTTTGCATCTTCTCAAGGTTACGCTTGAGTGTACCGCGCGGGTCACCGCTGAATGGTGTACCGTCTGGGTTATAAATATCGCAAATTAAGCGAGCAACTTTTCCGCTGCCATCTGTCCACGGGAAGACAACCCACGTGTTGAGGTCTGGATACAAGTACATGTCTGATTCCTCGATGCGGACGAATCCTTCGATTGACGATCCGTCAAACATCATCTTGTTATCAAGTGCTTTGTCCAATTGGCTGATCGGCACCTCGACGTTTTTGATTGTTCCGAGGATGTCCGTGAATTGAAGACGAATAAAGCGTACGTCTTCCTCTTGTGCGATGCGTTTAATGTCTTCTTTTGTGAACGTTTTTCTGGCCATGGTAAAATGTCCCCTCTCACATTGCGTAATGGTTGATGTGTGCCGCGTTAACGATAGAAACGTGAAAGCTCACCTTGAATGAGCGACGTCTTATTGAAACGACCGGCTTCTTGAAGCTGTGTTTTTAACAAATGATGTAACTCTTTTTCCGAAACCTTCGGTGCTTCACTGACCGGTGCAGCCGGAGCAGATGCTTCCGCTTCTTTTTCACCTTCTTGCTCTAACATGTGGCGAATCGCCGCCAAGTTAAAGCCTTGATCAATGTAATCCTTGATTGCGAGTAGACGTTCGACATCATTAAAGGAATAAAGTCGTCGTTTCGTTTCCGTCCGACTAGGCGAAATCAGACCCTGTTCTTCGTAATACCGAATCTGTCTACCTGTCAGTTGCGTCAAATCTTGGACGATTCCAATCGGAAACAACGGGTTGGAGCGACGAAATTGATCGGCCATCCTTACCCCTCCTTTTCTGTCTCACAATGTGAGAATAATATATGTCAATAATCCTGTCAATAGATGTTAAGAAAGTTAACATGACAGATTAGTTACAAATGTGTCGGCTGATTTTGCTCATTGAATTCGACCAATCCTTTACCGTGTAATTGGCTCAACGCCAACATGAGCGCGACTTTTACGTGAGCATACGTCAGACCACCTTGAACGTACGCCGTGTACGGTGCCCGAAGCGGACCATCGGCAGACAGCTCGATGGAAGAACCCTGAATGAACGTCCCAGCTGCCATGATGACGTCATCTTCATAACCCGGCATATAGGCCGGCACCGGTAACGCATGGGCATTAACCGGCGATGCCATTTGGATGCTCTGACAAAACGCGATCATCTTGTCGCGGTCACGGAACGTCACCGACTGAATCAAGTCGGTTCGTGGGGTCGTATAGTGGGGATCTGTCTCGAATCCGATCAAGGACAATAGACTTGCCGTCAAATGGGCCCCTTTTAATGCCTGTGCGACTGTATGAGGTGCCATATAGAAGCCTTGATACATCTCTTGAAGCGAGTAGAGTGATGGTCCGGCTTCGCTTCCGATACCTGGGGTCGTCATACGGAACGAACACCGTTCAATTAACTCTTTCTTACCAGCGATATAACCGCCCGTCTTCGCCAATCCACCGCCTGGGTTTTTGATGAGGGAACCAGCCATCAAGTCAGCCCCGACGTGCGTCGGTTCGATCGTCTCGACAAACTCACCATAACAATTGTCCACGAACACATACACATGCGGATGTTCCGCTTTAATCCGTTCGATGGCCACTTTGATTTCATCGACTGGAATACTGCGGCGATTCGCATACCCTTTCGATCGCTGAATCCCAACGAGTTTCGTCTCAGGACGAATCCGCTCGAGGACGCGGTCGATGTCGATCTCACGTTCCTCTTTTAATTCGACAGTATCGTAATGGACACCGAGTTCTTTTAACGAACCGCGACCATCGCCACGGATGCCGACAATCTCCTCAAGCGTGTCATAAGGCTTCCCAGTGATATAGAGTAGCTCATCACCTGGTAGAAGGACACCAAACAAGGCAATCCCGATTGCATGGGTACCGGATATAATTTGTGGTCGGCATAGCGCGAGCTCGGCTCCAAACACATCCGCATAAATCGACTCGAGCGTGTCTCGACCGATATCGTCATATCCATATCCCGTCGTCGGATTAAAATGAAAATCCGACACTTTATGCTTTTTAAACGATTCTAGGACGCGATACTGGTTGAATTCGGCCGTCTCGTCAATCTTTTCGAAAAGCGGTTTGACCCGTGCCTCCGCTTTTTTTACGAACGGCGCGAGCGCATCATAATGTTCAATCTTTTCTTGCCACATACTTACACCTCAAATTGTTTTAGCGTCGCATATAGACGCGTGTCTTCTCTCATATAACCGACTAATTCGACAGAACCGTCATCTAAAAAGCTCTCTTCAAGACGATACATCGCCTCTTTGGCCGGGTGGTAGTGTTCAAACGCCGTCACTGGGAGGATGACATGGACTTTTGTCAAAATGTCCGCAATCTTATCCTCGAGAGCACCTGTCAACGTCACGATATCTTCCGAGGCGATTGCCGAGATCAACAACGGTCCGCCGACGAAGTCTTCCGTGAGACGGTCTTTCTTATTATATACCTCGAGCTGAGGCACCTCACTCGCACCGAGTTCCTCTAATACCGCATTCGTCGTATCGATTTGATTCAGATAATGTGGGTTCGATGCATCGATGACATGGAGGATCAAGTCGGCACCGACAACTTCTTCTAATGTCGAACGAAACGCGGCAACGAGTTTCGTCGGCAAGTCACGGATGAATCCGACCGTATCTGTGATCAGTACTTTCCCACCTCGCGGAAGTTCGAGCTCGCGCGTCAACGGGTCGAGCGTCGCAAACAATTCATCCTGCTCGTACGTGTCGGCATCGGTCAATCGGTTAAAGATTGTCGACTTCCCAGCATTCGTATACCCGACGAGCGCGACTTGGAATACCCTGTTTTCTTTTCGGCGTTCTCGGTAACGTCCACGGTGTGCGACTGTCCCCTCGAGCTGTTTCGTGATTTCATCGATGCGGCGCTTGATGTGACGACGATCCGATTCAAGTTTCGTCTCACCAGGACCACGCGTCCCGATTCCACCACCGAGTCGCGAAAGCTGTGTGCCTTGACCGATGAGACGCGGCAGCAAATAGTTCATCTGCGCGAGTTCGACCTGCAATTTCCCTTCGCGCGATTGCGCACGGCTCGCAAAGATGTCCAAGATGAGCTGGGTGCGGTCAATCAACTTCATCTCATCTGGGTCGTTCAAGGCGATGCGAATGTTTTTCGACTGTGCCGGTGTCAATTCGGCGTTGAAAATCAATAAGTCCGGCTCGAACTGTTCGACGAGCATCGCGAGTTCCTCGATTTTCCCTTTCCCGATAAAGGTACGACGGTCGATTTGTTGACGCTTTTGGTCGAGTCTCGCAACGACTTCTCCTTGCGCCGTGTCCACGAGTTCGACGAGCTCGCCCATCGATTGTTCATATGTCCAATCATCGGTGTCAGGCAACTGACAACCGACGATGACAACTTTTTCACGTTCTATCATGTAATCCCTCATTCCATAAAGTCTCACCTTCCATCTTACCACGAATCAGCGTATAGAGAACGTCCGTTTGTGGTAGGATAAAGGAAGAAGGAGGCTCGACCATGACGAAACGAAGAAAAGACTACCCGCTCCCGGAATTTATTGAAACGTACCTCTATCATCTCGGCGCCAGCGGTCGTCAACCCTCGACGCTTAAGCGATATCGCTACGACTTGATCGACGTGCATAAATACTTTCACGACCACAATGTCGAACTGAACGAACCGACAGACTGGTTAGACGTTCCGCTCGAATCGTGGAAGACATTCGTGAATGACTTCTTAATTGAAGAGAAGCACTATCAACAGGCGACCGTCGCAAGAATCGTCACGGTCATCAATAGCCTGACCCAATTTTTAAATCCGCTTCGTAAAAAGATGCTTGCCTATTCCCAACCGGCACATACGTTGACAGTCGACCAAGTCGCACTCAAATCTGAATTCGACCGACTCGTTCAAACGATTCGTTCGACGAGAGGACTGAGTGAGAACCAGTTGCAAGCCCATCCATATCTCGTCAATCGGAACGAACTGATTGTGACGCTTTTCTATAAATATGGATTGCGTGTCCATCACATCATTCGTTTGCGAATGAGCGACTTGCATCTGGCCGATCACACCTTCGACGTGTATGATCGTCTCGGAAACCGGTTCACGTTGAAGCTGTCGCAGGAAGATCAATCGTTGCTCATGAATTACCTGGCTGATATCCCGACCCCGGTACGACCACGCTGGTACTCCGAAGACCCGGTCTTCGTCTCATTCGATTTTGCCCGGATGACGTTCCGCTGGGTGTATGCGAAGAATCAACCGAAGCAACTGACAATCGTCATGATCACAAAAATGATGCGGCAGTTGAACGAACGAAGTGGACTCGCGCGCTCCGTCACTCCATCGATGCTTCGAAACGCCCACGTGTTGAAGACATATGCGGGCGATCTGACACCATCCGAGCGGATGAATGTCACCTGTATGCATAAGGAATCTTCCCTCCGCCGGTATGAACAGGCGTATGAAGAATTTGGAACTGAACTGTTCGAGTCAGATGAAAGACCCGCCCTCTCATGAAGGGTGGGTCTTGGTCTGTACGATTTCAGGTTATCCAATGGTACGAAGACAACTTGATCCTTACCATCTATAGTCAATCGATTGTATTTTGCAATACAAATGTGGTTCTTACGCAATGTTGGTGAACGATGATGAGCAATCGCCCGAAGGTGGGCGCTCATTTTTTTGGAATATCAGTGAGCACAACTCGGATCGGGATTTCGACAAAGCACCCGAATTCTGAGCAAGTCAAAATTTCCCCTTCCGTACATGAGTCGCTTCATCATCTTTAGACGATTGACGTTTCCTTCCACGTAACCATTGCTTTCTTCAAACTGACAGGCCGCCAGGATCACCTCTACATGTTCTTTGAGGCGACCCACGAAACGCTTCAGTCCGGGATGTAATGTGACTTGTGGATTGGTGATCAACGAAAGGAGATGTCCCGCGTCCCGTTCCCGAATAGCTTCCCGAAATCCTTGAATGAAACAGAACGGGATGGCGAGGTCTTCGTAACGGACCAACAGGTACGAGACATCGATGGTGTCATCCGGCCTAGTGACAGGCCATTGCCAGAGTAGACGACAGGCATCCTTGCGTGATACGAAAACCTGGGGTTCGGGAAGACCCTCACTCCGAGCGTCGCGTGAACGGTGACGGACCGCGTCAAACGAGCCTCTGTAACCTAATTGTCTCAGATGAGCGTCCGTTTCCTGGAGTGTGTATCGATTTCGGACACATTCCCTCAATTGTGGCATGAAACGATCGATCAAGTGAGGTCTTTGTCGTTTCGGCGGGGAGGGTTCGTAAGCCGGATCACTGTATTTTTTGACGGTCCTCCAATTCAAGCTGAGCATCTGGGCGATCGCATTCAGACTCATCCCTTGGCGGTGCATGCTTTGAACCCTTTCGACGACCAACGGTCGTTTTGTCTCGTTCTCGGGTCCAGTCGGATGTTGCGGTTTCAAAGCGTATGATACGGCATCTTTCGGATTTACAGGGATTCGAGAGGGGATGACACGCTGGCATATCGAATTGAGGCATCGCCATAGGTTATCTACGAGGTGGAAGCGGTCGCTCACCACTACGATGTCCTGGTCGAGCAATGCCTCTTGATAGGCTGGGAATCGATCGACCGATGCGCGGATAGGTCGTTTCTCCAGATTCACAAGCCAATCCTTCAACATGTCTGCTTCGCGGGTCCGCAGCAGGTCGATGGGACGATGGGTTGTCGCGTCACAGATGATGGTCCCGTATCGGTGACCCTTTTTGAAGGCGAAGTCATCAATGCCGATCACCTCAGCACAGGGGCTCGGGACGGG
>CABIYO010000055.1 GCA_902362975.1 Caryophanales bacterium
TTTCCTCCGTCTGAATGTGTGTTGTGGTGACTTCATTCTACACGAGGAAAGCGTCATGGGCTTTTTTTGTGTTCACTTTTGGGTGTTGCACTTAATTTTATAATTCATCATATCGTTACCTTCCAAACCTACTTCAGCTTACCCCCAACGCTTTATACACAGCATCAATCGGATCCGAATAGAAGATAGGTTGTACTTTTACTAATAAATCCGATGGCACTGTTTGTAAATCAACAATTGAAATGGCTGGGATTAACACTCTTTTTGCTCCCGCATCCACACAGACTTGCAACATGTTTGCCAATTCTTCAACTTTCGAAATTGTGCCCCCTACTGTCATAGATCCGAGGACAACTAATGATTCTTGTACTGGCTTTTCTAAGGCTCCTGAGCATAGACCGATGAGTTCAGCTATTGCTAATTCATCTGTTAACCCAATGCCTTGTAGGTCACTAATATGCATCAAATAGTCTTTTGTCTTTGTACTGATTGTGTTGCTAATTGATTTGCTATTCGCCGTAAAGAAGCGAAATGCTGTATCAAGGCTTTCCTTAGCTCCTCGGTAAGAGCCTACACCTGATTTATCGAATTTCCCTGTCCCTGATACGACTTGGTTTTCCAGCTTATATACTCCAATCATACCTGAATTACCATGTCCAACCACATATACATGTCCAGGTCTACCCATGCCTTCGGGTATCAATTTCCCGCCCCCTTGTTCGGGTACAGAGACATATTCCTCAGCCATCGTTTCTTTATCAAGATACGAGAACATAACATCATAAAACTCCATGCCCCCTATTTTCTTGAGCTGTTCCTTTACACGACGGCGGCCTTCAAGGGCATATTTTAAAATCTCCTCAATATCTTCTTTCGTGTATTCACCATGAGGATAAATTAGTTTAACCATACCCGACACCGTTTTTCTCACCGCTACGGTATCCCGTTGATTTAAGTTATTTCCAAGTTTGAAATAACGGTCAATCACATCCGCAAATGAACGCTTCCGCATTTCTCTAAAGAACTCAGCGATATAATCCACAATGAAACCATATTTATCGGTGAAATATTCAGGTCTCATTTTCGGTATCTCCCAACCTGGTAAATAATAGTGCATACGGTCGAAAAACGCTGTGTCATTTGCCATTTCAGGTGGGAATGGTGCAAATAAGTGTGATGTTTTAATTAACGTGTCTACACTTTGGTTGATGTTCCCCACGAATACCATGGAGGCAGAGGCGGCTTTTTCTTCCTTCCCTCTTGCAAAAGAACCTGATGCCATGTAGTCTTTCATGATCTGAATACCGTCTTTGTCTTTAAAGCGTATGCCTGCTACTTCGTCAAAGGCAACACAGTCCCATAGCCCAACAAGTCCTACTTTTCTTGTAGACATATTATAGAAAAGGTTTGCTACTGTTGATTGACCGCCCGATACAAGAATTGAATTTGGTGAAACTTCTTTGTAAACATGGGATTTCCCCGTACCTCTTGGACCCAATTCACACATATTATAGTTATTTTCTACAAGAGCAACGAGTCGCAACAAAAGATGCCATTTTACACGATCTTCTAATTGAGTCGGCTCCATCCCAATAGAACGAATTAATACATCTATCCATTCCTCTTTCGTAAATTGCTTTCTGCCTTCAAAAATCTCGTTAATGTCCATATTCGGCATTTGAATTGGCTTTAAGTTATTTACTGTAAACGGACTCATATTCCGTACTTCTTCATCATAAAAGTAATCAAGCTTGATCATGCACCAAATACCGCCCACAAGTAGTTTATCAAACTCTTTCACATAACTTGCTGGCACTGGTACTCCTTTTAAGCCCAAATTCGAAAATTCCGCCTCATACGTATCAATTTTCGGGTTCAATGCAACAGTTACTTTATCAATAATGGAATATTGACCAAGTTCTCGAATACGTGATTTAATTTTTTCTGCTTCGTCAGGGCGAACGAAATTGTCCGATAAGATTTTTTTAACACGTTCTACGCCTTCAAGAATACTTTGTTCATCATCTGTGGCACAGTACATACCGAGAAGATACTCCAACACATAAATAGGAACGTTTGCCCCTTCTTTAATGAGCTTCGTCAAATCTTTACGAACAACACGACCTGCAAAGACACTATTTAACTTTTTATCGAGATCCAGTGTTAGTGTTTCTTCTATTTTTTCATCCATTCTCACCCCTCCAATCATCACCGCTTAGAAGTCAAAATCACTAACAATTCCTAAATTAATCGTGAATGGGACTTTTTCTGTAATTACGCCTGTTTCTGTATCTTTAATGATTAAGTAATAGGTTTTATTTCGATCATAAGTAATACTTTTTAAGACAAATTGTAGTTTAAATGTACGATCGGCTGGATTATCAAATGAACGATCACCAATTATGGTTTCTTCATTTGAGAGTACGTTACCTTCTTCATCAGCCATATAAATGATAACTGTACGAGGTTTTGTTTTATCTTCCACTTTTTCTGTTTGGAAGAAGTTTAAGTTAAAGATGCTGTTCGTAATTTTTTGCGTTGTACTTGTCAATTTAATATCAACTTTTGAAATCTCTTGAACTCCCTTTTGACCAGCACGTTTATTCTTGAAGGATAGGAGTGGAACAACTATTTCTTGTAGACTTGCCCCGCCATGGTTGAAATTCACACCAGAACCTTGCATACGATTGCGAAGAATTCCATTTGGCACATAAGCGTATAGTTGCTGTTCATTTTTAATAACAGAAGCCAAATCAATCGTTAATTGCCCTGGAATGTCCTGTTTTTCTTTAGATAAAGCGTAACGGCGTTTTATTTCAATTGTTTCCAACTGCACTTTCTCGATTTTATCGCTTTCCTCTAAAGGTTCTCTTTGATAAAGGAAGCCATGATCAGCAGTAATGTAAATGTTCGTTCCAGAAAGATCGTCACGAATAATTTTTATTAGTGTAGATATTTCATCCAGTGCTTTTTCTACTGCATTAAACGTATAAATTTCCGTAGATGCTTTATCACCCATTGCATCAATGCTGTCGTGGTAAATATAAATCAGTTTTTTCCCTTTAAATGTTTCACGTCTGCCTGCTTTGTTCATATTCACAATATCTTGGAAACGGACTGCCATACTATCTTCAACAGTCGATTCAATAACGGCTTTGCGATTTTCCAGCCCAGATGAATCCTTGTCATTGACAAACACTTGCCCCTTCGAATCAATATCAATAGATTTGTGTGGGAGCAGTGATGCCATTCCCAACTTTGTAACGGATGGAATGACTCCAAGCATGGATTGGATATCACATGTACCAATCGTCTCAGCATTCAATCTTTCTGTCAGTTCCACCCCAATTTCATATCGAAATGCGTCGGAAATAATGATGAATACTCGCTCACCTTTTCGAATGTGCGGAGCTACAATGGAAGAATAAAACTGCTGTTGGTTTAACACACCTGGTAATGACCATTGTTCCGTCATTTCTGCCTTTACAGCTTGCGACCAGTTCGCACTTAATTCGCCTATAAACCAATGCGTATATAGATGCTCCACCACTTCTTTTAATTTCTTCAGTATTTCATGATTGCTTTCTTCATCATAGGCTACATAAAACTTACGATAATACGTATCCATCAGATAATACTTACTCTGATATGCTTCGTAAATGTCTATTGCTCGACCTGTTGGAATTCCTTGTTGGTACTCTTTATAGAATTCCTGCATTTTAACGGTATAAAAAAGTGCCTCATAGATATTAGCAAATCGTTCGTAAAAGTGTTTTGCCCGTCTTAGCTTAATTAATTTCGTGTACTCTTCAAAATCTTCGAGTTTCTCAAGTAAACTATTGGCAATGTAAATGATGATTGCTCGGTCAATATAAGGGAACGTTTCGGCTTTCTTAAACTCGTCAATCGGCACAGTTTGCAAAACTTGTGACAGCTGTATTTCCTTTTCTGCCATTTCGACATATTCATTGAACACTTCAAAATCAGTTTTATGGTGCATCCAATGGTCAATGAATACAAGACAGTTCGTTCGATTACGCACAGCAATAAAATCTTTTATACTTGTCAAATATTGCTCATTTACCGAATGACTAAATGCCGTTACAGCCATATGTATAAACAATGTTTTTAATGTCTTAGTGTCACGTTCATAGCCATACTGTTTGAATACATACTTCCAAAATACTTCTATATCGAAAAATTTGTCCATCTGAGTTAAAAACTTATTATCACTATCTTCCAGCGTATCCATTAGTACAGTCTTTAACACTTCTTCAAAATCAGGAACTTTTACGTTACATAACACACTCATAATCGCCAGCTCAATCATTTCTTCACTGTATGATTCAATACCCAATGCTTGAAACTTACGATATCGTTCCTTGTTATGGAAGAAACGCTCATATTTTTTAATAACTCCTCGTAGAGAAGAATCTATTTGAAGCTCATTTAAAATAAGCGAAATGCGATCTGCATAAAACATCTTGGAATAGTACACCGTATCAGCTAACCAGTTATCTTCCAAACCTAATTCTAAGGTTGTATATATCAAATAATGAGAGGATGGATCTTCTTCCTCTAATAAATGTTTTAAATAAAATTGATTGTTTTCCGATAATGTTTGGACTTTAACTCCATCCATTGTCAATTGATCAATTTCCTCAATAAATTCTTGATCCTTATCCACCCAAAAGACAATTTTTCTCTCTTCCCCGTCTTTTAACGGTTCATTGAAAATGTCTTGTAAGGCAGAAACGATTTGAGTAATATTCATTCTATTCACCTCACAATTCCAAATATCTATCATTGCTTCTCTAATAATCAAAAAGGTAATTCAATAGAAACATTATCAGCTTCACTTTTCTTTTGAGAATCAACTTTTTTTCTATTCGTTTCTATCTTATCAATAAAGGTTATTACGTTTGCCATTGCCCTAACAACAAAGTCTGCTTCGACTGAATTTAAGATTTCATTGTCATGTGCATAGCTTTTTGTATTTCGTATATCATTGTAACTATCGAATAATGAAATACTATTTTGCAATGCTCTTAACGTAAAAGATGACTCAAAAATTTGATCTTTTTCATATTTCTTTTTGAGCATCCCCGCAAGACTATGTAGAGGTAAATAATTACCCTTTCCATCTAAGACGTTGATATCGTTGTCAATACATGCTTGACGCAATAACTTTGTAGCAAATGTATGCAGTCTATCAAGAACTAAGGTAGGTTTGTTTCGTGACAATGAGTCATTGATATCTTCCATGAGTGTTTGCAAAGTCTCTTCAGATTTATGGGGGAAATTTATTGTAATATCTGTTCCCATCAGCTTCTTAGTTACAGTTCGCAATTCGTTAATTGTTTTATTTTGTTGTTCAGATAACGGTTCTTCCATTCTATTATGATAATCTTCATAATAATTTAGTAATTCATCCATTAGCTTTCCGACTACTGCATTAGGTTCTTTGGACCATATCTGTCGTAATTTATTTGCTTTTGAACAATACTCTTGATATCCGTCTCCATTATAAATATCAAGATTTATCGTTTCTGCAATAAATCTTGCAAAAGTAGAATTACTAAAATCCAACACATAACCAGAATCCATACCGAATAACCCTTCGAACAACAACTTCTCCCTATATGATAAGTTCGCCAACTAACATCCCCCCAATCCTAACTAATATAAAGTGCCTGCGTCTATGACACAGACACTTTACTGCAACATATTAAATCTTCGCCACTAATCCTTCGAACTTCTCATAATTTACTTTGACACCATCATCCAAGTCAATTTCAATTTGCATATCCGCCATATGATGCAATATTTCATCGTAAGCTTTCAACTCGTCGATTTTTTTATCCAGTGCCTTTAGCTCTTTCTTTGCATTGCTAATTTCTTTTGCTGTAAAATCGCCTTCTATAATTTCGAGTAAGTCTTTCTTTTCTGCATCCATCCGTATTTGCACTTCATGCAAATAATCTGTACGAATACGAGAAAGTGTTGTTTTATCATAACGGTGCATATAGATGAGGCAATTAAACGCCTTTTCTTTACCAGAAGTAAATAACCAATAAATCGGTCGTTTCTTATAAACTTGGACATGATCCTTATAGAAATCATTTAAGAAATAACGACGCAATGCTTCCCTTGCTGTCTCATTCGCTTTACGCCCAATTGCATCCGCAATAAAATCAAGGTTTTCTTCAAGTGTCTCCTCACTAAACGTTAGACGCACAAAATCAACGAATCTTGTCACGATATCATCTTCAAAATAAACACCTGGTAAAATCGGCAAGATGTTATCCTCATCCGCTGGAAATGTCTTATAACGAGAAGCATCGAACTCACCACCTGCATATACAAGACCTTCTTCATCAAGAGAATAGCGACCGAAAGAACAGCCGATTGCGTAGAAGATAAAGGATTTAATATCACGTTCTACATCAGCTTCTCGAAGAGACACTTCTTCATCTGCTACTTCAGGTGTTAATTCATCTTGCAAACCGTAAATTTCAATGAAGATACGATTCAATTCTTCCTCATTCGATTTTAGTTTATCAAATCTTTCATCACAATCTTTTTTCCACTTCATAAATGCCAATTCCAAATTTTCACCTGTTATTAAAGGATGTCTTTTAAAATCCCAAGACGTTTCAAAGGAATCCCAATCCTGTTTAGATATTGTAATATTTTCCCGCACCAAGCTTTGTACATGACTTCGTACACTATCACTTTCAGGTAAAAGGATGGGTAGCTTATTCATATCCCCTACCAAGTAATGGAAGCTTTCATTAAATACGGCGAAAATATTATTAATTAAGTTAGTATTTAATAGACCTAATAATAAAAGTCTATCCTCCACATTAAACACCGAAGGGGCTTCGACATTAAAAATAAAACCTTTTGGCAGTATTCTGCAACCTAAACTAATTGTTGTTGTATGTGACCATGTTATTCCCTCTTTAAAATATAGGTGAGGACTTTTTATAATTCCCGTACCTTCATAATTTCTAATTTCAAAGCCATCGTTTTGATAATTAACAATATAATCGTAATTCCCATACCATTTCCTGTATGAGCCTCCTTTTACTTGTGGAAACCATTTTAAACCACTTTCTTTTGCTTGTGCCGTGCTCTCTAATCCAAATCCAATGTTATTGTGATTCACCTCGTACCAAAACCTTAAGAAGCGATTATTATTCCCAGTTTGTAACCCACTCCTTGCTTCTCCTAAATTTGCGAGTGTTTCTCCTTTTGTAAACACCTCAGTAAACCTATCACTTATCCAATAGGCGATTGTATTACCAGGAATCATACCAAAATTCTTTGTTAAAAAACTGAATCTATAAGGACTATTTGAATTTTTAACCGCTTCCAGCGTCTTAACACTTTGCATATTTACACCTTTGAATTCAGACAGTTTTATAAATTCACCCGTGGTATCAATCGGATAATTTCTCATGGTAAATATACATACAGGAACCATCGCCGCCTCAAATCCATTATATTCAAGTTGAACGAATGAACTAATGCTTGTTTTTTCTACAATTACTTTTCGAAGACGCTCATACGAAGAAAGAAACATCCAAACATAAGGAGTTATCATCCCTATTTGCCCATTTACTTTCGTAGCATGGAAGCTATATTCCATAAACGCCGAAAACAAATCAGAACTGACATCGGTGTATTTCTTTTTTAAATACAGCGATACTTCTGTCGTCACATACTTACTCCCTGCGTAGGGAGGATTCGTTATAAATATGTCATATTTCATACTCATTAAAGATGCTTGTTTTATCAGATTTTCAAACAATGATAATATACGTTCTTTCATTTCTGATTCAAATAAATCGCCTGATAGTTCTTCAATTGCTGTTAAACGATTTTGTAGAAAATGTTTGTCGTATTCTTCCAACTTAATCAGAGAACCAATTGCTTTTGCATGTTTAAACTGATTGATAAAAGACTTCATTTTTTCATATGGCTCACCAGACGATTCACCAGCTAAAAACGCCACTTCTTCATCTGTCAACATATTCGTTTCCTGAATGGATGCTAAATTCATTGTTAATCCATCACGTTCAATACTTCTTAAAAAGCGTCTGTTATATTGTAATGCTTTCATAACAATTGAAAAGCTGGCTAATTGATACGCTCGATCATCTATATCTAACCCATATAAATTTTTCTCGATAATGAGGCGTGGAATTTCTCTCTCCATATAGCCACATTTGCTATAAATTTCAAAGAGAACATCAAACATATAAACTAAAATATGACCGCTTCCCATTGCTGGATCAAAGCACTTAATATCTTCAACATTCAATTCTTTATTAATGTACGGAGCTAATTTTTCTTCAAAATCATCTTCTGGACCTGGGTTTTCTAAATAGAACTCCCAATTTTGAATTAAGTCCCGATGTTCTGGATGAGATTCAACCCAATAACGCCCTAATGCATTTTGTACCATGTAACGAACAATCCATTCAGGAGTGAATAGCTGTGTCGCAAATGGTAATTCCTCTGCTTTGTAGCGTTTTTTCGCCTTAATAACTCGCTCATTTTCCTCTGAAATATAATATTGATACAGCCATCCAATAATCTCGACATTTTCCCAATCACTTTCTGCAATCACATCGGTATTTGTCATTTGGCGTACAAACGAATCCGTACCAAGTAAACCTTCAGGAAATAAGATTTCTTTATAATCTTCCAGTGTTTCAAACATGAATGGCATATAACGGTTCAAGTCGTTACAGTGTATTTTAATGAGATACTTAAAAAGTTCATCTGTTTTATTGTTCATTTTCAGTTCATAAACGTACTCTTTATCCAATTCTAAATCAAGTGACAGTGCCTCCTTCATCATGTCTGGCTCTGCACTGTCACCATTTGATGATGATAAAACACGTATCTTTGTTGGAAGATAATCATTCACTTCCATGAAGCGTAATGCAATTAAACGGTTAAACCATGTGTATGCTGTTTCTTCCATAACTCGATTGAAATCAATTTCGTTAATTCGAGCAATCAGTTTGTTACGTTGTCGTCTTTCTACATCCGAAAGCTGTCTGCCGTCAATAAAAACGGCATCGGAGCTTTCTACATTGGCTTTTTGAATAGATTCAGCTGTAATCCCGATTTTTCTTGCTTGTAGCTCTACTCGTTCCAGCAACTCTTTTCGAGCTTCTGTTGCAAACTTTTTCAATGCACTTTTATTCATCTGCATCACCCTTATTCAATGAACTCAATCTGTTTATTTGCCTTAATGATTTGCTTTAGCTTGTGGGATAGTGTATTGATGTACAAATCCACTTCTTCTTCTGTCGACAATGTTTTCACCGTCACAAGTTCTTTCACCTTCACCGTCTGTTTCTGAATAACTGGTTCAATTGGTGGATCTACAACTGTCCCTGCATTTCTCTTTTGTTCTTCCGCTTTTTTTCGTTGCCATTCAATAATTTCTTGTCGTATTTCTTTCAGTGTCTTTTCTTTATAACTGTTACTTTGCGAAATCGTTGCATCCACCTTGAAAATATCTGTAAATTGCTCAAGGCTCGCCTTTAATCCTTGATAATATTGCTCCACTCGATGTTTCGTTTCATTTGAAACACCATACTGAGTTGCTTGTAAAACTAATTCATTATAATCCGCCTGCAATTTTTCATTGGCATTCGCTTTTTTCTCTACTAACACATCTTCTATTTGTTGCTCTAATGAATGAAGTAAACCAGGGATGTCCCTTATGTTTTTGTAAGGAATCGGATCTTCCACAATGTTACGAAGTTGATGTATTGCTTTTTCTATTTCGTCACCTGATAAGTACGATTTATTTTCTTCGTACTTTACAAGTCCTGCTAAACCTCGGTCAAAAATATCCTTTTGATTCGATTCGAAGAAGCTTTTTACATACACAATGTCTTCTTCCCAGTAAGCTAAGTCATCTTCCATTTCTTTTAGTTTTAAGAAGAAAGATGCGTTATCAAGCTGTTTGTTAAATTGTTCGAAGTATTCTAAGCCTTTGTTTAATAAACTCAAGCCAGGATATTTTCTACCTTCGTAACGTGCTTTAAACGAATTGATTTCATCTACTTGCTTGGCAATAAGCGAACGAATATCCTTTACCAGACCGTCTTCATCATCTGCTAAATCCGTTGTATTAAATACTTCTTTGCAAATTCTTCTCGCAGTACGAAGAAGGGCTTCATCCACTTTCACTCGTTTTGTAATGATTCCTTTATCCGCTTCTGTTGTTTTTCCGAAAACCGTCAATAATTTGTTTGTGTCGATTTCTGGCTCTAAATACTCTGAATTATAACGAATGCGAATGCGTTGCTCTTTTAGCAATTGTGCAAGGAGGCCTGCTATATCAAGCTGTTTCCAGCCATAAGGTTTGTCTACAAAACGATCATACACAAGTTTGACTCGGACTTGTTTATTCAATTGCTCCTGCAAGTCGATATATTCATAAACTTCACTTTTCGCAAGGTCATTCGGACTTTGAATCATTTGTTCGTCAAAGGAAATTTGCTGGTCATCCGAAGCTAAAATAGAAATGAGCTCTCTCTCATTATCCAAATGCTCTTTCACATAGCCTAATTTCGTGTAGACGTTATCGACTAAATGCTTAAATGCCGTATTTATTTTTTCTTTTACGGAAGAGCCTTTAATATCCATTTTGTCGCCGTTAACGAAGAATGCACCGTCTTTGATCGCTTCTTCTAACAATTCTCGTACTCGTCGTCTTCTTTCACGTGCTTCAGCTTGTTTGTTATTTAATATATTTTGGATGTTTTCAGGTAGTTGTGTAATGTTCTTTTTCTTGCGATATTCTTCAATACGTAATGCTTCTTCCATTTCCTCGACATACGCTTCATTGCCACCAAGCTTCAGTATCGTTTCTCCATTACCAGATGACATCATCATCAACTCTTGGTCAGACTTAGCATAATGGTCTGATAACGGTGATAAGATTTGAATACCGATGTTTGACGTTTGATTACCATAAGGTTTTTCATCCATCACTTGATTGTAAGAAAACGAATATTCTTTTGAATAAGTAAACCGTTTTTCTTCGTATAGGTCATTGAAGATGTATTGAGCTAATTCACGTTTTACTAAGCTTTCATCCACATTCAACTGTTTGATTTCTCGGTTAATATCTTGTTCATCATCAGTTAAGAACAGGTAGTTGTCCCCGTTCTTTCCAATCAGTGTTTGTGACATTAACTTCCGTAATGCCACTTTGATTTTCTCTTTTAACTCTAATTTGTCTTCATCAATATGTGTGACCATTAGAGTAGCAATATTATCAATGTTGGCTGGAAGTTCTTTAATGTACTTGATCATGAACAGCACTTTTAACAAATCAATGTTAAACGGATCATCTTTTAAAGCAGGATTCATGCTTGCCCCTTCGATTACCCTTGAAATAGAAGGATTTAAAAATTCTTTGATCGTATCGTAAAATGCATAGAACGGAATGAGAGAACCTTCTTCTGCATCTTTATACTGAAGTCCCGCTTCCTTAAATGCGGATAACATCGAACGTTCCCCTTCAGATAAGTGCTTTCCTGAAGAGCCATGTTTACGTACTTGCTCGAAGACGTTTTGAAGTAACTTAAATTGGTAAGGTATGAACGGATATACTTCCGCAAATTCCGTATCGTCTTCATAGCCTCGAAGATCTGCTGTGCTTTCTCTAAAACTAATTAAATTTTTCAAGATGGCACTTTTATTCGGATAATCCGCTCTTAGCTTGTCTAACACATGAGGATATTTTTCTAAAATACGTTTTTTAATAACTTCGTCAACCGAGATAGATGATAGGGATAGTCGTGTGTCAAAACGACCTTGGATACGTGAAAAGTCATCCCCTTTGACTTTAATAATTGAGTCAATACTTTCTTGGGAAGTGACCATTATCCACACTTTACCTTGTGCATATGTCCCTAAATCTTCTGTTAACGTTTGTAGATTCAACATAAGGTTTCGGTTATCCCCGATGTATTGTCCAATCTCATCGACTAAAAACACCAAATGAAAATTTGGACCTTTGCTATCAATGTACTCCTTTACATCTTTTGCGAATTTCTCAATGCTAATTTCAAAATTATTAACTCCGCTTTCAAACCAATTACGAGCAGATTCTTCTGTCATGTTTGTCGCTTTTACTAATGCTCCGATGACATAATCTGCATCGAAGTAGAAACTGTTTCGGCGTTCTTCCCACGGTTCACCCGCAAGAGCATGGAATTCAGTCTTAAATGTTTCGTAAACTCCCTGCTTATCTAAATACTTTTCCATTTCTGCAACACCAGGAATGTCGCCGTAGTAGCCACGATGCTCGTAAAACACCTTCATGAACACACGTAAAATTGCATCTTCTTTTGATTTGTTATCTAAAGAGCTTTTAGAATCAATATTAAACAAGATTACTTCTGTATCCACGTCTGCTGTCCGCTTCATATTGGCGTAGACAAGAGCGTCTTTTATTTTTTCATCAAAGAAATCAACAGGCTTCTTTCCTTCTACTGCTCTGTTTTCTAAAAGGTACGCAAGGATTTTAAGGAAGTGTGATTTACCCGAACCGAAGAATCCGCTTATCCAGACACCCATTTTGTCCGTCTTACCTTGGACTCCCTTTAAATAGTTTTCATAGAACTTAGAAAAGTGTTTATGTAATTCCTGTGTTACAACATACTCGTCTAATTCTTGATAAATATCTGCTTCGTTTGTTTGGGCAACTTTAATAACCCCACGAATATCACGTTCAATATCCTTTAAAAACATCTCTTTAAGTAGCATCTAATTTCCCCCTCTTCCTTTAATCCACTAAGCGAAACGCACGATAGTAGTTATCATCTTTAAATTTGCTAAATAATTGAAGCGATTGACCGTCATACTGACCTGGGAAAAACATGACGACGGGCGTTTTATCCAATACTTCTTGAAGGTTATTCAAAATATTGTGTGACCGTACAAACGGGTATACTTTCCCCACTCCTGTCAAAAGGACAACATTGTAATCTTCAATCTGCTCCTTAATTTTTTGCAGAAAAACATCTGGTTTGGCAAAGGTTGTCATTGCTTTAAAAAGTGCATCTTTTCCTTGCCTTTGTTCCATTTCAAATATCCGATCAAAAATTCTCTTTTCTTTTGTTATTTCAATTAGCATTTTATATAGGTCAAACTCAATTATTCGTCTGTTACTACCTTCATAAGAAAATTCTTTTTTTATGTGTTTCACATAATCTCTGACTTTTAATTCATGTTCAGGTTCGTAGTCAAAGACATAAAAGCTAATTTCATTTCCAAGTCCTCTTCCTTCAATAAACTTGTCTTCTCGTATTTTAGGAATGATTTTATCCAGTCTGGCATTGATGTTTGTCATATTCTACTCTCCCATCGCATGGACATACTGTGCATCACCAATATGGATTAGATACTCGCTTAATTGCCGATCAATGATAAGGCGATTTAACTCGTTGCCACGTCGTTCCTTCAATATCCCGCTTTCATAAAGCACTTGCATATATGCCCGTTTCAACTTTTCCGTATTAATGGCACTCCAACTGGCAACCTTTTCACTTTGTTCAGCTTTTGCAGTGAAAAATACGTTCATATCTTTTTTCTCAATGAGGTAATCATTATGACGAAATTTCTCGCTTATGACTTCGTTCATAAATTCAAAGAATAGTAAGTCTGTTTTCATAATGGCGTATAAATTAATTACTTTACTTATTTCAATTGAACCCTCTACCATTAGATCTGCTAATACAGAATCTATTACTTCGGCTCTTCTCATAATGGAAGGTAATGTTCGATTAATTCTTCCCTTTTTCTCAAATTGGAAGAGGTTTTCTTCAACAACCCTTCTTCTAATTTCTTCTGGTGTTAAATCCATTCGCTTCAATTTTGCGACCTGCTTTAGTTCAAATAATAAAAAGGAAGCACCGTTTAAACTTGAAGAATATTCCAACTCTATTGTCACCCAAATCCTACCTTTCACACAAGACTATTAACCTATTCCTTTTTGGCTCATCACCATAAGGTATGGTTGACGATGAATTATAAAATTAAGTGCAACACCCAAAAGTGGACACAAAAAAAGCCCATGACGCTTTCCTCGTGTAGAATGAAGTCACCACAACACACATTCAGACAGAGGAATCGCTATGAGCTACACCCATCTTACCACAACGGAACGTGTAAAAATAAAGATGTATCTGGAGCTCGGGATGTCCATCCGGTCCATCGCGAGACGGCTCGGGCGACAGCCATCGACCGCGTCTCGCGGGAGATCAGACGGAACCCCGACTACGTGGCTGAACGTGCTCAGAAACGCTACGACAAGGGCGAAGACCAACTGCGGTGCCAAGACGAAACTCGATGACACGATGCGTCGAACAATCGTGTCCAGTCTATCGAACGGAAAGATGGAAGGAACGAACAACAAAATCAAGCTCATCAAACGCCGTGGTTATGGCTACCGAACCCTTGAACGGTTCTTTTTAAGGTTGTATCTAGAAATCGGTCGTTAAAATAGCAACAACGAGTTATGGTGATGAGCCAAAAAAAGTGAAAAAAGGCTTTTATTTTTGCTCTTTTTTCGTTGCTACTATGTTCCTTTAAAATAAACTCACCCCATCTTCACAACCCGCCAACTCGCATTCCACCGTTGCCGTTTAAAATAAAGTCACGCTATTTCCCCCTCATTTTCACACTTTTTGTTCACGTTTTTCTCGATTTAAAATAAAGTTCTGTAAGATTCAAATCAAGAAAAGATAGTAGTTACAAGGGTTTCGGGCATTTTGGGTACAGGACTTTATTTTAACTAAATCAGGCGAGAATTCTCCCTCCTCTAAGCGTCTCGGGGCGTAGCCCAGCGTAGGTGGGAGATGAATCGCCCGGTCCAAAACTCTTCTCCCCCTGTGAGAGATGTGACGAACAAAGGTTCGTGATTCCGTCAGATTCTTCCTCTCCCTCCGCGGGTATCGGATGAGGAGGACACATCACGATCTTCGGAAGGGAGGCGGGACGGACATGCTGAAAGGCTATAAATACAGGCTCCACCCGAAGCCGGCACAGGCCGAGTTCCTCATCAAGACGATCGGCTGCACCCGGTTCATCTACAACAAGCTGCTCGAGGACCGCATCGCCATCCGAGAGGAGGCGAAAGTGGGGGGCGGAACGAGACGGAAACCGGCGACACCCGCATCCTACAAGCCCTTGTTCCCGTTCCTCGCCGAGGCGGACAGCCTCAGCGAAGGAACGCGAAGTTGAACCTCGACACCGCGTTCGCGAAGTTCTTCGCCGGGACGGGCGGCTTCCCGGCCTTCAAACCGAGACGGCGCTCGCGCGCCTCCTACACGACGAACAACCAGCACGGTACGATCCGCATCGAGAACGGCAAGGTGAGACTTCCTAAAATCGGCTTCGTGAAGTTCGAACAACATCGTCCGTTCGAGGGCGTCATCCGG
>CABIYO010000056.1 GCA_902362975.1 Caryophanales bacterium
TCAGAATTCGGGTGCTTTGTCGAAATCCCGATCCGAGTTGTGCTCACTGATATTCCAAAAAAATGAGCGCCCACCTTCGGGCGACTGCTCATCATCGTTCACCAACATTGCGTAAGAACCACTCCTATTTTGCACTACACACCAAGACGTTGAAAAGATACTCTGGTGCAATGTCATAACCGAGTGTGTCGACTAACGTCTCAATCAAATCATCCCTAATCTCATCATCTGACATGAGCTCTATATAAAGTTCCGTCTGTTTCTTCTGGGTGTCATATTCCTCTAGCGAGGCGTCGGCGCTCACGACCACCTTCTCCAAGAGCTTGTCTGAGAGATACTTATAGAAGATGAGGCCTAGCAGGTAGTTCTTATATTCCGAGGCGTCCATTTTGCTGCGAAGGTTATCCGCTGCGCTGAACAACTTTTGATTTAATGCTGACATAATTATTTCCCCTGTCTGATATTCTAAGTTTAGTGTTGAAAAATTATTCTACACTAAGAAGTATAAGGGTTTTTTGTTAGTTTCGAAAGCTCGACCTTATCCATTATTTTACTAACCAAAAAAAGATATACATGATCGTCTTATATGCATTTGCTACTTACCATGATTTTTCAATCGTAACGTACGTAATGTTACGAACAAAAAAATCATGTTATAACTTACTGTCCCAACAATTATTTTGAACTATACAAAAAAACCACCCACCAGCTTTCGCTGATGGATGGTTCCTGTGAGGGCGTATGAATTACATCATACCGCCCATTCCACCCATGCCGCCCATGTCAGGCATTGCAGGAGCTTCTTTTTCTGGCTTGTCTGCGATGACGGCCTCAGTTGTGAGGAACATCGCTGAGACAGATGCTGCGTTTTGAAGCGCTGAACGCGTCACTTTCGCCGGATCGACGATACCATGTGCGATCATATCGACGTATTCGCCAGTTGCCGCATTATACCCGATACCGACTGATTCGTTCTTGAGTTTCTCGACGATGACCGAACCTTCTTCACCCGCGTTTTCCGCGATTTGACGGACCGGTGCTTCGAGTGCGCGAAGGACAAGTTTGACCCCAGTCGCTTCATCCGCTGTCACTTCTTCAAGGAGTTCACGAACAGCAGGGATCACGTTGATGAGTGATGTACCACCACCCGCCACGATTCCTTCTTCAACGGCCGCACGTGTCGCGTTGAGCGCGTCTTCAATGCGGAGTTTACGCTCTTTGAGCTCTGTCTCCGTCGCTGCGCCGACTTTGACGACGGCTACGCCACCTGCGAGTTTCGCAAGACGCTCTTGGAGTTTTTCACGGTCAAAGTCAGACGTTGTCTCTTCGATTTGGTTACGGATCGTTTGAACGCGTGCCTTGATTGCGTCTTCATCTCCAGCACCTTCGACGATTGTTGTCGTGTCTTTCGTGACGACAACTTTCGATGCGCGTCCGAGCATGTCGAGTGACGCTGATTTAAGGTCGAGACCGAGGTCTTCTGTGATGACTTGACCACCTGTAAGAGTTGCGAGGTCTTCGAGCATCGCTTTACGACGGTCACCGAATCCTGGTGCTTTAACGGCTACCGCATTGAACGTACCACGAAGTTTGTTCAAGACGAGTGTCGCGAGGGCATCGCCTTGGATGTCTTCTGCGACGATCAAGATTGGCTTCCCTTGTTGCACGACTTGCTCGAGCACTGGGATGATTTCTTGAATGTTTGAGATCTTCTTGTCTGTGATCAAGATGTACGGATTGTCGAGTGACGCTTCCATCTTGTCAGAGTCTGAGATCATGTATGGTGACAAGTATCCACGGTCGAACTGCATTCCTTCAACGACGTCGAGCTCAGTCGTGAAGCCGCGTGATTCTTCGATTGTGATGACACCGTCCTTACCGACGCGCTCCATCGCTTCTGCAATCAATTCGCCGACTTCTTCGTCCGCTGCCGAGATGGCCGCAACTTGTGCGATTGCTTCTTTTGACTCGATTGGTTTCGAGATATCTTTCAACTCTTCAAGCGCACGTGTGACCGCTTTATCGATTCCTTTGCGGAGAATCATCGGGTTCGCGCCCGCTGTGACGTTCTTGAGCCCTTCACGAATCATCGCTTGTGCGAGGACTGTCGCTGTTGTCGTACCATCTCCTGCAACTTCGTTCGTCTTCGACGCAACTTCCGCAACGAGTTTCGCTCCCATGTTTTCAAAGCGGTCCTCGAGTTCGATTTCTTTCGCGATTGTCACGCCATCGTTTGTGATGAGTGGTGAGCCGAATTTCTTCTCGAGGACAACGTTGCGTCCTTTTGGTCCAATCGTTACTTTGACTGCGTCAGCGAGTGCGTCGACACCGCGAAGCATTGCGTGACGTGCATCTTCTGAGAATTTGATATCTTTTGCCATTGTTCATTTCCCCCTTAAAAAGTTTTTGAATAATGGTGCTTAGCCTACGATTGCGAGAATATCGCTCTCGCGAACGATTAAGTACTCTTTTCCATCATGCTTCACTTCGGTACCTGCGTACTTCGAGTAGATGACCAAATCATTTTCTTTCACGTCGAGATCGATCCGCTTGCCTTCGTCCGTCACACGGCCTGTACCGACTGCGACGACTTTTCCTTGTTGCGGCTTTTCTTTCGCCGTATCAGGAAGCACGATGCCCCCGATCGTTTTTTCTTCTTTCTCCACGACTTCGATAATGACACGATCGCCTAGTGGTTTTAACATGGAAAAACCCTCCTCCGAATATGAATGATGTGATGTGTATCGTAAGGTTTTAGCACTCATTTAAAAGGAGTGCTAACACTGATTAGTGTAATATGTGTCGATAAAAAAATCAAGTGGGATACTTAAAAAAAATTCTCTTACTCGCGGTCAAGAGAACTTATTTGTTACAATGAGAAAAAGGTAGGTTCACTCTTATGATTAAGGACGTGTTGAATTGGCTACACTAAACTACAATCAATCAATCAATACCCGTTTTTCGATGGCGCCTAACATTCGTCTCCGGCACCTCCCCCCGATTTTACTATATGCGTTCGTCCAACTGTTCCCGCTCGTCATTCGTGAAGTACGACCGGAATGGTTGACCGAAACGTTCGTCGGGCTCTGGCTCGCCATCGGATTCGGTGTGACGATCGTTCTGTCACTCTTGCTCATCTGGCCAGACTTGAAACAATACAAAGCCCAAGGCATCCAGTCGAACTTGAACGACACGGTCAAATGGATCGGGCTCGGGATTTTGATGCAATACGGGCTCGTCATCGTGGCGAACTTGATTGAGACGGCCATCTCGGGCAAACCGGTCGAGTCGATGAACACACAAAACATTGCCGAGATGGTGGAAGTTATTCCACTCATGATTTTGCCGGTCGTCTTGCTTGGACCGATTATCGAAGAGATTCTTTTCCGTCACATCTTGTTCGGGAACTTGAACGCACGCTTCGGTTTCTGGATCGCCTTTGGTATCAGTTCGATTTTATTCGCACTCATCCACCAAGACAATCGGTTCCTCGTATATATCGCGATGAGTTTTGCGTTCTCTTACGCGTATGCGAAGACAAGACGATTGATCGTTCCAATCGCCATCCATGCGTTTAACAACGCGCTCGTGATGCTTGTACTATTTTTAATGTAGAAATGAGGTGGCAGTTATGCCGCGACAATTAAAAGTGATGATGCTCTTTAGTCTCTCGTTCGGTGTGTTGTTCACCGTCCTCGCGTACTTCTCGGTACAAGAGTACGGCTTCAGCTTCTGGACGTACTTTATCATCGCCGTCGCCGCTTACGACTTTTTCAAAGTGTATCAAATCTTGGCACTCGCCCGAAAAGTCAAAAAAGAAGGCACGGACAAATCCGCATAATGAAACCCCGAGTCTTACGAACTCGGGGTCTTTCTTATGGCTGTAACTTTCGATTGATCCTGTATTTCTTCTTGATAGACACTCCGAATGAGCAGTCCGCGCAGACCGAACAATACACCTAATGCGACATAAATGGTATCAATCAATGAGAGTTGTGGTTTATCTAAGAAGAAATTAATGACCACGCCAATGACCAGCAAACCGTAAATCGTGATGTTCATGAGTGTCGCATCGACTTGTTTCATGATTCTTTTGCTCACCTTTTCCTCAAGCTTCTCAATCTCTTCGTGTCGATAACCATAGATAGTGAATCCTAGACCCACAATTGTCATGCTAAGAAACACACCATCCCATAGCGCGAACAAAAACAGTCCTACAAAAAAGATCATAAATCCAATGAGTAACTTCTTACGCACCATACCCCTCCTTATGATGGAATCCATAGTTTCGCAAAATCAAAATAGCCGAACAAGTCGACGCAAACGTCCTTCAGCTCGACCGGGAACGGAATCGTCCGCTCCTCGTTATAGAGCGGGATGAAGTACGACTTCTCTTTCAATTCGCGCTCGAGCTCCCGGTGTAGCGGCAACCAGTCCTCAAACGGCAGGTCATCATATTGCCCGACCCGCTCCGCCATCCCCTCTATATAAGGGAACACTTTATGCGGGGGCGAGTACTCGTTCGTCATGAACTGTTCAAACCCGAGCGTGATGTTCCGCTCGAACACTTCCCCGTGAACGACCAAATCGACGTATTCATAATACGTCTTGTCCTGGATCGAATCTTTGAAGCTGATGGGCACGAACTCATAAGCAATGCCGTGACGCGTCAACATTTCGGCAATCCAGTCGGTCGTATCGTTCGTGAAGTCCGTCTGTTTGATGCGAATCGGTCGGTCGAACGAGACGGGTGTTCCTTTTGGAATGCGATACGTCTCGCTCAGCGAACCGAGAAAACCTCGGTCGTTCGGTGTTCTCCGTTCATTCTGTGTCCCGATTTCCGGTCGAATCTCCGCAATCAATCGATGCATGTAATGTCTCGCTTCTTCATTGGCGAACACACTATTCGGGTGACTGTTCAAGATGACAAGCCCGAACCCGGACGGTGTCGAGATGTGTCCGGTCTCTTTGGAATCCCTTGATGAGATGCGATACGTCGGATCATATCCGTCCGGCACTTTGATGAACTCGACCCGGTCGAGGAGCGCCCGCACCCCGAAATAATTCTCGAAGGCGAGGAGTACCGTCTTCTCCTTGTCATGGCGATCCAATTGAAACGGTCCCGTCCCGACGCTCCCTTTGGCGATACTCGTATGAATCATTGACAGTTTCGGGATGTACGAATTTCGACGCCGGTCGAGCGTGACGTCGACGCGATACGTGCCGTTCGATGCGATATGCCGGACGTGCCGATACATATACCGATACGCATCCGACTGAACGAGTGTGCGTAAACTTTTCGTCACATCTTTACTCGTCATGAGCGACCCGTCATGGAATCGGACCCCTTTCCGAAGAAACAAGACGAGCGTATTCCCCTGCCATTCATAGTGATGCGCAAGCTCCCCTGTGACCTCACCAGACGCGTCAATCATGAACAGACGATTGAAGATGTTCTGAACGAGGTGGGCACTGTGGATGTCAGCCGCCTCGAGCGGATGTGTCGTCAAAAAGTGACGATGGCGCGGGATGATGAGCGCATCACTCGACGTCTGGACGTAACCGAACTTCTTCTCGAGCTGGCGCATGAACCGTCCCGCCTGTGCCGGCGACCAGTCCCACTCCAGTTGATTCGTCACTGCCTCGACTGACTCTTTCTCCATGCGTTCGAGCAGCTGTTTGGCTAAATCACGCTCGACGTGACGCAACCATTCGAGACGCGTCAAATTTCCCCGTCCGCGTCCACTCGTATACGTGAGCCACCCTTCTTCTTGCCACCGTGCCAAATGACGCTTCGTCTGTTTCGGGCTTAAATGAATGGCTTCCGCCATATCGGAAATCGTGTACGCGCCGTCCCGACACTCTTTCCACAATCGAAATAAATATGCATCCACGTCACATCCCCCCTTAAAAGTGGACATCATTTCCCCATGTCGTCCATTTTTCAAATCCGTTGTCTTGTTTATCATACAGGTACAGAATGGAAGGTGACAAGATGAAATGGAAAGATATACCTAAACCAATAAAAGTTCGACTCGTGACATCATTTTTAAACCGTTCGGTCTCATTCGCCATCATGCCGTTCATGGCACTGCTCTTTGTCAAAGCGTTCAATGAATGGATCGCGGGCGTCTTCTTGATCTCGCTCGTCTGTCTCGGATACGTGATCGGGTTGATTGGGGGCTATCTCGCCGATAAGTTTTCAAGAAAGCGACTCCTCGTGTTGACGGCTAGCCTCACGGCCTCGATGTTTCTCGTCATGACGCTCAGTCTCCAGTTCGACCAGATGATTATTTTCATGATCGCCTATACGATTTTCACGGTCACGAACAACCTCGGGCGGCCTGCGATGAGTGCCATCATCATCGATGCGACAACGCCTGAGAACCGAAAAGCCGTGTACGCGCTCGATTACTGGTTGATCAACTTATCCATCACAATTGGAACGGCGCTCGGAGGCTGGCTCTATGTCAGCAATCAATTGTTACTATTTTGGATTTTGACGTTCACGTCGAGCATGTTGCCGATCGCGTACGCCATCTTCCTCGAGGATACGAAACGAACGTGGACCTCTCAAAAGCTTCGCCTCGTCTTCGTCGACGTGTTCCAAAGTTATCAAATCGCCTGGCGTGACCGTCCGTTCGTCAAAGTCGTCTTCGGCTCGATGTGTATCCTCGCTGCCGAGTTCTCGATGGGTAGTTATGTCGCGGTCCGGCTCGCCGATTCATTCGAACCGCTCTCGATTGAATCATGGACGATCAACGGGGTGCGGATGATGAGTCTCATTCAAATCGAGAACACGCTCATCGTCGTCGCGTTGACGTTCTTCATTCAACGTCTCGCCTCCCGTTTCTCAAACAAGCACACGCTACTCGGTGGGCTCGCATTGTACACGATCGGCTACGCGATCATCACGAGTGCGAACTCGATGTTCCTTCTTCTCAGCTTCATGCTCATCGCCACGTTCGGCGAATTGTTGTACTCACCGGTATTGAATACGGAGAAGGCGAACATGATGCCAGAAGACCGTCGTGGTGCGTACTCGGCGTTTGCCGGGACCTCATTCGCCGGTGCCGACTTCTTATCACGCTCGACGATTTTGATCGGGTCGCTTCTCACGCCGTTCATGATGAGCGTCTACATCGGACTGTTGGTCAGCTTCGGCTGTTTCCTCGTCTATAGCGGCATCTATGCAAAAGAAAAGCTCATCCTGCGACGAGCCGCGTCCTAAATCAAACCCATCCTTTCTCAGTGGAAGGATGGGTTTTAGTCGTACTGCTGTTGATGCATCGCATAGATCAAGGTCAACGCCCGGATGCAGAAGATTGTCGAGAAGCCATAGATGCTCAGCTCGAGCAACGAAACAGATGGATATTGTAGGCCAAGGGAGAGCACATAGCCTACCAAACAAAGAAAAACGACGAATGTGATCGTCCACTCATCCGACTTCCGCTTCATCTTCTCCGCCAACCTCTTCTCTTCTTTCTCTACGCGTTCCCGCTGCCAAAAGTAAAAGAACACTGCATACATCGCAAACGAGATTCTCGGAACGTCTCCTAAGAGTAAATCAAAAATGATGAGACCTAAAAATAAGTATGTTCCTAACTGATAGCCGCTCTGCATTTGAAGACGCGAACGAAGTGATCCGTTCGACCCCCACTTCATAATCCGATCACCGCCACGGTCAATCCACCGTAGACGAACCCGAGTACGATGGCACTGATTGCCATACGTTTATATTGCGGATATTGATGAAGGGCAACCGCCCCACCAACGACGTGAACAAATGCGACGATGAACGTCAAAATCGCTAACACCATCTAAATTCTCCTCTTTGTTATAAATATCTTTTAGTAATTCGTAGGAATCACTTTATTTATCGATACAATGAAACCTGCATTCATTATAACAATTTCAATTTAAGAAAGTAGGAAATCATGATGAGTTATTCCAATGCAAATCTGACAACAGAAGAGTTGCTGTATGTAAATAGCGAATTCGATTTTGTTTGATAGCTCGACGACAGGCCGCACCGCTTCCTCATCTTGACCCGCGACGAACATGACGGACCCGTCCGGATTGCCAAATTCTCGACTCCCGTCTGATTGAACGCCTTCACAACTTTCTTATCCGGAATGAGTCGTTGCAAATACTCCGCACCTGACACTCCGTCCGGCCGCTCCTCTTCGAAAAACTCGATCGCAATCGGATTCGTCACATCAACACCCCTTCCCGCTCCGTCCGTGTTCCATACAACACCTCATAACCGGTCTGTTCGAATCGCTCCCCGAGTAACTTGTAAATAGTCTACATTAACAAATCAATCGACGAGGATATTTTATGTACTTATTATGGTAAAATTTACATATCAACTCATAAGGAGCTTTTCTATGCAACGTACACTTCGAAAGTCGGCGACGGACCGCTCGATTGCTGGAGTATGTGGCGGGATCGCTGAATACGTGAATATCTCATCACTCGGTATTCGGCTACTATTCGTCTTTTTGCCAGCTAACTTTCTCATCTACATCCTTCTTGCCAACTTGATGAAAGATGAACCACGTTATCTATAAGAAAACGCGAAAGCTGCTAGCTTCCGCGTTTTTTGTTAGGCATTCACTCTATCTTTCATCGCTTCAAGCGCCCCGCTGTTCAGGAAGTGCCATGGCTTGTTGTAGTGTGGTTGGAAGAAGAAATCGACATAGGCGAGCTCTTCGACTGTCATCTCGTTTTGGATGGCGAGCGAGAGTGTATTGACCGCTTGCGTCAAGTCTGCTTTTGATAACACTTGTCCACCGACAATACGGTGTGTCCCTTTTTCATAGACGAGTTTGAATTCGACTTTCTCTGCGGTCGGCATGAACTCCGGACGATACGCATCCTCGATGACGACACTTTCGACGTCGAGTCCAAAGAGCGCTGCCGCTTCCTCCGTCAGACCAGACGACGCGATATTCCAGTCATAGAGTCGAAGTCCCGACGTTCCTTGTGTCCCTTGGTAGCGGACGCGTGGTTGCATCATGTTCTCCGCGACGAGCGTCCCCATGCGGACAGCGTTCGTTGCAAGTGGGATATAAGCATGTGTGCGTGCCGGGTTGTAGTAGACGGCACAGCTGTCCCCTGCCGCAAAGATGTCGGGGTTGCTCGTGCGCATGTATTCGTCGACGATGATGGCGCCGTTCCCAAGCATATCGACCTGTCCTTCCAAAAGTCCTGTGTTCGGACGGAATCCGACACAGAGGATGACGAGATCCGCTTCGAATTCACCTTTGTCCGTCACGACATGTGTGACATTTCCATCTGTTCCACGGAACGCCTCGACCGTCTGGCCGAGTTCGAGGTCGATTCCGCGATTTGTCATGTCCGCTTCTAATTGATCCGTGAACGACTTATCGAGATATTTATTCAAGATGCGGTCGGCACTATCGATAAATGTGACATGTTTCCCGTATGCTTCGAACGCTTCGACGAGTTCGACCCCGATATACCCCGCCCCGATGACGGCAATTTTCGTCGCATCCGTCGCGCGTTCGATGATGCGTTGGGCATGCGCGTAGTTTTTACAGAGCTCGATTCCGTTCATCTCGATCCCCGGAAGCGTTGGGACGATCGGCCATGAACCTGTCGTGACAATCAAGCGGTCATACACGTCATGCACGTCTTCCCCGGTCTCAAGATTTTTGGCGTGGACCGTCTTCGCTTTGGAGTCGATCGACAAGACGTCATGTTTCATGCGCATCGTCGCACCGAGTTCTTCAAGTTCACGTGGAGACGAGTAGAATAACTCTTCCGCACGTCGGACGACACCACCGACGTGGAGCGCAATCCCACACGAGAGGAAACTGACGTTATCGTTCCGTTCGTAAACGGTGATGTCGAGATTGTCGTGCTTAGCGAGTAATCCTTTGACTGCTGCTGTTCCTGCGTGTGTACATCCGATGACTGCGATTTTCATATGAGTCGTCTCTCCTTGTATGTTAGACAATACGTTTTATTTTATATTGTGATAAGTATCACAATCACTTCTTGACCTTAGTGTACTATTTCACAATATATGATTCAATGACTATGATCACTTTTTCACGTAAAAGTGTCTAAAATTTGAACAGTATGAATGTCCTGTTGAGCTAGCGTATAATGCACAAAAAAGCATCATTCCAATTACGGAACGATGCTCATTTCTCATTCATCTGTTTCATTAAGTCCATCTGTTCTTGTACCATCGCCTCTTTTTCCCGGCGCAGCACCCCTTTGTAGGTGATACGTGAAATCGATAAACTGATTTCATACAGGAAGAAGAGTGGCAGTGACACCATGAGGTGCGACGTCAAATCCGGCGGTGTGATGAATGCCGCGATCACGAATAGGGCGAAGTACGCGTACTTTCGAATCTTGGATAAGAAGTACGGGGTCACGACACCGATTCGGGTCAAGAACATCATGACGACCGGGAGTTGGAACAATAGACCGAACGGAATTGTCAGCTGCAACAAGAACGTGAAGTAATTGTTGGCCCCGATGATTTGTTCGAGTCCGAGGTCTTGCCCGAGGTCCGTCGAGATATCGAGGACGAGCGGGAACAACCAGTAGTAGGCGAACGCAAGGCCGATCAAGAACAGTCCGAAGATGATCGGGATATAGGCAAGCGTGCCTTTCCGCTCATTCGGATGCAGACCGGGTGCGACAAACGCCCACACTTGATACAGTAGGAATGGGCTCGACGCGATCAGGCCGATGATGAGCGCCAAGTTCAAGTAAATCATGAGCGGGTCCGCGACCCCAAAGGCGTTCAGTTCGAGCCCGCGTTCGACGAGGTCTTTTTGCAAGTACGCGAGTACATATTTGACACTCGGCAAAGCCATCAAAAAGAAGGCAAAGACGACAAATGCAGATAGCATCAGTCGTCTCCGCAGCTCTGTCAAGTGATCGGTAAGTTCCCGCTCTTGATCAGGTTGATGATTCATGGCTTACTGCTCTTTCTTTTCGATAGCTTTCTTGTCGTTCTCGTCGTGCTCGTTCATCATGCCGTTCGTTGCATTTTTGAACTCACGAAGCGTTTGTCCGGCCGCACGACCAAACTCCGGCAATTTCTTCGGCCCGAAGATGATGAGTGCGATGATGGCGATGATGAATAGACTCGCCCCACCCGGAATCCCGACGACGAGTGATGATGCTAGTAATTCCATTATTGATGGACCCCCTCAGCGGTTGGATAGTGTTGCATAAAGTAAATGAGTGACTGCAGCTCAATCGACAAATCGATATGATGGACGCGAACCGTGTCCGGTACGGTGAGTCGTGCCGGTGTGAAGTTCAAGATGCCCTTGATGCCGAAACGGACCAAGTCGTCTGCGACGGACTGCGCATAAGCAGAAGGTACCGTCAAAATAGCGACGTCGATCTTGTTTTGCTTCATGATTTGTTCCATCTCATCGACGTGATGAATTGGGACGCCTGACATCGTCGTGCCGACTTTTGTCTCGTCTGCGTCGAACCCGACGACGATATGTGTGTTATTGTTTTTAAGGAAGTTATAGTTGACGAATGCCGTCCCAAGGTGACCGACTCCGACCAAGGCGACATTCGTAATCTCGTCTTGATTCAGTGTCTTTCGGAAAAAGTCTAACAGATACTGCACGTTATAGCCATATCCCTTTTTACCGAGCGCACCGAAGTACGAGAAATCACGGCGAATCGTAGCCGAATCGACCTTGACCGCCTCACTCAGTTCTGCTGAAGAGACACGTTGTTTCCCTGACGCGTGCAGGCTTTGAATAAATCGATAGTATAGTGGCAACCGTTTGGCTGTCGCTTGTGGAATCTTTGGTTCGTTTTGACTCAACGGAAAGAGCCTCCTTTTTACGACACGTTACAAACGAATCTGAATTTCATACACCTTGATTGTAAACGAATTCACATGACCACTCAACGAATATACCTAAAATCGCTGAAAAATACAGTATACTAAATAGAGAGAAAGGGGTTTTTTCACTTGATCCTACTGCAAGTCAACAACTTATCCAAATCCTTCGGCGCCGAGCCGATTTTAGAAAACGTAAAACTCGAAATCCAAGAAGGCGAACGCGTCGCGCTCGTCGGTCGTAACGGGGCCGGTAAGTCGACTCTTTTGAAAGTTATCGCTGGTGAGTACAACTATGACTCCGGGGACATCATGAAGCCAAAAGACGTCACGATCGGCTATCTCGCCCAAGACTCAGGGTTAGAATCCGACGAGACAATTTGGAACGAGATGCTCACCGTCTTCACAGACTTGATTGAGCAAGAGAAGACGCTCCGTCGCATGGAGGCTGACATGGGCTCCGAACGAATCCTAAATAACGCCGCTGCATATGAACGCCTCCTCTCCTCTTATGATGAAGAGCAGCACACATTTAAAGAACGTGGTGGTTACCAATATGAAGCGACAATCCGCTCGGTCCTTCACGGGATGCGCTTCTATCCGGACGACTTCGAGCGTCGCATCGACACGCTCTCTGGTGGACAACGGACACGTCTCGCCTTGGCGAAGATGCTCCTTCAAAGTCCTGACCTGCTCATCTTAGACGAGCCGACGAACCATTTGGACATCGAGACGCTCGCCTGGCTCGAGAAGTACTTGAGCGGCTATAAAGGTGCCGTTCTCATCGTCTCCCACGACCGATACTTCCTCGACCGTGTCGTCTCGGTTGTCTATGAATTGTCACGCCACCGGAGCCGTCGCTTCGTCGGGAACTATACGAAGTATCTCGAACAGAAGGCGGCACTCTACGAACAAGAGAAGAAGCAGTTCGAGTCGCAGCAAGAAGAGATTGCCAAGATGCAAGACTTCATTCAGCGAAACATCGCCCGGGCGACGACGACGAAACGTGCACAAAGCGTACGGAAACGTCTCGAGAAAGTCGACCGACTCGATGCGCCGGATGGCGACGAACGCAGCGCCGTCCTCTCCTTCTCCATCAAACGACAGAGCGGGAACGATGTGTTGAGCGTGAATAACCTCGCCATCGGGTATGAAGAACCGATCGCCCAAAATCTCCGTTTCCAGCTACAGCGTGGGGAATCCGTGGCGCTCGTCGGTCCGAACGGGGTTGGAAAGTCGACCCTTCTCAAAGTGTTGACGAAACAACAAGCTGCCCTCACCGGCGAAATTCGTTACGGGACCGGCGTCGAAATCGGCTACTATGACCAGGAGCAGCAGAACTTGTCTGACGCGAACCGTGTCATCGACGAGATTTGGAACGACTGGCCGCTCATGCGCGAGCAAGAAGTGCGGAGTCTGCTCGGACAGTTCCTCTTCAGCGGAGATGACGTCATGAAGCGTGTCCATGAATTATCAGGCGGCGAACGGGCACGTCTCACGTTGGCCAAGCTGAAGCTCGAGCAACCGAACCTGCTGATCCTGGACGAGCCGACGAACCACTTGGACCTCGACTCGAAGATGATCTTAGAGAACGCCCTCCTCGACTATCCGGGCACGATTCTCTTCGTGTCGCATGACCGCTACTTCATCGATCGTCTTGCGACACGAGTACTAGAAATTACACCGAACGGTATCGACGAGTATCTCGGGGACTATTCGTATTATGTCGAGAAGAAAGAAGAACTCGAAGAACTGGCGCGACTCGCCCGTGAGGAGACGAAGCAGGTCGTCGTGAAAAAACAGCGCGCCGACAAAGAACAGCAACGGGAAGAGCGGCGCATCAAACAGCGCATCGAAGAGATTGAGCAAGCGATTGAGCAACATGAGAACCGTCTTGATGAGATCGAACAGTTGCTTTGTGAGCCGGACGTCTTCAACGACTTCGCCCGTGCCCAGGAGTTGTCGACCGAATCGGACGCAGCGAAAGAATCGATTACCGCACTTTATGCGGAATGGGAGGAACTCCATACATGATGCGTACCCGTGCCATGCGAATCGAGTTCATTCAAGCGTTCCTCACGGGACTCGCCTACATCGTGCCGACCGGGACCGAGTTCGTGTCTGAACTCATCCGCGGGGAGCCGACGATTGTCCCGTCTATTCTCTTTTTCTTCTTGCCGGTCGTCATCGGCTTCATCATTCAGACGTGGCCAGGGATTCTACTCAGTCTCTTCAGTGGCCTGCTCATGAGCACGCTCTTTATCCGTATCGTCGTCTGGCCGGTCGATGTGACCGTTCACACGTTCTATGCGCCTGGATCGGTGTGGGCCCACTTCTATGAAGTGACGCTCTTCATGTGGATTCTCGCCCTCCTTGTGTTCATTGTGAGCCGCATCAATACGTGGCATCGAGAGAATTATCGACAACCAAAAGCATAACAAAACCACGTCTTCTGTTTTGATATGCTCCCCAATAGGTAGACAGATGAAATAACAAATCTGTTTATCTGATTGGGGAGTGTTTTTTATGGCGAGAAGTCGGCATACGATCGAACAAAAATTGAGTGCGCTGCGCATGATGGAAGAAGAAACATATGCTTGGAAAGAAATCATGGAGGCTCATGGCGTCTCTAGGCACACCCTCCAGGTGTGGAAAGTGAAATTCGATACCGGTGGGATCGATGCGTTGAAGGAATCGAAGGCATGGAAACCGTACACCAAGGAACTGAAAATCGCGGCCGTCCGCGACTATCTCGATGGGTTCACTAGAATGGAGGTACTCTCCAAGTATCAGATCAGTGATTGGTCTGTTCTTCGTAAATGGATTAAGAAGTATACTAGTCATAGCGAGTTAACAGATTCGAGAAAAGGGATGGATCGAGCTA
>CABIYO010000057.1 GCA_902362975.1 Caryophanales bacterium
CCCGCTTCTCCGTCAGGGGAAAACAGCGTGTGAAAGGCGAGCTCGGCTTCGCCCTCATGGCGGTGAACCTACGAAAGTTCATCGCCAATGGCATCAGCAGAAGTGCAAAGAAAGGGTCCGGCCACCGAAAATCGGTGACCGGACCCCCTTTTTATCAAAAATCTTTAAAACCGGCTAGTTATGTCCCAGCCTCTTTTATCTACCCGAAACATTCTGATTAATCAAAATGTTTCGGAGAGTGCTTCAGTCTTTTTAATTATTAAGTACTTACTCCTTTTTACTACGAATCGATTAAAAGATAAGAAATAAATATAAAAATCCTTTTTTATCCAATTAAGTATAAATAACACTTAAAATAATTTATTGATGTAAAATTGAAAAAATATTTCCCCTTTGTTTGTAAATGTGTAAAATTATTTTAGCAACAGAGTAATATAACAACAATTGTAAAATGATGGAGGTAAAGTATGCGGATATTCACTCAAAAGGCCCTCTCTGTTTTGTTGACCATCTCTCTTGTACTGTCCAATTTCCCGATGGGGAATGGTGTGCAAGCTGAAGGGAACGATTTGGAGAGTGGTGAATCGATAACAGTAAATACGGAGGGATCAAATCAAGAATTGATCGCCCCTGAGGCGGAAGAGGATTATCTTCCCATTGAGAACATCACTGGGGAACACGTCATCGTTACAGAAGGGAAAGAAAAGGGGACATACGAATTGACCGCTTTTGATGACGCGATCAAAATCAAGAAAGCGGACGGAAAAACCGTTCCCTTAGACCCTAACCTTGAGCGTACGGAGGACGGCTATTCCCCAAAGGCGACGAGCCTTCCTCTGACCTTTGAGTCTTCTCTCGAGTCTGATTCACCGTTTATAAGAGTCGGACAGGGTGAATCGACCGTATCGTTCACATTGAAAGGACTTCTTTATGAAGATGAGCTCGTAATGCCAAGTGAGACCCCGACGGTCACAAACGAGAACCAAGTATGGCACAAAGAGGTATTTCCAAACGTCGACCTTCGTCACATCACGTTAAATGACGAAGTGAAAGAAGATATCATTTTTTATGAACAATCGGCGTTGCCTCGGGAAGTGATTTATGAATTCAAGACAGAACTTCGACCTGAGTTGAATGATAACCAAGTCTTTTTCTACCGAGACGATACATTATCGTTCACGATGCCGGTCCCGGAAATGCAAGATAGTTCAATCAATGAGAAGTCTGGACTCCCAGGTCGCTCGCTCGACGTTCAATATGAGCTTGTTCAACAAGGGGGCGATACGTATGAGTTGAAGGTTGTACCCGATCAAGACTGGTTGAAAGATCCTTCTCGAAAATATCCGATCTACTTAGATCCGACGTTGATTCGAAACGTGGGTCTCGACACGTTCGTCTCTTCGAAGTTTCCGACTTCGAACATGAACAAATTTTGGAGCTCTTCAAGGGGAGAGTATGTCTTATGGGTCGGGTATTATGATGCAACATCCGGAACGAACTATGGTTTGATCAAGTTCCCGGCTTTGTCAGACCTTCGTGGAGCAATCATCAATTCGGCAGAGGTGAACACTTTTGTCACCTGGAGCTATTATGCGACGACTAAAAACGGTCTCTGGCTTGATCGTGTAAATGAGAACTGGTCCGAGACCGGGGTCACTTGGAATACGAGACCATCGTCGACGAACTTGTTGTCCACAAACGTGGCAAGAGATCAATGGGCAAACTTCGACGTGACCTCTTTCGTCGATCAAGTCGCAGCGGGAAGCCGAACCGACTACGGATTCAAGTTCCATACGAACGGGAACGGTACGACACATTGGAAACAAATCTCGGCATCTGAGAATGGTTCAAATCGGACGAACTTGAATGTGTCCTATACTTATCCGAAGATGGCGACAGTCACGACAGAAGGGTTCTTGACGACCCCGACTGCATCGACCGGGTATATCAATGTGAACTGGCCGGCTATGTCTGGCGCGACCGGATACCGATTACAAATGTTTGACGGCAAAGGCTGGCAAACGATTTATACAGGCACATCCCGTGCGTTCACGACCAAAGACAAAAAGATTTTCCCGAAGACGACACAATATGGTGAGCGGGATTCGGGAACAGGGGGAATCAAGTTCCGCGGCGGGGATGGACAAGACCTTTTGGTCGACCCGTCTGTTTTTTTCAATATGAGCAGCGGAACGACGACGAACACACTCTCCTACCAGTTCCGTGTCATCGCGGACTACAAGCTCGGGAGCGGATCAGCCTCATCGGTGGCGAAACGTTCCCTCCAAGAATTGATACCAGATGTGCCGACGAACCTCTCGCTTGAGGTCCGCGATACAACGAGCGATGACTTGGCGAGGTTCACGTTGAACTGGGAGGCATCTGAGCATGCGACAAGTTATGATATCTATGCGTTCAACGGTTTCTCCTATGAATTGATTGATAACGTCACAGGTACCAGCTGGAATCCGAGCGGCAAGCGGCTGTTCCCGACAACAAAACAAATCGAGGCGTTGCCTGTCAATACGAGAACGGCGTTCCGAAAAGGTGACGGCCAGGACTTTCCTGGTGACCCACGACCGTTATATAGCAAGAACAACCCCGATCACGATACGTATCCGACGGTGCTTCACTATTATTTCCGGGTATATGCCAAATCCTCCAAAGGCCAAAGTGGTGGGTCAGCTGTAAAGACGATGAATGTCCCTGCACCTCGAGTGACCGCGGAGGCAGTCGGATATGCAGATAACCGAAAAAACAATACCGGTTTCCTGTTTGCCAACTGGCAACCGGTACCTGGTGCGGCTGGATATAATGTCTATCTATTTAATGGAAAAGAGTACGACCTTGTCGACTCATTATCTGGAGAGGTGACGTCGTGGCATACACGTGACAAGAAGTTATGGCCGCTCGAAGGACAGTCTTATAAGCTCAACAACGACGGCGTCGTCGGACGAGGCGGTGAACTCCCGATTGATCCGAGCTCGAACTATATCTTGTCTGGCGGTAAATATGGCACTGAGAAAAAATATTGGATTCGTGTCACAGCCTATCGTGAAGCGGATAGTGAGGGTGTGCTCCTCGCTTCGAATTTTATTTCGGAAGGGAATCTAGTCAGAACATTACCGACGACACCAACCATCACGGCGATCAATGAACCAGACCTCGGTACTGAGGAATTTTATCCCATGCTTGAGACGTCCATCGGATCATTCAATGTCTTGAAGGGGAACCAATTCCTAGAACAGGTGGACGAAGTATTGCCTGGCCGAGGTCCAGAAGTGTCGGCGGCACGTTACTTCAATTCGACCTCCACCCGACTAGGGATGTTCGGTCTGGGATGGCACAGTGGCCTCGAGCGTCGCCTCGAGATTCCGAAAGATGCCGATACGAAAGTGGTCCGCTATGTCGACGCGGATGGGAGCGGACACCTCTTCCTTCGTGTACAAAGTGACGACGGAAAAGTGAGGCTACTCCCCCCGACTGGAGTGGACTACGACTTTTTGATTGATGAGGTCAATGACGAATATGTGATTCAGTTGAGCGACGGACAACGTGAAATCTATGACCGAGAAGGTCGTCTCATCGCCATGGAGTACGATACGAAAGCGCCAAACAAGAAGAACCGTGTTCGCTTTGACTATGAAGTGACCGGAGAGGCTACCCGGTTAAAAGCGGTATATGCAGCAAGTGATGGCGGAGCGGACTCGCCCAATCGAATCGAGTTCACATATAACGAAAAAGGTTGGGTCAGCGAGATGAACGTGACAGCCTCCTCGGATGATAAGGTGGAGTCGAAAACTACTCGTTACACTTATGACGCATGGGATCGACTTGTAAGTGTGGATGGTCTCAAGGGAGAGAGCCCGACGAGAAGCTATGGCTATGAATATGACACGGCAGTATCAGTGATCAAGGAAACCGGGGAAGTGACTGCGCGTGACGCGACAGCCTCGATGATTAAGCGCCTCATTTTGCCAGGTCACGTAACAGCAGACAAGAACGAAGTCGCGGCTACCTTCGATGCGAAAACCATTTCTACGGTCAGGGAAGCAGACGAGACACTAGTTTCTTATAAGAACGTATCCGAGGAAAACACAGATGATATCACATATGAGACTTACAAATTAAACGAGAGTAAAGAAGCAGCAGATGCCCCAGTCAAATTTGTCTTCGATAGGTTTGGACATTTGACGAAAGAGTCATCGAATGGAAAGAGCACGGTATATGAGTGGACGGATCACAGGGTTACGAAAGTGACGAACCCTGACGGGTCGATTGAATCGACCCACTATGCTACACGTGACACTGCAGACGTTGACGACACCAGGGAACTCGATGGAGCGGTTCGAAAAGAAGAAGATGCGACATCTCTTAGGACTTATGAGTATGCTGAGAACAATGATGACCTCCTCCGGATTGAAGACGAGTTCGGAATAGCAGAAGAGATTGCTTATAACGAAGACCGAGAAGAAGTGGTCAATCACGAAGAATCGGAAGAAAGAATCGGATTCACAGAATATGATGCTCTTGGGAATGTTGTTCGCGAGGGTGTAGGCTTAACGCCTGGCGTGAATCTATACGAGAATGGGGGATTCGAGTCTTCGGAAATGGTATCTCCGGGTACGATCGTGATGAATGGGAGAAATGGAAAGGCTCTGCAGCTTGACAGTACGACGCTCTCACGTGAAATGGACGTCAAAGCAGGCAATCCTTACAACCTGGGTATCGATATGAAAACGACAGGAACAGCTAAAGGGAGCGTCACGTTGACACTACTCAATAGCTCAAATGTATCAGTCGGTTCATATGTGATTCGTCCGATGGGGAACCTTGACGAATGGACAAGACGTTTCGTCGAGTTCACGGCACCAGACGGAGCTACGAAAGTCCGAGTTGATATTACTTCAGAAAATGGAATCACTGTATTCGATGAGGTTCAATTGGACACGGCCAAACAAGGGCATGCCGTCTCTGCCTCGGCATTCAACCATGTCGAACAAGGCGGGTTTGATGGGGTGAACAAGTGGCAACTCTCCAAAGCTGTCACAAGCGTGACTGGATATATGAGCGGGAGTGGACTAAATCTTCTTGCCGATGGGTCTGCAAAGCAAACGATTATAGTCAATCAATCGGTAGCCAAACCGTTTTATGTCAGTGCTTTGGCCCAAAAGGCTACGAAGGACACCGTGTTACACGTGACGGCCACGTATGAAGATGGAAGTACTGTTCAAAAGACGACCTCTTTCAATAATCTTCATGTCGAAGAAACGGCGAAGGCACCTTGGCAACGGCAATCCGTTCAATTGACGTCTGAGACGAATCAGAAACTGAACAAGCTAGACATCACGATACAAAACAATTCAGTTGAAGATGTACTCATCGACGCGGTTCGGGCGTCAGTCGGACGCGTCGTATCGGAATCGTCCTATGACAGGCAAGGAAACTATGTGTTACAGGACACGGGATTGACAAAGTCACCGGTCAACTATTCGGTCGATGCTTTCGGGAACATCCTGTCCGTAAAACAGGGAAGTCATCTCCGAAAGAACACATACGATGTACGTGGACGTCTACAAACGACTGTTGCTGAGAACGGCACGAGCATCTCCTATGGATATAACGATAAAGACGAAGTGACGAGGAAAATATTTGATGCGACAGTGACCGAATATGGGTATGAGAAAGGGCGTATCACTTCGGTCACACGGCCCGGTGAGCAGACATATCGATATGAGTATGATGACGTCACGAGCCATTTGACAGGGGTCACGCTTCCTTCAGGAAAAGGTATGATCAATGTCTATGATGGTGAAGGGAACATCATCGAGGTGAAGGAGAAGACCGGAGTTGAGGGGACAGCGACTGCCAGTCGCTTCAACTACGCCTATGACCAATCCACTGGGGAACTGACGACTATCTCAATGGGGATCAATGATTCGAAACAAAAACACTACGAATATGATCCGGGTAAAACAGACCCCGACGATGAGAGTGCAGGGAAAATCGGTACAGGTCGTTTGAAAGGGATCACGGATTACCATGGTGTCACCCAGAATTGGGTGTACAAAGGTGAAGGGACCACACGTACAGAAATCCTGTCCTCAATTCGGTTGGGAGACACTACCCGTGAGTTCGAATACGATGCCGCGATGCGAAATGACGCGGTAAAAATCGGGGAGAAGGGGTGGAAGTTCCGCCACAACGAGAACGGGAAGGTCACCCAGATCACGATGCCCGGACAGGGGGGAGAATCACTCGTCGCGTTTGATGAGACGGGTGCCGTGTCAGCATGGACTGCATCTGCCGGGGACAAACAAATCGCTTATGAGCGCTATACCTATGACGAGTATGGGAACTTGACGCAGTTGGACAAGGACGGACGGACGGCACTCTATTCGTACGATGCGATGGACCAGCTGGTTGAAGAGCGGACACTGGATGGGCAAACGATTACGTATGAGTATGATGCCCGTGCGAACCGGACCAACGTAGACGATAAACTGGCCGAGTTCGACAGTTCCAATCGATTAACCAAGTTCGATGGTCAAGGCATTACCTATGACCAAGATGGGAATCGTATCGAAGATGGACGCTTGACGTACACGTGGGATGCCTTGGGTAACCTGACTGCAATCCAAGAGACTGGCGGTACGAAAGCATGGCAGTTCACCTATGACGAGCAGGGACGTCGCATTGAGAAGAGGGGGCCGAATGGAACGATTCGCTTCCATTACGACGGTGACTCGAATCGTCTCTTGGCCGAAACGGATGAACAAGGAAATTACATCCGCGAATATGTCTATAGTGCGAATCACCTCCTCGTCGGACTAAAAGTTGATGGATCATGGTACAACTACCACCGCAACTACCGCGGAGACGTCGTCGCGATCACAGATGAGACTGGAAACCTCGCGGCAGAGTATATGTACGACTCCTGGGGCAAGCCAATTACGAAGAACGTGATTGATGAAAAGCTCCATGATCAGCCGATCCGTTATGCCTCGTATTACTACGATGAGGATTTGAAGCTTTACTATTTGATGGCACGTTATTATCATCCGGAGCATGCGGTGTTCCTATCGGTTGATCCGTTGGTAGATAGTGATGAATCGATTGAGATGGCCAATGGATATGCTTATGTAATGAATAATCCTGTTACTCGAATTGATCCGGATGGACTACAGTGGCATAATGATAAAATGGGTGGCGGTGTTCCATATGTAGCACCTAAAAATCGTTTATTCAATAGAATTATGGAACACTATAAAAAGCATGTAATAAGACAAAAAGAATTTAACAGTAAGATTGGAAAAACTCAATATCTAAAAAATGCTCTTAGGCTTGCTAACAGTAAAGCAGATGGGAAAAACATCTTCAGAAAACATCTTGGGAACGGACGAGTTGCAACTTATAAGAAGTCAACTAACGAGTTAGTCATTGTTCACTACACAAGAGGAGGTAAATATATCGGAACCTATTTCAAACCTAAAAATGGAAAAAGATATTATGATAACTCTTTAAAATAATTTTAACTATTATGAATTGGAGCTGTAATTATGAAGCGATACACCTGTATATGTTGCGGTTATAAAACCTTGGAGGAAAAACCTCCTGGAACGTTTTTGATTTGCCCAAAGTGTCTCTGGGAAGATGATGATGCTATGGCCAGCAATCCAGATCTTTGGGGGGGAGCAAATAATGTTTCACTGCGAAGCGCACAACATAATGTTATAAAACTTGGTGTCTCTGAAGAAGAGCTCGATAATACGTACGAACACACGTCAGAAGAGTATGAGAAAGATATAACGTGGAAGCCAATTTGGGAGATTAAAGATTCTACTTCATCATCTATTTCAATAGAGGGTGAAATCTTCTGTAAAAAGCGCAACAAAAAAATTGACATTGAACGTTTTTCTAGTCAATTTGAAAATATGTTAAAACAAAATGGATGGACGTTCGGAGGAGAGTTTAAACAAATCGAAAAGTAATGTATGTTTTTAATCTTGTTAATCAAAAATGAATGAGAGTAAAGACTGGTATAGGCGATGATGATATGGAAAATAAGTATTGTATATCCCAAGCTATCTCGGGAAATGAAACTTAATCTGAGTAGCATACATTCACTTATGAATAATACCGCTGCCTTCAGACGGCTTGACAACAAGAGTTGTTGGCGCGTCTAGTGGCAAGCTGGATTTCGATTTGATGAAATTGAAACAAAGACTAAATGCTAACCCCATTATAGTAAATACAAATAAGCGACCGGTGATGCGTTCCCATTTCTAGGGAGACTCGACGGTCGCTTTTGTATTTGGATGAGGGGCATTTACTTTGGACCTACAGGAGTTAGCTCATATAGTATGAGGCCACCGTATTTCCATTCCAAGCGCCTTATACAATTCATGACTAAACTTTATAAATTATCATTATACTTTTTTACAGCGGATCTACACTACTTAGTTCAAGATTTGCATCATTATATACTTATCGCAGTTCCACCTGTATTTTTCAATACAAATGTGGTTCTTACGCAATGTTGGTGAACGATGACGAGCGACCGCTTGAAGGAGGTCGCTCATTTTTTTACAATATCAGTGAGCACGGATTGGCTCGGGATTTCGACAAAGTACCCAAATTCTGAGCAAATCAAAATTTCCCTTCCATGCTCAGGATGGGCAACCCTGAGCAGAGTGTCGTGACTAATGCGAAAACTTAGGACAGTCATGACATGTTCGGCGTCCTTCGCACTCATGGTCAACATTAAAGTGGATAACACGCGCTCCGGGCCCACGGCAATCGCATGTAGCTCCGGATAGTAACAGCCCTTCGCTGTCCCAATCTCTTTTGTATAACTATTCTCACAATCCGAGTGAGATGTATTTTACTTCTAAAAATTCCTCGATGCCGTGATGACCACCTTCACGACCGAGCCCGCTCTCTTTCCAACCACCGAACGGCGCTTGCGGCGTTGACGGAAGTCCGTCATTCACACCGACAATCCCATACTCTAGCGATTCAGCTAAATAGACCGCTTCATTGATGTCTTGCGTGAAGAGGTAAGCGGCTAAGCCGAACGGCGTGTTGTTCGCCCGTTTGATGACTTCATCGAGCGAATCGAACGTTGCAATCGGTGCGACAGGTCCGAACGTTTCTTCGTTCATGCAGAGCATGTCTTCATTCGCGTAACGGATGACGGCAGGACGGATGAACAAGCCGTCTAGCACCTCACCACCGTACACTTCACCGCCACGAATCTGCGCGTCCTCAATATGCTTTTCGACTTTGCTGAGCGCATCGTCATCGATGAGCGGACCGATGTCGACACCTTCCTCTAGTCCGTTGCCGACTTTCAATGCTTCGACTTCTTTAATGAAACGCTCCGAGAATTCATCGACGACGGCGCGTTCGACATAGATTCGGTTCGCGCAGACGCACGTCTGTCCACCGTTTCGGAACTTCGTGGCGACCGCTTGCGGAACAGCCTTATCTAAATCTGCTTTGGCCGTGACGATGAGCGGGGCATGTCCACCGAGTTCGAGTGAAATCTTTTTCATCGTGTCCGCAGCGTCACGCATGAGCATTTTTCCGACTTCCGTTGATCCTGTGAACGTCAATTTTCGGACCCGTTTATCTTGTTGCCACGCTTTGACGATATCTGACGCTTGTCCCGTGACAAGGTTGATGACCCCTTTCGGGAATCCGGCCTTCTCCGCTAATTTGACCAATTCGATGGCGGTCAACGGGGTCGCCGAAGCTGGTTTCATGACGACCGTACAGCCTGCAGCGAGCGCTGGAGCGACTTTCCGTGTGATCATGGCAGCTGGGAAGTTCCAAGGTGTGATGGCTGCGATGACGCCGACCGGTTGTTTGATGGCAAAGATCCGTTTCTGGTTTGATGAAGCAGGAATCGTCTCTCCGTACACGCGTCGTCCTTCTGCTGCATACCAGTCGATGAATCCATTTGCATAGTTGATTTCACCGATTGCTTCTTTGAGCGGTTTCCCTTGTTCTTCGACCATCGTTCGGGCAAGCTCTTCTGTATGTTCTGCAATCAAACGATGCCACTCATTGAGTAGTTCCCCTCGTTCTTCTGCTGTTTTTTGTTGCCATTCTTCTAACGTCTCATGCGCAGCGTCGACGGCTTGTGTCGCTTCTTGTGTATCACTTTTTGTCACGACGGCCATCACGTTGCCTGTGGCTGGATTTCGTACCTCGATCGTTTGTCCCGTTTCTATCCATTCTCCATTAATGAAGTTTTTCTCTTCACGCATCTTGATTTCCCCTTTCCAAAAAGTGCACAGTTAATTAGAGGATACCCGTTTTTCTGAAACGCACACAAATTTCCAAAAAAGAGGGGATACTATGTGGATTATCATCATTGGCTATTTAGTCGGAAGTCTGCTCGGGGGCAGACTGTATGGGGTGCTAAGTGGACATGATTTAGCGACAACTGGTTCAAAGAATACCGGTGCACGCAATGCGCATCGCATCGGTGGAGTGAAGGCGTTTCTCATCGTCTATGGATTCGACGTGCTCAAGACGATTCTCGTCCTACAGATGAGCGGACCGTATTTTTGGGAGACTGCGTTCGCGCTCACGCTCGGACATATTTATCCGTTTTGGCGAATTCATGCGGGAGGGAAGGGATATGCCGTTTTTTCTGGAATCATATGGGCATATGACCCGTGGTGGTTTGTTGGGGGTCTTGCTATCTTGTTGGTCTTAATCAAATTAACGGGGAACTCTCGCGAGACGGGATTAGTCATGCTTACTTTATTACCGCTGGCAGCTTTCGGAAGTCTCGAGGATGTCATCTGGGCCATACTCATCGCTATCGTGATTACGTATCATCACATGAAGGAGGAAAGAACATGATTGTGTATCGAAAAGCCGAAATATTAGATTTTGAAGCGATACATCGGTTAAATTACGAAACATTCGTTGAAGAGATTCCGCAACATCCGCCGAATCCCGAGAGGCGACTTGTCGACCGATTTCACGAAGAAAATACATATTGGATCGGGGAAGCGGACGGTGAAGTGATTGCCATGTGTGCGTTACGTGGCAAACGGCCGTTTTCGTTGGAACAAAAAGGAGTACGCATTCCTGATGGGAATTGGCTTGAGATTCGCCTCCTCGCTGTGACTAAACCCTATCGACGCAATCGGACGTTCGCTGGATTGATGCGCGCGGTTATCGACGATGCGACAGAGCGTGATGTCGATGGTATTGTCATCAGTGGAACGACACGTGAACAAGTGCTCTATCATCGATTCGGGTTTGTGCCGTTCGCGGATCCGATTGGTCCTGACGAAGCGAGATATGTTCCGATGATGTTAACGCGTTCGGCTTTTTATGAATCCAAATCAGCATCGATCCTACGTCCAAAAAGTTTACTAGCAGGACCCGTTGAATGTTCAGAACGCGTGAGAGGACGACTCTCGATGCAGCCGCGCCCACATCGTTCAAACGAGACGAGACGAGTACTTGACGCGGTGCAACAAAAACTGGCGGAACGAATCGGACTCCCTCATGTCTATACGCTCCTTGGAAGCGGGACCGTCGCTAACGATGCGGTCGCGGCTCGATTAGATGGACACGGACTCATTTTCAATGTGGGTGAATTTGGAGAACGCTTGATTGACCATGCCCGGCGTGTCGGTCTGTCTTTTGACGTGGTCGCAGTGGACCAAGAGGGACAATGGGATATTTCGCAACTTGAGTGCATTGCACCAGACTGGGTATGGACGGTTCATTGTGAGACATCGTTAGGGATTTTAATCAACCTTGCCCCGCTCCATACATGGCAAGGCGTTATCGCCATTGATGCGATCAGTGCCGTCGGAACGTTCGTCTATGACTATTCGTTTGCGGACTACGTGACCTTCTCTTCAGGAAAGGCGTTACGGAACGCCCCGGGTCTCGCGTTCGTGGCAATGAAGCATCCAGCGATTGCGACACCACATACAGCGCGCTATTTGGATCTATCCCTCTATCAACCGATTGCCTTCACACAATCGGAACCGCTTCTCTCAGCGATGGCGATCGCGCTGGATGAGTTGACAGAAGATGAAGTCGTTTCGCATTCTGTAAAGATGAATACGTTGCTTCATGCCTTACAAGAGAACGGTTTATCGGTCGATGTGTGTCCCGCCCAATCACCTGGCATCATCACGATTCCAGTTCCGTGCGAGCTATCCTCGGTCGAGCTTGGGCGCCAACTGTCTTATCAAGGCTATCTCGTCCAGTATGAGAGTGACTATTTGAAACGAGCGAACGTCATTCAAGTATCGACCATGGGTTGGACGATACCTCGCATGATGCGCGACGTCGGTGCTTATATCGCACAATGGATTCAACAAAAAACCGCCACTTCTGAAAGTGACGGTTCGCTTATACTCGAAAGTCTTGTCGAGCCAACTGACGAATTTTTCGTCCGAGGCGTCTCCAATTAAAATAAGCTAAAACGGAGACGACGCCACCTGACCAAAAGAGCCATTCATCCGGTCGAATATAGCCGAGTAGGCCGACGAGCAAACCGAGCAAGATGACGATGGCATTGAACGTCTGACGGTGCAAGAGTTCCTTGGATTCTAGGGTTCGTTGGAACATCGCTTGCTCCGACAGACGTTTTCGTGTCGTTTCTTTTAAGTAATTATCGAGAAGCGGCGGAACGTTTAACAGTTTCTTCGCGTAGTTGATTCCGGTCTTCACGTAACGATTTTGAAGCGTTGTCCCGTCTTCTTCGAGCCATTTGATGACAATCGGTTTACCGAGTGTGAACAGATCGATTTTCGGATCGAGGATTTGCAGAATCCCGAGCAAGGTCGAGGCGGCTCGACCGAAGAAGGCAAATTCTGCCGGAAGCTGAATCGGTTCGTTTTTGACGAGCAATTGAATGTCCTGTAACACCTTCTCAATCAATTTCGTATCGACGGTATCGATGTCCGTTTCTAGGTAGAAAGTGACAGCTTTCTCTAGTGCTTGGCGAATGTTTTGTTTGTTCGCCGTCGGTAAGAGGAAGCGCAAGTCTTCTAATCCATCGACGATGCTATCATAGTCGAGCGAGATGAATGCCTGTAAGATATTCCGAATCGTGGCCATGTCTTGCGCCGTTGTCTGTCCGACCATACCGAAATCGAGGAGGATGATGGTGCCATCGGATCGGATTTGGACGTTTCCGGGGTGTGGATCGGCGTGGAACTGCCCACCAAACAATAGCTGTTCGGCCGCGAGTGTGAAGAGTCGTTCAGCTAGGGCGGAACGGTCGATTCCATTTTCTTTTAAAAAGGCGAGGTCGGTGATTCGACGTGCGTCGACCCAGTCCATCGTCAAGACGCGGTTCGTACAGAGATGTTCGTGATAGTCCGGGATGTAAATGTCTCGGTTATCGGCGTATTTGGCTTTAAAATACAGGGCATTTTTTAATTCAGTTTGGAAATTTAGTTCATCCCCGATGACAAAAATCATTTGGCGATATAAGCTATCTAAGTCGGTTGATTTAGCGAGGGATGTCCGCTTTAACATCGATGTGACAATTCGCATCGCACGGAAGTCGGTCCGGATGATTTTTTCTATATTCGGACGCTGGATTTTGATGGCGACCCGTTTACCGTTTTCAAGAAGCGTGGCACCATATACTTCTCCGATGGAAGCCGAGGCGACGGCGTCGATGCCGACGTCTTTGATGACTTGGGTATATGGGACGCCCCATTCTGCCTCTAGAATCGCGCGCGACTTTTCCCAACCAGACGTCGGGACACGGTCGACGAGCTCTGACAGCTCGTTCAAGACGGCGGGTGGTAATAAGTCCGCACGAATTGACAAGAATTGTCCGAGTTTGATTAACAAGCCCTCGAGCCGTAGCGCGTTACGCTTATACTCACGCGCGAGCTTGAGCATCAGTGCTTCATATTCTTCTGTCGTGGCGACGCCTTGTTGTTTGCGTGAAAAGGCGTACAGACGAATGATGAACCGGGCGAACATGGTGACGATAATCCATATGCGGAACAAAGCGATACGTTTCATTGTAATACCGACATCCTTTACGACAGTCGAACGACTGACCTGTATTTTTGTAACTATACTTTACAGAGCTTAGAGCCGAGAAAGCCCACTCCTTTAGGGGTGGGATGAAAGGCTCTAGTCTTTCTTTTCTTTTTCGAGATAGTCCTTAACTAAGTTTTCTACTAATTGAGACACAGAGGTTTCTTCGTCAATTGCTTTCTTTTGCAGTTCTTTGTAGATCTCTGGGGTCATCATTAAATTGATACGTTTTTTAGCCATTTCAAACACTTCTTTCTTCTTTTATTGTGCGTAATTAAGTATAATAAAAGTATATCAAGTAAGAAAGGAGGGGTCAAATTGAAGACAATAAAAATCAAACTAAAACCGACAAAAGAACAAGCGAAAGAACTTCATCGTATAACTACGGAGTACATCAGACAAGCCAATCTCCTTGTTCAACGAGCGATTAAAGAGGAAAAGTTTCCACGAGTCACCTCAAAAAACATTGAATCCAACATACCTTCGGTCGTAAAAAACGAATTGATACGGTATGCTAAATCCAAGCACAAACAATTTGGACAGTGTGTTTTC
>CABIYO010000058.1 GCA_902362975.1 Caryophanales bacterium
CTGGCCAAGATCAACGGGCGACCAAGGAAGTGCCTGAACTGGAAAACCGCACACGAGGTCTTCACCGAGGAAGTGTTGCGCTTAATTTGACAAACCGTCATGTAAAAAAACCGCCTACGTGAATTCGTAGACGGTTCCTTATATCAAGAACGACTTGTTCCTGTTTGTTGTTCCTCTGTTTCACTCTCCCAAGCTTCGATGTATTCACGACCAGGAAGATTCTCAACCGAGTCGACATAGAAAACTGGGTCTTCTCCTTCGCGTCGCTGTGCCAAGTAGTCATCGAGAACGGCGCGAGCCACTTTCGCCAAGCGGAAGATGGCATATAAGTTCACGAGTGCCATGAGACCCATGAACACGTCAGCAATCGACCAAACAAGACCGGCAGAGCGGACCGCACCAAACAAAACCATGCCGACAACACCGATGCGATAGAGCGTGACGTAGATTTTCTTATCCGAGATGAACTGGATGTTCGTCTCACCGTAGTAATAGTTTCCAAGAATCGAACTGAACGCAAATAGGAAAATCGCAATCGTCAAGAACGATGTCGCGACCGAACCGATTTCTGCTGTCAACGCGGCTTGCGTCAATTCGACACCCGCAAACGACTCTGAACCGGCTACGCCTGAAATCAAGACAATCATCGCTGTCGATGTACAAACGAGCAATGTATCTACAAATACGCTAAACGATTGAATCAATCCTTGTTTGACAGGGTGCGATACTTCTGCTGTCGCAGCGGCATTAGGCGCTGAACCCATACCCGCTTCATTCGAGAATAAACCGCGACGAATCCCTTGAAGTACCATGGCACCAATCGCCCCTCCGAAGAGTTGCTCAATTCCGAGGACTCCTTCTGAGAAGATGAGGCTGAAGACGTCTGGTAGAAGGGAGACGTTCGTCACCATAATCCAAATCGCGAGTAAGATATAGCCACCTGCCATGACCGGTACGATGATACTCGACAAGAGTGCGATTGATTGAATCCCACCGAAGACGACAATGGCCGTCACAATCGTAAGGACAATCCCGACGACTGTCGTGCTGATCCCGAACTGGTTACTCACAGAGAGTGAAATCGTATTCGACTGTACCGAGTTAAACGCAAATCCGAATGAGAACGTGATCAAAATTGCGAACAAGACACCTAGCCAACGTTGGCCGAGCGCGCGCTCCATATAGTAGGCAGGTCCCCCACGCCATGTGCGTCCATCACGAATCTTGTACACTTGTGCCAACGTACTTTCGACGAATGCAGATGCTGCCCCAATCAACGCAATGAGCCACATCCAGAAAACTGCTCCTGGGCCACCTAGCGCAATCGCTGTCGCCACACCGGCAATGTTTCCTGTCCCTACACGAGCTGCCGTTCCGATTGCGAAAGCTTGGAACGAAGACACTTGGCCTTTTTCACGTGCTGTGCCCTCTTTGAACAAAAGGCGGAACATTTCAGGAATCATGCGGAACTGAACGAAGCCCATACGAACTGTAAAATAAAGACCTAAAGCGACAAGTACAACGATGAGCACTTGCGACCACAACAAATCGTTCGCTTGCGAAACGAGTTTCTCTATCAATTTCTCCATACTAATCCTCCACCAATCTAAAAATCTCAACAGAAAAAAGTCATGTCAACTTTCTTAACATGATTTGAATTATAGGTAAATTATACGAAAATTGCAATATTAATTCGTTTTTTCAATATCAGCTTGACTCTTTCTAAAAGCAAAAAGAACGAGCCGGAGAGCGTATCGCAATCCGACTCGTTCTATATTTCATTTAGATAAAGAGGTTTAAGTTACCGCCTTCTGCTGCGCCAAGATAAGCCGCCACACCACCGAGGTCGACCCCATCAATCAACTCTTCTTCTTTGATGCCCATGACGTCCATTGACATCGTGCAAGCTACCATTTTCACGCCTGCTTCTTGCGCTGACTTGATCATTTCTTCGACAGAAGGAACGTTTTTATCGCTCATGACTTTCTTCATCATTTTTTGACCGACACCACCGAAGTTCATGTTCGAGAGCGGTAATTCGCCGGCATGCCCTGGCATCATCATGCCGAACATTTTCTCAAGACCTTGCTTTTTCACTTCCGGTGCGTCCGGTTTGCGGATGACATTGAGTCCCCAGAATGTGAAGAACATCGTCACTTCTTTCCCCATCGCGGCAGCACCTTGCGCAATGATGAGGGATGCGAGTGCACGGTCGAGGTCTCCGCTGAAGACGACCATTGATGCACCGTCTCCTGCTGGTGCGCCTGCTTGTGGTACAGCCGGACCTTGTCCTTTTTGAAGGATGGCTTCAACGCGTCCGTTAACGAATTGTTTCGAGACGAGTTTGTTGCCTGTCTTCTTCGCCCATGCTTCGATATCTGCGAAGAATCCTGGATCACTTGCGAGAACGCGGAGCGTTTCGCCTTCCTCGAGTTCTGCGACTTTCTTATTTACTTCTAAAATAGGTCCCGGGCATTGTAGTCCACATGTGTCTAACATGACCGCTTCCCCGATTGGTGCATTTGTCATTTGTGTTGGCTCCTCTTCTACAACGGTAGCCGCTGTTTCATTTGATCTGTTCGCTTCTTCAAGCGCCTCGAAATCACGTTTGATTTGCGACCACGTCTTGTAGCCACCGCTCAAGTTTTTCACCTTGAAGCCGTTTTGACGTAAGATGCGTGATGCGAGATAGCCACGAAGACCGACTTGGCACGTCACGTAAATCGTTTCATTCCGGTCGTAGTTGTCCAAGTTTTCTCGTAACGAGTTGAGTGGCACATTGATCGATCCTGGAATCTTTCCGAGTTCATGCTCCGATTCATCGCGAACGTCTAATAGCGTCGCTCCATTTTCAACGAGCTCATCGATTTCATCCCAATGTACGACTTCATTGTCACCGAGGACGACGTTCGACGCGACATACCCGATCATATTGACCGGATCTTTCGCAGAACTGAACGGTGGTGCATAACTGAGCTCAAGGTCAGGTAGATCGAGGACTGTCAAACCACCCTTCATCGCTGTCGCAATGACGTCGATGCGTTTATCGACTCCATTGATCCCAACGCCTTGCGCACCATAGATCTCACCCGTTGTCGGGTGGAACAAGAGTTTAAGCGACACAGGTGTCGATCCTGGATAATAACCCGCATGCGAACCTGGATGTACGTGTACAGCCTCATACGTCTTGCCAGCCGCCTTCAACCGTTTTTCATTCCATCCTGTCGTTGCGACCGTCATATCAAATACTTTGGCGATTCCCGTTCCCATCGTTCCATTATATTTCACGTCACGACCGTTAATGATATCCGCAACGAGACGGCCTTGACGGTTCGCTGGCCATGCGAGTGGCACGACAGTTGGTTCTTTGAAGACGTAGTCGAGTACTTCGACCGCATCCCCGATCGCATAAATCGACGGGTCAGATGTCATCATTTTTTCGTTTACTCGGATTGCACCGCGCATGCCTGTTTCAAGGCCGGCTTCACGCGCAATCGTCGATTCCGGTGTAACCCCAATCGACATGATGACCATATCTGTATCGATGACACGACCGCTCGTCAAATGCACCTTCTTCCCTTTTTCAGAGAATGAAGAAACACCATCTGACAATTGAAGCTCGACGCCATGAAGACGTAAGTGTTCATGGACTGGCGCCACCATCTCACGGTCGAGTGGTGTCATGACTTGATCTGCCATCTCGACGAGCGTTACCTCAACGCCACGCTCACGTAAATTTTCTGCCATCTCAATCCCGATAAAGCCTCCGCCAATCACGGTCGCATGCTTCGGCGCCTTGTCATCGACGTAGCCACGGATTTTATCTGTGTCCGGAATGTTGCGAAGCGTGAAAATATCTTCTGCCTCGTCGATTCCAGGGAGGTTTGGACGAATCGGTTTCGCTCCCGGTGAAAGGATGAGAACGTCGTATGACTCGTCATACGTTTCGCCTGTTTGAACGTGTTTCACCGTCACCGTCTTCTCGTCACGGTTAATTTTAACGACTTCCGTCAAATTGCGGATATCGAGTTGGAAACGCTTGTTCATTCCTTCAACGGTTTGAACAAGGAGTTTTTGACGGTCTTGAATGACGTCCCCGATGTAGTATGGGAGACCACAGTTCGCGAACGAGATGTACTCTCCACGGTCGAACATAACGATATGGTCTTCTTCATTTAATCGACGAAGACGCGCTGCTGCAGATGCACCACCCGCTACTCCACCGACGATTACGATTTTTTTACTCATTGTCCATTTCCTCCTCTGACGACTTCTCCTGGCCAACTCATCAAGCCATCTTCTATATTGACCACTTTATAGCCTTTCGCTTCCATTTGCCAAGTCGCTTGCGTGCTACGCGCACCTGAGCGGCAGAGAACGACATATTCTTCAGCTGGATCGAGCGTGTCGATCCACTCTGTCATTTCGGATAACGGATAGTTTTTCGCACCTTCAATATGGGCTTCTTGAAACTCGTCACGTTCTCGGACGTCGACGATATTTACAGGCACTCCAAAGTCCATTTGACGTTTTAAAGCGGATGCTTTCATCGTTGATCTACCCTTTCTTTTTTTCAATTCAATTTATACCATTCGGCTTGGTTGCTTTCGTTCAACAAGTTTGTGATTTGTTGAACATCTCGCTTCCACGTCATTAATATACCCCCTTAGGTATTTAATTGCAAGAAATAAGTTTGACGAAATGTCTAATTTTTCAACATCATCCATTTGGATAGTTGATGCTCGACACATACTCCCCCATGTATTAAGATGAGCCTACACAATAAATAGTTGGGTAACTGAACAATTTTTCCTATAGAGGTGAATGATATGGAACCGTATGTATACGATGCAAAAGTATTGAATCGCATGAAACGAGTGGAAGGACAAATTCGTGCCATCATCCGGATGATGGAGGAAGGGAAAGAATGTCGCGATGTCGTGACGCAATTAAGTGCCGCACGTTCCGCACTCGATCGCGTTTCTACAATCATTGTGGCTAAGAACTTGGAACAATGTATCATCACCGCTCAAGCAGATGGCGAAGATACGTCCGAAACGGTGGAAGAAGCCATTAAAATGTTGATGAAACGCTAGTTCCCCTTGCTTTCCCTGTCCAAATGGGGGAAAGTTAGAGTAACGACTTACTAAGGGGGATTTCCTTGTGAACTTCGAAGAAAAAGTAGAATCATTTAGAGCGCTCGCCGCTGAACGCAACATGACGTTCAAAGAGAGCGACACTGAAACGCACGTCACGTTCTTGACGCGTGAAACAACAAAATCCGGGGCTCAGCCCGTTATGATTATCGCTTTTAACAAAAAGACGACAGATGCTGAGTTGTATGCTGCTACTGTCACGCACGTCCCAGATTACGTAGAAGATTTACCGATTCTTAATGCCTTGAACGAGTTCAACCAGGAGTTCAAATACTTCCGCTGTGTACTCGACAGCGATCGCGATGTCACGCTCGCCTCGACACTCGACCTCGACCTCGGTTTCTCACCAGAGATCATCTTGCAACACTCATTCATGATGTTCCAAGCGGCCGATGAAGTGAACGAGTACATGCAAAAACTCTACACACAAGTACAATAATCAAAAGCCGTCCGGAAATGTTTCCGAGACGGCTTTTTTGAAACATCTGATCGCCCCCGCTCGTATGATTGGACAAGGAGGCGATTCGACATGACACGATATGAACGATATGTAGAAGCACTAGAGGCCATCAAGACGGCAACAAAGTGGGAACTGACAGATGATTTCCGACGCTTGATGGCCATTCATTACGCGATTCACGACACCCCGTTCGAGGCATCTCGATTTTCGAACGCACGTGATCTATTAAATTAAGAGATTCATCGTGAGACACACCAGTACAAATACAGAGTTTGCGATTTCGACAATCCCAATTTTCATGATTGGGATTTTTTTGCCGTAGAACCAAATAGCACGAATCAAACTCGGGGCATATGCTAAAGCGAGCAGCGGATAACCGAGCGCAATGAACACGACGATTAACAGCATATGATACCCCCACGAAAGGTTACGATACGCGATGCTCTTCTTTTCCCGAATCATCGTCTTGACGAAAAAGATACTTCCGAGGAAATAGAGGTATGGCAAAACGAATACCCATGCAATCGTTTCATCCACGACGTGTGCTCCGTGGTAATAACTCGCCATTCCTCCAATACAGAATGACGTGACGGCACTGATGTCATTCCATACGTTTCGCTCATCTTTGATTTTGGCAAAATAGGCGTTTGCGAGACCGAATGGAATCATTGCAAAAGCGAACCAGATGAGACTCCATTGCACCCATAAGACTGGGATGATGGATAGTGTAGCAATCATCAGATAGATGATCACGGTGCGTAACAGTTCACGCGATTTCTTTCGTTGCTTGATGTATTGGAATAAGAAGAATGTCCCCATATAGACAAACAACCATGCAATAGCAAAAGGCACATGTGTCCACACCCATCCCCCGACCGTCCCTCCAAGAACGAACGGTAAAATGAGCATCGACCATGCCCCATGCTGTGTTGGAATCATCCATTTCATCAACCATCACTCCTTCCTCCACTAGTGTAATGGATGGTGAGAGCATCCGCTGTGAGATTTACCACAAAAAGCGAAAAAGAAAATAGGCAGCGCCAGCCACCTATTTCATCACATAGCTTGTTTCTTATTTTTCGCATAGTTCGTTATGAACATGATTCCAATGACAGATAGCGTCATCATTGCCAGACTGTTCACAATCGTTTTGAGCGTGTGCAGTCCTTCAAGGTTATTCATTACAAGATTTTACGAACGGGAAAGCCCATATCGGACATAGCCCGCCTTTAGGCATGGGATGAGAGTGAGTTCGGATGGGAAAACATCCGACGTTCGGGTATACTTATCCCATAGACAAGAACAAGTCTTTAAAACGCTTGTGTCCATCGTCCCTTGAAAATCGTATACGGTTCGGTCATGAAAACATATGACCGGTAAAACGATGCCTGTCGTCACGCAAAAGACGCTAAAACATCAGATGGACACACCTGTAACGACCTGTGGTGGATGGCAACAGTCCACCAGCCTGAGAATCTATATGATCTGTCTCAGGAGGGGTGATGGCACACCCTCATCTGGAGGTTTGAGCAAAACAGAAATGGACTGCGCTCGCACAAGCACTTCAGAATCCCACGGTTTTAATCGTGGGAGTGTCAACATCACTGCCATAAGTAATGCGAGGATACTCAAGTTCACGATGTTACGGTTCCTCTTCTCACCACCAGAAATTCAATCTATAGTTCATTGTACCACTCTCAATTTGTTAACAGTAATTTTTTTCCATCGAGATTCAAGCCAACCTAACTCGCTCTCACTCTTCATAAAAAAAAACGATCTCATGCGAGATCGTTTTTTGGTGTCCAATTTGGTGCGACGGGTGTCGCTTTCGGTTCGTCGACGACGAGCATCTTTGTGACGACCCTTCCGGCAATCGATACTGCGATGAGCGTATACAATGCGTTCGATAATGGTAAATAGATGAGTGAAATCCCAAGGACGATCACATCAAAAATAATCAGAATCGTACCGACCGACACACCTGTCCATTTCGATAAGCCAAGAGCGAATAAGTCATCGCCTCCGGTAGCCCCGCCTGACTTCAAGACAAGACCGAGACCATATCCGGTCACAATCCCACTCGCGATGGCCGCAAACAATGTTGCCGGCCATACTTGAATATCAAACGTGAGCAAGTCGAGACGGTCCCACATCGCATAACTAAGCGACAAAGATGAAGCGGCTAGTACCGCTTGCCCGACAAAACGCCACCCTTTCCACCACAAAGCGACGATAAAAAATGGGATGTCGAGCACGATCATCGAAATCGCCGGGTCGATATCAAATAAATAACGACCGAGTAGCGATAATCCGACGAACCCACCTTCCGCCAAACCAAACTGTTCATTCAAATAATAATAACCGAACGCCATGATCAGCGTTCCGAGCACTATGGTAGCAACTCGTTTCATTCCGATTGTCCTCCCCGTTCTTGACGGAGAGGAGGATCCTCAGTCGTAGCTGCGGTTCCATCTGTTCCATCTCCGTTCTTCCGTTTGTTGATTGATACACGTGTAAGCGATCAGTCAACGCTAGAAGTCCGGAAGTTGGAACAGAGGCCATGTCCTCTCGGTATCCATAAAGACCTTCCTTTCTCAAATTGCGCGTAATCTTGTACGTAGTTTACCACACATTTTGATTCAGTTCATGAATTTTACCTTTAGTGCATGTTACGTTTCGGTAAATCTTTCTTTCCGAACCACCACCAGTTCCAATCTCCGAACAGTTTCATGAGAGACGGAACGAGCAGAATCCGGATGATGGTCGCATCAATGAAGATAGCGAGCGCAATCCCCACGCCGAGCTGTTTGATCGGGCTCACGCCCGTGAAGGCGAATGCACCCGTCACGACGATCATAATGATGGCGGCTGAAGTGATGATTTTACTCGTCTTCGCAAGCCCCATCTCCGTCGCATAGTCATTGTCGCCCGTCTCGCGGTAATATTCCTCGATTCGTGAAACGAGAAACACCTCATAGTCCATCGACAATCCAAAGACGAGTGAGAAGATGAACACCGGTGTCAAAATACTGATCGTTTCTGCATCATACACATACCCTGATTCAAAAATGATGACGAGTAAGCCGAACGTCGCTCCAAGACCGAGCACGTTCATGAGAATCGCCTTGATTGGAATCAAGATGGAGCGGAATGCCCACATGAGAATGAAGAAGGTTGCCAAAATGACGGTGATCACCGCATAGGGAATGCTGTCATAAATCTCTTCATAAATCTCTTCATTGAAGGCTGCCGGTCCACCGACTTCAAACCCTTTGTCTCGCCAATCCCGTACGAATGCTTGCGCTTCTTTATCGCTCGGAGGTACGTCGAAGCTGACATTCACGAGCGCCAAATCTGTTTTCCCATCAAGGGTCACAAGTCGCTCAAGCGGGGCGAGTTGTTCGGGCGCCGCTTCGGCGAGTTGCGTAAACGTCTCAGGCGTCAATCCGGATGTCGTTAAGAAAGTCGAGACATTATCGACAATATCGACCTCGTTTAACTCATCTGTGAGACTCGTCAATTCCTCTAAAATCATCGGATCGGTCAAATCGTTCGCTTCAAACAGAAGGACCGCATCGGTCGAATTATCCCCAAACACATCGTCCCATCGTTCGAGTGCCGCTCGTGATTCATAGGAAGTCGGGAGCGCATCGGCGTCCGGAATGTTCAACTCTAGGTCGCGCACGAACCAAAGACTCGGGAGCAGGATCAACAAAGCAATGAGCGTCATCGTCACCGGACGTCTCATCACGAAGCGAGCAAGCTTTTGCCAGCGCTTTTCAGATTTCGTCTCATCTGTCTTGATGATTCGTCCTTTATTTAAGGCGTCACCGACTAAGTAAAGCGACGATGGCAACAGAGTCAGTGCAGATAACACGGCTCCCGCGACGGCAATGAGCGCACCGAGCGCGACCGCTTGGAAGACATCGACCTGAATAAAGAGTAGACCCGCCAATCCGACAAAGACACATAGACCTGAAAAGAGAATCGAGCGTCCTGCCGTCGCCACCGTCCGGACAATCGCCTCTTCTCTCGATTGCCCGCGCGTCAACTCTTCACGGTAACGGTTGACGAGTAGCAATGAAAAATCAATCCCGAGCGCAATGGCGATCATCGCCACGGCGTTCAAGACGAATATGGATAATTCCATGTTTTGCGCAAAAAAGAATAAAGACCCTGCCGCTACGATGAACGTGATGAGTCCGACGAGTAACGGCATGAGCGCGGCGAGCGGTGTGCCGAAAACAAGCAACAACACGGCAAGCGCGACTGGAATCCCGATTAACTCCGCTCGAATCAGGTCATTCTTCGAAGCTTCGTTCAAGTCGTCCGCAAAGACCGGTTCTCCCGTCAAGCGGACTTCGGTATCTGTATCCACGATGAGCGCGTCCCGCACGGCATCGATTGAGGATTCCGCCGCATCATAATCTTCGAATTCTAGCACGAAATAGGATACGTCCCCTGAACGAGCGTCCGGATTCTCCGCCGGGGTAATCACGCCGTCAATTGAAGGAATCGCATCAAATCGGTCTTGTTGTTCGTCCATGACCGCCTCCAGATTTCCTCCTTCAAATAAGACAATCATCGAAGCACCTGCTCGATCAAATCGTTCATTTAACGTATCCTCTACCTGTTGGAAACGTCCGTCTTGAATGGCAAACCCGTTTCCTCTCAACTCGCCCGGGAGCTGTAGCCCAAAATAGACTGAACTCGCGAGTAAAATCGCCCATATGAGTAATACGCCATACCGAAAGCGAACCAACTGCCTACCTAACCATTCCATTGATGTCACTCCTCCCTGTCTATCCATCTACTTCCCTTTTCTCGATTCATTCATCACCACTTCACCAAAAATTCCTGAACCTAGTTTCGGTTCAGGACTCTTGTCGTTCAAAGACTTGAAGCCAGCTATGACAAAATCGAGGTGGTGCGGACAAGACGACGAGTCGATCCCCTCGTTCATCTAACAGCATTACCTTCAATAATCGGTCGTCTGCACACACGCTTGAGCAAAATAATTCTTCCTCTCGATGAAACAGTTGGAACGACTCTGTCGATGTGATCGCCGTCGTTTCTCCCACTTGATCGAGAATGACCGTGTCGCGGTTTCCTTCGTATGGAATACACCAGGTTTCTTTCGTCTTCACATTTTCAACTAAAAAATGATGAGTTCGTTCATCGAACAATGTCACACACGTTTCAGGGGTGAATCGTTCAAAATCATACGTCCCTTGGTACGCTAGCTCGATGATGTTCCCAAAGACAGGGACTTCTTCATAGCGGCTATATCGAAACGTATGATCATGGAGGTTCAAGGCTACGACATCCGATTCGGCTGAATATAAGAAGATGTCATCGCCTTGCCAATAGTGCAAATTGCTAAACCAGTCTCCGTTGAATCGTTGAGGAATCGCATGCGTCTCCATCTGTCCTCGTTGTAAATCAATGACTCCGTAAAGTCCTTTTTCCTGGAACCATGCCACGGCATGTCTAGCATTCGGCTCCACATATAGGGCGCACGGTGTCCATTTCCAGTCGATCTCCCAGCGAATTTGAGACGCCTCGTCAAAGAACAAAAATCCGGTTTGCGCCAAGTACAACATCCAACCTTCACCGACACGTTCTAGCCATTCAATCGTTTGATGAAATTGAAAGTCTGCTGTTTGTTTGTACATTTGATCACTTCCTAGCTTCAGCTTAGCAACGACCGAAGCGAAATTCGATTTTGAATGTGTTCATTCAACATATTTTCGATTTTCTTGTATACTGACGGTAAAGACATGTCGTTCAGAAAGGAGACCTTCCATGCGTCCACTACAACTATCACCAGAGACCGCAGTTGAACTCGCAAAAAAATTAAACGTCCCCCTCGAGGAACTGATGCATATGCCAAAACACATCCTCGTTCAAAAAATGATGCACCTCGAGGCATCACAAACAGAGGAAGACACACCAAAGGAAGACACACCAAAGGAGACGGATTAACGTCTCCTTTTTGATTACTGCTCTTTGCGTTTTCGCTTCCTTGATACATACCAGAGACCACCGATTACAGCGAGTGCCGCACCACCGGCAACAGCGTACTTGCTGTAATCTGGGCGACGTTCGGTTACGACTAGTGTCGAGAGTGGAGCGACCGTCATATGACGGTCCTCGACTTGACGTGGTGCCGTCAGATTAACGGTATGATCTTCTACGTTCACCTCGAACTTGCCAGACGGAAGTTTGACCTCGACCGCCTCCTCGAGTGCGTTATGGTATACGATATGTCGCTCTACATATCCTTCTACATGACGGCTCAATTCAAATGCAATCACACCTTCTGCTTCATCAAAGAAACGTAAGTGTTTTCGAATCTGTTCCGTGTTCTCGAGTCGGAAGAGCGGATATTGCTTCCGTAGGCGCAAGAGACCTTTCACATATTCCACGCTTGGCGCTTCTTGCTCCGCCCGGTTCCAATCCAGACAGTTGATGACCTCGCCTGAATTAAAGCTATTCTCATCCCCGTTTTTTGTCCGGAAGAACTCCTGTCCACTGTGAAGGAATGGAATCCCTTGACTTAGAAGCACAATCGATGTCGCCAAACGGTGGCGACGGCGACGTGTCGTCTCATCATCTTCCGGATTCGTCACAGATAACTTGTCCCAAAGTGTCAAATTGTCATGACATTCCACATAGTTGACGACTTGGTTCGGCTCATCGGCGAAACTTTGGCTCGTGATTCCACCAGCAATCCCTCGTTTCACGTCTGCTGTCATGTCCGTGTTGCCACTCACCCAGCCCGGTAAGTCTTCGATGAAGACGTCTCCGCGGACAGCGTCTCGAATCCCATCATTGAATTGGGCGATGCGTGGCATCTTATGCGCATTATGTTGATTCGCTTTTTTACGAACCGGGAGCGGCGTGTCCAAGTCCCAGCCTTCCCCGATGACGAGAATCGATGGGTCGACACGGTCAAGCGCCTTCCGAATCTGATTCATCGTTTTGACGTCATGGAGCCCCATCAAATCGAAGCGGAACCCGTCAATCATGAATTCTTTCGCCCAGTACGTGACACACTCGACCATGAGCTTACGCATCATCGCACGCTCGGATGCCGTGTCATTCCCACATGCCGAACCATCCGCGAGTGTCCCGTCTTCATTCAAGCGATAATAATAGTCCGGGACGAATTGACCGAGCGGGGTCGTCAACGCATCGTACGTATGATTGAAAACGACGTCCATGATGACCCGGATGCCTCGGTCATGAAGTGCCTGAATCATTGCTTTGAGTTCAATGATACGCGTCGCCGGATCATCTGCCGACGAGGCATACGATCCTTCGACCGCAAAGTAATGAACCGGATCGTAACCCCAGTTATAGTTGTCTTCCCCTTCACGTGACTCATTCACCGATCCGTAGTCAAAGAACGGCATCAATTGAAGATGCGTGATTCCGAGCGAGGTGATGTAATCAAGTCCGGTCGGGTAACCGCTCGTGGTCGTCGTACCCGTCTCGGTCATCCCTAAGAACTTCCCACGGTGCGTCACCCCACTCTCTGGGTGACTCGTCAAATCACGTACGTGGGCTTCATAGATGACCGCCTCTTGTGAAGAATTGAATAGCGGACGTTCTTTGATCCAATGGTCCGGGTTCAAGGATGCCGGGTTGAGCAGGCATCCTCGTTTCCCGTTCACTCCGACGACTTTCGCATACGGATCGAGCGACTCTACTTTTTTCCCATCAATCAGCGCTTCAAATACATAAAATCGACCTTCGAATAAGGCACGGTCGAGTTCGATCACCCACGTCCCCTTTTCAGCTGGCTCGAGCTCGAGTCGTTCAAACTTACGGGCACGGGCTGTTCGATATAACTTGACCGACATCTGTTCTGCTACCGGAGACCAGACGCGGAGTCGAATCTGCTCCCCTTTGAACGTCACCCCTAGGTCTTTCCCGTGATAGGCAACGTGATCTAGGTCTGCATGTGTGTGTTGATCCATTGTACGTTCCATCTCTTCACTCCTTCACTGCTTCAAATCTGCTATCATTATAACAAAACCACACAAAGGATGGATGAAACATGGCAAAAGACAATTCTTTCGATATCGTGTCAGAAATGAATCTCGAAGAAGTGAAGAATGCGATTCAAATCGCGGAGAAGGAAATTTTGAACCGTTACGACTTCAAAGGCTCAAAAAGCGAGATGTCGCTCGACAACGGCGACCTCGTCCTCATCTCGGATGACGACTATAAGCTCGAGCAATTAAAAGACGTCTTGGTCACGAAATTGATCAAGCGCGGTGTCCCGACAAAAAACCTCGACTATCAAAAAGTAGAGAACGCACTCGGCGGCACAGTTCGCCAACGTGTGAAACTAAAGAGCGGAATCGACAAAGATGACGCGAAAAAAATCAACAACGCCATCAAAGAATCAAAATTAAAAGTCAAATCGCAAATTCAAGACGATCAAATCCGAGTGACGGGGAAATCGCGTGACGATCTTCAAGCCGTCATGCAGCTCGTTCGTGAGCTCGATTTGTCCGTTGATGCCCAATTCACGAACTTCCGATGAAACTCGCCATCATCAGTGACCCGCACGGTTCGTTTGATGATTTAACAGAAGGAGGCGAGAATTCTCCCTCCTCTAAGCGTCTCGGGGCGTAGCCCAGCGTAGGTGGGAGATGAATCGCCCGGTCCAAAACTCTTCTCCCCCTGTGACA
>CABIYO010000059.1 GCA_902362975.1 Caryophanales bacterium
GGCGCGATCGATGAGGAAGCGATCTTCATCGACGGCACGAAAATCGAGGCGAACGCCAATCGCTACACCTTCGTCTGGCGCAGGGCGGTCGAAAAACACTTACTAATTTGCTGACGAAAAAAGACTGAGCGTCGTAAGTCTGATAAATACACGAAGTATATAAGGAAAGCAGGAGCGACGATTCATTTCGTCGCTCCGTCTTTGTTTAATCCGTCTGTTTCCGGTTATACATCACGACGCTACCGACGAATGCAGCAAGCGCCCATGCCGTCAGCAATCCAAGCTCTAGCCCGACGGCACCGAAGTTCGCACCGTCTTCCACTTGATGAGCCACATCAATCAAAAGCACGTTCGGTAAATACTCAAGCACTCCGATGAGTGCGAAACGGTCTTGTAGTGGCAACAACATCGGTGAGAACGAGAAGAAAAAGAACGGCAACATGACAATCAGTGAAGCTTCCATGACCGTCTTCGACATCAAGCCGAACATCGTTGATTACAGCCATTAAAATGAACCATCCTTGCCATCTTTTTTACCACGAAGTGCCAAAAAATGTACCATCGAATGACACGATATGCACCACTCGATACGATACCTTTATATAATTGATGAGCACACCTATTGGTGTGACATTTCTTATAGGAGGTATTTTTTTATGCTTCAATATTCCAGGATTTTGAGGTTAAAGGAGGAGGGATTTAGTCTAAGAAGCATTGCTTCAAGCACAGGGAATTCCCGACAGAAAGTGACTGAGATTATCGAGCGGGCGGAGAAAAAGGGATTGAAAGGACCGTTAGAGGAAGAGATGACCGACAAGTGGATTGAGGAATTCTTATTTCCCGAAAAGTCTCTGGAAGCCTCCGGCAGACAGCCACTCAATTTTGACCATATTCACAAGGAACTTGCCAAGCCCAATGTCACGCTTTCGCTACTTCACCACGAATATGAGATGGATTGCCGAATGAACAAGAAAATCCCCTATTCTTATCGTAGTTTTGTTCGTCATTACAGCAGCTACGCGAATAAGCATAAAGCTACATTGCGGATCCGCCGGAAACCCGGGGAAATCATGGAAGTGGATTGGGCAGGTTCCACCGCCTTCATTATTGACCGGCATACAGGTGAGAAAGTGAAGGCATATATCTTCGTGGCGACGTTGCCGTGCAGCCAATTGTCCTATGCGGAAGCCACATTATCCATGAATTTGTCTTCTTGGATCACTGCCCATAATCATGCTTATGCCTATTTCGGTGGAAGTACGCAGATCGTTATCCCAGACAATTTGAAAGCTAGTGTTACCAAGCATACGCTCCGAGAACTTGTCTTGAATCCTACATACCGGGAGATGGCTGATCATTACCAAACCGTCGTCATGCCCGCACGGGTAGGCGCACCAAAAGACAAGCCGAGTGTCGAGGGTTCGGTAGGTGTCATTTCGACCTGGATCATCGCAGCGCTTCGAAACACACAGTGTTTCAGTATTGAGGAGTTGAATGAAGAGGTCAGAAAAAAGTTGGATGAGTTCAACCAACGGCCATTCACTCGAAAGCAAGGAAGTCGGTTTTCGGCATTTGAAGAAGAGGAGAAATTTGCGCTTTCCCCTCTGCCCACCGCATCCTACAAAATGTCTGAATGGAAGTCGGCTAAAGTGCGACCGGATTATCATATCTCTGTCGAGAGTATGTTTTATTCCGTTCCCTACGAATACATCAACCGGCAAGTCGAAGTGCGACTCACCGATAATCTCGTTGAGATTTACTTTAACCATATGCGGATCGCTTCTCATAAACGATTATATGGCAAGTTTGGGCAGTTAGCTACAACGCATGATCACATGCCCGACAACCACAAGCTCTATGTCGATCAGACACCGAAAAATGCGAAGGATTGGGCCGAAAGCATTGGTGAAAACACTGTAAAAGTAGTCAACTACCTATTAGCGAATACCAAGCCTGAAAAGTTAGCCTTACAGTCGATCTTTTCTTTGAAGAAAACAGAGCGACGCTACTCCAAGTACGAAATTGAACGGGCTTGTAAGATGATCATCTCCATGACCGCAAGACCTTCGGTCAAAAGCATACAGACACTGTTGGCGAATAATAAGAAAAGCGATGCCGAACAGGAACTGAAAAGAAAGACGGAAAGCAGCACCAATAATTACGGCTTCACTCGTGGAGCAGCCTATTATGGAGGGACAGATACGCATGAATGAGCAAACGCTGAATAAGTTAAACGAAATGAAATTGAATGGCATGGCGGAGGCCTATGAGGAACAGGTCGCTAAGCGCGATTTTCAAAAGATGGATTTTGATGAGCGCTTTTCATTGCTTGTCGATTTAGAGTACTCACGCCGAAAGAGCAATAAACTCCAGCGGTTGATTAAAGCAGCTTCCTTTTTAGACTCCAATGCCTGTATTGAAGACATCGAGTATCACGCCGATCGCCGCTTGAACAAAGAGCAAGTACTGAAACTGGCAACTGGCGCATATCTCTTGAATGGCCACAATATCATCTTGAAGGGTCCGACAGGATCCGGGAAAACCTACCTTGCGACGGCCTTCGGCGTATCAGCTTGTCGGCAGTCCTTTAAAGTGAAATACATCCGGTTGCCCGAACTGCTTGATGAATTGACGCTAGCGAAACTGGCAGCTGATGGCAGCTACCGACGACTCATCAAAAAATACACAAAAGTAGATTTACTCATCTTGGATGAATGGTTATTGACTGACCTTTCAACTGATGAGGCAGCAATCTTACTCGAGGTCTCTGAATCCCGTCATAAAATGGTTTCTACGATTTACTGTTCTCAAATCGATCCGAGTGGATGGCATTTGAAGCTGGGGAACGAAACGATCGCAGAAGCCATTCTCGACCGGATCATTCACGACTCCTACCAGATTATGATAGACGGAGATATCTCAATGCGCGAGCGCCGTGGTTTAGGTCAGAGATAAGAACTCAGTACCTGCGGCACAAAAGAAAGCCCTGCAGACTTATAACTCTTGGTCTGTAGGGCTTTGTGGTTGTCTTGGTAAAGAGTGTGACAAATCGTGGTAAAGCAAATGGCACTAGGTGGTAAATAAGATGGCAGACCTGGTAAAAATTCGTGGCCGTAATCAATCGTTCCGATCCCGATATAAAAGAATGTCGAAACGATGAGCGCGAGGGCGATCACAGCCAGATTTTGCGGGGCATAATCCATCAAAAATGACGAGGCTACGATGAGGATCATCGTCGTCACGAACGTTAGGGCACTCTTTCCAAGCAAGATGTCGAGCGTGCTCGCCGGGGACAACATGAGCCCGCGAAGCGTGTTCTTCTCTTTCTCTTCGGCGATCAACGCACACTGTACGAAGATGGCCACGAGGCTGAACGTGATGTTGATGACGAAGTACGTGATATCGACGCCGCCGTCATCGATTCGTGAATAGAAAACGGCGAAGAAGAGCGGCATGATCAAGGTCGATGAGACGAACAAGTTTCGAGACAAATCCTTGTAGTCTTTTTGGAAAATGGCGAGTGCACGTTTTATTGAAAAAGTCATGATAATTTCCTCCCTGTCACTTCGATAAAGATATCGCCGAGTGTCGGCTCATTGGAATGGATCGACGCGATATTTTTAGCACGCATCTGTTTATGGAGCCAGTCCGCGCCTTCGTCGGTTTGCGTCACTTCATGCGTCTGACCGTTGTTCAATTCAACTCGCATCGATCCCGTTGCATATTTCCTGCGCAATACGTTCGGGGCATCGAGCAGTTGAATCGACCCTTGATGTAAGAAAGCGACACGATCGCACAGCTCCTCGGCTTCTTGCATATCGTGTGTCGTCAGAAAGATGGTCGTTCCATTTGCCTTCAACCGTTCAATCCCTTTATAGATATGTCGAGAGTTGACGGGGTCGAGAGCAGAGGTCGGTTCATCTAGAAACAGGAGCTCTGGCTCATGAAGAAGGGCGCGTGCGAGCGTCACCCGTTGCAACATCCCTCTAGAGAGTTTGTCGATGCGCTTTTTCCGTTCCCCGCTGAGGTTGACCATGTTCAATACCTCATCGATCCGAGTCTTCGGTTCATCATAGAGGTCACAATATAAGCTCAAGTTCTCTTCTATAGAAAGTCGTGTATAGAGACCACTATTGTCCGTCAACACTCCGATGCGTTTACGGTACTGTTCTTGTTTCAAGTCAGCGACCGGCACGCCGAAGACGGTAGCATCACCGGCTGTCTGTGCGAGTTGTGACGTCAAAATTTTTATCGTTGTCGTTTTTCCAGAACCACTCGGTCCCAAGAAGCCGAACACTTCTCCTTTTCCGACTGTAAACGTCACATCATGTAACGCTTCCTCGTTTCCAAACAATTTCTTCAACCCGTTCACTTGAATGATTGGTTCCATTCCCGTTCCTCCTTGTCGATGTCGTCTTGCTTGCCTCTATCGTATAAGGAATGGGGAAAGACCGCACTCGAATGGCGATAAACGGCGCTTATCATGATGTGAATGAAGCAAAAGGAACTATGAATGGAGACTATTTGAGCCCCATCATCGTCTTCAATTCTGCCATTTTTGTCTTGGATAACGGAATCGTTGTCTTCTCTGAATCATCCAAGACGAGACTGAAGCTATTTTTCGTATAGGTGATGACTTCGCGCACACGTTGTAAGTTCACAAGATATGACCGATGGCAGCGGAAGAAACCGTACGGAGTCAAACGCGTTTCGAGCTCGTTCATCGTGAAGACGCTCGGGAACTGATCCGATTGACTATGTAAAATCGACTGTCCGTCCTGACTCTCGATGAAGTCGATTTCAGGAGGGTCGAGTAAGATGATTTTTTCGTTCACTTTCGTCGGGATTTTCTCGAAACGGACGTGAATGACTTCAGATGAAATTTCTGAATCACCTGCATCTTCCGGTTCCACATCTAACAGGCGCAAGTGACGATGATCGATCCGATAAACGGTCGATGTCATGAAGAGCGCACTCTCTATGTTGCTCGTCAACACGAGGACGGCTTTTTGTCTCGACGTCAATGTCTGTAACGTATCGCGTAAAAGGTGTCGTGTTTCTTGGTCCACGTCTTGATCCGGTTCTTCAAATACATACAGGTCACGGTCTTGGAGAAGCAGCGCGGCGTACTGCGTGCGTCTGACAAGGGAGCGATTGAGACGGTGAAGGCGTTGCTTGCGATAAGTCGTGAGTTGGAGTTGCTGCATCACCGAGTCGACTGATTCGGATGAATCATAAAGACGCTTGGTGAAGCGTAAATACTCCTCGATGGTGAGTCGGTCGTATAAACCGTCACGGATGGAGAAGAGGGACAGTGTTGAAGCGTGGTCGATGTTACCGGTATAGGTCGTGATCTCCTGACTGATGAGACCGAAGATGATTTCTCGGGAAATGACACCACAGTGGATAGCCACCAACTCACCTGGTTGGATTGTAAATGAAATGTTTTCGAGAATGAGTGTGTCTTGTTGGCGCACCGAGACGTTTTGGAAAGTAAGCACCGAATCCCTCCCTTTTTAGTTGGAGTATAACATTTTACAGAGAAGGGCTTAAGAGGAAGATGATTACACATGAAAGTTACATCTTTTAGTAAAATAGAATGTATGACGAAAGTGAAGGAAAGTGACGCTACTCAATAGATAAGCAATTCGAAGAGAAGCAAACACGGATGTTCGAGTTAGAATCTCAAGTTGAAATGCTTCAATCCCTTCTACTTCGAGTGATTGAGCAAGATTCAACACTACATAATCAGGTGAACTAATCGAAGAGGAACAACAATGAAAGGATTGAAAGGCCATGGGCATCTACTACACACATCAACGAGAAGAAGCATGGCAACAAGCTTTGAGGAAAGGATATCTTGAAGCGAGTGGAGAATATGCGTTGTTCAGTGAAGACGGATTGGAAGAGTTCAAGCCTGCCTATGATTGGATGGTCGAACAATACGAGAAGCGTATCGGTATCTCATTGAATGGGAACTATCCGATTTGGTGTTGGGACGAGTTTCCCGATTTGGGACGGGGAGGACATATTGGTGAGGGGAACCGAGGTGTCGTCTTGACTGTTGAGATACCCGATGAAGAAGTGTTGGCATCCGAGTTTTCGTATTGGCATCATGTGCTTAGTAACTTTCCATTGTATGAGACGTTAGAAGAGTATGACCGAGAAGACGAACCGGACGAACGGTTCGTGCGTCAATCGTGGGAACGTATTTTTGACAAAGCATGGTGCGAAGCGTCTGTCGCGGACCAACCTAATGTCGAATTGGTATATCAACATGTCATCCACCGAATTGATTTAACTCAAGTTCGATCCGTTATGCCTTTTGTCGGTCGAGGCGATAGTTTATTAGACCGAGTGAGAGGGATTGGATGGCGAATCGGGCATAAGCTCGGACTCATTCGGTCTAAACCGTTTGAATGGAAAGTGTGATCAGACGAAACGCAGCTGACTCAAGTTAGCTGCGTTTTGTGTTCGAATCTAATTGTTGTTCGATTCGGTCGAGACGTTCGATTAATTCCCGAAACTGTTCAACGTTTTGGCGCTCCAATTCAAGCTTCTCCGTTTCACGTTTTTCAAATCGATTGACCACTTTGACAAGCCATACAATTCCGAACACAATTGCGATAATCGGTAAGAAAAATGCAAGGCTTGCAAATAATGAACTGATGATAAGATTCACTAAAATTTCCTCCTTCTATCCGTATACCTTAGTATACTTCCAAATCTAACCAGTTTGAAAGGGGGAACCGTGACATTTCAAATCCGACATGCATAAGCTAAATAAGGAGTTTGATACATCATGACGTTTACTACATTTCAACAAGTCGGTACGTATCTATGAAACGGCCGACTCGACTTGGTACGAATGAAAAAGACAAATCGTCCGACTAGCGGCGATTTGTCTTTTTCATTTGAATTTCTGAATCATCAACGCGAGCGAGCGGTTGATCATCTTCATCTCATCCTCCTCGAGAACGGAGAACATCTCTTCAGCGAGGCGCTCTTCAATCGCATCGATTTGTTTCGAGTACGCCAGACCGTTCGGACCAAGTCGGATGAAGCTTTCTCGAAGGTTTTCAGGATTCTTTTCCCGTGCGATAAAGTCACGTTGCTCGAGCACTTTGAGCACCTGACTGACGGCACTTTTGGAGATGGACATCTTCGTCGCAATCTCTGTCGTCGTCCACGTCTCTTGGCGTTTAAAGAGAAGTAGCATCTGTTCTTGTTGATAGCTCAGCTCGAACTCGTTCAGTTCCGTGAAATATTTCGTGAACAGCAAGTCGAGCTCATCGATTTGACGATACATCGTGAGGACTTGTTGCTTTCGTGTTTCATTCAACGTGTCATTCATCCTTTCTTTACGGTGTCTGTCGGAACGTTTCGCTCCGGAGATATAGGAGGACACCACACACTAATCCGATTATACCAAATGCCAATAAGAGCGTTTGAATCGGCACGGACAAAGCAACGAGAACCGATAAAATGGCGAACGCGATCGGTTCAAGGCCTGAGGCAGCGAGCGACATGATGCTCATGACACGCCCGATTTTGTCAGAGTCGCTTTGTTCCTGCATGATGGTGACGGTCGGTAAATACACGAGCATAATCATAAAACCGCTCATAGAAGCCGCGACGGCGAGAAGCGGAATCGATTGGACTTGCGTGTAGAGGAAGAACGCGCCGAGTGTCAGAAACAGTGCGCGGAAGACGAAGCGTCCACGATGAACGGTTCGCAGGAATAGAATCAGGAAACTTGCGCTGAACGTCCCGACTGCGAGCCCACCTTCGATGATACTCAAATCAAATGCCGTCCCTCCGACCGCGCCAACGAGAATCGGGATACTCATGATGAGTGGTCCCATGACGAATAAGTTGACGATGGCAATGGCGAACGTCCCACTACGTAACACAGGTGTCTGCGATACGTAACGAATGCCCTCTTTCAAATCAACGAGTACATCTTTCGGTGAGAGCGGAGCGACCTCGGGAATGTTGTCTTGAATCAATCGCGGCATAATCAAAATCGCGGAGAGAAAAATCAAGGCAGCCGACGTCCCGAAACTGAGACCAAAACTTCCCCTCGTCAGTAGGATCCCTGCAAGGAACGGACCGATGACGAACATCAACTCGAGCGATCCTTGGAAGAGGGAGTTTGCGCGTTGCAATTGTTGACCTGATACGATTGAAGGCATAAGTGATGACAGTGCCGGGTAAGACATGCCGTCTAAAAGACCGAACAATAAGGAGATGATCAAGAGGGCTATCACCGAATACGCATCAGCAAAATGGAGCGAGACGACAATTAACATCAACACGCCTTGTCCGATATTCGTTAAGCATAACAAGCGACTCTTTTGGAATCGATCGGCGAACACACCGCCGAACACCATCATGACGACACGCGGCAACGAGACCGCCGTCAAGATAATCCCGAGGAATGCCGGTTGCTTCAACACGTCGATCGTCAACCATGAGACGCTCAAGAAGAAAATCGAAAACCCGAGCGTGAGCGTCATTCCGGATAACCAAGTGAACACGAACCGAGTATTCTTCAATAAACTCATTTTTATAACCTCTTACTTTCATTTTCAACATATAGTTAAGTTAACTAAACTGTAAAACGAGATGTTCATATCGTCAAGAATCATGACTTTGGTATGAAAATGTAAAATAACGGAACTTTCCTCGTGTTCATCCCGTATAGTGGAAGAAGAGGTGAATCAAGATGAACAAACAAGAACGGATTAATACGATTTATCGTTATCAACAGCGTTGGCTCTTTTGGAGAATGGGACTGGCAGCTCTTACCGGGATGTTCGTCTTTCTTGCACTTCAGTCTGACGGTGCGTCAAAGTATATCATTCCATTAGGGGTCACATTAGCAGGCATGTTGTTCGCCATCGGACGAGAGCGGCGCTTCGTCAGGAAGTTGACCGCTGTAGAACAAGCAAAGCGCATCATCGATTGGCAGTATGTGTCGGAGATGGGACACCTCGTCTTGTTGGCAATTCTTTTCCCATTAATCGTCTTGATTAACTGGCCGGCATGGTCGTTTTTCGTCGTCTTCTTAGGCGGGGGTCATCTTATTGCAAGTCGCACAGAAAATGCTCGACCGACAGATGCCACAGTATGACGGAGAACAGCCACTGCGTCGTGAAATAAAACTCGACTTTCTAAAAGATTGAGGTGACACTGGTGGACAAAGCAGAGCGACTTCAACAGATTGAACAGTTTGAGAAACGATATACTCGTCTCAACATCATCGTGAGCGTAGTCATGCTAGGCGTATCCATCTATTTTCTTTCGACATGGAGTCCGTATAGCATTCTTTTACCCGGTGTCGCACTTCTCTATGCGACATGGCTTGAATGGAGGAAGATGATATTACAGCAGTCCTTCAACCCATCGACACGCTATCATCGTCTATTGCGTATCGATTTTTCTGTCATGTTGAGTAGTTTGATCTGGTTTGTGATTTTGATTGGGTTGCATTTCAACGGAATCGATATCTTACCGTGGATGAGTTGGACGCTCCTGATCGGCGGACCGTGTCTCATCTTGATTCCACGTTGGATTGACCGGAAACAGTCCGCGCTTGATGAGCACCACGTCACATCAGGCGAGTGGGCTCAGTCAAACCGGGAACGTTTGAAACATACGTTAGATGATATTTCAAGGAAAGGTCGTAAGCAGTCATGACAAAGAAAGAACGGATTCAAGTAATCGGAGGATATCGGCAGTCGCGACAAACCCTTCATCTTTGGCTCACGGGAGCCTTTATTTTTTGTAACAGTTTTGTGCTCGCTTTTGATACATGGTGGATCTGGGGAATCGGTTCGGTCCTCACGGCTGTCCTAATCATAGGGCTGACACTCAAAGAAGGACGTGTCTTACAGATTTTCACGGTGGGTCGAGGCATCCTATTGACAAAACGCTTATATCGTCTCTATTCCTACTGGATTGGAGCGGTCACAGTAGCAATTCTTTTCAGTCGTCTCCAGATTGCACCCGTCGCATGGGTCATCTTCGGTCTAGGCATCGTCATGTTAGCATGGACGCACTATCAGACCGTCCAACAATTGCGACAAGCCGACCCGGAGCAACCGACACGAGATGAGGTGACAAAGTATTACCGCTCGTATGAAAGGAGTACATATGCTGACGAAAGAAAAGCGAATTGAACAATTGCTGAAGCAAGATGACAGTCATTGGCGTTGGGGGTGGGGCATCGCCATCGCGACGATTGTGATGACGCTCGTGATTGCCGCGCAGTCCAAACTCTACGCTCCACTCCTCGTCTTCATCAGTTTCTTTCCGTATCTCTGTTTTGAATGGCGGAAGACAAAATTGCTTCTTACCTTTAACGAGGATACGCATTACCAACGTCTGGTGTATACAGACTTTGGCATCCAGTGGCTCTGCTTCGTATTGACCATCAGCTTGTTGGCTGCCTATTATGCCGACTCGTTGTCTCCCATCATTGCCATTGCCGGGCTGTTCGGAATCGGTGTGATGTCGATTCTGGCACCGTATGTCATCAATCGACACTTACACTCGCTCGATGCGTATCATGTACGAGGGAAAGAATTGCGTGAAGCGTGCGATCAACGCTTCCGTCAGTCCAAAACGAACACCTGAGAAGGGTTCGTTTTTTGTTTGAGGACATCGGTCCTTTTCTTCTTCGGTACGGAGGCGTAAGCTGAAAATGTACACAGAACTACTAGAAGAATCGAGGAAGACATTCATGTTAGCTATTTTGATTGGATTGACGATTGGGATTTTATTGCCGATGCAGACGAGTGTCAACTCACGTTTGCGTCAGGTGGTCGGCTCCCCGTTCGTCGCATCTTTTTTATCGTTTACTGTCGGGACGATCTTTTTGTCCTTATTGCTTTTATTGACCGGACAGTCATTCGGATTTGACGGCTCGGTGATTCAGGAAGGTCCGGGTTGGATGTGGATTGGCGGACTGTTAGGGGTCTTGTTCTTAACGGGAAATATTTTGCTGTTCCCAAGACTCGGGAGTGTCCAGACGGTCATCATGCCGATTTTTGGACAGATTTTGATGGGGTTGTTGATTGACCATTTCGGTTGGTTCAATTCTGTCGAACACCCAATTACGGCGCTTCGTTTGTTCGGAGTCGTGCTCGTCTTGTTCGGAGTCATCGGAACGGTCGCCTTATCCGACTGGCTCAACCGCCGAAGAGGCAAACTGGTCGTCTCCATGGAAACGGACACGGGGAATCTGAACCTTTGGCGACTGTTTGGGATTTTCACTGGGATGATGAGTGCCACGCAAACGGCCATTAACGGCTATTTGGGAACAGTGGTCGAATCGGCTCTGAAAGGGGCGTTGGTCTCTTTCGTTGTCGGAACGTTGGCGCTCTTACTCATTTTACTTGTCTCACGCCAACCCGTTCCGCTCGGTCAACTGAAAGGTCAACCGTGGTGGATTTGGCTCGGTGGAATCATTGGGGCGCTCTTCATCGGAGGAAACGTCCTCATCGTACCGATTGTCGGGACAGGGATTGCTGTCATCATCGTCATTGTCGGACTGTTATGCGGTAGCTTGCTCATCGACCGCTTCGGTTGGTTCGGCGCGAAGAAAAATCCAGTCACCGGGGTGCAACTTGCGAGTCTGGTTGTCATGGTCATTGGAATTGTATTGATTCGTTTATCTTAAGGGGGGAGTGCTCTTCGCCATGAGTGGGGATTCTTTCTCACGTGGTTCGTGTTCGATTCGATGCAAGGACTACTCGGTGTCGCATTGATTGGCGTCATCTCGCTTCTCATCTTGTACGTGTCGATGGACCGCAAACTACGTGAAGCGGACCCAGAGCATGTGACCAATCGAGAGTTACGACAAGCACATCGTAAACAGAAACTCAGCCCCTGATAGAGCGTCAGAGGCTGAGTTTTTTCATGAGAACATGGAAATGAGAAAGCCACAGACGACCATGCCGATTGTATAGAATGTGAACCGGTGTCGTTCCCAAAACGAGTCATTCATCGTGTCACCGCTACATGATCGATCGGCGTGTCGACCATTCGCACGAACGCTTCGTCCGGGTCGGACGTTCCAGAATCGTCGAGCCAGTCTTGGAAGTCCCCTTCATATAAAACACGTCCGCCGTGTAGGAAGATGACGTGGGCATCGAGTTGAGCCAAGTCGTGCAATTGGTGGGTCGAGATGAGACACGTCTTGCCTTCGTCGACGAGGCGTTGCAGGCGACGCATGATTTGAATGCGGGACGCCGGATCGACCCCACTCGTCGGCTCATCAAATAAATAGAGGGAACGTTTGATCGAAGATAAGAGCGTCACGAAAAGCCATTTTTTCTCGCCGACCGACATCTTTCCGAGCTTCATCGTCCATAGAAGTTCGAATAGTTCTTGTTCTCGGGACGTCGAAAGGTTGTTCACATAAGACTCGAGTTTCTTGAAGTCGGGACGTTGCGATAGACGTCCGATAAAGTAGGCGAAGTCTTTGCCCGTCAATTCATGATGGTTATACATGAGTTGTGTCAAATACAACATGTCCGTCGTCGGAACGAGTTCGAGTGATGTCTTGTCGACCGGAAGTGCCCCGGTCATACAATCAAACAGTGTCGTCTTCCCGGCACCATTTTGTCCAATCAAAACGTTCAGTTTATTCGGTTGCAGGGTGAACGAGACGTCATCGAGAACAGGACGTGTCGCTTTCGGATAGCGATAAGTGAGTTGGTTTACGTGCATAAGAACCTCCTAGCGTGTCATGAGTGAGACGAGACTGAAGCGTTTCAACGCAATCGCGCCGATGATGAAATACCCAAGTACAGAGAGGCCTGTCGCCCATACTCCGAACGAAAGGTCGACTTGAGTCGTCAGATGCAACAACCCGAGCGCGAATTCGTGAAGCGCGTAGAACGGGTTGAGGAAGCTGAACCATTGATCAGGTGACTTGATTGCCAGTAAAAAGAGTGGGAACATCAGTATGTTCGCGAACGTTCCGAGACTCGATACTTTCACTGGAAGTGTCGTGATGGCGACACTGGCAACCGCGAACGGGATACTGCCAATCAATACGAGTAGAGACGTTGCAATCAACTTGAACGAGAAGAACCCGTGTACGAGCGTGACGACCGTTGTGAATAAAGTTAAGCTGATGGAGGCGAATAAGAGTTGCGCCAAGATGACGGCGATGACATACGTCAGTTTGTTGCCTGAGATCATCACGTACGTTTTCATCAGTCCGTATTCACGCATACGAGCGAGTTCGATGCCGACGCCGTTCACATATGTAGCAAGAATAATATACACCCAGAAATAAGAGAGCCCTGGGTAGTATTCCGCTGTCGTTGCTAGGCGAATATCTGAAGATGACTGCGTCAAAGCGATGATGAGTGGAATTCCGAGTGTCCAAAAGAATGGAACTTTATCCGTGACGACAACTTTGGCATACATAAAGAAATAACTTGTGATTTGATGCATCCTGTTCCTCCGCTTGTCTATTTGATTGTTTGTATCGTATCACAATATACGGAAGTTTATTGGCTCATCACCATAAGGTGTGGTTGCTATTTTAACGACCAAGCTCGAAGCGTAATCTCAAAAAGAAACGTTCGAGGTTTCGGTAGCCATAACCACGACGTTTGATGAGCTTGATTTTGTTGTTCGTTTCTTCCATTTTCCCATTTGATAGCCTTGATACAATGCTCTGACGCATCGCTTCCTCACGCCCCCGGATCGCTTTCGCGATTTTTGCGAGAGGTCCGCACGGATGGAACTGGTAACGGTCCAACCAATCGGTCAGTCGACGTTTCGCCTGTCCATAGCACGTGGCCTTCAGCACATATCGGATATGTTGAAGTCCTTGATAGAGGTCCCGGATGAACGGATCTTCCCGAAGGCAAGAATCGGCGACCTCCCAGTCTTCGGGGGACAGCGTCTCCGGACGACAGGCGAGAGCACGGTCAATCACACGGACATGATGGTGACGTTTCGCCTCGTTCAAAAAACGACGCCGGCGGCGAAGGGCGTCCGTGAAGAACTGGATGAGATGGAAACGATCCAGCACATGTTTCGCATCCGGGAAGACATGTGCGACGGCCTTCGCCATCGCCGGTGCAAAGTCACTGACGACAGAACGGA
>CABIYO010000060.1 GCA_902362975.1 Caryophanales bacterium
CATCTCTTGGAAGTATTGTCGATTAATTCACCGAAGCGATGGGTGGGATTACAAACAAAAAGACCGGGCGGTTTCCTCCCATGACTAAAGTCACGGGTATCCACCGCCCCTGGATGATGAATTGGAACGAGTAGTGGAATAAAACAGAGGCAGATGGTTCATAGGAACCATCTGCCTCTGTTTTATAAGTCGATTGGTTTAGCGGTCGATGTGAAGAGTCGTAGCGCCAGAATACCGAGAATGACGGCATACATAAAGAAATAGATCTCTTTAGGTAAAGACAACCAGAAGGCACCGATCATCGGACCTGAGATCGAACCGATGCTGAATGAAATACTGTAAAGCATGTTTCCCGTCGGCAGTAACGAACGAGGAAGCACCTCTGTCATATGCGCCAAACCGAGCGAATAAGTCGATCCTAGCCCGGCGCCGGCAAGTGCGAATAGGGAGAGTAGACCAATATAGGAATCGACAACAAGATTCGCCAAAGTGAATACGAGGGTACCAAACGTCAGCACGATTTGTAAAATCCGTTTCTTACCGTACAAGTCTGCGAGACGACCAAGAGGAAGTTGAACGACAATCGACATGACGATGAACGTTGTGATGAGCGTGCTCGTTTCCGTCAAACTCATTCCGTTCCGAGACGTAAAAATGGGGAAATTGGCATTTAAACTTGCTTCGAGAAACCCATATGTAAAGGCAGGGAGAAGCGTGTATCCCGCACCGACAAGAATCAGGCGAATTCGTCCTTTCGAGTCGGTCTTCACTTTTTCGACCTCCGGAAACTCGTTCTCGACTTTAAAGACGAGCATCAACGAAGCGAGACAGAAGAAGACGATGATGAGGAACGGTAACCAAAACCATAGGTCGACGAGTGGTGCGATCAATGGACCGATGGCAAAACCGAGACTGAAAGACATGCCATAATACGCCATCGCTCGACCGAGACTGCTCTTTTCACTTGCTGAAGTCATCCATACTTGTGACCCGTAGTGTAGGGCCGAATCACCGAATCCGATGAAGAAGCGCATCATCGCCCAAACGAGTAAGGACGGCCAAATCGGTAAAGCGAAAGTCGCTACAGCCGTCAATACGATACCGAGGACGATGGTCGGTCGAAATCCGTATTTGCGGACGAATCGCTCCAAAAGAGGTGCAGAGACGATCACACCGACGTAAAGCATCGTTGCGTTCAGTCCGTTCACCCAGGCCGGGGCCCCATCCCGTTCAATTAATGTCGATAAGAGTGGGATGAGCGCACCTTGAATCAAACCGGAAATAAAGACAATCAATAGTAAAATCATAAAACGAAAACGGAGCATAAATTCACCTCATGAAGTCAAAGTAAAAAGCCGAGAAGGGTCTCAGCTTTTCGTATCGTCAATCGGTTGTGGAGAGTGATTCAAATGTAGCAAATCATCATCCCAACTGCCCTGACTAAACATTTCATCATGCTCTACTTTGTCTGAAACGAATGCGGCTGTCAATAAGATGCTCAGTACTCCGCCAAAAATAATGATGGTCAACACGGTAATCATGAGGATATAAATCGCAGTCATCTACACGCACCTCGATTCGTTTGATATACAGAACATTTCCTGAATCGAAATATTTAAAACGATGTAGCTTTTCGAGATTGAAAATCGACCGTCGGATAATAGGCTTGTTTGACGAGTGCGTTCGGACCGAGACATTTCACGGCAGGGCAGTGACAAGAGAGTGTAGCGTTCAATTGGCTGTTTGTCCACGTATCATACGCTTCTTGGAATGATGTGTCATAGACGGTGCCGAGTGAACCGAGTTCATCCCCGAAATCGGTTACGATAATCTGACCGTCAAAAATATTCGTGTTGAGGCGGGAGCGACCATCCGGGTCGTTTCGAACGGTCACGTTTTTTGTTTCATGAAGTCGCTTCAAAAGGGCACGATCTTCAGGTAGGTCAGAACATGCATAGAATGGCAACGTCCCGAACAACATCCATACGTTCTCGTCACGGACGTCGAGTAAGTCATGGATGGCTTGTCGCGTATCAGCGAGCGATGCTGATTCGAGGGCGCTAGCGAAGTCTGCGGGGTACATAGGGTGCACCTCGTGTCGTTGGCAACCGAGCGATACGATTTCTTCATGGATCTCTTTCAAATGCGGAATCGTTCGTTTGTTGATCATCGTCTCCGCGGACACAATGATTCCTTCAGATGTGAGAGCACGTGCGTTGTCTTTCATCGTCTGGAGCATTTTCAATCGTGCCTCTTCACTTGGTTTCCGGTCCATCATTGCGAATCCGCCTTCAAGGAAATCGGCATCGGTGCCCCAGTTATGCGAAATGTGCAAAACGTCCAAGTAAGGGGTAATAAGATGATAGCGAGATAACGGTAGCGTCAAGTTCGAGTTGATTTGCGTATGCGCCCCACGTTCTTTCGCATAACGTAACAATGGAACGACATAGTTGCGGACTGATTTCATAGACAGCATCGGTTCACCGCCTGTGATGGAGAAGGCACGCAAATGCTCGATCTCATCCAGTCGTTGAATCAACAGGTCGAGCGGGACTTCTGGTTCTTCTGTTTGGTCTAGCATATAACCGACCGCACAATGTTCGCAGCGCATGTTACACAGCTTCGTCGTAGTGACTTCGACATTGGATAAGACGAGTCGACCGTGTTCGACTTGGTCGAGATAGGCTTCCCAAGGGTCGAAAGTTGGAGAAATATTTTGCATGTGGATTCCACCTTTTCATCAAGTTACACGAAATAGTATGCTATAATAGCAACTCTTTGTCACGAACCAAAGGAGCGATTACAAGATGGGTAAATCACGAACAGATACTGCCGGAAAGATGAACGTCCTAAAATCGAGAACGGAATTACTCTGTCTATCGGTCAATACGCTAGACGAGCATACGACACCTGAAGATTTACATCGCCTGTTAGCCGACATTGATTCGTTGCGCGCCAAAGTAGTGCGTTACGCCAAAGACCTAGAACAATCGTCTCGAAAGGATGAAACAGATTGAAATTAATCACAGGAGATTTTAAAGATGTCACGGTCGAACGACTTGGCATTAATGGAGAAGGCATCGCGACGCTCAATCGCATGGTCATCTTCATTCCGAACTTATTGCCGGGAGAACGAGCTAAAGTCGAAATCACGCGTGTGGAAAAAAACTATGCGGAAGCGCGTGTCGTCAAACGAGATAACGACTCGAAAGACCGCGTCAAAGCACCTTGTCCGATTTACGATGAGTGTGGGGGCTGCCAAATCCAGCACATGAGTTCACGTCTGCAGCTGGAGTATAAGGAAGAAATCGTTCGAAACGCCTTCCGTCAAAAGACGAAACTCAACGTGGACAAATCGGATATCCGCCCGACAATCGGCATGGAAGATCCGTGGTATTACCGGAACAAATCACAATTCCAACTCGGCACGCGTCGCGGGGAAATCGTATCGGGTCTCTACAAGCCGAACTCGAACCATCTCGTGCCAATTGAGCACTGTATGGTCCAACAACGCGACACGACGAACATCAACAATGCGATTGTCCGTATTTTAAACGAACTTGATATTCCCGTCTACGATGCACGCCGTGACACAGGGTACGCGCGCACCATCGTCGTCCGATCGGGGTATAACACGAATGATGTTCAAGTCGTTTTAGTCGTCGGACACGAAGATGTCCCTGATTTAGATGAGTTGAGTGACCGCATCATGGGATTGCCGAACGTAGTGTCGTTCCATATCAACATCAATGCAAACCGTTCTGGTGTTATTTTTGGTTATCGGACGGTCCATATCGCTGGCCAGGAGAAAATGGATGAACGATTAGATGACGTCCACTATCATTTATCACCACGCGCATTCTTCCAGTTGAATCCGGCACAGACAGAAAAAATGTACCGTGAAGTGGTCGAGGCCGCAGGATTGACGGGTGAAGAACGTGTGATCGATGCGTATGCGGGAGTCGGGTCAATCGGACTTTGGTTAGCCCCGTACGCGAAAGAAATCCGTGGAATGGAAGTCGTACCGGAAGCGGTCGAAGATGCCAATGACCATATGCGTGAGAATGGCTATAACCATGTCACGTACGTCGAAGGACGTGCCGAGCATTGGATTCCGCGTTGGGTAAAAGATGGATGGATTCCAGACGTCATCGTAGTCGACCCACCGAGAACAGGGATGGACCATCAATTGATCAATTCCATCATCTCGTCGAAAACGAAGCGAATCGTTTACGTGTCATGCAATCCGCAAACGCTTGCACGTGACGCTGATCAGTTGATGAAAGCAGGATACAAAGTGAATTACGTACAGCCGTATGATATGTTCCCGCAGACATCTCATGTCGAATCGGTCGTCGTATTCGAGAAAAAGAAAAAGAAAAAATATTGACGAGTCCGTGAAAAGACTTGTCGCGTAAGCGTTTTCACGTTATAGTTCAGATGTCAGACTTCTTTTCAAATATAGAAGTGGAGGACCATCCTATGATCTCACAAGAACGCGTACAAGAACTCGTCCATAAAGCCATCGAAGCGCGCAAACGTGCCTATACACCGTATTCAAAGTTTAATGTGGGGGCTGTCGTCATCGATACATCCGGAAACGAAATTACCGGGTGTAACGTGGAGAACGCCTCGTACGGACTATCGATGTGTGCCGAACGCACAGCCATTTTTAAAGCCGTGTCAGAAGGTAGTGACGCGATTGAAACGGTCGTCGTCGTCGGTGACACGGAAGGCCCGATTTCACCATGCGGTGCGTGCCGCCAAGTGATTGCTGAATTCGCTGGCGAAGATTTCACGTTGATTCTTGCAAACTTGAACGGTGATACGAAAGTGATGACGAAAGAAGAGATGTTGCCTTACGGATTTTCACCGAAGGATTTAACATAACAAGCTGCGGACAAACGTCCGCAGCTTGTTTATTTGCCTTTATATTTCTTTTCACTCACGGACTCATCTTTCGAGTGACGTTTATTCTTTTCATCCTTCACTCGTTCGTTCAACTCCTCGACAGGAATCGGGTCGACGGTTTGCATGCCGTCCTCGTCAAAGATGCTTTCTTTGTCCGTGTCTACCGCGTCCGGATTATCAAACGGACGTTTCGAGGTAGGTCGTTTCTTTTCCATTCAATCGCCTCCTTCCATTAGCCATTCCACTCGTAGAAATGTTGTAAACGTTTTCGATAATGGTTTTGAGATCATAAAATGGTGGAATGAAGAGTGCATAGTGAAGGAGGGGTTAGGATGGATCGGAAAGTGTTGATGGGGATTGTCTTAGGTGTTGCCGGTGCGGCGCTCGTTGCACCAAAAGTGGCGGCGTTGCTTTCGCAACGTGAGGAAGAAGATACGTGGCAGAAGATGGATGAACGGGAAAGCGTCGATGCGGATCAGGATGAGGCGGAGCGAGGGCTCACGCAACTCGATTCGAGTCACCGTGCCGAGTGGCAGGCGAACGGTTTTCCACAGACACATGCCGAACGCGAACGACTCGAGCAAGAGTCGGTCGAACAATATAAAGGGAAAGACATATGAAAAGGCAGCCATTGCGGCTGCCTATTTTACATATCAAATTCATCGTCAGGTAGAAGCGGCAAACCGACAGTGACAGTCGTTCCTTTCCCGACTTCAGAGCTGAAATGAAGGGACCCTCCATGCCGCTCGATAATGTGCTTCGCAATGGCCAAACCGAGACCGGTTCCGCCGTCTTTTCGTGTCCGTGATTTATTGACACGATAAAAGCGTTCCGTTAATTTGTCTAAATCTTCTTGCGGGATGCCTCGACCTTCGTCACGTATTTCCGTGATTGCATATCCGGTTTCGGCAAACGTCTTCACATGAATCGTCTTGCCAGCGTCCGTATATCGGAGCGCGTTGTCGAGAAGATTGCCGATGACTTGTTCGAGTCGGTCATGGTCACCGAGAATGATCAAGTCGAAGTCTAAATCCGATTCGATCGTCACGCCTTTTGCCCGGGCAATCGGTTCAAGCCGATAGAGAACGTCCTCAATCACTTGCGAGTACACGACCGGTTCTTTCGTCATCGGGTATGAGTCCCGCTCTAGCTGAGCGAGATCGAGTAAGTCCGTGACAAGGCGCTGCAGTCGGTTCGTCTCGTTCTCGATGATGTCGTAATATTGTGCCCTCGTTTTTTCGTCCAGCGTTTCATCTTGAAGCATCTCGGTATAACCGCGGATGTAGGAGAGTGGCGTGCGAAGTTCATGACTGACGTTAGCGAGAAACTCTTTACGCTGCTCTTCAACATGTCCGAGCGATTCCGCCATCGAGTTGAGCGTCTCTGCGAGTTCACCGATTTCGTCGTCGTAGACGATAGGGATGCGGTGCGAGAAATCACCTTGTGCATAGACTTGAGAGGCACGCTTCATCTGAATGAGTGGTTGGATGATTGTGTCGATGATCTGTTTACCGAATAGGAGCAAGTTCACGATCATGAGAACGAGTAAAAACGTGATCATGAGCCGAATCGGTTGGAACGGTTCACTGATTTTACTGAGCTCCATATACAGAATGAGCGCATTGTCGAGTTCATCGTCGCGGATGAGAGGGAACGCGGTCATCAAAATGTCGACGTCCTCGGTCGGATGCTTACGGGTCACCGAGATGGCATATCCGTCCTGCAGTCGTTCGAGATCCTGTTGCCTTAAGAAGGTTTTACCGGAGCCGAGGGTGTCCTCTCGAACGGAGGAGAGGAACACTTTCGTCTCTGTCAATTCGTTCGTGTACGTCATACTATCGGCGAACGCGTCCGAAAAACCGTCAGCCTTATAGATGGTGACAAGTTTCTCTCCGCGATTGATGAGCAGTTCTTCTTGCGTTTGAATATAGAACTTGTCGTACAGATAAAACGTCATGATGAGAAACACGAACGCTGAGAAGAGGCTGGCTGTCCAGATGGTAATCCAAATCCGCTTCCTGATCGTGTATCGTTTCATCCGTTCGCCTCGAATTTGTAGCCAATTCCCCAAACGGTCTGGATATAACCGCCCGCCTCGCCGAGTTTCAGGCGCAGCGTCTTGATGTGAGTATCAACCGTGCGAAGGTTACCGTGGTACTCTGTACCCCAAATTTGATCGAGCAATTGCTCACGGGAGAATACTTTCTCGACGTTCGTGATGAACAGGTAGAGCAAATCAAACTCTTTTCGTGTCAAGTTGACGGTCTTCCCTTTCACACTGACGGTACGTCCTTCGATATCGATTGAGAGGACTCCGACATCAAACGTCGCTTCTTGTTCTTTTGAGAAGCTGTGCGTGCGACGGAGCGTCGCTTCGATTCGTGCGAGTAATTCACGTGGGCTAAACGGTTTCGTGATGTAATCGTCTGCCCCGATTTTGAGGCCGTGAATGCGGTCGAGCTCTTCTGAGCGTGCCGTCAACAGGATGATGGGTACGTTTGAGAACTCACGGATGCGCATGCAGGCCGTCAATCCATCGAGTTCCGGCATCATCACGTCAAGTAAGACGAGATGGAACGTCTCTTCTTTCAAGCGTTCGATCGCTTCAAGGCCGTTTGAGGCGGTGACCGTCTCGTACCCTTCTTTTTCTAAATTTGATACAAGTAAATCGCGCATTTGTTCTTCGTCGTCGGTCACGAGGATACGAAACATTGATTCTGACATATGCCATTCTCCTTTGCAAAACGGTTAACGGGAGTTGTGATAAATCCCTCATACTTCTATCATACCTATCTCTTCGAATTAGAACAGATTTATTCGGCTCCGACAAGTTCCCTCCATCAAATCCACACAAAAATGCCACAAAAAAGCCAATTCTTTGACAGAATTGGCTCATGCTTCGAGTTGTGCCTCGTATGGCACTTCGTATTCCGGGACGTGCAGGGCATGCAAGTATAGTTGGAAGCTCGACTTGGATACCTCGTATAAAACATACTCCACGTCACCTTGATTGATCTCCGCGAGCAGTTCAGAGCGGATCTCATTCGCGCAAAACGCGTACGGGAGCTTCTCTGCTGCCGCAATCGATCGTTCATTCGATTTACGGATTTTTAAAAATACACTCTCAATATCAAGCTCGAAGAACAGTTCTGAGAAGAACGCCTCTTTCGCCACTTGATTATAACCTTTGCCGTGATACGGCTTGCCAAGCCACGTGCCGAGGAATCCATAGCCGGATTCGACATCGAACAAGCTGATCGTCCCAATCGGGGTGCCATACTCGTTCGTGATGGTACGTGAGATGATATTTCCTTGCTCTTCTAGCTCGATGATTTGCTTCGTGCTAAATAAAAACTCGTCAAAATGGACCGTCTTTTGACGGACATACGGAAAGACATCTGGGTGTTGCATCAGTTCGAACAACTCCGCGCAGTCGGTGAGCTCACGAAATTTGAGCACCTTTACATTCCTCCTCCTATTTCAGACCGCTGAAGAATAGTCGTAACGAAAGCATACTTCTGGCTTCGCTGTTCGAACCGCCTTGGCTGCTTTATGAAGTTACAAGATAATTTTATATAGTATTTTTAAAAAAGCAAGTAAATTATGCGTAAAAACCCTTATGAAAAATAATGAAAATTACTCGACCTCATGATGGGTTTCAGCACGACCCGTTTTGTACACGACTTCACCGTTCACAATGGTCATAATCGGCTTCGATAAGTAGTCGAGCGGGAAGTGACTCCAAAGCACCAAATCGGCATCTTTTCCGACTTCGAGAGAGCCGATTCGGTCAGCGACACCTAGTGATTCAGCCGGATTGATGGTGATTCCGCGTAACGCGATGTCGACAGGCAGTCCTTCACGTGCTGCAAGTCCGGCGCACAAGTTCAAATATTGGACCGGCGTGTACGGATGGTCGGTCGTGATGGAGACGATCATGCCGTGCTCATGGAGAATGCGATACGTCTCCCACGTCTTGTTCTGAAGTTCGATTTTAGATTTTCGAGTAAACGTCGGTCCGACGGTGACATGTTTCACACCGAGTTCTTGTAATTTTTCAACGACGAGATGACCTTCTGTACAATGCTCGATGCGATAGTCGAGATCGAACTCTTGGGCAAAACGAACGACAGATAAAATGTCGTCGGCGCGGTGTGCATGCACGCGAATCGGCATCTCTCGGTCGAGGGCAAGTTGAATCATCTGGCTGCCGAACGTTCCGATCGTTTTGGTCGACCCGACGGTACGGAACGCTTCACGAAGTAACCCCATAATCCCCATCCGCGTCAAATCACCGGTTTTTCCCATACTATGAATCCGTTTCGGGTTTTCGCCGAGTGCCATCTTCAGTCCGGCATAACGACGGACGATCATGTCGTCAATATAGCGACCGTGTGTTTTGATGACACTGGTCACACCACCGATGACGTTCATACTTCCCGGCATGACTTGAACGGCGGTCACGCCTGCCATCAGCGCTTCTTGAAATCCTTCGTCAATGGGGTATACCCCGTCGATCGCACGAGCATGAGGCGTCATCGCTTCGACCGTTTCATTGGCGTCGTTTCCGACAGAGCCGGTTCCTTCATCATATAATCCGAGGTGGGTGTGAGCATCGATGAAGCCGGGAAATAAAAAGTTTCCTTCGGCTTCAATGACATGCTCCCCGTCAGTCGGTTCAAGTAAATCGGACATTTCGACGATTTTCCCGTCCCGAACACGGAGGTCTCCGTAAAAATGGGGGGCAGTGATGGGGTAAATGTGGGCATTTCGAATTAGTAAGTGACTCACAATTCATTCTCCTTAAACATCTTGTAGTAGTTGTGTTAGGGCCGGTTCCAATGTTTCATAGCGGAAGTCGAAACCATGTTGAAGTGCCTTCGTCGGAACGACTTTCGCTCCTTCTAGGACGATGACGCTCTTTTCGCCGAGGGCGAGTTGCATCATTGGGGCAGGTGCCGGAATCCAGTGAGGACGATGCATCACGTTCGCAATCGTCTTCCCGAACTCATTCATCGTCACCGGTGTAGGTGCAGTGCCGTTGACGGGTCCTTCAATGGAATCAGTCTCGATGACATGCACGAACAAGCGGACGAGGTCGTCTAAATGAATCCAAGGAACCCATTGCTCTCCTGATCCAATTTTACCACCGACCCCGAACCGATAGGGGAGTTTCATTAATGGGAAGGCACCGCCATCATTCGATAAGACGACGCCGGTGCGCATCGTCACAAGGCGAACACCTAAATCACGAATGGGTTCTGCTTCTTGTTCCCAGAGGACACAGACATTCCCGAGGAAATTAGTCCGTGTCGGCAATGGTGTTTCTTCGGAATACGTGATGGAACGATCTTCACCGTATATACCGATGGCCGATCCGCTTATGACGACCTGTGGCTTTTGTTTCAACTGTTGAATAATTCGGACGACTTCCTTCGTCCCTTCGATTCGACTTTGAAGGATGGCTTGTTTCTGTTTGTGTGTCCATCGCCCGTCGTTGATTGAGGCGCCGGCCAAATGAATGAACGCATCTGTTCCTTCGAGTTCCTCTTCTGGTTTACTATTCGGTGTCAACCATTCGATAAACGATACCCCGCGATGGCGGGGACGTGGATGACGTGTCAACACGACGACTTGATGTCCGGCGTCGGCCAGTGCACGAACGAGTGGTTGACCGATGAGCCCAGTTCCACCGGTGATTGCGATTTTCATGAAATTCCCTCCAATATCATGTGTTGTTTCTAAAATGGGTATAAGTCAGTATATCCAGATGAATACCCTTTCTTCTAACTTATCAAAAATCCTCTACGTTTCTTGAACGTGATATGTTAGAAACATGGAATGGAGGGGAGTCGTTGTGAAAATTGCGAAGTTCACGGCCCAGAAGAAGAACCAAGACCGACTGAACGTCTTCATCGAACGGGAGGGGAAAGAGGAGTTTGCGTTCGCCATCGATGTCGACGTATTCATCAAGTACGGGCTCACAAAAGGGATGGAGCTCGAAGACGATTTTGTGCAAAACGTCCTTGAGGCGGAAGAAGCTCAGAAAGCCTATAAGTTGGCCATCAATTATTTATCGTATCGAATGCGTGCCATCTCAGAGGTAAGGGACTATCTCGTGAAGAAAGAGTTAAGTGACTCTGCTATCAAACATGCCATCACGCGACTAATCGAGCAGCGTTATTTGAATGATGAGGAGTTCGCAAAAGCGTATGTCCAAACGAAATTCAACACGAGTCCAAGTGGACCAATCAAAATCAAACGCGAGCTCGAACAGCTCCGAATCCCAACGGACGTTGTTGAATCCGTATTAGAATCAATCTCACACGAAGATCTCGTCGAGAAGGCTGGAAAGTTCGTGAAAAGGAAACAACTGGAAACGAATCGTCGTTCTGCCACAGAAGTGCAACAAAGAATTCAACAAACCCTGATGCAAAGGGGGTTTACCTTTGATATTATTTCAGAGGCGATTCAAACTTTTTGGGAAGAAGAGGACGAAGATGTCGAGGTTGCGGCATGTCTGAAACAGGCTGAGAAGTTGAGTCGGAAGTTCAGCGGATACGACGCGTTCGAACGCAAACAGCGCATGAAGATGCAACTTCGGCGCAAAGGATTTCCGTATGATGTGATTGAACGTACGTTAGATCGAATCGCTGAAGAAGAATCGTGATGGGACATTTGTTTACGGTAGGGGAAAAAACGAAAAGGTGGGTCTACATTGACAATTTTAGAATGGATTACAGCACTGACACCGATTGTGGCCGTGCTCATCTTATTGGTCATTATGCGTTTACCTGCATCGGTAGCCATGCCCTTGTCACTTGTGACGACGGCGATTTTAGCGTTCTTCGTCTGGCAATTGGATGCGACACGAATTATGGCGGCGACATTACAAGGGCTTGTCATCGCCGTCACGACAGTATGGATTGTCTACGGGGCAATCGGAATGATGAATACGATGAAAGAAGGGGGTGGGATGAACGCAATTCGTTCCGGATTCGTCAACATCACACCCGACCCTCGAATTCAAGTTTTGATTGTCGGATGGTTATTCGTTTCATTTATTGAAGGCGCATCTGGATTCGGGACGCCTGCAACGGTTGCAGCACCGCTCTTGATCGCACTCGGGTTTCCACCGATTGCCGCCGTTGTCATCGCGCTATCTGCAGACGTGTCGGCTGTGACATTTGGTGCGGTCGGGACACCTGCACTCATCGGGATCGGGAACGGCCTATCTTTAGATGTGAGCCAACCTGAATCGATTGCCTTCTTGACAGAGGTCGTCTTGCAGACGGTGTTGATCGATATGGTGGTCGGTCTATTCATCCCGTTCATTTTGATTTTGATGTTGACGCGGTTCTTCAGTAAAGAGAAGTCGATAAAACCCGCACTTGAGGTATTTCCGATTGCGATTGTGGCGGCATTGTTATACAGCGTACCTGCGTACATTTGGACACTCATCCTCGGATTTGAGTTCGGTGGCATGCTAGGTAGTTTAACCGGTCTGGTCATCCTCGTGGCCATGGCTCGTAAAGGCATTCTCATGCCGAAACGCGTCTGGACGTTTGATGGATATGTGGATGAGCTAGAACCATCTGCTGAAAAAGTGACGCTCAAATCAACCACACGAGAATTGCCACAGTGGAAGGCGTGGGCACCTTATCTTATTTTGACGATTTTCTTAGTGCTCACCCGTACTGTCCCATTTTTAAACGAACTCGCTCGCAGTGTCCGAATCAATCTCCCGGACATCCTCGGGGTAGAAGGGGTTTCGACGTCTTGGGAACCATTTTATTCACCAGGTTTTATGTTTATCCTGACAATGATTGCGACCTTCTTCTTACACAACATGAGTTGGTCACAAGTGACATCTGTGTTTAAGGCGACAACACTTGGAGTCGTCGGGACGGCCATCACGTTAGCGGCATCGGTTCCGATGGTTCGTATATTCATCCACTCTGAAAATGGTGGTGCCGGACTCGCTTCGATGCCGGTCGAACTCGCGACGGCGGCTGCCGACACGTTCGGCGGAGTATGGCCACTTGTCGCTCCATGGATCGGGGCCCTTGGAGCCTTCGTCTCAGGGTCGGCGACGTTTTCGAACATGATGTTCTCGAGTTTGACGACAAACGTTGCGGATTCTGTTGGACTCAATGAAACGCTCGCTTTATCGATGCAGATGGCAGGGGCGAACGCAGGGAACATGATCTGTGTGTTGAACGTCGTAGCCGTTGCCTCGGTTGCCGGGTTGCTCGGCAAGGAAGGGACTATCATCCGTTATACGTTCATGCCGATGATTTACTACGTGACGGCGACGGGGGTCATTGGTCTCATTTTAGGCATGTTTTTCTTAAACGACGGTTTGTCAAATTAAGCGCAACACTTCCTCGGTGAAGGCCTCGTGTGCGGTTTTCCAGTTCAGGCATTTTCTCGGTCGCCCGTTAATCTTGGCGAGCGCGTCCGCGAG
>CABIYO010000061.1 GCA_902362975.1 Caryophanales bacterium
CCTAGGTCGCGATGCGGCTCCGGGATTGCCTGAGGAAAGCGTGGGCGCCGGACAGGCGAGCGATAAGATTCATGTTAGTCAACAAGCTGGGACACTCAACGCGAGTGTCCCTTTTTGTTGACCCATGATTCAAATGAAGCCGCATCCAGAGCGGGTGAGAAGTAGAAGCCTTGCCCGAGCTCGACCCCTTCACGAAGCATCCGTGATAGGTCGCTCTCGGTCTCGATTCCTTCGGCGAGAGCGGTCAGCTGTTGCTCGTTCGCGAACCGGGAGACGGCGCGTAAGAAGGACGTGCTTTCCTTCGCCTTCCCACTCACATACATCCGGTCAATCTTCACCTCTTGAATCGGGAGATGCCAAATCGCTTCGAATGAGGCGTATCCGGTTCCGAAGTCATCGATTGATAGGCAATAGCCGAGGTCAGCGATGTCTTCTAATCGTTCGAGTTCACTCGCATACGACATGATATCCGACGACTCGGTCAATTCAATCTTCAACCGATCCGGTAGCCACGGGTATACCTCAATCGAATCTCGAAGCTTCGCCACGATGGACGGGTCGACCGAATGGGCCGACAAGTTGAACGACAAGGAGATGTCTTCAAATGCAGTTCCTTGCCATGCGACGAGCTGGGCGATCGTCTGATCCAAAATATTATGTGAGAGCCATAAGATTTGATCGGAACGTTCCGCGATGCGAATGAACTCGTTCGGTGGGATGACTCCGATGTCAGGATGTGTCCAGCGAGCGAGCACTTCTGCGCCCACGACACGACCGGTTTTCAACTCGACTTGCGGTTGATAGGCGACCGTCAATTCCCCTCTACGGATGGCGTCCGGGAGCGCTTGTTCAATCAGTGCGGCGAGTTGCATCTGAGCTAAAATCTCGGAGTCGTACCAAACCGATGGGGTACGTGTCTCTTTCGCGTGTTGCAACGCCTTTATCGCCTTGAACAGACAGTCGTTGTATGCCCCTTCCGTTTCGGTCGCCCCGATTTGAATATGCACGTTTTGGCGTTTATGGTTGATTGTCACTTCCGTCGGGAACAGCTCCAACAGCTCATGTTCGTCCTCGTACGAGAAGCCTCGGACATACAGCATGAACGTGTCATCACGGTATCGGCCGAAGAGATGTTGGGCATATTTCGAAAGACGGGACTCGACGGCTCGCGCGAACTCGATCATGAGCAAATCGGCATACGCAGGGTCGTACCAATCGACGAGATGATGATAGTCATGAATCCGGATAAGGACGAATGCACCGTCAATTTCTTGCTTTTCCCACTTGCGGATAAAGCCATATTCATTATAAAGGTTGGTCGCCAAGTCGAACCGGACGAGACGGTCGACCTTCCGTTCCCGTTCGACCCGGTCCGTCTCATCTTCGACGATGAGGTAATACGTCAACTTTTCCTCATACTTGAGCGGTGTCAGCTTCACGTTCAAGTAACGGAGATGCTCGCCTTTCAGATGAATGATGAATTGGGCACTCGTCCCATGTTCAGTCACACCTTCGAGCGCTTGCTCGAACAGGCGGCGCCCTGTCTCGGTGAACAATTGGTTGATCTCATATAAGTTTCGATCACCGAAAAACTGCCGGAACATCTCGTTGCGCTCAATTAAATTATACGAGTCATCCATCAGTGCGATGGCGAGTCCCGTCTCGGAGAAGAGAGACGACCAGCGCTCATGGTAACGCAGGAGGTCTTGTGAACGATTCTCCAGTTCGTGAACGGTCGAATGGACACTCGCGGCAATCTCGCGTAACTCGTCCTCGATGCCTCGGAAATCATGTGTTTTCGGAAACATCGCTTCGACCGGTTCGAGGCTAGGGTCGATGGCGAGTGCGCGTGCTTTCAGATGCGCCAAATCGTGATTGTAACGATTGCGAGTATTGTAGAGCAGGAATAGGAGTCCGAGCGATAAGAGCAACGTCACCACGAATGAAGTGGTAGCTAAGACTTGATAATGCTTACTTTTTTCTTGAAGCATCGTCTCAGAACGCGAACGGATGGAACGAAGGGCACCATAGGCATCCTCATAGAGGTTCGTTGAGTTGACGTAACGGGCTTCTAGAGAAACTTCGCGATTCGCCATATTTGCAAACGATTGACCACTTTCCGCAACATCGATGACAGCTTTCGTTTGTAACGCATCGTTTTGATCGATGATTTTTTGAATGATTGTCGCTTCATTGACAATCAAATCAACGGTATTGATTAATTGTTCCTCATCAATCGTCTCTTGGAACAACGTATCGCTACTGCGCATGAGCACCGACTGCATACGCATCAACGCATCCGTCAGCTCATACGTGGCGTTCGGTTGATTGGTTTGTTCGAGCGCCTGATAGAGCCAACGCCGATTGATGGAACTAATGACATCAGATGGGACCACTTCGAACTGCTCTGCATCAAGAATGTCTGCCAATTCATTCGAAAATGTCTGAAGCGTCTCTCGTTCTTGTTCGTCCACACCTGATTCAAAGTCTTTCTGCAGTCGTTCATTATATTGAAGCGCACGCTCTTTATAGGGAACAGAGAGGAATGATGTCGACTGATTCGATTGATCCTCATATCGAGTCGCCGCCTTGAACAAGGTGACATATGCTTCGACACCAGCCAGGTTTGCCGCCTGATTCAAGTTCGTGATGGTCTCGTCAATCGCTTCTTGTTTTTCATGCCAGTAATAACTCGTCCCGAGTCCGAACATCAAGACACCGATGAGGCAAGCGATTGCCAGTACCATCGTGTAGGTACGGTATGGAATTTTAGCAAAGCGGGGTTGACCCATCCGGCACCTCCTTTTTCCTTCATCATACTCCCGGATTCGGATCAGGCGATGAAAATCCTGCAGAACGAAAGAAAAACCCGACTTTCGTAGGGTTTTTTGGCGTGACAAAAGTCACGGTCGCTTATAACCGATTAAGCGTGACTGCCAATACGGTTCTTTACTGATTTGGTTGTATCCTAATCCAGATGAACCGGCATGGATGAACGTATCAGAATTGATCATGATGCCCATGTGCGACGGTCCGGTGGTATACGTGTTCTCGAAGAAGACGAGGTCACCCGCCTGGGGAACGAACGACTTAGGCAATTGCGGTCCGAAATAAGCGCCACCCCAATAATTGGCCACGTTCGTCCGTGGGATGCTGACGCCGGATTGATTGAATACATAATAGATGAGTCCTGAACAATCGAATCCACCATTTGCCGGGCTTGACGATGCCCATACGTACGGTGTGCCAACGTAGCGTTTTGCCACGTCAATAGTTGAAAGCCGTGTCGACTGAGCGCTTTGCCCTTTGATTTCCGTGACGGCTGATTTTGCGACGAATCCTGATGCGAGGCGATAGTGGGTCGCCGTCTCTCCGATCACGTTCAATAGTTCTCCACGCAGTGTCGAACCGACCGTGCTGCTCGACTCGTTCGCCTGTGACCGAATCGATGTCGGATAGTACGTATAATATGAATTCGAATCGTAAGAACCTTCGACCCAAGACGGACCGTCTGTCGAACCTTTCGGGACGGTTTTCACATAAGCCGAGGCGACAAATCCGACCGTATTCCCGTAATAAATCTGAAGCCAGCCTTTTGACGACTGGACGACGCGCAACGTCTGTCCTGCTTTGACACTCCCGATGATGGTTGCGCTCGTCGATGCGCTCGAACGTACGTTCAAGGACGGTGTGTTGACGATATAATCGACAGCCGCATTACCGGCACCGGCATCGCCTTCGTTCGGTGCCGGGTTGCTCGGTGTCGTGGACGTCTGCTTCAAGTAACCGGCGCTCACGTATCCCGACTTCCCGTTATATGTGACATAGTACCAGCTGCCCGACTGTTTCGTCGCCTTGACGACGGTGCCGTTCGGGATGGTCGTGACGAGCGGATAACCGACGCCTGCACCTTGTCGAACGTTCAAGTTTGCCGTCGTAGTGAATTGTTGATTGATCGATTGTCCTGTACTCGGTGTTGTCGGTGTCGCCGCTCCTGATGTCGTTAAATATGTATTGGCGACATATCCTGTTTTCGACCCGTACTTCACTTTCGACCATGACCCTTCGACGGATAAGACGGTCACGGTTTTGCCTTTTGGAATCGTGAGCAATACGGTCGTCTTCGTAGACTTCGACGAACGCAGATTCAAGTTGGCTTTCGTTTGAGCTGTAGCCGAGCTCGGTGTGACCGTTGATGGTTTGTCGGTACTGCTAGACATAGATGCCTTTTGCAAATAGTCGTTATGCACCCATCCGGTCTGTCCGCCGTAACTGACTTTCGTCCACGAACCGTTTGATTGAATCGACGTGAGCGTCGTACCTTTTGGAATCGTCAAGAGGACGCGATGCCATGTTCCGCCCGCGACGCGCATGTTCAATGCGTGTGTCGTCGTGACGCGGTTCGTACTCGCCGTGGTTAACGAGGAACCACCTGTCGTAGCAGATGAATTGCCTGTCAGCTTCAGCTTTTGACCGACGCGAATGCTATCGGACGAGAGACCGTTCAACGATTTAATCGTCGCAACGGACACATCATAGGACCGACTGATCGACCATAACGTATCACCCGAACGCACCGTATGTGTGCTCGCTGCCGCCGCTTCGTCTGCGTGAGCAAGCACGCTGACTGCTGCAAGTGCCGCGAATGAATAGGTAAGACTAGACTTTGGATTCATAGCGTCACATCCTTTCAGAGAGTGAGAACGAAACAATTCAACAATTGAAACAATACAAGTTCATTGTACGGTGCAAGGAAATAGGCAAGCAATGGGACAAAGGGTCAATTTGCGTCTCTTTTTTTGAAAAGGAGGTCAATAATTTAGAAGTGGGAATAAACCCCTGTTGTATCACTTGAAAAAAGGAGGAAGTATTGACTTTCTGTTGAACTTTGAAAAACGTTGAATCGGTTGATTCGTGCTATCATTAGGTCAAATTTAAATGGGTGAGGTAGCAGACTGATGATCGAGAAGAACTTTTCAAACCGAACATATCGCAAACATCAAGAGAAACTGTTCGAGCTCGTACGAATGCCGATTGTCACAGAAGAAACAGTGCAGGACGCGATTCGATATATGTGTGAGATCGTCGCCGATATGCTGGCGGTCGATACGGTGTCGATTTGGCATTTTGACACATCGTATCAATCCATTTCATGTCAAGTCGCCTATTCTCACGAATCAGGGACACATTATCCGGAGTTGACGGTCCATCGTGAACTCGCGCCTGACTATTTTGATGCACTTCAAACAGAGCGAATCCTTTCGTTTGAGGATGTTCGCAGTCATCCATGGGTGAAAGACCTGTATAAAGACTATTTCGTAGAAGGCAAACGGGTGTACTCCATGCTAGATGCTCCGATTTATGCGAACAATCGTGCCACAGGGGTGATTTGTTGCGAGACGTTTCTTCCTCGGGAGTGGAACTATCTTGAGGAATTGATTGTGAGTACACTTGCGGATTTTATTGCCATCCTGTACTTCCGGCTTGACCGCCAGCTTGTGGATGAACGGATTCATCAGTTAGCCTACACGGACGAACTGACAGGTTTGATGAACAAATATGCATTTGTCGAGGAAGTCGATCAATTACGTCAACAAGCGAGAAGGTGTTTAGGAGCTGTTTTATATATTCGAGTAGACGATTTTCGGTCTATTGAGGATGCGATTGGAACCGAAACATCGAATTTGATCGTGAAAGAAATGGCAAAACGACTACGAGAAGTAATCGATGAATCTAGGATGGCACGTACCTCGCAATCGGGATTTGTCATTTGGGTACCTTACGGGGAACGGAGGAAAATACGTTCGTTTGCAGAACATTTATGCGAGCAAGTGACGCGTGCTCCATATCGAATCAATGAATTAGACGTTGTACTGACGACGAGTGCTTTCATTTCCATTGAACATGAAAGTCGATCTACTTTGGATATGATTCATACAACACGTGTCGTTGCAGGTCAATCGGATAATAAACGTGGGGTCATCAAGTTTTTTGAAGAGACCATGGCGCAAGAGGCATCTGAGAGACTCTTGTTAGAGATGAATTTACGTACTGGTGTGATATCAGGTCAGTTCGAACTGTATTTCCAACCGAAAGTGAATGCTTCCTCAGGTAAACTGAAAGGGTTTGAAGGGTTGATGCGCTGGAATCACCCAGAGCGAGGTCTCGTGCCACCGCTCGACTTCATTCCGCTTGCCGAATCAACGGGTGTCATCATCGACTTAGAGGAATGGGCGTTCGTGACGGCTTGTCGCCAGCTCAAACGTTGGCATGAACGGGGAGACCGTTATGAACTCGCCCTCAACTTATCGGCGCGTCATTTTCTATCTGAAGGGGTCGTCGAAAAGTTTGCCCAAGTGGCACGGGAAGAAGGGGTCTGTACGAGTTATTTGACCTTAGAAATCACGGAGAGCGTCGGGATGGAGAACCAGCAACACGTCATCGATCGTTTTGTTGCATTCCGAGAAGAAGGGTTTTCCATTTCAATCGACGACTTCGGGACAGGGTTCTCGGCGTTCGTCTACTTGAAGCACTATCCGATTCATGAGATCAAAATCGATCGACAGTTCATTCAAGTGACCGAGAACGATCCGACGGGCAACGTCATCGTTGAATCGATTGTCGATCTGGCACGTGGTTTGAATTTGAAGACGGTGTGCGAAGGCGTCGAGACGCTTGAACAGTGGAACGCGTTACGCGAACTCGGCTGTGACGAGATGCAGGGATATTACTTCTCTAGACCGTTACCGCTTGAAGAACTTGAAGAATGGATTGTTGACTATACGACACAGAAAAGAGGTTGGGACATAACTAGCCGGTTTTAAAGATTTTTGATAAAAAGAGGGGTCCGGTCACCGATTTTCGGTGGTCGGACCCCTTCTTTTGGATCTATGCGGTCTATTACGGCATCACGGTTCGCCGCTTCATGACGGCGATTCGGTAAGGGGAGAAAAATATGAAAAGATGGATTGGAATCGAATCGGGAAGAATCCCCTGTTCGTCAAAGTAGGAGCGGTGTCCGATGTAGAAGAGACGACACTCGAGAACGGTGAAGTGATGAAGCGATCCGTATACACGCAGCCAGCTTTCACGTCAGACGGGAAGTCGGAGGAAGTCACCTTCACGGCCGCAAACAAACTTCGGGAAGGGGCGTATTTACGTCTCTACGTGAAGGACGGAGACACGATCACCTCATATGAGGAAGTGTCCCGTGCGGACGTGCCGCAGTCGATTACGAAAAAATGAGTAAAAAAGCCATTCGTCATGACCTTCATGGCGGATGGCTTTTGCCTGTTCAGACGACAGGTGCCTCATAGGCGTTTAGTTCGAGTTTTAATATGTACGTTAGTTCATGATGCACCAATTCGGAGAAATTCGTCTTTTTGACGTGTGTTCGTGGGCGCAATCCGCACTCCAATGCGATGTCGACAATGGTACGAATCTGATTTTCCGTATAGAATCGCTTCCGACCGAACGTGAACGGGGTCGGCGGCAAGACACCATCTGTCTCCCACTTGATCAATTGCTGTTGGCTGCGTGGGATGCCGGCCACGCTAAAGGCGCGACTCAATTCTTTGAGCGGATAGACCATTAGATGTTGCTCTTTATACGAAATTGGTTTTCCTTGTTCCGGTCGGTATGTATCCCACTCGGTCGCTGAAAACGTCAGGTCGGCTTGGTCGAAGTCGTGTTGAGCGGAAGGAATTGAGGCAAAGTTTGCGAGGTCTGGGCTGTTCATCGTGTATGTCTCCTTCTCCAAGACTGACTAGTAAAATTCAAAAAATGCCTTCCTACGTATCGTACCCCATTTACAAGAATTTAACTTACAGTTTTTTCAAATGTGGGGAATAAATCATAGTACTTTTGACGTATTTTTGAATGCTGTCTGCCGAAAATTAAGATACCCTATTTAATATGAAAACTCAAGGAAGCAGTCAATATTTGAAAAATGAATAAAAATTCAGAAAGTTTGGGACTTTCGTCACTAATTGTTATATAAAAATAGAATGAGCACTTTCTTCATGAAAACGGTTAATAAAGGCGAAGGAGGTGAGACAGATGGCAGCATATCGAGAAACAGCGACGATGCTTTATTTGGACACCCGGCGACAACTCGACGGCAAAGAGAAAAAGCAACTCGTCCGCTATGGACCGCTTGGAAGTCGGATGGATGAGGCACGGATGAAACAGTTTGGTGACTTGATCAAGGCACTGATTGATGTGGAATCCGTCAACTACGTCGTGGCCCAAGAATTTCTAGTGTATTAACAGGGAGGACTTATGAAGAACCGCACTCGTCCCGCCGCCGATCCTCGGCACGATGAGCAGGTGGTCACATGAGTTGGCCCGAACTCATCTCCAATCTGGGGTTCCCCATCGTCGTCTCGCTCTATTTGCTTCATCGGATTGAGACGAAGCTAGATCGCATGATCCAGCTACTCGAACGAATGGATACCTCGACCGTATCAGAAACCTAATCCCCTATTGAAAGGAGCCATCCCCCCATGGCTGTCTTAACAGAGAAGAAAGCAACGTTCGTTTTGACGACGCATCATGACGTACAAACAGCAAAACCGACGAAAAAAGCACAACGGTTCGGTCCGATTCGTGCCGACCTGACGGCAGATACGATTGACGCGTTCGGTCGTCTCTTGATCGACCTCGTCATTCAAGAGGAAGCAGACCTCGGCATCGTCCGTGAATACGATTTAGTCTAACCCATACCCTAAGGAGGAGAATCACCCATGACTGACACAAAACTTGAAATCTCATTTTTAGATGCATTCCATAAGGTCGTACGCTTCCGCTTGAACAACGTGAAACAACCGGTCGACGCCCAAAAGGTAGAAGCGCTTGCTGACTTCATGGTCGCCAACGATCCGCTCGCGAAGAACGTGATGGAGTGGACCGAAATCAAGATGATTGAAGGTACGCAGACGGTATTGAGTGAGAAATAATCGATGGAAAGGTGACTCTTGCAGTTTGAGTCACCTTTTTTAAGTTTGGTCAATCCTCTTCATTATTTTCTGAAAATTGTCGATAGTATAGGAAACACTGCATGATTGAGAGGGGAATACATAAATGGCATGGAAATCAACATGGTCGAAGGCACTGAGCCGGATCAAACGAAAACCGACATGGACGTGGAAACCGACACTCAAGTGGAAACGCGGAGAGAAGCGTGAACGCACGACATCTTTCGGGGCGAACATCGGGAGGAATTTAACGATTCGTCAAAAATTATGGGGGCTCGTCATCATATCGCTCGTCATGGTCATTGGCGTCGGTGGTTACGCACTGTTTTCAATGAGTGACGCGAACCGTCAAGTGGACGATATCGTCAACAATTGGAATAAAGGGCTCGATTACGCTCACGAACTCAACACACTCGCTGCGAACTATCGAACACTCGAACTCGATCACATCGTGACGGAGGATGCGGCCAAAAAAGAAGAGCTCATGACACGGATGAAAGAGATTCGTGACGAGATCAACACGATCGCACCGAAATACGAAGGGCGTGCAGTGAATGCGGAAGATAAGGAACTCTTTACGAATTTCTCGCGCCAATGGGAGATGTACCAACGCGTCTCGGACAACATGTTGACGTTCAGCTCGACCGGTAACACAGGGATGGCTCGCTCATACTATGATGCGCAGTCCAAGTCTACGTATGACAACTTCACACAAAAACTAGCAGATCTGGTCGCCTACAACTCAGAAGGATCGCAACGTGTCGGTCAGGACATGGAGCGTGAATTCATGCAGTCTCTCATGGCGTTGATCGCCGTGACGGTCGGGGCCGTGGTGATTCTCTTGTTCCTCGGACTCAGCCTGTTGCGCTCGATTATTCGACCGATGCAAACGCTCCAGACACGCTTTGATGAACTCGCGACACAAGGTGGGGATTTGACGATGACGATTCCGGTCACGTCGAACGACGAGATCGCACAAGTCAGTCGTTCGTTCAATACGTTCCTCGCCACACTTCGTGAGATTATGATTGATGTCGATGAGACGGCGAAAGTCGTCCTCTCGTCTTCAAAAGACGTATCCGCCGAAGTGACGCGACTCAGTCACTATATGGAAGAGACGTCGGGTACAGTCGAAGAATTGACGGCCGGGATGGAAGAAACGGCAGCCTCTTCACAAGAAATGAGTGCTTCGACGACCGAGATGGGTAGCTCGATCGACTCGATTGTCGATCTATCAAATGAGAGTGCCCATACGGCGAACCGAGTCGAGACACGGGCACACGAGATGCGTGAGCAAGCCGTTGTTTCGAAAACAGAAGCAGTGGCAATTATCGAGAAGAAACAGGTCGAGCTCGCAGAAGCCATCAAAGGGGCCAAGTCGGTTGAAGAGATTCGCGTCTTGACGACAGCTATTCTTGCGATTGCTGACCAGACGAACTTGCTCGCCTTGAACGCATCGATTGAAGCGGCACGGGCAGGTGAAGCGGGTCGCGGCTTCGCGGTCGTCGCATCCGAGATTCGCAAATTGGCGGAAAACTCACGTCAGACGGTCAACGAGATTCGTGACGTGTCAAACACGGTCATCGACTCGGTTGAACGACTCAATACGAGCTCGGCAGACATGTTGACGTTCCTCAACACGAAAGTCATGGCCGACTACGACCGACTCGAAGAAGCCGCAACGCAATACGAACAGGATGCGACAGTATTCGGTGAAACGGCGAAGACGTTCGAAGGCAATGCGCTTCAACTTCGCCATATGACGGATGACATTCTTGGGGTCATTCAAGAAGTGGCGACGACCGTGACAGAGGGCGCGGACGGAACACAGTCCATTTCAGAGAAAGTTCAGCTCTCGGTCGAACGCTTCAACGACGTTCAGGCGAAGATGGGCGAAACGGAAAAACGGGCGACCGAACTATCGAATCGAGTGGCGCAATTCAAGCTATAAGCAAGACTCAGAACCAGGCAGATGTCTGGTTCTTTTTTTTTTGCGCAGTACAAGAAATAAAAAGATAGGTCAATACATACATGAATTTCAAATTGTTGGTACAAATGAGGCTCATCACCATAACACGTGGTTGCTATTTTAACGACCAAGCTCGAAGCGTAATCTCAAAAAGAAACGTTCGAGGTTTCGGTAGCCATAACCACGGCGTTTGATAAGCTTGATTTTGTTGTTCGTTCCTTCCATCTTTCCGTTCGATAGACTGGACACGATCGTTCGACGCATCGCTTCCTCTCGGTTCTGGATCGATTTCGCGATCTTCGTCAGAGGCCCGCAAGGATGGGACTGATAACGATCCAACCAATCGGTCAGTCGACGTTTCGCCTGTCCATGGCACGTGGCCTTCAGCACATATCGAATATGTTGAAGTCCTTGATAGAGGTCCCGGGTGAACGGATCTTCCCGAAGGCTGGATTGTCAACACTAAACTAGACAGTTTTTACGAGGTGTCTCTGTTTGTACTCTTTCGGCGTCAGGTATCCTAGTGTTCCGTGAATTCGAATATGATTGAACCAATGGATATAGTCCCGTAACTCACGCTCGAGGACCGTCAAACTCGAAAAACTCCGTTTTCTGACGAACTCCGTCTTGATCACTTTGTACGTCGACTGACCGATTGGTTGGATCGTTATCAGTCCCATCCTTGCGGGCCTCTGGCGAAGATCGCGAAATCGATCCAGAAC
>CABIYO010000062.1 GCA_902362975.1 Caryophanales bacterium
TCCGTTCTGTCGTCAGTGACTTTGCACCGGCGATGGCGAAGGCCGTCGCACATGTCTTCCCGGATGCGAAACATGTGCTGGATCGTTTCCATCTCATCCAGTTCTTCACGGACGCCCTTCGCCGCCGGCGTCGTTTTTTGAACGAGGCGAAACGTCGACTGACCGATTGGTTGGACCGTTACCAGTCCCATCCTTGCGGGCCTCTGGCGAAGATTGCGAAATCGATCCAGAACCGAGAGGAAGCGATACGTCGAACAATCGTGTCCAGTCTATCTAACGGAAAGATGGAAGGAACGAACAACAAAATCAAGCTCATCAAACGCCGTGGTTATGGCTATCGAAACCTTGAACGGTTCTTTTTAAGGTTGTATCTAGAAATCGGTCGTTAAAATAGCAACCACGAGTTATGGTGATGAGCCTAAATAGTATTTTTTTCTTAATGATTTCTTCTAGTATTGATGAAACAGCAACATTTTCTTCACTTAGCTCAAAAACAAAATTAAAACATAATGTTTCGTAATTAAAACGTATTGAGGACTTAGGCGTGTACGAAATTGAAGTCTGCACTTATTGATCTCCTTTTACAGTAGAATGTCCATTTTCTTTTTCTTATGGTCCAATTTATCTAAAATTTGATAATATGTTTCTGCTTCTGAATATTTCTTCATTTCGAAACAAACTTTTATCATTTGTTTACATCCTGATATAACTTCTGTTGTAACTTCTTCATCATCAAATAAAGCTAAAGCTCTTTCATAATATTTATAACTTTCTCTCAACTTCTTATTTGTGTAAAAAACTTCTCCTAAGATCAAATAAATTGAAATTTGAAAATTAATCGGTTTATTTTCAATAATATTATCAGCAAAATCTTTGATGATGGTTAGTTCTCTAGTACTTCTATATAGCTTTAATAAAGCTAAATCTACCATATGCATTCCTTTTTCATGGCCTAGTTCTAAGAAAAGTTTTCTCGCTCGTTCCAAAAATTCCTCTGACGCATCCCAATTTTTAATCTCATAATACAATATTCCAATATTATAATATATGGTGGCAATCTGATCTTTATCTTCTCTTAATTTAAAGTAATTAAGGGCTTTTTCATTTTCAATTACAGCGTCATGCCATTTAGAAATTTCTTTATAGCAAACAGCTAGCAAAAGTGAAATATTCCCATACTTATAAAAAATGCTCAGTTGTTCACTGTGTCTTTTTGCTTCTTCTAAAAATAAGATAGCAGAAAATACTTCTCCAATTTTAGTATGGTTTAAAGCTAATAAATAAAGATTATTTATTTTCAAAACTCCGTTAATATGACTATATATAATTTCACGATACGCTTTGTTTAATACATTAAATCCTTCTTCAAACTCTTCTGAATTAATATAATGACTGCCCAGATCATTTAAAGTTCGAATTTTTTTTTCAGTTAAAGATGTGTTGTTATAGTGCCTTAAACTTTCCAAATAGAATTTTCTTGTTTCAATTTGATTGCCTAAATATTCTTCGATTTTAGCTTTAGCCCAAAAGTATGTTCCTTTATCACTCTCATTAATTCCTTCAACAAATATATCTACGCTTTTTAATTTTTCAATCGCAAAGTCAATAGCATCTGTCTCTAAATGAGATTCTAATAAATAAATACTTTTTTTTATCTCATTTAATTTTTGCATATTTGTATTTGGTGTTTTATACAATTCTTCCTCAGCACAGTTTAGTTTTTGAGCTAATCTTCTGACAGTTTCAGCAGTTGGAAGTACATTTCCCTTTTCAATTTGACTAAGATAGCTTCTTGAGATAATCCCATTGGATAGTTCTAACTGAGTCAAGCCATTTTTTTTACGCAGCTCCTTAATTCTTAAGCCAATTTCACTCATAATTTGGATTCCTCCTTGTATTTTTTTCAAATCAGAAGTATAATCCCCTTAACATAACTTAACTTATCAATAAAAAAATTTCAAATGTTATTTTTGTTAAAAGGAGAGGATCTTATGAAAAAATCAATAGTATTTCTCAAAGAATTAAATTTTCTTGTTCTTTGTACTCTTATGCTAAACTTTGCAATATCATTTTGCCGTTTTATGACAATGCCGTTTCTAATTATTTATTTCAGTAATAATACAAACTTAGAGTATCAACAGATCGGAATTATCATTGGGCTTTCATCTCTTAGTTCATTACTTTTTGCATTGTTAGCAGGGAGATGGACCGACAAAGTAGGAGCTAAAATTGCTCTTCCAGTTTCCTTAATAATTCCAGCTGTTTCATTCATAGGCTATCTTACAACTTCAAACTTCTATTTGCTAAGTATATTTTCAGCGGTTTCTGGCTTCTCATGGGCAATATATAATTCGAGTAATATGACGATTTTGGCCAAATTTTCTAATGAAAAGAAAGAAGAAGTTTTTGGTTTGAACTACTGGTTATTCAATTTAGGTGCGGTCTTAGGCCCTATTCTCGGAGCAAACTTAGGTGCCGGCGATTCACAATTTGTTATTTATATTTTTGTAATCACACTTATATTATCGAGCCTAGCCCTTTACTTTACATTTTCACGGAAAAAAATTGAAATTGATCAATCTTCAAATATTGATTCTCAATCATTTATTAATACGTTAGGAAGTCTATTTTCAAAAAAATCGATAGTTTATATGTTGATTGCGTATTTTTCACTCTTTTACGTACAATCTCAACTTGAAACAAATGTAGGTCTTTACCTCAAGGATACGTTCGGAGAAATGGGTATCAAAACTTTTGCTTACTCACTATCATTAAGCGCTTTTGTTGTTCTATTTTTCCAACCTTTATTTATATTATTATTAAAAAAACGAAAAGACATTTCCGTATTCTTATTAGGTACCCTTTTAACAATCATTGGAACGACATCATATCTGTTTTTTGATACACCACTTTTGTTATTGATTCCGATATTACTAATTTCTTTAGGAGAAGTTGTATACACACCTAAACTGCAGGCACTTGTAGCGAATTTAGCAGAAGATGGTTCAGAAGCCACATACTTTTCACTATTGAATATGAGTGGTAATCTTGCATTCTTTATAGGCCCTTGGTCTGGAGCACTTTTGATCCAACAAAATAGTTCATTACTCTTTGGAGCAATGACTTTGGTTGGGATTATGGGTGGAGGTTCAATGATACTAAGTTATTTAGCTTATAAAAAGAAAAACACTTATTCTTCAAATCCTAATAATTTTGAGACAATGTACGAAAATAAAGTTAACTAATTTAAAGCTCAAAAAGAAGTTAGCTTTTATTAACTTCTTTTTGAGCTTTATTTATTTAGAATTTTCCAACCCTAGATTTAGTCTCAAATCTTTAAATTCATATCGTATTTTGTAAAGACTATTCTTTTGTAATTCTGGTACGACTAAATCTACAAAATCATTTAATCCATCAGGAAATAGAGCAGGCATTATATTAAACGCGTCTGCAGCCTCTTCATCAAGCCAGGTTTGCATTCTAGAAGATAATTCGCTAGGCATGCCAATAAAATACCCATGTCCATTGTGTATTGCAAAATACACATCGGAAAGTATTACTATTTCGTCACGCTTCGTAAACTTAAACTTGCGTATAAAAACAATACAAGATGGCCACGGGATGTGACGTTGCAGTTCCATGAAACCGGGGTTCACGTACACTCTTCTTATAAAAGTGGGACCAAAAAAACTGATGTGCCATGGGATTCAATTAAAGACGTTGGTGAAGACGAGTGGCACCTCTTCTTATACTATGAAACGAACGAGGCAATCATTGTTCCCAAAATCATTCCTACTTTGACTGAAGCAGAAAATATGGCGTATCGTGATTTGATCGAACAACGCTTGAATTATGATTTTAAGAAAAATGGAATGTCTTGAGCTATTTATACGAATGCTCAAATGTTTCATAACTCACAAGGAACCTAGAAATAAACATAAAACTGAATAAGTATGTCAACGTGGCCTGCCAAAAGATAAAACTGTGATTCGTTTATCTTTTGGCGGGTTTCTGTATAGCTTAAAAACAGTGGGCCCAAAATTCTAAAATGTGAAGTTGTCATAACTGATAAAGAAACGTAATACTCATTCTTTGAAGTGTTGAAGTATTCTAATGTCCTAAATAACGTTTCAACATTAGAAAAGACATTATTGAGAAGATAGAATCAAGTGTGCAGATTATGCCTTGACAGACCAGCTTAGGAAATCTGATAACATTCCTCCATTTTTGGACATCCTTTTTATCCAATGAGTAATTAACTTGCACGATTTTGTAAACCCGACCATAAAAACACCCCATAATAATTGGATTCTTATGTCCAACTATCATGGAGTGTCTCAATTCGAAGAATAACATTTCTAATTATTGATTCGTTAAATCTCACAATTCTTTTTTTATTTTTTTAACATCACTGTATTTCATTTCTTTTAATTCTTTTATTTTGATCGTATAAGGAATCCGCTCTTCTGTATCAACAATAAACACCGATGTTTGCAGCTCAATCAAATCATCTAACTTTCCTTCCACCTCAATCACGCCCTTATGCCGCTGTTTTGGGGGCACTTTCTCAACACTACCCGTTGCAAACACATGTTCATCTTCCCGACCCTTGAACTTCACATAAATTTGATCAAGGAACAATTGGTTGCTGTATTGGGTTTGTTTACGCATTTGCTTAATTCGTTGCCCAATCTCCACTGGTTTGGTATCAAGCTCTAATGGACGGTCTGGGTTGTAAAATGCGTAAATCGAAGACGCTTGACGGTTCATAATTTCATAATGAATATAAAATTTATCGTCTAGAGGTGATTGATAAATCAATTGCGGGGTGATTGTGATCTCTTCATTCAAGGTCACACTATCTACCTCAGCAACAGAAGTTTTAGTTGGTGAAAAGAAGAAGCCGAGAATTATGAAGAGGACAATTATTCCAATCCCTATTTTGATCACATTATTAATAAAACGTATCACTCGCCTTGGTCCACTGAGTTTCTGCGTTTTTCGTTTATGATTCATTTGTTTTTGATCCGCTCGTCGTTTATTTTGAAATGCTTCTAAATCAAAATCGATGACATTCAAACCCTTTGATTTCGCGAGAAGTTTTGCGCCACGGTCAAACGTCAAGAAGATGACATTCTCTCCTGTCTGATCGCGATAATGAAGATAATTTGCTATGATTTTTTCATCTGGACTAGATGATAAATGATACGTCTCATATGTAGCAGCTGGTGGTAAATCGATAATTTTACTATTAGACACATCCATAACACGAAGTCCTTCTCTCGCCTCAAAACTACGTCGCTTTTGATCTGGAGATGCGTTATCAGAAGTTTTTTTCAAATTATCAAGTTCATTAAACACTTGCTTGGATACTAAAATCGTCTCTTTATCAAGATGCTCGAAAAGATCTGGGGCATTCATTAAGAAATTGGTGTCTGGACAAAATGTATATCCTTTTTTCAAGTAAGGTTTTAGCTGTTTATATATTGCTTTGGTTGAAGATAACATTATAGGCCTCTTTTCATAAAAAAATTATAATGTGAATTAAAGTTGAATTTGATGAGATTGAAAAAATGTATGCTTACGTTTTCGTAATGATAAAAAAATAGTATTTAATCCTTACTTATTACACACATAGATTATAAATGATATTGCATTTCTTATTTCGAAAAAATGAATAATTATGGAAATATGTTTTTTGAAATCAGATTTTTTTGGAAAGCTTAAACTGTTTTCTTGCATCTGAAGCACTACGCAAGTTTAAAACTCAAATGTTACAATACATTCACCTTCTCCCAATGTACTTGTGTAATATTCAACTGGAACAAAATACTTGTTCTATAGTTCTGATCTATACCATTTGCTTGTAGCTCTTTCCCTTTTTCAATAAGTAGAAGGATAAAGTTCTCTCTAGACATACCTGTCGAAGTTATTTGTCTTTTTATTAATTAACCAGTGTAAATTTTTTCAACTTTCGGTCTGTGTTGATATGGGATTAATCAGGTCGTTATATACAAACATATGAAAATTCGTGCACAAAAATATGAAATGAACTTTTCTATCCTACACTTTTGTTGACTGACTCCGTCTTTATATCTACTCTTTCCAATCTAAATCTTTTTATGTTAATTCTTCTAAGAATGACTAACGATTTAAGAATTAAGTGATTCCTAAAAGTGTGCGCCGGCGCAGACTTTTAGGAATCTTTTTTTATTTTCAATGAACAAGTAAATTTCAGACACAATTTAAAAAAATTGAGTTTTAACATTGGTACATCTCAAAACACACTAAGGTCACTTTTTATTTGAAACAGAAATTCTAATGCAAGAGCGTTGATAAATCATGATGCTTAGTTGTTTGCAATGCGTCCTTAGTCTCTATGACTTTTAAAGACAGAATGAAAGGATAAGAAATCACCTTACTCACAATGTTATTATTTTAAAGTGTGCGCCGGCGCACACTTTAAAATAAACATACGGTATTTGAAATAATATAAATTGGACAAAAAAATCTGCCCGAACTTGTGCTATATTTATCCTTAGAAGAGGTGATCAATATGGAGAATCATTCATCCTCCAACAGCCGCTCGCAACAACTCATTATTTCGCAAGCGGTAAATACGATTAAGCAGCATGGTATGGAGGAGATCCTCCATAGTGTATCCATTTTTGATATTCATGAATTTGTCTCAACGCTCTATCAAGAGCACTATGCGCTTGAAAATATCGAAAGCGCCTATAAAAAGATTCGTTATTACTCTTTTATGAAACTAAAGCGTCGCTGGGTAAAAACAGCCGTGCGAAATTATCAAGAGAATCGTGGTTATAATAAAGAACTTCGAGCCAAACACGACATGATCTCAGCTTATGTAAAAGTTGCAGGTCTTGAGGGACTTTACAAAGAGTTTCACGTGAAAACGATTGAAGACTACATGAATCTCTGTATCACCGAGATTGAAGAATGGGCAGAAGATCCAAACCAACTCATCCATACGTATCCATACTGGTCTCAAAAAACCGTCAATCAAAAAACTACGACGTTAAAAACAGATGTGCTCATGATATTGGGGGAAGTTGCAAAGGAAATTGATTCAACCAAGCGTGTAGCACATCATTCACCGACACTTGCTGTTGATATTCCATTTTTTGGGATTTCTGATCGCATCAAAAATAAGACTGAACAACTTGATGAGAAGCTCAATGAAGCTTCACAGCTTAATCTCGAGCTTTTGAACTACGATTCGGTCGTCCCGAAATATAAAGATGGCGTCCCACAGAACCTTTCTGTTCTAGTTAGTAAAGAGTTTATTCAAGAGTTAAATGGTAAAGTACCTGATCTAGATGCGAAAGATTTCGAGGCCTTTACCGAGATCTTGTCATATCGAGATATCTCTTTCCAAACGAGTCGCAAGATCATCTTTCCACTCGTACAATTAGTTGAAAAGCTCTATGCCAACAAGAGCGGGAAGAGCTATGACTTAACAACAAAACGCCTTATGAAACTTGGTTATTATCGAGTAGCTGGGCATAATGAGGAAGGAGATTTCTTTATCCGTGGCCTCTTCTCTTCCGTTACCATCAAAAACGCTACAACCCTTGCGGATAGTCAGGTCATCGTCACAGTAGCTGAAGAAGTGTATGATGATCTACTTAAGCAGCAAATCGTCAGTATCTACGGTGAACAGATTGAACAGTTAAAAGGGAGCTTTGCCTATCATTTGGCATTCGTTCTTCAAAAAGAACGCATTGCGTCGCTTCAGACAGGAGAGCAAAGTCCGGTTCGTCGGCATTGGCGTCAATTTACTTATTCGATTCGCTTTAATAAATCACGAAAGTCAGAGAACTTGCGGGAACTTGAGGCAAATCTTGATCGCATTAAAGAACATGAATTTATTTTGAAAGATTGGCATCGTTCGGGCGACTACTATTTCTTCACGTTTTACCCGCTCGAATCATGGGAGTTATTAAATCATCCCGATACATTGCTACTTTAATAGAAACAAAACATAGAAGAAGCCTACTATATTGAAGGCTTCTTCTTTTCTATGCTTACTCTATAGTTTATGTTTCACATGGAACGTTTTTAGATGAAGTAATGATTAAATACAGGTGAGTGCCAGTATTTAATTATCAGCTGTATCCTATCAAACTACATTTATGCGATTTTGACAAATCATTTTTTTAATTAGTTGCATAAGCTTGTCGTACTGAAATGACACTTATGAGTAATTTAGAAAGAACATTCTTACCAAATTGTTCGCTTTAGGGTGAAATGATTCGTAAAAGTACGTACTGAAACGACATTTTAATTGAATTTTGTCGCAAATTGCCGTACTGAAATGACACGCCTCTTAATTTGATCGCAGATCATCGTACCGAAACGACATTTATTTGGTTTTTGTCGCAATTTGTCGTACTGAAACGACACTTCTCAACTTTTTGATGAAAAACCAAAAAAAATTTAAGTGTCTGTCTCTTAAAAATGGTCGCAAATCATCGTACTGAAACCGCATTTTCGATTGTTTTGGTCGTGAATCGTCGTACTGAAACGACACTTTAATTAAAATGGTCGCAAACCGTCGTACTGAAACGACATTTTGACTACTTTTCGTATAAAATTTCTACTCTGAATCACTCTCAAATGGCTTTCTTAAGCAATCCCTCCTAATTTGGTCGCAAACCATCGTACTGAAATGACACATTTTTATAGCTCTAAAATGGCTTAACATCAACGTTTCATCAAATTTGGTCGCGATACATCGTACCAAACCCACACTTTGACACTATCTCGAAAGAACAAGATACTAAAACTAGCATATTTTAGGATAGAGGAGGTGTAGGTACATGGCTTACAAAAACCGTCACATTTTAGTTGCAAACAAACTACTTGTCGCGATGAGTGGCTTAACTCGTTGGACGAAACGAGCTGATCACTATCGCTATGAACAGCATCACTATAACATCCCTACATGCTTCACTTCTTTTAAGTGGACAAAGTCACGGATTCGTCATGTCCTTACACTTCTTTCTTATGCAGATGACCAAGGTAAGATTGAGTTTATGGAAGATACAGAGCTTGCTTCTTCCGCTCATACGTCTGTCCGTTCTTTACATAATAACTTAAAAACATTTGAGAGCCATGGCTTGTTACGGCTTGTCCGGCATTTCCCTGGAGTGCTCTCGATTGAATTAACCGATTATCTTGAGAATTATCGTGACCTTTATGTTGACGGAGCTTCTATCGTTTCGAAGACCGGGTACACGTCTATTTGGCATAATCTTCTTTCCGAACTCCTCACGCTTGATAACGTGAACGCTTTGCGTCTTGCGTTACGTACACTCGTACAAGTTGAAAAAGATATCCATGTTCAATCACATGACCAAGCTATCCTTACCTATGACGAGATTAAAGGCTTCTTGCCTAAATACTGTGGCCACAAACTTGCCATTCAAAAGATGATGGATCGTTTGAAGTTCCTTCAAGTGTCCCTTGTAGAGGACAGCCGTCATTTCTTAAATGTGGTGAAGCAAAATCTCACTCTTAAAAAACGCGTTCAAGATATTTCGCGTCCAGTCCTCGTTGAATTGACATTAGACAAGTCTCAAGACAGTAAAGTGATCCGAGAAGAAGAGCGTTCAGATGCTCAAATTGCTTGGTTCGAGTTGCGTAAGCGCGTTGGTGAGTTCTTTAATTTCGATGCACTAAAAGTAAGCCGTGAATCTCTCTATTCAATGAGTGATACGTTCGGTGCATCAGCGCTCCGTGAAGTCTTGGCTGACTTGAAACAAGCGTTTCTTCACCATCGTGAAGACTTAATTCATTCAAGTGAGCATCAACTCTTCTTCAATGAGCCGATTCTTTACCTTCATCAACAACTAAAACATAAAGTGGAAAAATTGACGATCGCATGATGGTCTTTTTGGCATGCCTCATTTTGAAAAATTGTATGAAAACATCCCGAATCTATATCCATTGTTGATTCATTCCATCAAAAGGCATCGTATATGACCTGTGTTTCATAAGGTCATTTTTATATTTTACATCTTTGGAAAAAAATCAAATACAATCGTTTTTATTTCAAATATATAGCGAATAAAATTGGCTGTTGGATGTGATTTATCAAAAAGGAAATGAAAAAAAAATAGCCTCTTTGAATAAAAGAAACTATGGCTGACATATTTACAATCTTCTAAATCTCTTGAAAACGTTGGTTTCAAAAGGATTTTCGGACTTTCATTTTTCCTAATTCTTTTAATCTATCTTTAATTCTTATTCATTCTATTTAATCTTTTTTATTCATAAGAATATGGTTTTGTATTCTTCTCTTAATCGATTAGATCTGAGCGTTTGATTATATGTACATTCTCTAACGACTTAAATCATAGTAATCGTTCAAGAAACCGTTCATTCAATATCATGAAGATGTCACATCCATGATGACTTAATCCTATATACCCCTCATACAATAAAGTATATATCATCTTCTAGGAGGTCTTTCCTATGAAAAGAAGTATTCGCTATGATGTTGATTATGTATTCGCTGGTTTTGACAATATTGAAAAGTATGGACATTGGACATATCGTGATGAGATTACAGAATTAGAACTTAAAAATGCAGGAGAAAATATTGAGAATCTCGTATTTACGGGTCAAATGTTAGATGAAATTTTTGCAACTGAAATTTTCTATCAGTACGTGACACAACTACTCGGTGCCCCTTGTGTCACAACCAATGCGATATTTGAACATTTACATAACGAAGATGACGGTGTCTATACACTAGGATCACTCTCTGTTTCGCTGATGGAACCAACCTATCAATTTGACATGTAATGTATACATCGTTAGAGCTACACGATGGTCTTAGCTTTTATTTGATGTCATCTTATCTATCGATGTTTCCATGTTCGATGTTTTTAACTTTAAATATGTATGGTCCGAAACTGTATGCTCCTTTAGTATCCATATATCCTGATAAGGGCTTAGCTCAAGTTGCTATGTTTTATTCATTCACTAATTTCAAATTCGAAGACTATAACCCAAGTGAACTGCTCCCCGTCAAGTAGACAGGGTAAATAATGAAAACCAACCTAAGCGGCTTGAGACCTGTATTCGACAGGGCTCAAGCCG
>CABIYO010000063.1 GCA_902362975.1 Caryophanales bacterium
GTCTCTATTTTCACGCGTTCCGTTGTGGTAAGATGGGTGTAGCTCATAGCGATTCCTCCGTCTGAATGTTTGTGTCGTAACTTCATTCTACACGAGGACGTCGCTGTGGGCTTTTTTTTGCGTTCATGTTCAGGTGTTGCACTTAATTTTATAATTCATCATTTCAAAATCATCAATGGTCCCAGATACTTTTAGGTATCCCCATTTCCCTTTAATACCGGCTGTTCCAGGAAGTCTAATGTGATATGTCCATGCTCCAAATCCCTTTTTGTATTGTAATTCGAGTTTCTGATTGTCAATTATTTTAATCATTATAAGTCATCTCATTTCTCATTAAGTTTATCAAGAATCAAGAGCTAGCGGTATCTGTCGCTGCTGAAAATCGCATTGTATCCTGAAAGATGGACATGGAAAGCAGAAGTTTCATTAGGTAGCCACATTCAAACGAGTGCTTAACATGCATGCTTAAACTGTGCATAAAACAGGGCTCAATTCAGATAAATTGATCAAAACGTCGAACTATGAAAAAAGTCGTTGATAGCGCTTTCGGTCACATGCTATCTTGTAGTCGATGGAACGTAACTGTTTATTCAGGCATAACCTAAGAGCTTGCACACGTTTTTCTGAGTGTACCGCTTTTTTTAGGTTATGCCTTTTTGTGTGGACAAGCACCTAAAAGAGAGGGACCTAATATGAAAGTTGTGAAAGTTTTTAACAATAATGTCGTTTTGATTGAAAATGATAATAATGTTGAAGAAATAGTGACTGGAAGTGGCATTGGTTCGGTATTCGAGAGGGAGACACCTTGAGAGATGTCAAAATCACACAAAAGTTTGTACTAGAACAACAGGCATCTGTGCATGAGCTGGAAGCACTTCTACAACGAATCGATGTGAAGGACATCGAATTGGCCGGCGATATTCTCCAACTTTATGAAACTGAAGTAGGGAATACGGTCAACAACATGGCTCTCCTTGGACTAGGTGATCACATTAATTTTGCGGTCGAACGTGCGCGAAAAGGGATGAACTTCCGTTCTGCGTTAGAGTGGGAAATTAAGCAGTTGTATGCGAAAGAGTACTCGGTCGCATCGGCGGAGATGAGTTCGTGATCCTTTCGCCTTATCCTTTGGACTTCAAGAAAGCGACATTTAAATACGAGCTCTCAATCGGAGATGTGCCGGTGACGCTCGATGCTTCAATTGGAGAAGCTGCTTATCCGACAGACGGGGACTCACTAGAGACACTGATTTTGGTCGCAGATGATGCGATGTACATACAAAAATATACATGATTGAGTCACGACATGCCATGACTCGACAACAAAAGAGAGTGTACACGTTTCGACGTCGAAATGTATACACTCTTTTATATATCCATCAAAGTGGAGTCGAATCGATTGTCTGGAAAGCACTCTGTCCCTTTAGAAATATACACATCTCAAAGTATTGTCGTCGCTTTTGATTATATATGACCATATATCATTTTTTTTGTATACAAAAATCTAGATTGATCAGGAGAGGTAATTATCGAGATTAGGCGGTACGAGCGTAAGGTTAAGAAGGGCTCGATGAACGCATCAAGGACTCTTCCAACAACCGAGACTCTTCTAATAGTTCTTTTAACGTATTGCTATACGGGTTCAATGAGATTTGAGTATGTCCGATGCTTCCAAAACTGAACGAACGCTGCATCAATACACCTAGGAATGTCAGCTTGTCTGTACTCGTGTAAAACGATACGAATTCCGGGTCGTCGCTTAGCCTCGCCAGGAGGGCAGCCTCACGTTCTTGAGGGGGAAGTTGTTGAAAGACTGGATCACCGATCGATTGATAATAGGCGTCACAAGCGTAAACTAGTGTAAATTTAAGTTCGAGAGCAGCCGCGTGGTCATAGATGAGTTCAAAATGGCGAAGGTCGTTGTCATTCACTTGTGACAGAAGATGTAAGAAGAAAGCGGACTCACTATTCGCAGCGAGTTCTGGTCGGGCGAACACTTTCGCAGAGTAGATGGCCAATAGAATGGTCGACTGATAAGAGTGATTGGTCTCCGAAATCTCTTTGGCACGGGCGATGAACAGTTTGACGACATCATCGCGTGTCTTGAACTCATCCATGAGCCAGGACATGTTCTCGAGGGTCATATCGCCCTCCGAATACAGTTTCCATGCGAGATAGTCCATGAAGCGGTGTCGGTATCTCACATAAGGAGACTTTTCGAGCTCATCGGAAAGACTGACCGAGAGAAGTTTGATTGGGTTAGTTGCTATTTCACAAGCAAGGGCTCCGTAATGACCGAGTGATACAGCAGACTCTAAAACAAGTTTAGGGGCATATTTGACGACTTTGCGGATTGGTTTTCGTTTCTTTCCCATGTAGCATCCTCACACCTTCCTGTAAGGGCTGGTCAACAAACGATTGGACGTCAATAGTGGCCGAACAATTTTTTGAGGGACCTCCACTTCGGCGGGTAAGCATTGCTGCCGCTATAGGAACTAGTCTCCTCCCCCTTCTTACAGACCTCCAACTTCCACTGGGTCCCATCGTGAGTGATTGTTTCTGTTTCTACGAACAACTCCGGCCAGAGATGCGTCTTAAAAGAATTGAATTTCTTTAAGACTTTTGCAGAGTCATCCTGGTTGTACCAACCGGATTCTATCCGTTGTTCCTCGCCAAACGTTTGAAGGATCAAGAGTTCTCGTTTAACGAAACCGTTCGAATGAAAAGTTAAAATGGACTCGTTATAAACGCCAAAACTCCCGATCCATAGCGTCACTTTCATGATAGGGTCTGTTAGTGTTAATTCACTAAGCGGAATGGTTGGCTCTAAAGCTAAAGACTGACGACGTTTGTTCTTTAACTCTGACTCCTGAAATTCCTTCTTGTCGAGAGAATCATCTTTTTTGTGCATCCTAATTCCTCCCGTTACATAAGTTTGATGTTGTACGAAAGTCATTTGTAATGGAGAATTACATAACTGTGTAGAATAAAGGAAGTAATTATCCGAAATGACTTTTCATGGGCTCATCACCATAAGGTGTGGTTGACACATAAAATCCATCGGATTTTGAATTGAACATAGAAAAAAAGCGAAAACCCCGGTATCGTAATTGTTGCTTAGACAAACCACGATTGGAGTTTTCGCTTTGTCCCAACAGTTTATCAAATTACTTCTTCCACTTCCAGCCCTTTTTCAGATCCAAATGTCGTCAGACGAAGAACCAAACGTTTTTCCGGTCATCCCGGGTCGACATGACATCCCTTGTCCGCTGTGCCAGAGAAAGACCATCCTGCATTCGAAAAAGCGGTGTCGCTTTCGACACGGTCATGCGTGGAAGCGTGATCGATCGTTCGCTCGCGCGTCGCCCGGAAACACTGACTGGGGAAGACCGGGAGGTCGTCCGTTCCTGTATTCAGGAAGATCCGTTCACCCGGGACCTCTATCAAGGACTTCAACATATTCGATATGTGCTGAAGGCGACGTGCGAGATACAGGCGAAACGTCGACTGACCGATTGGTTGGATCGTTATCAGTCCCATCCTTGCGGGCCTCTGGCGAAGATCGCGAAATCGATCCAGAACCGAGAGGAAGCGATGCGTCGAACAATCGTGTCCAGTCTATCGAACGGAAAGATGGAAGGAACGAACAACAAAATCAAGCTTATCAAACGCCGTGGTTATGGCTACCGAAACCTCGAACGTTTCTTTTTGAGATTACGCTTCGAGCTTGGTCGTTAAAATAGCAACCACGTGTTATGGTGATGAGCCATAATTTTACCTTTTTTACGAGGGAAACCCTTTATTTTTTCGTCTTAGGTTCATAGTATTTCGAGTTTATAATGGGATACATGCGGTATGGTATACTAAAAAAAAATGACGTGGAGTGAATAGGATATGGCCTCAAACGAAACAAAAGTAAAATCATTTCGTGTCTCTGAAGAAGTGACAGAACATATTCAACGTTTAATGCAAGAACGACAACTAACGACGAATCAATTATTTGAAGAGTTTATTCAATTAGCTGATAAACAATCACCAGACCCATTAATCGATGAAGAGAATAATGTACTTGAAACTACACTTAATCAGATTACTTCACTCTTTCATGAACGAGCTCTTCGCTTAGAGAAGCAACAAAAAGAAACTCAACGCATGACAATTCAATATACTGAAACGATACGTGAGCTTGAAGACAGTGTTGTGAAGGAAAGTGAAGACCTTCATCGAGAATATGAAGCTAAAGTCATGCAACACCAGGAAGAGCTAGAACAACTTCAACAGCAATTGGACCAACTACATACAGATAAACAAAACTTACTAAACACACTAGAGACTGAGAAACAATCAGCGAAAGAAGAGTTGAAGGTTCATAAAAAGACGATCTTTGATTTGGAAGGGACTATTCGAAAATTAGAAGAGAGTGAAAAACAATTAAATCGTCAAAACCAGAGTTTAATGGATGCTGTAGATGAATTAAAAAGTAAAACACGTCGGAGTGAACAACTCGAAGAAGAGAATCAAAAACTTCATTTAGAAGTGCAGCTTCTTCGACGCGAAAAGGAAGCGTTTGAACATCGACTACAAGAGCAGGTGGAGCTTGCTGTTCTTCGGGAACGAAACCTTCAACAGAATAATTCGTAACAAAAAGGGACGAAGAGAAGTCGCATATTGACGACTTCTTCGTCCCTTTCCATCTATACAGTTATTCGAAATATTGTTTCCACCTTTGAGGAATACCTAACTGTTTATAATCAATAAAGGCTGCGTATGTGTCTAAAAGGTGAGTAAGCTTGTCTACAAATACGTTCCGCTCGTTTGAAGTCAACAGTTTTGAAATGATAAAGAACACAATAAAGATTCGTTCATTTGAAAGTTCTTTTTTAACGTTCGCAAATACTTGAGGTCGAATCGTTAACGTTTTACCATATAACCGCCCATGGTGTGCACAGATATTCCGAATCATCGTTAACGTATATAACCAGCTTTCAATGTATTTAAAATCCATCGAATAGTGTTCTTTAGAAATCGTTTGCTTGTCTTGATTATGTAAATTCTTAAACATCATGGAGAGTGTCGAAAAGGACAGGACCTCGACGACTACCCATATCGGGAAATTACTTTGATATTTTGTATGATGATGCTTCACAAAGAGTTCCCGCTCATTTTCTTTAAGTGATCGTTCAAGATTAGTCAAAAACTTAGCATGATACGTTTCATTTTTAAAGTGCGTAGGGTCTTTGTAAGCAATGGCACCATACGTATGCGCATGATAATAAGCGATATGAGCCCGAAACGCAGTTTCAATACTTTCAATTGCATCTAGCAACAAAAGTCTCAATTCTTTATCGAATTCGTAGAGCTTTAAAATATGTTCAAATGAAATTCCAGACTTAAATTGATCTGCTTTATCACTCGTCTTTAGTGTTAATCCGTATGCGGTCAAACGATAGTAATTGATCCGTTTAAGTACTTCTATAGCTTTTTGCTCATTATCAATATGTAGACCGCGCTCTTTTAAAATGGATACTTGTTCTTCGTATGTTTTTGGTACTTTTAACTGGTTAGGCTCCTTAGAATCCATGTCCTTGCCCCCATTTGTATAAAAAAAATGACCCACCGTGGTCCGCATTGTGAAGAGGCGTGGTGGGTTCTGTTACAAATAATATAACAAATCCACGATATATTGTCTATTTCTTAGGTTGTCTCAGGATTCATTCAAATACTTATTTAAGGCTCGACGAATAATTTCATCTTCAGATACATGTTCTTTTTTAGCAGCTTGTGTTAATCCAACATATAATGGATCCGTTAAATCTGAAAATCGAATATGGACCTTCATAGGTTTTACAGTGGGAGAATCAGCTTCAATGACGCGCTGCTCTTGACGCTCGATCAACGTACGCTTCACTTCACGCAATTCTTCACGTGTCATTTCATAAACTGTTTTGTCCCCATTTGCTGTGTAATATTTCTTACTCTCAAGTAATGCGAGCTTTGGATCTTCTGGCCATGACAAGAGTTCCGCTAACTTGGTCGCACTGAAATCTTGTTCAATCGTTTTTTCTAAAATATTCGGACCAAACGTATTCCAAAAAGAAACGAAACGATTCACTTGGGAATGAGACATCCCAATCTTCGCTAAGAAGTCTTTCCAATTTCCCTCTTCTTGTTTAAATTCCTTTTTTGTTTCCGGATCACGGAACAGGCTATTTGCATGCGCAAGAATACGACACTTTTCGACAAAACTTGTCGCCTGAATCGCATCAATATGATTATAGTATTGAACAATGCCCTCCATGTCTTCGGGCAGTTTTTTTGTGATAATACGAGAAAGTCCGGTTGCTGGTAAGGACTGATACGGATTCGTGATAGTCGTCGTTGCAGAAAATTCTTTGACCGCTTCCACTTGATCGGTACGATCTTCGCTAGATTGTGTTCCTTGTTTCACCGGTAAATTAGCACTGAATGTCGAAATTTTTGGTGTATGTTTTTTACGAGGGCGACTCATAAAGAAAGTACCTCCTGGGCAAGTTGTAAATAAGCATCCGTTGCAGGACTTTTATGATCAATCACGGGTCTAGATTCCCGTTGTAGGGTTTGTACCTTAACGGCATATGGGATTGTTGTAAGGACAGGAATCCCGACCTCTTTCCCGAGTTCCTCAAGTTCTTCTACCGTCGTCGTATCCCCTTTAGAACGTGCACTGACCATTGTCGGGATAAACGCTGCGATATGAATATCTTCTCGGAATCGTTTCATTTCTTCTAACTCTTCAGGAGCTGAGTATACCGCATCCATCGAAAACTTTTGCATTTGTACAGGCATGATAATTCGATCTTGTGCGACAAGAGCGCAGCGCGCATAAGGATTCAACGCTGACGTCGAACCAGGACAATCAATTAAACAAATATCAAATAGTTCATCTAGTTTGGCCAACTCTTCACTGAGTCGGTACTCATAACCAATTTGACTCGTTAAATCACTCGGTGAAGCAGACCGTCTTGTCGGAACTAAGTAAATCGTTCCAGTCTCATATTCACAAGTGACGATGACTTGTTCAATCGGTGTATAAAATGGATCGTTCTCTTCGAGTAGACAATCCAATAGCACTTTTCCTTCGTAGTCGTTCGTCAGACCTAATCCATTCGTTGAAGACGCCTGATCATCGGCATCAATCACGAGTACACGTAAGCCATCCCGTGCGTAGGCATGAGCTAAATTGATGGTTGTCGTTGATTTTCCAACTCCACCTTTACGATTGTACAATGCGATTTTCTTCATGACTGTTCTCCTTGTTCATCTGTGGCTTCAATTATATTGTCTGATACAGTTCGTTCAATCATTTCAGCTAGTAACTCACTGACACTACGATTATGTGCATGGGCATACTGTTGAAATTGTTCCGAAAGATCGCTTGGAATACGCGCGGACAAGATCGAAGATGACTTTTTCTCTTGCTGAAAAGGTTTCACTTTAAGGGGTGTATGAGTGTTCCCTTTTCGAAGATCACGGATCTGTTTGACCGTGAGTTCTTCGACCTGTCTTCTTTCACCATTAATATATAGGCCTTGCTCGACGACCTCATCGACATTATCGAGATACATCAGTTCAAAAATTTTGGATGCTGGTAGACTTGTTAGCGATGACTCGAGCGGATACAGCGTCTCATAGGCTTTTATATATCGTGAGGCAAGTGAGGCGGACATGGAGACCGCTTCTAAAAACGTCCCCCACTCTTTTTTATCATGCATCTCAGAACGGGCGATCACTAGACGTTTGCCAATCTCAAATACGGAAATGGTTTGTACTTTGGCGAGTTCATTGATTTCGTGAACGAGGTCTTCAACTTCCTTTGAAATTGGCAGCTTTTGAACCAGTGAACTGATATTCGTTAAACCGCTCTGATAAGGGTGTTGCTCACTCGGTTTGATTTTATGAATGTTACGATTTCTGGCCTTCATACAGAATCACCTCTGGCTGTTCGGATCATGTGTGCCAACTCTCGAAACGGTTCAGATAACTGCTTTGATTCTTTGGAGCGGTATTGAATGACACTTTTTCCGCTATCCGCTGCTTTTTCAATAAATGTCGATCGTTTGATGACAGGTAAAATAGGCAACGATTCAGTCAATGCAATTTGTTCCATTGCTTCGAAGTATTCTTTATCGGCTTTTAACGTATGGTCCATCGCCACAGGCAAGACCCCGGCAATCTCTAAATTAGGATTATAGAACTTTTTCACCTTTTGTACGGTGCGAATGGTACTTCCTAGCTGATCAAAGACAAGCTTTTTCGGCATAAATGGAATAATGGTCGTATTGGCAGTCGACAAGACAACTTTTGAGAGTTCGTTGATCGAAGGAACTGAATCTAAGATGACCCAATCAAATTCATCTTCGAGCGGTGCAATCATATCTTTTAATAAGAAGAGCTTATCTTGCTCAGAAAGTAGATTGATCAACCTTGCATTTCGTTCATTTGAAGGAAGAAGACTGACATGATACGTTTCGTCATCAAATAGAATATCTTTAATATCTAAATTTCGTGTATGTACATCAAACATAGTCATGTATTTGATCGTATCGGATTCTTTTAACATTAGTTTGCTAAGAGAACCCTGGGGATCTAAATCAATGAGAAGAACACGTTCACCTAACTCTCCTAATGCATAGGCCATGTTCAAGGAACAGGTGGTTTTACCCGATCCACCTTTCGAAATGTAAAACGTTAATATGTTCATGCCCTCTCCCCTTTCTAGTTCTTATGATGCCACAGTCTGTTTTATGGAACAACTAAAAATAATTAACAACTGACATATTTAAATAAATAATTTGTATACAAATCAAAAATAGTATGTATACGTGTTTTATACTCTTAAATTCACCATCTGATTTGTATACATTTCGACGTCGAAATGTATACTTTCGACTCTCACGTCAAGAGTGTTTTACTATTTGAAATAGAAAAAAGACTACAACCTTTGATATGCTCCCCAATAGGTAGACAGATGAAATAACAAATCTGTTTATCTGATTGGGGAGTGTTTTTTTATGGCGAGAAGTCGGCATACGATCGAACAAAAATTGAGTGCGCTGCGCATGATGGAAGAAGAAACATATACTTGGAAAGAAATCATGGAGGCTCATGGCGTCTCTAGGCACACCCTCCAGGTGTGGAAAGTGAAATTCGATACCGGTGGGATCGATGCGTTGAAGGAATCGAGGACGTGGAAGCGCTACACTAAGGAACTGAAGATTGCGGCCGTCCGCGACTATCTCGATGGGTTCACTAGAATGGAGGTACTCTCCAAGTATCAGATCAGTAATTGGTCTGTTCTTCGTAAATGGATTAAGAAGTATACTAGTCATAGCGAGTTAACAGATTCGAGAAAAGGGATGGATCGAGCTATGACAAAAGGAAGAAAAACTACATTCGAAGAGCGCCTTGAGATCGTGAAATATTGTTTGGAGAATGGACGCAACTACCAGCAGACCGCGGAACAATTTCAGGTGTCCTATGCCCAGGTCTATGGCTGGATCAAAAAGTATGACACGGGCGGGGCAGAGGCGCTCGTGGACCGCCGTGGGCGTACGAAGCCAGAGGACGAACTAAGCGAAGAAGAGAAGCTTAAGCGCCGTATCCAGCAAATGGAGCTTGAGAACGAACTTCTTCGTGCGGACATCCTGTTCCTAAAAAAGTTAGAGGAGATCGAGAGGAGGTCATAATCAGCCAGGTACGGCTACAGCAACGATATATCGCCATCAAAGAATTGAACGAAGAGGAAGCCCTTTCGATCGTGCTCCTCTGTCGAGTCGCCGGCATCTCACGGGCGGCCTATTACAAATGGTTGAATCGCACCATACCGGTGCGTCAAGAAGAGAATGAGAAGCTTCTGGAGGACATTCGTCTACTCTATGACCAGGCGAACGGCACATACGGGTACCGTCGGATCACGATGACCATCAATCGGCTGCGCCGGCAACAAGGACTGTCCCCGTTCAATGAAAAGCGAGTCTATCGCTTGATGCATATCCATGGGATCCAGTCGGTCATCCGCCGGAAGCGGAAGAAGCATAAGAAGTCAACGCCGCAGCACGTGGCCGAGAATCTGATGAACCGAGAGTTCAGCGCGTCCCGACCGGACGAGAAATGGTGCACCGACGTCACCGAGTTTAAATATGGTGCCGGGAAAAAGGCATACCTGAGCGCAATCATCGACCTGTACGACGGCTCGATCGTCGCCTATCGCATCGGAAAGTCCAACAACAACGCTCTCGTCTTCCAGACGATGATGCCAGCCATCACGGGGCTCCGCACAGGAGCGCGTCCGATGATCCATAGCGACCGAGGGTTCCAATATACCTCGAGAGGGTTCAAACGCATGGTGGAAGACGCGGGACTGACCCACAGCATGTCCCGGGTCGGACGTTGTCTCGACAACGCCCCGATCGAGAGTTTTTGGGGCACCTTGAAAGTGGAGATGTACTACTTGCGTGAGTTCCAGGCCTATAGCGAACTCACAACGGCCATCGAGAACTACATATCGTTCTACAACCACGATCGTCTCCAGAAACGACTGAACGGCTTGAGCCCTGTCGAATACAGGTCTCAAGCCGCTTAGGTTGGTTTTCATTATTTACCCTGTCTACTTGACGGGGAGCAGTTCA
>CABIYO010000064.1:0-479 GCA_902362975.1 Caryophanales bacterium
GGCAAGGTTCGGCTGCCGAAGGTCGGGTTCGTGCGGTTCACCCAACACCGTCCGTTCGAGGGCGTCATCCGGTCGGCGACGGTGTCGATGACCAAGACAGGCAAGTTTTTCATCTCCCTCCTCGTCAAACAGGACGATGAACCATGGATCCCAGCCAAGAACAAGGTCGGGATCGATCTTGGCCTGGAGCACTTCGCCGTCATGACGAACGACGCGATGGTCTCGGAGAAGATTGACAACCCCCGACTCCTCCGGAAGTCCGAAGCGAAGGTCAAGAAGGCGCAGCGAGCTTTGTCACGAAAGAAGATCGGAAGCAAGAATCGTGAAAAAGCCAAGTTACTTTTGGCCAAGAAACACGAAAAGATCGCCAACCAACGCCAGGACTTCCTTCACAAGCTGTCGAGACGGATCGTTGATGAGAACCAAGTCATCGTCGTGGAGACATTGAAATCGAAGGACATGATGAAGAACCACAAGGT
>CABIYO010000064.1:654-10222 GCA_902362975.1 Caryophanales bacterium
CTTGCGGAGCAAAAGGCGAGAAGAAGACGATGGATGTCCGTGAATGGACGTGCACTCATTGCGGTGTTCATCATGATCGAGACATCAACGCGAGCACCAATCTGTTGATGTTGGCAAACTAAAACGAATTCCTTCAGGGTGGGAACCACCCGACGAGCTTGGTAAATAATCGTGGCTAATAAAAGTACGATCTTCCCAAGAAGCTCCCCCTTCAATTTGCGAAGCAAATAAGTGGCGAGTAGTTCACTTGGTAGCATCGTGCCAAGACCGATTGCGTTTGTCACAACACAACATGGGGACGTGATTAACGCCGCCCCGTTTAGCTACTTCAATGTAGTCGCATCCAACCCTCCGCTCGTCTCCGTCTCGGTTCAACGAAAAGATGGTGTGATGAAAGATACGGCGCGTAACGCACTCCGTACGAATGAACTGGTGATTCATGTCGTAGATGAGACGAACGTCATCAACGTGAACGAGACGGCCGCCAACCTTGCAGCAGATGAGGGTGAGCTGTCTCGTACGGACTTTACGCTTCAACCGAGTGATGTGATTTCGACGCCAGGGGTCAAAGAAGCGAAAATCCGTTTTGAATGTGTGCTCCATCATCACTTGCCAATTGAACATGACGGAAAAACGACTGCCGATCTATTGATTGCACGAATTGTCCGTTTTCATATTGATCGAGAGTTATACAATCAAGGACGCATCGATGCCAGACGGCTAGCGCCTGTCAGTCGGATGGCAGGCAATAGCTATGCGACCCTTGGGGAACTTTTTGATGTGAAGCGTCCAGAATAATCGATAAACGTGCCCGTTTTTTCTAAAGAACGGGCACGTTTTTTGGGGTAAAGAAATAGGAAGCGCATTTGGGTGCGGTATTTCTTTCTTTCCAATACTCGCTTGTGTCACAATAAAGTCAGAACATTCTAACTTTCAGTCATCCTAGATCAGAGAAAAAAGGGGAGTCCGTCATGTACCGTCCAACTGTCCAATCGATTATTACCGCTATTGAAACCGTGATTGTCGGAAAAGAAGAAGTCATCGCAAAAAGTCTCACTGCCTTGCTAGCAGGTGGGCATGTGCTGCTTGAAGACGTACCAGGAGTCGGGAAAACAATGCTCGTTCGTACGTTCAGTCGAGCGATTGACTTAGATTTTAAGCGCATCCAATTCACGCCGGATATGCTACCATCCGACTTGACCGGAATTTCGATGTATAACCAAAAAACGAGAGAATTTGAATATCGACCAGGTCCGCTCATGGGTAACATCATTTTAGCGGATGAAATCAACCGGACCTCACCGAAAACACAATCGGCTCTTCTCGAGGCGATGGCTGAGCGAAGTGTGACAGTGGACGGGGAATTGAAAGTGTTACCTTCACCTTTCTTCGTCATGGCGACACAAAACCCGATTGAGCATGAAGGGACGTATCCGTTACCGGAAGCACAGTTGGATCGCTTCTTAATTAAAATCGAGATGGGTTATCCGACGTTTAATGAAGAGATTGCGCTGTTGTCACGTTTTGAAAAAGAAGAACCGCTCGAAGCGCTTCAGAGCGTGATCACGAAGCAAGAAGTCGAACTTATGCAACGTGAAGTGAGAGACGTGCATGTGTCGAGTGCAGTCAAACAGTACATTGTGCGATTGGTGCATGAGTCTCGAAAAGATCCGCATACGTATTTAGGCGGGAGTCCGCGAGCCACACTTGCGTTGATGAAAGCGGCTCAGTCGTGGGCGTATATCCATAATCGTGATTTCGTCTTGCCGGATGATGTGAAGGCGATGGCGACGAGTGTGCTCGGACATCGCGTCCTTTTGACAGCGGAAGCGCGATATAAAGGGAAGTCACCGAATCAGTTGATTCAAGACTGGCTGGATACGTTACATGTCCCGATGGATCGTGAGGTCAATGAAGTATGAAAAACTGGATGAAGCTGTTCGTTGTATGGGCGGCGGCATTCGGATTGTATGCATTTGCCCGCATCGAAGGCAGTATCGTCGCCTCGACATTATGGTGGTCGTTCGTCGTGTTGACCGTCTACTGGACGCTCTTTATGATTTATCCGGTCACGGCGGCAAATGTGGTGCGCCGTGTGACAACGAAGCGACTTGTCTCTGGACAAACAATGGACGTCGAGTTACGAATTGAACGGAAGTACCCTTTCTTGATTGGGATGGTCACGTTAGAGGAGCGATTGCCACAACGTTTGACGGATGAAGACAAGACGATTGTCGTGCCGGTGGACCGTTTTTTCCGACAAGCAGAAGTCGTCCATTATGAGGTCGGGGCGATCAAGCGTGGGATTCATGTCTTTGACCGCACCGTGCTCCATGTACGCGATGTGTTCGGTTTGTTCGACCGGAAGCGGACGTTGCGACTCGAAACGGTCGTTGAGGTGTCGCCTGCCGAATTGCCGTTTGATTTACCTCGAGACGAACATGTTGGAAGTCGTGGGGAACAATATCGTCAAATGCGGACGTACACCGAAGTGGCCAATACGACCAGCGGAGTTCGGGAGTATGCGGCAGGGGACCGAATCGGACGGATTGATTGGAAGGCATCCGCACGTCGAGGGAACTTGATGACCAAGACGTTTGACCAGGAACAAGAGAAGAAGCTCTCGCTCGTATTCGTGCCTGCCGTCTCTGCCGGGTATGAAGAGGCGTTTGAACGTTCCCTATCCTTACTCGTTGGGGCGATTCATCAGTTAGAACGAAAAAATTTGCCGTTTGAACTTTACGTCATCGAAGAGCAGGTGCGACTGTTCCATCTTCCCGACCAGAGTGCGGAAGTCGGTCATTACTTATTGACCGCCACGCCAGAAGCTGAGGGGCGTCTCGTCGAACGAGTGCAGAAAAATCTGCCTCAACAAACGGGAGATTTGATTTTGATCAGTCCGTTTGAAACGACGTCCATTCGAGAGTTGATGCACGAGACACAAGGTAGCTATCATCTCTACACGGCAGTAAATGAGGTGACGGTATGAAGACATGGGTAACCCGAATCGTCTATACGGCGCTTGCCGCCTATTTGTTGTCGTTCTGGATTGAGCCGATTGTCGAAAGTACGACGTTCGATGTGACGTGGCCATTTTACTTCCTGCTTATCGTGCCGATGTTAGCGAGTCTTCTGCCATGGGCTGCTTTCCTTGGAATCTCGCTTCTTCATTTCCTTGTCATCTTGTATGTCTATCATGGCAGTATTCTGGACTGGTTTGGGCTATGGATGGAAGATTTGATGGGTGTCATGAGCGGTGAGCTGCCGAATGAGGCAATTTTCTTCTCTGCCATGGCGCTGATCGGCTTGCTGTTTGCCGTGCTCGTCGGACGAACCTATCCGAGTTACAGTTTTGCACTTGGGATGATTGTCTCGACACTTGGCGTTATGGCTTATTTTGATACATGGACGTTATATGACGGTGAAGGCGATATCCTGTATGCCATCGTCACAGCGCTCCTCTTATTATTTGTCACCGATTTGGCGAAACGGCCGAGTCAATCGCTCGTCCGATTCGTCAGTATCGGACTACTCCTCAGTGTCGTCGTGGCTCTCGCAAGTGCTTCACCCACGCTCGAAGGCGATTGGTCTGACCGGATCACTACGAGTTTTCGGAATGCGACGACGGAAGGTGATGGGAGTGGCCCGGGTCGAGTTGGGTATGGAGTGAACGACGAATCGCTAGGTGGTCCGTTCGAACAGGATGACGGCATCGTCTTCATCGCTCGCGGCGTGCCGGCCCGCTATTGGCGCATCGAATCCAAGGCGATTTATACAGGGAAAGGTTGGGTCGAATCACCAGTCCTGGACTCTAACTATAATCGTGGTCAGTTAGTGGACTCGGAAGTGGATACGACACCGGAACAGGCCTTGTTACGTTTTGAGCGCCGACAACCGTTCGTTCCTTATGGTGGAGAATATCCGCAAGCTATCGAAACAGAGTCCGGTACCGAATTTCGAGTCGGTGATATCGAGCGGGCTTTCCCGAACGAGACGATTACGATGCAACCGTCCGGAAAGATTGTATTTGAAAATGAGGAACAATCGACTCCGCGGACGATCCAACTTCGTTATAGCGTCCCGGCTTTTTCTGAAGAACAGCTGGCATTAAATAAAGAAATCACATCGCTCACGGAAGAAGAGCAACGGGTCTATTTACAGCTACCGGAATCGTTGCCAGAGCGTGTACGTGATTTAGCCGCTGACATCACGGCGGAGAGTGAGACACCGAACGAGAAGGCGGAAGCGGTAGAAGCCTATTTCCGAAATGGAGAATTTCAATACGACACCGAAAATGTGGCACAACCGGAAGGGGAAACGGATTATGTTGACCAGTTCCTGTTCGACACACAAATCGGGTATTGCGATAACTTCTCGACGTCAGCTGCCGTGTTGTTGCGTGCGAACGGCATACCGGCGCGTTGGGTAAAAGGATTTACGATGGGCGACACACGAGGGGTCGTTCAAGGTGAAGAAGAACATACGATTCGAAATCGTCACGCTCACTCGTGGGTCGAGTATTTCATTGAAGGCGCGGGCTGGGTTCCGTTAGAAGCGACCATCAGTTTCTCGGACGCCAACTTATTGCAGATGGAACGAGAGACGGATACGGAAGACACGACACCGGCTGCGAACGATCCTCAAGCAAATCAGGACAATGATACGCAAAACCGTCCGCAAGAAGATTTGTTGATCGATGATGTGACGACAGGTGATGTTCAAGAGGAGGCGCGCAACATGCCCGTGTGGGGATGGATTGTCATTCTCTTCCTCGTGGTGATCCTCGTTTGGAACCGTAAAATCATCGAGCGTCAAATCATGTATGTCTGGTGGATGAGTCGTCCGCTCACGGATGGGCGTCTCGTATCGATGCACCGCTATTTGATGAAACGACTGCGTGCGAACGGATTTAAAATTGATGGACGTACGCCGTCAGAACTCGCTAAAGAGGTCGATGCCTACTATGAAACGAATGATATGACCCGTCTGACGGATTTGTTTGAGCAAGTTGTTTACGCAGAACAAGAACCGAATTCAAAATATAAAGAATATTGGAAAATCATGATTCGTCGAATTATGAGTTGAAGTGACGGAATGCATCAAGTAAGATAGACGCATTAGTTAGATAATTGAACATGGCATTCCTTCGTATATACTCGTGAATTGGCGCGAGAGTCTCTACCGGACCACCGTAAATGGACCGACTATGAAGGAGCACGTTTCGTATACAAAGAAAAGGGCGTGCTTCTTCTTCGGTTTGGGTTGATCTGGGGGAGGGGCGCGTCCTTTTTTGGGGAGAAGGCAGAAAGGTGGAGATTTCGTGAAAGTAGAACAAGAAATGATTTTGGTGCTTGATTTTGGTGGTCAGTATAACCAGTTGATCACACGTCGTGTCCGTGACCTTGGCGTATACAGTGAGTTGCATTCACATAAGATGACGGCAGCGGAGATTCGCGAATTGAACCCGATCGGCATTATCTTCTCGGGTGGACCGAACAGCGTATATGCGGAAGGTGCATATCGTTGTGATCCAGATATCTTTGAACTGGGTATTCCAATCTTCGGGATCTGCTACGGGATGCAACTCATGACACATCACTTCGGTGGTCGTGTGGAACGTGCCGCTCATCGTGAATACGGAAAAGCGACATTGTTCTCAACGCCAGAAGCATCAGTGATTTATAACGGCCTTCCAGTCGAGCATACAGTATGGATGAGCCACGGTGACCTCGTCATGGAAGCACCGGAAGGGTTTATCGTCGATGGAACGAACCCGTCTTGCCCGGTCGCTTCAATCAAAAACGATGAGTTGAAAATGTATGGTGTCCAATACCATCCAGAGGTTCGTCACTCGGAGTACGGAAACGATATCTTGAAAAACTTCATCTATGAAGTATGTGGTGCCAAAGGCGAATGGTCGATGGAAAACTTTATCGATCTCGAAGTGGAGAAAATCCGTGAAATCGTTGGCGATAAGCAAGTCCTTTGTGCGCTTTCGGGTGGTGTCGACTCTTCTGTCGTGGCCGCACTCGTTCATCGCGCAATCGGTGATCAGTTGACGTGTATGTTTGTGGACCATGGTCTTCTTCGTAAAGGGGAAGCGGACAGCGTCATGAAGACGTTCGCGGACGGATTCAACATGAAGGTCATTAAAATCGATGCGCAAGAACGTTTCTTGACGAAATTGGCTGGTGTCTCGGACCCTGAGCAAAAACGTAAGATCATCGGAAACGAGTTCATCTACGTATTTGATGAAGAAGCATCGAAACTCGTCGATATGGACTTCCTTGCACAGGGGACGCTCTATACAGACATCATCGAGAGTGGAACAGACACAGCGCAAACAATCAAATCTCACCATAACGTTGGAGGATTGCCGGAAGATATGAACTTCACGTTGATCGAACCACTCAACACGCTCTTTAAAGACGAAGTCCGTGCACTCGGTACAGAACTCGGTCTTCCTGACTATATCGTTTGGCGCCAACCGTTCCCAGGTCCAGGCCTCGGAATTCGTGTCCTTGGTGAAATCACGGAAGAGAAGTTAGAAATCGTGCGTGAATCCGATGCGATTTTGCGTGAAGAAGTGAAGAAGGCTGGACTTGAACGCGACATCTGGCAATACTTCACGGTGCTCACGCCGATTCGCTCGGTCGGAGTCATGGGTGACGAGCGTACGTACGACTATGCTGTCGGTGTCCGTGCGGTCACTTCAATTGATGGCATGACGTCTGATTGGGCACGTATTCCGTGGGATGTGCTTGAGAAGATTTCTGTCCGGATTGTAAACGAAGTTAGCCACGTCAACCGTGTCCTGTATGACATTACGTCTAAGCCACCTGCAACAATTGAATGGGAATAAGCTGAACAGAGGGGACACTCCCCTCTGTTTTGCCTTAAAACCGAACATTAACGTTTTTTTATCGATATAAAATCCGTGAATTTAGTTGACATTCTATTTTCACGCTGATACGATAAGAACGTTCTTATTATAACCGAACAATTATAAAATATTTTGCCGTATAATGTCGGGGATATGGCCCGAGAGTCTCTACGAAATCACCTTAAATGATTTCACTACGGCGAGACATAGATGAGGGTGTATGCCCTCGTATGTTTCGCGTGGGGTCCTCGGTCATTTGCCGAGGACCTTTTCTCGTTTTACGGCGAGCACAAGGAGGAAAACAAATGAGCACACAGCTCAAGCAAGAACAGCAACAACCATCAACAACGAGTCGGATTGATCGTTACTTCCAACTCACAGCACTCGGGACGAGTGTTCGCACGGAACTGATCGCAGGATTTACAACGTTCCTCGCGATGGCGTACATCCTCTTCGTTAACCCGAACATCCTTGGGGCAGCGGGTATGGATACCGGAGCGGTCTTCATGGCGACAGGTCTTGTTGCGGTAGTCGGTTCATTGACGATGGGACTTCTCGCGAACTATCCAATTGCGATTGCGCCGGGCATGGGCCTCAACGCGTTCTTCGCATATAGCGTCGTCATCGGGATGGGGATACCGTGGCAAACGGCTTTGTCAGGTGTACTCGTATCAGGTCTCTTCTTTATCGTATTGACGCTCTCAGGAATTCGCGAAACGATTGTCAACGCGATTCCGGCTCCGCTCAAAATGGCGGTTGCTGCAGGGATTGGTTTCTTCATCGCGTTCATCGGTTTGAAAAATGCAGGCATCATTGTTGCGAATGAAGCGACACTCGTCAGTCTTGGTTCGCTCGGAACGGGCACGACGCTTCTCGCGGTGTTCGGTCTCGTGGTCAGCGCCTTGCTTATGGCGCGCGATGTAAAAGGTGGTATTTTCATCGGGATGTTGTTGACGGCGATTGTCGGGATGATTTTCGGTCTTGTGCCGACACCGACAGCAATCTCAGACGTTGTGTCGATGCCGCCGAGTATGTCATCTACATTCGGTCAAGCCTTCATCAACTTCGGGGATGTGTTCACGCTTCAAATGCTCGTTGTTATCTTGACGTTCTTCTTCATCGACTTCTTTGATACAGCTGGGACGCTCGTCGCGGTAGCGCGTCAAGCTGGGATCATGAAAGAGAATAAAGTGCCGCGTGCAAGTAAGGCGTTGTTGGCTGACTCGACAGCGACGGTAGCAGGTGCAATCTTCGGAACATCTACAGCGACTTCATACGTTGAATCGTCAGCAGGTGTCGCTGCTGGTGGACGAACAGGATTGACTGCTGTTTTCGCAGGATTGTTCTTCGGTTTGGCATTGTTCTTCTCGCCTCTCTTGGCGGTTGTTACGGCGCCGGTCACAGCTCCTGCGCTGATTATTGTTGGTGTGCTCATGGCTTCGGCTCTTCTTGATATCGATTGGAAAAAGATCGAGATTGCAGTTCCTGCATTCTTGACGATTATCATGATGCCATTGACGTCATCAATCGCAACGGGAATTGGGCTTGGGTTTATCCTTTACCCACTCATGATGATTGCAAAAGGGAAGACGAAAGAGATTCATCCAATCATGTACGGGATGTTGGTCATCTTCTTGGCATACTTCATGTTCTTGCCACACGCATAAGTTCATTTGAAAAGCCGGCTCTGTAATTAAGAGTCGGCTTTTTTGTGTGCAGTATTTTCAGGAAGGAATGGGTCGTACATTGTGATCGCATGATTTTCTGTGATGAACTCGTTTCGAAGATGTATACCATTCATTGAAGTGACTTCTCTAAATATTTGGTTATGTCGGATCGTCCCACCCCACCATTCACGGGTGAAATGATGGTTTTCTTCATATATATGATACTGTTCTTTATTCGGGATGTTCGAGCGCCATTCCCCGACGAGACGATCTCCCTCTATATATAGAAGGAGTTGATACGTTTGCGCCGTCTGGTTTGTGATTTGTAAGTCGAGATAATTGTAAGAACATGTTGCACCACTCCCGAAAGGTTGATCCCGTCGGTAATCTGGGAACACATCGTAGCTGTGACGATAACGTTCGGTTACGGTCAATGGGCTATGTAAGGTGATCCAATAGATTAGATTGGACAGTTGGCATAGTCCACCACCGATTCCTGAAGTGACTTTTCCGTAATGAAGAATCATTCCGTCGACGTATCCTTTACGTTTCGTTGGCTTGCCGATCATCTTCCAATAGGAGAAGACATCGTTTGGAGTCAGGATAGAGCCGTTCAGTTTGGTGATTGCAATTTTTAGGTTGGTTACCTTGTTATGCTGGACTTCCATGTCGACATCTCGGAGTTGGCGATACAAAGGAGTTCGGTGTGTATGGATCAGATATGACATCGGGTCAGTGTTTCGTTTTGAAACATACTTTCGTTTGTCCGTCATCCATTCTATTCGTCGCTTAATCGTATAAATTTGTGTACCACACCAGATTCTGAACGGTGAACGTTTCTTAGGCCGCTGTAAATCGGATTGCATCCTTGGTTGACTCCTTATAGGTTTATAGTCGTTTTTAGATATAAGTGTATTCTTTAACTAAATCAGGCGAGAATTCTCCCTCCTCTAAGCGTCTCGGGGCGTAGCCCAGCGTAGGTGGGAGATGAATCGCCCGGTCCAAAACTCTTCTCCCC
>CABIYO010000065.1 GCA_902362975.1 Caryophanales bacterium
GCCCCCGTGAGCGACTTGTTCGCTCACGGGGGCCTCTTGTCATTTTTATAGGTTTGTGCATTTCGGACTAAACATAAAAGAAGGGGTCCGGCCACCGAAAATCGGTGACCGGACCCCTCTTTTTATCAAAAATCTTTAAACCAGCTAGTTATGTCCCAACCTCTTACTCAATGAGTTTTTAATTAAATATTTTCTACTTTATCAAACCATGGACTTGCTGTTTCTTTTAAAACGGCATTAAGTTCTTCGATGTTTTGTCTGCCTTCTGATCTTAGCCATTCTCGGGCATCTTGTTCACCTTTTTCACCGAAAACATTAACACCATTCTTCCAGGTTGCTCGTCCGCATAATACACCATTAAAGGTAGATCCCGCCTCTTTTGCAAATGTTAATGTATCTTGGAATAACTGCGCTGAAACACCCGCACTTAAAAAGATGAATGGTAACGTCGTAGCATCACTTTGTTCTTTAAATAATTGAAGCGCTTCTTCCCTAGAATGGATAACTTCATCTCCATATCCTTCTACGAATTTCATATTAACAGGAACCTCGACTTTCAGGACGTCCACTTTGTATTGTGGTTTTGAGAATTCCTTCATTGCATCAATCACTTTATGAGGTTTCACCTTGGCATATTCTTTTCCTTTTACATCATCGTTATTGACATCATAAGTCACAATTTCTAAAAAGAAGGGGATTTCTTCAGCCTCACATTCTGAACCAATTCGCTCCATATATACATGTTTATACTCATTAATTTTTTCTTCTTCATCTACATCATAGTAGAGTAAAAATTTAATAGCATCGGCACCAAGGTCTTTTAGCCGTTTAACAGACCATTCCTCCAATAAATCAGGCAGGCGTCCTGGCTCTGATGCATCATAGCCTGTTTTTTCATAAGCCATGATGAGTCCGGCATCTTGATGTCTTACTTTCGAAGCGGGTAAGCCATATTCAGGATCAAGTAAGATCGCTGAAGCAAAAGGTGTCAGTTCCTCCGATACCAATTTTTTATACGTAATGATTTCTTCATCTCCAATCTCCTGATCACTTGCATTAGCAATCATTTTCTTAAGAGATCCACGTTGGTCAATCGCAAGTGCCCCGATTACTCCGTTTTCATTTGATAATCGTTTCAATGCTTCTAATTTATTCTTTTTTAATGATAGCATAGTAGTAGTCTCCCTTTTTAGTAGATTTCGTTTATCTCAACTAAATTAAAATAGTGCATAAAGTGGTTCAGATTAACGCTTCCGGTCCCAGCTTCTATTGTGTTCAGCATCCCTGCCGTCATCGAGGTTTTGATGGCGGTTTCAATGGATTCCCCTCTATTTAAAGAAACAGCTAACCCCGCAACTGTCGCATCACCTGATCCTACTGGATTGACCACATTAATTTTTGGTATACTTGCGTTATAGAATCGATCCTTATATTTAACCAAAGCACCTTTACTTCCCATTGAAACCATCACGCATTCAATATCGTTAAATAATTCATGCGATAATACTTCTTTTAAGAGATTTCGATCATTATTGACCTCTTTCCCAATAAGCTGAGACAATTCAGTATGGTTTGGTTTAATGGCAAAGGGCTTTTCCTTATGAAGAAGTACTTGTTTTAAGGATTCTCCCGAGGAGTCAAGTATCACAGGAACGTCTTTTTTATGACTGATGACTAGCATTTGATGGTAGAAATCATCGGGTAACCCTTTTGGCAGACTTCCTGAAATCGTAACAAATGAGGTCTTTGATAATAGACCTTCAAATTTATCTAAAAATGCTTTGCCTTCTTTTAGGGATAGGGTTGGACCCGATTCGAGGATCTCTGTTTGCATTCCTTCGTGAAGAATGGCAATACAATTTCGTGATTCTTTTTCAGTCTTTAAAAAGTCATTTTTAATACCAGCTTTTTTTAATTCTTGGTTGATAAAATCACCAAGGGTGCCGCCAATAACACCAGTAGCCAGAACATCTTCTTCTAATTGTGAAATAACCCGTGCAACATTTAATCCTTTTCCGCCTGCGGTTTTACTCACATGTTCTATTCTATTAATCTCATTTAATTTAAATTGTTTAAGAGGGTAAGAAATATCAACTGAGGGATTCATTGTGACTGATAAAATCATTTCACTGCCTCTTTCTCGTGTTTTTTCTTTTTTAGCTCTGTTTATGATGAATGTTGATAAATTGCCTTTGGTCCATGTGATCAGCATTTTTCTGCCTAAAAAATGGCTGAGCGTATGCCCCGAAGGCAATTGCAGCATCAACAAGGATGTTTAACAAAGCCTTTCATTTCATTGCTTATCATCAATCGTGATATTCGCCCCTGTCCCATTTTTCTAGGAACTCGTCAAAAAAGTGAATGTCTCCTGTTTGATGATCATTTTCTGGTTCAAGGGACATAATTTTTTCCACTAATTGGTTGTTTTCCTCTGTTTCATCATATTTTGCTTCGATAAAGTGATCGACAATCTCTAGGATTAAATGTTCTCCAGTAATTTTGCCTCCAACGCCAATGACATTTGCATTTAGTTTTTCTTTAGCATATTTGGCCGTGGCAACGTCTCTTACCAATGCTGCTCTTGCTCCTATTACTTTAGCGGCTGAATTTGTAATTCCTACACCTGTACCGCAAATCACTACACCTAAATCAGCTTCTCCGGTCGTAACCGCTTCTGCCACCTTTTTCCCATAGATAGGATAATGTGTTCTTGTAAAATCATACGTCCCCATATCAAGAACCGTATGTCCTTTAGATTTTAAATGGTCAGAAACTGCCATTTTTACATCTGTTACAATATGGTCACAACCTAATGAAATAATCATCTTATACTCTCCCTTATTCTTTTAATGTAATCTCTCTAAATCGTTTATACGATTTACAGCATTTTGTTTAACATATCTACTCGGATTTGATGGCGCCCCCCTGAGTACTTTGAGTTAATAAAGGCCATCACAATACTTTCAGCCAAGCCTTTACCTACAACTTCGGCCCCCATCGTAATAATAGAAGTGTTATTATGGTCCCTTGTCATTCTTGCTGTTCGTTCATCAGAGACTTCCGCACAAATGATGCCTTTTATTTTGGTTGCTGCCATAAAAGAACCCGCTCCATAGGAATCGAACAGAATAGCAAGTGAATCGTTGCCTTCTTTTACTTCATTTGCGACTAAAACAGTTGAATCTACAAAGTCAACGGCTCCATTTGGTGTTTTATCTATTACATCGATGTTTTTTTCTTCTAAGAAAGTTTTTATATGATTTTTCAACTCTAACCCAGCTTTATCTGATCCTAATAATATGTTCATGTCCATTCACCTCATATTTAATAAATTACTTTTACAAACTCTTCTAGCTTAAGCTTCTTTTCTTCGGGAATTTGATCATCGGTTATTAAAGCAGTTACCCCATCCAAATGATAGAAGCTAAAAAAGTCCTGTCCCCAGATTTTGCTATGATCAGCAACAATGTATTTTTCGTGGGCATTATCTAAAACAATGCTCTGTGTAATTCCTTCCTCTTCATTAGATGTGTAAACTTCATTCCCATAGACGCCATTTGAGCCTATAAAGGCTTTTTTTACATTAATCTTTTTTAATGTATTATTCGCGAAGCTTCCGACAAAGGCTCCAGTTCGAGCTCGATAGCTTCCACCAATTAAAATAAGATCATAACCTTCGTTTTTATTAAAACGGTTGAAAACATGAATGGAATTGGTCACGATTCTTGCAGGAAATACCGTCAAGAAGTCATACACATACTCAATCGTTGTACCTGGACCGAGAAAAATTGTGTCATTTTCTTCGACTAAGGAGGCAATCGTTCTAGCAATTTGTTGTTTTTCTTCTATATTGATGCCTTGCTTCTCAATATGAGTCAGCTCTTTATCCGAAAATCCATTGACAGCCTTTGCTCCGCCATGAATTCTCTCAACTTGACCTTGATCCTCGAGCAGCTGTAAATCTCGTCGAACAGTCATTTCTGTTACATTTAATAATTCAGTGATTTCTGAAACGCGTACCATTCCATGAGTATTAATTAAATTTAGTATGGCTTCTAGGCGTTGCTCTTTAAGCACACTGTCACTCCCTTCTCGATTTGTTCTAAAATGTTTGATTTTGTTCCTTTTCCTAGAATTTATCACCTGAAACGATAAATGTCAAACAAAAGAATAGGGTGATACAATGTGCGAATAATGTATTAACAGTCAATGAAAGCGCTTGACAAAAAAATAATCCCTGATTTATAGTTTAAATGTAAACAAAAATAAACAAAAAAGAACATAATAGAACAAAAACAAAACATTTCTATTATTTTCAGTAAGGAGGATTAGATATGAATAAAGAAGAAGTGAGCATGGTAGGTTTCGAAATTGTTGCATTCGCCGGTGAAGCACGTTCCAAATTATTACAAGCTGTTAATGAAGCAAAAAAAGGCAACCTAGATGCTGCAGAAGGACTAGTGAAAGAGGCGAAGGAAAGCTTAACAGAAGCACATAATTCCCAAACCCAAATACTAGCAGCAGAGGCTGGCGGGGAATCCATTGAGTTAGGCTTTATTATGGTACATGCCCAGGATCATTTAATGACTACCTTACTATTAAGTGATATTGTTGAACATTTAATTGACATTTATACGAAGGGATGATTATTTATGAACTCCATGATGAATTCCTTAATTACACAAATAGAAAAAATGAAACCTTTTTTCGAAAAGGTTTCTCGGAATATCTATTTAAGAGCGGTTAGAGATGGCTTCATTTCTGGAATGCCGATTGTCTTATTCTCAAGTATCTTTTTACTGGTAGCATACGTGCCGAATATTTTTGGTTTTTATTGGAGCAAAGAAATTGAAACAATATTAATGAAACCGTATGCATATTCAATGGGAATATTGGGCTTAGTTGTCGCGGCTACTACAGCAAAACATTTAACTGACTCATTTAATCGGGAATTGCCAAAGAATAATCAGATAAGTAATATATCTACGATGCTAGCGGCTATTGTTGGATTTTTGCTGTTAGCTGCTAATCCAATTGACGGTGGTTTTGCAAGTGGATATATGGGATCAACCGGATTACTTACAGCATTTATTACTGCTTTTACTGTAGCTAATATTTATAAAGTATGTATCAAAAATAACGTGACAATCAAATTACCTGAAGAAGTTCCGCCAAATATTGCCCAAACGTTCAAGGATTTAATTCCATTTGCAGTTTCAACGATCTTCTTCTGGCTTTTTGACCTGGCATTTAGAAGCTTTTTCGAAATAAACTTTGCGCAGGCAGTTATAGAACTCTTCAAACCTCTCTTTTCAGCGGCTGATGGCTATTTAGGTCTCGCGATTATTTTTGGTGCGATGGCATTATTCTGGTTTATCGGCATACATGGCCCTTCAATTGTAGAACCAGCTGTTGCGGCAATTTATTACGTTAATATTGAAGCAAACCTACAAATGTATCAAAACGGGGAACAAGCAGTAAATATTTTAACACCTGGTGTTCAACAATTCGTTGCTACTTTAGGCGGAACTGGCGCAACTTTAGTTATTACTTTAATGTTCGCTTTCTTAGCAAAGTCAAAACAACTAAGAGCTGTTGGTAAAGCTTCTTCCATCCCGGTTCTTTTTGGTGTCAATGAACCAATATTATTTGGTGCACCGCTCGTTCTAAATCCCGTTTTCTTTGTACCATTTATACTTGCACCGATTGTAAACGTTTGGCTTTTTAAATTCTTTGTTGATGTTTTAGGTATGAATTCATTCATGTATGTCTTGCCTTGGACAACTCCTGGTCCACTTGGAATCATCATGGGTACTGGATTTGCCGGTTTTGCCTTTCTCTTGGCCATTCTATTATTAGTTGTAGACTTTCTTATTTATTATCCATTCTTCAAAGTTTACGACAAGCAAAAGGTGCAACAAGAACTTGAAGAAAAGAATCATCCTGTCAAAGAAGTAATTGCTCCGAAAAGCGAAACAGTTGTACTTGAAGTTAAACAAGACATAATAACAGATGAGAAACATGTTTTAGTCCTTTGTGCAGGCGGTGGTACAAGCGGATTATTAGCTAATGCCTTAACAAAGGGTGCAAAAGAAGGTAATGTTTCTATTTCAGCTGCGGCAGGAGCCTATGGATCACATAATGATATTTTGAAAGATTATGATTTAGTTATTTTAGCTCCACAGGTTGCATCAAACTATGAAGTGCTAAAAAAGGATACAGATCGTTTAGGGATCAAATTGGTATCTACAAGTGGTAAAGAATATATAGATTTGACTAGGAGTCCTGAAAAGGCATTAGCTTTCGTATTAAGCCAATTATCATCATAAGAGGAGGAGATTAAATTGGAACATATCAAAAAACAAGCATTTCCTAAAGACTTTTTATGGGGAGCGGCTTCTGCAGCTTATGAAATAGAAGGTGCATGGAATGAGGATGGGAAAGGTCCTTCAGTTTGGGATGTCTTTTCTCATATTCCCGGCAAGACACTAAAAGGAACAAACGGTGATGTTGCAGTTGACCATTATCACAGATATAAAGAAGATATTCGTTTAATGGCTGAAATGGGTCTGAAAGCGTATCGATTCTCTGTAGCATGGAGCCGGATTTATCCTAAAGGGTACGGTGAAGTGAATGAGAAAGGACTTCAATTTTACGATGATATTATTAATGAATTAATCGCCAATAAAATTGAACCTGTATTAACCATCTATCACTGGGATATCCCTCAAGCTCTAATGGATGAATATGGAGCATGGGAATCAAGAAGGGTCATTGAGGATTTTAAGAATTTCGCCATTACCTTATTTAAACGGTATGGAGACCGGGTTAAATATTGGGTTACATTAAACGAACAAAATGTCTTTATTGGTCACGGATATGAGGCCGGCATCCATCCGCCGGGTGTACAGGACAGAAAACGAATGTATCAGGCTAACCATATTGCGAATCTTGCTAACGCAGCTGCTATTAGTGTATTTCATGATTATGTACCAGATGGAAAGATTGGTCCAAGTTTTGCTTACTCGCCATACTATCCATTAGATTCTAAGCCAGAAAATGTATTAGCAGCTGATGAAGCGAATGATTATAACAATTATTTTTGGATGGATGTCTATGCGTTTGGCAGATATCCTAAGAGAATGTGGCGATACTTGGAGGAAAATGATTTACTGCCTGAAATTGAAGAAAGCGATTGGCAGTTACTTGAGAAAGCGAAACCAGACTTTATGGGAGTAAACTACTACCGGACAGAAACAGTTGTTGCCAATCCACTTGATGGAGTTCAAATGAACCATGCATTTAATAACACGGGTGAAAAGGGAACAACTCCTGAGAAAGGGGTTCCTGGCCTGTACAAAATAGTAAAAAATCCGTTTACAGATGTAACAAATTGGGACTGGACCATTGATCCAACTGGTTTACAAGTAGCAATTACCAGAATTACAAGTCGATATAATCTTCCGGTTCTTATTACAGAGAATGGATTAGGGGAATTCGATACGGTTGAAGATGGCAGAATTCATGATGACTATCGAATTAAATATTTGCGCGATCATGCGAAGGCGATTCAAAACGCTATTGCGGATGGTTCCGAGGTGATTGGCTATACACCTTGGTCTTTCACAGATTTACTCAGCTGGTTAAATGGTTATCAAAAACGATATGGATTTGTATATATTGACAGAGATTTTGATGATAACGCATCAATGGAGCGTATAAAAAAGGATAGCTTCTATTGGTATAAAGAAATCATCAAGTCAAACGGGGAAAAATTAACTTCTGATGTTCAAGCATTAATTTCAGAAGGGTTAGCGAAGTAATTTCATTAGAAAATTTTTATAAACAGAAAACAAAAGTGAACTGCTCCCCGTCAAGTAGACAGGGCAAATAATGAAAACCAAACTAGGCGGCTTGAGACCTGTATTCGACAGGGCTCAAGCCGTTTAGCCGTTTCTGGAAACGGTCATGGTTGTAGAACGATATGTAGGTCTCGATGGCCGATGTGAGTTCGCTATAGACCTGAAACTCACGCAGGTAGTACATCTCGACTTTCAGGGTACCCCAAAAGCTCTCGATCGGGGCGTTGTCGATGCAACGTCCGACCCGGGACATGCTGTGGGTCAGCCCCGCGTCTTCTACCATGCGTTTGAACCCTTTCGATGTGTATTGATATCCTCGGTGTATTTTGCAATGATGAAGAAGCAGATGTTTATTTGGTTTTCCATTATATTTGAGAATAAATATAGATTATAATGTTCATGTGCTGTGGGCATACAATTATAGTCATCTAGACTATATCGAGAAATAAATCGCTGCAAGCATTTCCACATCAGATGGAACAAACTGTAGTATTTAATGTCGATTACCTGTATGGATGAAATGAAAACAGAATCTCAATGTCGTTATAAATGCAATAGAGCATTTGGAATAGGTTCCTTCCTCTGTATGTTTTGACTCGAAGTCGGGTATGCTAAAAAGAGAATGGATCATAGAAAGGATGGATACACATGTCACGTATTCCGCATAAAGATGAGATTGACCCAAGAGACATCACTCGCATCGCCGTCATCGGTGCAGGTTGGGTCGGCGTCAGTTTCGCTTATCAATTATCGACAGCAGCCCTTTGCGAGGAGCTCGTCTTAATCGACTCGAATCATGCCAAGGCAGAAGGGGAGGCGATGGACCTCAATCACGGGATCTCCTTCGCCCCGTCACCGGTCCGGATTTGGGCAGGAGATTATTCGGATTGTAAAGATGCAGACATCGTCGTCATTACGGCAGGAGCGGCGCAAAAGCTCGGACAGACACGGGTGGACCTTGTCGAGCAAAACGCCAAGGTCGTCCGGACCGTGACGGAAGACTTGATGAAGAGTGGATTCGACGGCATCTTAGTCATCGCGACGAATCCGGTCGATGTGATGGCACACGTCGCTTGGAAGGCATCGGGTCTACCGAAAGAACGTGTCATCGGTTCAGGGACCGTCCTCGACACGGCACGACTCCGCTACAAACTCGGAGACTATTTCGACTTATCTCCACGAAACTGCCACGCTTATTATATGGGGGAACACGGGGATACTGGATTTGTCGCATGGAACAACGCACGCATCTATGGGAAGAGTATCGATGAACTATTGGCGGAGAACGAGAAATATCAGTTCGAAGACTTAGAAGCGATCTATGCCGATGTGCGTGACGCTGCTTATCAAATCATCGAGCATAAGAACGCCGCCTATTATGCGATTGGGTTAGGCTTGCTTCGCATCATTCGGGCCATCGTCCGAAATGAAAACTCCGTCGTGACGATTGGCGCTCACCTAGACGGCGAGTACGGAGCGAGTGACGTGCATATTGGCGTACCGGCCTTGATTGACCGAAGCGGCATTCGTAAGATCATCGAGATTGAATTGACGAACGAAGAACAACAGAAGTTTGACGCCTCGGTACAAACGATCAAAGCAGGGATTGAGAAAGTCGAATCCGCATCCTAAAAAGATCCGACTGCTTAGGCAGTCGGATTGTTCGTTAAGACGCCTCTTCTTCGGCGATATCTTTCTTTTGACACTCCCACGGCTAAAGCCGCAAGCTCACCCTTCGGGGTGAGTGGGATTCCGAAGTGCTTGTGCGAGCGCAGTCCATTTCTGTTTTGCTCAAGCCTTCAGATGAGGGTGTGCCATCACCCCTCCT
>CABIYO010000066.1 GCA_902362975.1 Caryophanales bacterium
CTGATGTTTTAGCGTCTTTTGCATGACGACAGGCATCGTTTTACCGGTCATATGTTTTCATGACCGAACCGTATACGATTTTCAAGGGACGATGGACACAGGCGTTTTAGAGACTTGTTCTTGTCTATGGGATAAGTATACTCGAATGTCGGATGTTTTTCACATCCGAACTCACTTTCATCCCATGCCTAAAGGCGGGCTATGCCCGGTATGGGCTTTCCCGTTCGTAAAATCTGTAATATTTCTCGGATGTGAAGAACTCGGTTGTCAATCGTTTCACTTCACCACTTAGAAGCAAGACGGCAATCATATTCGGGATGAGGATCATCGCTAGCATCAAATCTAGGAAGTTCCAAATCATCTGAGCGTCTCCAATCGAACCGATGACAATCGAGACGACATAAACGGTCTTCATGATTTTTTCCTGCCGTCAAACCGAATATAAGTACTCGGCTTGTCGCGAGCTGTAAAAGATGATGACGATAATGGTCGAGAGGACGAAGAAGATGAGCGAGATGGTGACGAGTAAGCTTCCCGTGTAACCGAAGTATTCTATGTAGTAGACCGGTCCCCCGAACATCATCGTTGCAGGTACACCGATGATGTTCGGGGGACCGGCTGTTGAAGAGAAGGCTGACGTCAACGTTTGTCTCGGACTGATGTCGCCTTCACCTTTCGGCTTTTTGAAAATGCTGCCGAAAGTTTACTTGAATATGTAGATGGGGTAACGAAACTGAAAGAAACCGAGCTTGATGGTGAGGAAGATACCGGATAAGACGAGTAACGAGATGATCGGTACGCCCCAAAGCTAGTCAGAGACCTTCGTGACAAGATTAATAACATCATTCATACACCCACTCCAATTCCATTATTTTACTTAAATACTGTTTCCTAAAGTAAGGACCTCTAAACATCTTTGACAAAATAAAGGAGGAAAATAGAATGAGAGTTGCTAAGCGTTTGATTGTATCGGGACGTGTCCAAGGCGTGGGGTTTCGATATTTTTCACAGGAGACCGCGCAACGATTCGGCATCAAAGGATGGGTTCGCAATCTAAGTGACGGGACAGTCGAGCTACATGTAGAAGGAACCGAGCAAGAAATCGGCGCCTTCTAGCAGGCGCTGAAGGATGGCAATCGCTTTGTCGGTGTCGAACGAATCGAAGAGACGGAAGCGAACAATCAGGAATTTCGCTCGTTCGACATACGTTATTAACCGCTTACATCTCCTTACATGTGAAGGGAGATTTTTTTGAAATCTACATTTCAAAAAATTAAACCTCGAATTTTGGAGATGGGGTGGTCAAACGATAAGAAGTGTGTATAATGAAATAGACCAAGCGATATATTGTCAGAAAATTTAGTTATTATTTTTTTGTTAATTCGTTCGGAATATTAAGTGTATGGAGGTAGTTGTATGAAAAAATCGACATTGTTCCCGTTAGCGTTTACGATTTTTGCTTTATTCTTCGGGGCAGGGAACTTGCTGTTCCCACCTGAGCTCGGCGCCTTAGCGGGGGAAAACCTCGTACCGGCGATGATCGGGTTTATCATTACGGGGGTCGGTTTACCGCTTCTTGCTTTGTTTGCAGTCGCTCGGGTCGGCGGCGGGACAGACCAAATTGCTCGTTATATTCCAAAGCGTCTCGCGCTTATCTTGACAGGATTGATGTATGTGGCTATCGGACCATTCTTCGGAATCCCGCGTACGGCTGCTGTCACGTATGAAATGGGACTTGTTCCGTTTCTTGATGCACCTTCTACTTTGACACTCGCGATGAGTTCGACCGTCTTTTTCGGGTTGACGTTCTTCGTGACGCTTCGTGCTCAAAAGTTGATTGAAGTCATCGGGCGCATCATTACACCAATCCTCTTGTTCTTGCTTGCAGCGATTGGAATCATCAACTTCATCTCGCCTCTCGGGGAGCCGGGAGCTCCAGCGGAAGGATTTGAGACATGGGTGGGTGCACTCGGCCAAGGTTTCCAACAAGGTTATTTGACAATGGATGTATTCGGGGCCCTCGTCTTTGGGGCAATCGTCCTCGTCACGTTGAAAGCTAATGGATTGGGTGACCAAAAAGAAGCGTCTTCGCTTCTTCGCTCTGCAGGTATGGTGGCCGTTACCTGTTTGATGCTCGTCTATATCTCGCTCGCTTCAATCGGTGCGAATATGACAGTCGCAGAAGGAACGACGAGTGGCGCAAGCCTTCTCCAAGCGTTCGCAGGTACGTCTTACGGACAAGTCGGGATGCTCGCACTCGGATTAGCGGTCTTCCTCGCTTGTTTGACGACAGCAGTTGGCCTCATCTCAGAGTTCTCACGCTTCATCAGCAATCAGTTTGATTCTCTCAAATATCATCATGTCGTCATCGCGACAACATTGTTTGGGTTCATGATTTCACTCGTCGGTTTGAATTCGTTAATTCAAATCGCCGTGCCGCTTCTCACGCTCCTCTATCCGGTCATGATCGCACTCGTGCTCGTATCGGTGACGGAACGTTTTCAACGAAACCCTGGTGTGGCGATGAAAGCGACGATTTATACGGCGCTCGTTCTCTCATTCTTTGAAACGTGGAACGGCATCCAACCTTCTGCGGTTACTTCTTGGATCGGAAACTTACCAATGGCGGATATCGGACTTGCCTGGGCAGTTCCGACGATGATCGTCTATGCGATCACGCTTCTTCTTCCGAAGGGAACGTCACAAGAATCACTTGCTCAATCACGCATCTCATAAGTCTCGCCCATCCTTTGGTCAAGGATGGGCTTTTTTCTGTCTTATTGTTTGCCTGGATGTGAACTCAAACAGTAAAATGGAAAGATGAAAAGGGAGTGACACGCGTTGACGACAAAACAAAAAAATCAATTGGCGATTCTCATGTTGAACATGTTTATCGCTGTCGCCGGGTTTGGGGTCATCATCCCGATTATTCCGGATTACTTAAAGATGATTGGCGAAGGGGGAACCGCCGCCGGGTTGATGATTTCCGTATTTGCGGGTGCCCAGCTCGTCATGTCACCGATTGCCGGGAAATGGGCGGACGTCTACGGCCGCCGACTCATGATCATTCTCGGTCTAATCGGATTCACCATCTCGATGGGAGTCTTCTATCTATCAGATAATTTAACGATTCTTCTCGTCTCTCGTGCCATCGGGGGTGTTGGTGCAGCGCTTTTGATTCCTGCCATCTTCGCTTATGTGGCAGATATCACGACACTCGATCAACGAGCTCGAGGGAACAGTTATATTTCCGCGGCAATGTCGCTTGGAATTGTGGTCGGACCAGGGATTGGGGGCTTTTTTGCTGAATTCGGCTTGAAGACACCGTTGCTCGTTTCAGCGATTGTATCGTTCGTCGCTGTCATTTCGTCTGTACTCCTTCTTAAGGAGCCGGACCGTGCTCCGTACGTGGCACCAAAAATAAAAGAGTCTTTACCGACACAGCTGGTCATGTCGACGCGAAAACCATACTTCTTTGTATTGGTCATCAACCTCGTCATGGCGTTTGGTCTGATGGCGTATGAATCGGTACTCGGACTCTATGTCAGCGAGATGTTCAGTGCGACACCACAAGAAATTGCCATCATGGTAACCGGAACAGGGATTGTAAGTGTCATCGTTCAATTGTTTGCGGTGGACCGTCTTGTCGATTGGTTGGGTGAAACCAAAGTCGTGCTCGCTTTCATCGCACTCACCTCATTTGGCTTCTTGTTATCTTTGTTCGCGGGCACGTATATGCTCTTCTTCGCAGTGACACTTGTGATTTTCTTATCGACATCTATTTTACGACCGGTGTTGAACACGCTCGTGTCGAAACTGGCTGGCAATGAGCAAGGTCTCGCCATGGGAATGAATAACGCTTATATGAGTATCGGGAACATTTTAGGGCCAACATTGGCGGGAATCGCCTTTGATATCGATATGCGCTATCCGTTCATCATGGGACTCGTCCTGTTGCTCGTCACATATATGGGCACATGGAACTGGTCGAAACGGAAAGCGGCCGCCATTTCAGAATCGAAAAGGAGGACGCTATGATCTACGTAGGTGTGACCGGATGGGGTGACCACGATTTGCTGTATACGACCCCAGAAGAACGAAAACATAAATTGTCGACATATGCGGGACATTTCCCGACTGTCGAAGTCGACTCGACCTTTTATGCGATTCAACCTGTGAAAAATTTCGAAAAATGGGATGGCGAAACACCAGACAATTTTCAATTCGTTGTGAAAGTTTCCAGGGAAATGAGCGGACATGATCGTGAGCCGAAAACGCCTTTGATTGAACTGTTTGAACGTTATCGGGTCTCGGTCGATCCGTTAAAACGAGCGGGGAAATTAAGGGCTGTGCTCGTTCAATTGCCGCCGTGGTTCGATGTGTCAAAGCCACACCTGGATTATTTGAGAACGCTTCGTGCCGAGCTGTCAGATTACGAGATTGCCATCGAGTTCCGCAATCCGACCTGGTTCTCTGAAGCGTTCCGAGACCGGACACTTCAATTTTTGACGGAGCAGCGATTCATCAACACGATTTGCGATGAACCGCAAACGAAAGAGAGCAGCATCCCGTTCGTACCGGTCGTGACACATCCTGACGTTGCGGTCGTTCGATTGCATGGACGCAATACGTCAGGGTGGCTCAAAAAACCGGGAATGACGAGTCAAGAATGGCGGCATGTTCGCTGTCTGTACCGGTATAGCGAGGAAGAATTGCAAGAATTGGCGACCTCACTTCGTGAGATTGACCGTGAAGCAAAAGACGTGTATGTATACTTTAACAACAACTCGGCCGGGGACGCGGCACCGAATGCGAAGCGACTCATTGAGATTCTTGGCCTTGAATATGAACTCGCGCCGAGACAAATCAGTTTGTTTTAGAAGGAAGGGATGGCCATGACGACACTGTCTATTTTTCATTACAACGATCTTCATTCAAAGTTCGACCAATGGCCGAAACTTGTTTCATTTCTAGAAGAACATCGGACTGACGACACGCTGTACTTTGATTTAGGAGATCATGCCGACCGCACCCACCCGGCGACCGAAGTGACACGTGGAAAGTTGAATGTTCGTTTGCTCGAGCAACTCCGTCCGACAGCGGTCACCATTGGAAACAACGAGGGGATTACTTTTCCTCATGATTGGCTATCCGAACTGTATGACGAAGCGACATTTCCCGTCTTACTTGGAAATGTATATGAAGCAGACGGGTCACGACCGAATTGGGTCGATGAGACGCTCGTTCTTGAGAAAGATGGTTTCCACATCGGCCTGTTTGGTGTGACCGCTCCATATGAAGAGTTATACCCCGAGCTCGGCTGGCAGATTGAATCGCCTTACGATGCGGCGGAGCGAGCGTTGAAACAGTTGGCGCATTGTGATGTCATCATCGCACTCAGCCACCTTGGGTTCTTTGGAGATGAGCGATTAGCTGAAAGGTTTCCTGAAATCGACGTCATTCTCGGTGCGCATACACATCATGTTTTAAATGAAGGTGTGATGACGAACGGTGTGTTGATTGCACAAGCCGGAAAGTATGGGAAGTATGTCGGTGAAGTCACACTGACGCTTGGCGAGTCAGGAGTCGTATCGAAAGAAGCTCGCCTTCATGAACTGTCTCATCAATCGGATAGTCCAGACACGTTGGCGTTGTTGCGCACAGAAGGGGCAGATGCCGAACGCCTTCTTGATGTTACGATTGCAGAGACGGATGGATACGCCTCCGATTGGTTCGGACCTTCTCCACTTGGTGACCTACTCGTCGAAGGCATGGTCGAATGGTGTGCGGCGGATGTTGGGATTATTCCATCTGGGGTTGTGCTAGAAGGCCTTGCACCGGGTAAGGTGACGCTCAACATGTTGCATCGGATCTGTCCGCATCCAATCAACCCGTGTGTGCTGACATTGGACGGTGAAACGTTGTTGCGTTTCCTTCACGATACTAATGAAGAAACGTTCACGAATATGCATGTCAGAGGTCTCGGCTTCAGAGGGACCGTTCTTGGAGAACCGAGTCTCTATCAAATCGAGCAACGTGACGGTCAGACTTATGTGATGGGAGAACGATTGGATTTAAATCGGACATATCGTGTCGCAACGGTCGATATGTTGACATTCGGTCCGCTTCTTCCTTATTTGGCAGACCAACCGAAGCGATATTTCATGCCCGAACTTCTGCGAGATGTATTACGAGAAGCAATCGTCGCACGTCATGAAGTGATTCGAAAAGGATAGAGTGCATCGATGAGGGCATGCTATGATAAATAAAGTGGAGGTGAGAGCGATGATTCGAGTGAATCGCCACGGATATACCGTCTTGGAAGAAAAACGGAACGGGTTCGATGAAGAGGCGTTTATCGCACGCTATAGTGACGTGCTAGATAAGTACGATTACATCGTCGGTGATTGGGGGCATGGTCAATTGCGATTGAAGGGATTCTATGAACCGCAATCCAAATTGGCGACTTATGAGAACCGAATTGATCACGTGATGGACTACGTATACGAATATTGCAACTTTGGATGTCCTTATTTCGTTTTGAAGAAAGAAACGGAAATCAACGAAGAAGAGAGTGGTCCCGTCTTTGGGGGGACGAAACAAAAACTGAAGTTGAAACGGAAGTTCAACAAGACCGATGAACCAAATGTATGAAGTGCTGAGCCGTCAGCACTTTTTTATTACATTTGATTTCCAAATATTTCGTTTAGGTAAAAAGTTGTGACTCCCGGTTTTGAGGTTGGAAAAATGTGATAAATTGTCATTAAGGATCGTTTCGTCGTTTTTGGTTTTGATCAGTGAGGTGATTTGGATGCAACATGTACAAACGACCGTCGGGGATCGGGATGACGTCCATAATCGAATTCATAATTTCGGACTCGGAATATTGGCCATGTTCTTTTTTGGTTTCCATATCATGATGACCTTTTATTTTACGGCGGCAGTCATTCTATTTGAACTCGTTCATGTGTTGATCATCCGTCGCTTTGAATATGGTCATTCGTTCTTGCGAAGCCGTGTCTTCAAAGTCACATCTCACCTTGTGTTATCACTCGGGGTGCTGTTGTTGATTTTGTCCATGTCTCAGTTCTTTTTAGGCAATGTGATGATTCGCTAAGTGGAAAGGAGAAATTCCTTTCTTTTTTTATGTTTTTTTGAAACCTATGGTCATCTTTTCACGTACACTGATAGAAAGACTATGAAAAAGGATGGGTTACTATGAGATCTGAATGGAAACAACATGCACGACACGCTGTGTAGTGCAAAATAGGAGTGGTTCTTACGCAATGTTGGTGAGGTAATGATGCTGACATTATGGGAATAAAATCAAAAAGGATTGATTTCCATGAACGAGTTGGAGTTCTTAGATGATCGCCTGTGTGTCACGAGTGCTCACTCACACGATGGGGTGAGACACTGTGCCGCTCGTCTCGTGTCCAGCGGTGCATGCTGTCCAGACTGTGGTCGGTTTTGTCACCGACGTCACAGTTTCACGACACGGCGGCTAAAAGACTTCTCAGGAATACATCAGGTTTTCCGTCTGAACATTCAAGTACCGAAATGGTTCTGCGACAACTCAATATGCCAACGTTCGATCTTTACAGAGCGATTGCCGTGGGCCATTTCTCATTCGCGGAGAACGCTCCGTACGGAGCGTGTCACGACCGTCCTAGGTTTTCGAATCAGTCACGACACGCTACTTAGGGTGCTACGACGCGTTCCCGTCCCGAGCCCCTGTGCTGAGGTGATCGGCATTGATGACTTCGCCTTCAAAAAGGGTCACCGATACGGGACCATCATCTGTGACGCGACCACCCATCGTCCCATCGACCTGCTGCGGACCCGCGAAGCAGACATGTTGAAGGATTGGCTTGTGAATCTGGAGAAACGGCCTATCCGCGCATCGGTCGATCGATTCCCAGCCTATCAAGAGGCATTGCTCGACCAGGACATCGTAGTGGTGAGCGACCGCTTCCACCTCGTAGATAACCTATGGCGATGCCTCAATTCGATATGCCAGCGTGTCATCCCCTCTCGAATCCCTGTAAATCCGAAAGGTGCCGTATCATACGGTTTGAAACCGCAACATCCGACTGGACCCGAGAACGAGACAAAACGACCGTTGGTCGAAAGGGTTCAAAGCATGCACCGCCAAGGGATGAGTCTGAATGCGATCGCCCAGATGCTCAGCTTGAATTGGAGGACCGTCAAAAAATACAGTGATCCGGCTTACGAACCCTCCCCGCCGAAACGACAAAGACCTCACTTGATTGATCGTTTCATGCCACAATTGAGGGAATGTGTCCGAAATCGATACACCCTCCAGGAAACGGACGCTCATCTGAGACAATTAGGTTACAGAGGCTCGTTTGGCGCGGTCCGTCACCGTTCACGTGACGCTCGGAGGGAGGGTCTTCCCAAACCCCAGGTTTTCGTATCGCGCAAGGATGCCTGTCGTCTACTCTGGCAATGGCCTGTCACTAAGACGGATGACGCCATCGATGTCTCGTACCTGTTGGTCCGTTACGAAGACCTCGCCATCCCGTTCTGTTTCATTCAAGGATTTCGGGAAGCTATTCGGGAACGGGACGCGGGACATCTCCTTTCGTTGATCACCAATCCACAAGTCACATCACATCCCGGACTGAAGCGTTTCGTGGGTCGCCTCAAACAAAATGTAGAGGTGATCCTGGCGGCCTGTCAGTTTGAAGAAAGCAATGGTTACGTGGAAGGAAACGTCAATCGTCTAAAGATGATGAAGCGACTCATGTACGGAAGGGGAAATTTTGACTTGCTCAGAATTCGGGTGCTTTGTCGAAATCCCGATCCGAGTTGTGCTCACTGATATTCC
>CABIYO010000067.1 GCA_902362975.1 Caryophanales bacterium
ATACTCTTTATACATAGGGGCACCTCCAAAGTTATGGTTTCGTCACTTTAACTTTATCAGAGGTCGCCCCTATCTGTTTAGTCCCAAATGCGTGCATGAACCCATAAAATTGACAAGAGGCCCCCGTGAGCGAACAAGTCGCTCCGGGGGCCTCTTTCTTATGAATCTACTGGGTTATGTCCCAGCCTCTTTCTTATCGGTTGACCCACTCCACTAAATCGTGTGGAGATTGAATCACGTAATCTGCAAGTGCCCACTCTTCTTCATTACCGAACCCAAATCCTGTCAAGACGACGGGGAAGCCATGAGCGCGAGCCGCCTCGACATCCGATTTACGATCGCCGACCATAATATAGTCCGCCTCTCCGTGTCGGACACGGTGCGCTGTCAGAATGTCTGCCTTCTTCTCGCCTCTAACAGACTCTAAACATTCGGGTGCCGTCATATATTGACGAATTTGTTGCGTATCTAAAATCAAATTCATGTAATGAACACCACAGTTACTCGCTGTCGTCAGCGTATGACCTTGCTCGTGAAGCGCCTCTAACATCTCACGAATTCCGTCAAATAAGACATTTTTCCCTTCCATCGTTTGCTCAAGCGTCGTATGACGGAGTCTGCGAATGAGACGAATCTCCTCAAGCGTCGCTTCTGGGATGACATGCTCCCAAAACGCGTTACCTGCCAAGCCGTATCCTGAACGGACCGCCTCTTCACTCGGTTTCGGAAGATGAGGAAGTTCCTCTAGTGCTTCATGAATCGCCTTCGTCATCGGTCCGGTCGTATCTACTAACGTGCCATCGATATCAAATAAAATCACTGCCATTGGATTGATCTCCTCTCTTTTACTCTCTCCCTACCGTAGCAGAATGCCCGAAAATGCAAAAGAGAAAACGTTGTGACAAAAAGCGACTGAACCGATTCGTCCAAGTCGCATCTATTATCCACGCCAGAAGTTCATTCCACCCTTTACAGAATAGACGTCGGTATATCCGGCACTCTTCAGCATCGCTGCCGCGCGTTGGCTACGCATCCCGCTCTGACAGATAACATAGACAGGACGCTCTTTCTCTTTCGGATATTTCGCTTGAGCATTACCGAATCCGGATAACGGTACATTTTTCGCTTGCTTGATATGTCCCCCGTTGTATTCATGCGGCTCACGCACGTCCAACAATTGAATGTTCCGTTCTTCTGCGATTCTCCGTTTTAAATCGTCTGTCGAGACTGTTTTTACATTGTTTCGACGACTCCACCAGAAATACACAAGTCCAATGACCACCGCCACAAAAAGAAAGTCCAACATATTCACGCCTCCATTTATATTCAATTCTTATACTTATTATACCCCCTGTGGTATTCAAGTCAATGAATGTGAATCCACAAAAAACCACATGCGATGCACATGTGGTTCAAAAATCGAGCAATGAATCCGATTTCGGTTGTTCGTCTTCCTCCATCGGAATGCCGAGAAAGGCAGCCATCTGTCGATCAAGCGGCGGTTTTGTCTCGTTCGTAGATGTCGACGTTTGCGGCACACCGACCGCTTTCGCTTCTGACGTCTCATCTAGAAGTAATTCACAAAAGCCCATTAACTTTGCCAAATGACGCTTTTGCACTTCACCGGTTGATGACTCAATCTGTGTCATCACCTGACGCATTTGGGCGATGACTTGTTGTTCTGTAATCATAGTCCGTACACATCCTTTACGCTTCCATTGTGCAGGATTTCATCCTCAATTCGCAAGTATCTTTAACGATTCCTTGACTCGACCCAATTTAAGAAGGCTTCATAGTCAAAACGAACTTGATTTGCATAAAAATCAGCCCATCTCGATAACTGTCGAATAAACAGGGACGGGGAGTCACCGATTGCCGCCGCGATTCGTTCGCTTGCCATATAATCGAGCACATTCGATGACGCATCGGCCCGTGCGTGAATCTTCGCCGTGATTTGCGCTTGCACTTTCAACGTCTCAATGAGCGACGTCTCATCTTTCATATGTTTCGCTTTCACTTTCCGCTTATACGGAGAACGTTGTCTCACATAATATTCTTTATCGTCGATTGTCAAATAGCCGAGATACGGGTCACGACTGTGGACCATTACCCGTTGCGCGGCGACGACACGAGCGCCTTGATGCGACAATCCGTTTTCAAAAAGCGGATGTGTCGGAAGAAAGAGAGACGGGACGGCGGATTGTGCTTGCTTCATCTCTAAAATAACATCTTCATCATGCTCTTCGTCGGCACCTTCAATCAAAATATAGTAGCGTTCTAAACCGATTGAAGCCGTTCCGCTTTGAAGTTTGATGGCGATATCTTTGATTTCGTAGTGATCGACGTGATGTCGATGTTGATCTGACAATGAAGACAGATAATCGTCCCATGCCGCTTCAATTTTCTCCCGTACTTCTGAAGTGACGGGAAGCAAATCGTCACTCGACGAAAAGTAACGTTCCTCGTCCCGTACCTCCGTCCGTTCGGACATGAATTCATCTTTCTTCATCTCCGCTTTTTTAATGACTTTTTTGACCGCTTTACACGTGTTCTCTTTCGTGAATTGAATATGTTCACTCTGTCCAAGCGCATGTTTTTCAATGGCTTTGGCATAGGACTCAGCAAACGCTTGAATGGCTGCCTTGCCGTCGAATCCTGACTCGGCGGTGAACAAATCGACAGAGACCGCCATCCGCAACAAATCAAACAGGTATGAACCGATATACGCCTCATCAAAGTCGTTCACGTCATAGATGATGGTACCGGCTCCGTCTTCGAACACACCGAAATTTTCAAAGTGTAAGTCGCCTTGAATGAACGTCGGATGATCGGGACCTGTGTCAAACGCGAGTGGCACTTTGGCAAAGTCGTAGTAGAACAAGTGTGAGCTACCTCGAAAGAACGAGAACGGACTCGAATTCATCTTCGCGTACTTCTCTTGCCTCGCCTCTTCCGAAAGCTGTCGAATCGACTGGTCGTAAAAATCAAGGACGGTCCCAATCGTCTCGCATCGGATTTGTTGTTTGACGGCTGTGAACATACGGCTCTCCCCTTCACTTGTTGAATAAGTGTTTATATTCCCCGTACCCCGCCTCTTCAAGCTCTTCTACAGGAATGAATCGGAGAGCGGCCGAGTTGATGCAATAGCGTAAGCCGCCAAGCTCTTTCGGACCGTCATCAAACACATGACCAAGGTGACTGTCCCCATGTTTTGAACGGACTTCTGTCCGTACCATGTGATGCGACGTGTCCATGTTCAAATCGACGAGCCTCTCCTCGATTGGACGTGAGAAGCTCGGCCATCCGCAATTCGATTGAAACTTATCGTGCGATGTAAAGAGTGGCGTCCCGTCGACGATATCCACGTACAGCCCTTCTCGTTCTTCATCCCAATATTCATTTTGGAACGGTGGCTCTGTCCCGTTTTCTTGCGTCACTTTATACTGCATTGGTGTCAAGCGTTCACGAAGTGCTTGTTGTTGTTTGCGATCACTCCATGCCTCTTTGATGAACTTCGCGCGCCCTGAACCGACACGGTACATCTCATAACGGAACGGATTTTTTTTATAGTAGTCTTGATGATAATCTTCCGCTTCCCAGAACGTTTTCGCAGGACGGATATCGACTTCAATCGAGCGATCGAAGCGACCCGAATCTTCCACTTCCTGTTTCGAACGCTCTGCTGCAGCTCGTTGCTCTTCTGAATGATAGAAGATGGCTGGACGGTACGATTCACCGCGATCATTGAACTGCCCTCCTCCATCTGTTGGATCGATTTGACGCCAATAGATGCGTAACAATTCCTCATACGAAATGACTTCTGGATCAAACGTGATTTCAACCGCCTCTAAATGTCCTGTCGTCTGCGAGCAGACTTGTTGATACGTCGGGTTGTCAACATGTCCTCCTGTATATCCAGAAATGACACGCTCCACTCCCTCATATTTATGAAACGGTTTGACCATGCACCAGAAACAGCCTCCCGCAAATGTAGCTTTTGCCATGATAAATCCCTCCTTACTTTGTAGTGTACCCAAAAATGTGGCAAGACAACAAAAAACGAGAACCACAAAATGTGTTCTCGCTTCAATCCTCCTCCACCTGATTCACATGACGCATCACCAAAAATAAGATGACTCCAACAATCGCAGCCCCTAATAGCGTCAACACCATGTTGTCTCGAGCCGATAAAGTATAAAAGATCGCCAATCCAATCAAAATGAGCGCAATCGGAATAAACGCTCGTTTAAAATGATCCCAGTAACGCACGGACAGTCCTCCTTTTCTCTTATCATACCAAACTTTCGATTTTCTATAACGAAAGTTCTAAAAGATGAGGATGTCCTGAACCAATCCAAAAGGATTCCAAAACGATTTGCTTGATTAATCATTCAAGAGAGCTTCTTTCCGCAAGCAGGTTGTTTCTGTTTGTTTCCACTTAGATGCTATATACTATAGCTAAATATTTCCATACACGATAAGGAGGAGCTTCGATGCTCACAATTATAAATGCGTTCTTGATTAACCTGTGTATCTTGTTCACGCTCTTCACGATTTCTTTTTTACCATTTCGAAACCGTCCTCGTCTGACACCACAGTCTCCTTTGAAAGGAAGGATTTTACTTGGGGTACAGACCGGATTGATTGCCATCCTCCTTTTAGCGAATGCCTTACCTCTTGAAGGTGTACTCATTGATTTACGCACCATCCCAATCATACTGGCTGTCTTATTTGGTGGTTGGGTCAGTGGGACGGTTGCAGGTATCATCTATTTGATTGGTCGCGCGTTTGTCGTTTGGTACACAAACGGCGCTATGATTGGTCTCTATTTAGCGTTTGCGACAATGTTCGTTCTCGTGGGATCAATCAGCATCCTTCGAAAACGCATGGATAATACTCGGCCTACTTTGCTCGTATTCACTACGATCAGTATTGCCATTTTTGGGGCAGCGCTTTATGCCGCGCTTCCACTAAACTTGTTCTACCCCGTCTTAATCGTCTACATGTTAATGTCTTACGCGGGAGCTTGCGCCGCCTATCGATTACTGCTCGAACTACGCCGTCACTTTGAGAACGTCCAACATCAACAGCAACTAGCGCGTACAGATGCGCTCACCGGGATTGCCAATCGGCGTCTCTTGAACGAAGCCATGGCCAAATTGACGGTCGAGGCAGAAGAATACGCATTGATTTTGGTCGACATCGATCATTTCAAACGGGTGAATGATACATACGGTCACGACGTCGGAGATGATGTTTTGCGCGAGCTCGGTATGCTCCTTGTGAATGAGAGCAATGAGCGCCATTTGGTCGGTCGCTTCGGTGGCGAAGAATTTTTAATCATCATGCCCCATGCTAATCGAGAAGAAGTATCGCAGCTTGCTGAATCTATTCGAGAAAAGGTTTCAACGTTCCCGTTCGAGACGAGTGCCGGTACGCTCCACATCACTGTTTCGCTTGGAGCTTGCCATTCGAATGATATTGAAATCGACAGTGTGTTAAAACATGCAGATGAAGCGTTATATCACGCAAAAGAGTCCGGTCGGAATCGTTTCATCCTCGCCCCTTAATGTGTCAAACTCTTCACACTTAAGCGCGTTTTCTCGCTTTACTTTCTCGAAATGAATCGTTAAACTAGGCTAGACTTTGATTCAGATCGATACATCATGATTTATTCAGAAAAGGGGAAACATCGTTCATGTCAGTTTTGTTATCTTTATTTGGAATTATGTTTATCGGCTCGTTCGCGATTGATTATAGACGTGGAAAGACACTTCAACAATCGGCAATCGGGGGGATTCGTTCGATTCAGAACAACATGTGGATTTTCTTCCGGACCTCACTTTCGATGATGATTATCATCGGTCCTCTCTTATTGATTTCAGGTTTCGTATTCTCGGATTTGGTGACCTTTAACACGATCCCAGCATTCATCATCGCCGTTCTCAGTATCGGCTTTGCGGAACGGATTATCGGGATGACCGTGGCACCACTCATCCGCACGTTTTGGCATCAACGCGGTCGTCTTATGCCACTTTATTTAGATGCCGCTCTCTACGTATTCTTACTCTCTATTCTCGTTCTAGAGTTCTTGATGAACATCCCGGGGATTGATCTTCAGTCACCGTTCATTGCGCTATTCTATGCGTTCGCTCTCTTCTTCACGAGATACTTGTTCAGTTTGATTCGATTCACGGTCCAAAAAGGCGTAGCCTCGAATTAATTCATGACCCAATCCATGCGTGTTCGCACGTATGGATTTTTTTATTATTCTTATTGACAATGAGAATCGTTATCAACTATACTCTAATTGTAGCTTCCCAAAAGCTTGGCGTGCACGTTCCCCAAACATATCACGTCACGTGGATTCCCCTCCACGACACTCTTTTTGAAAGCATTGCGACAACCCCCATTTGTTGCACCCATATTTGCCATAAAAAAGACGAGCAGCCCACCGTGAACTGAGCCCTGTTTTACGGACAGTTTAATAAAAAGTGCCTCGAATCCTATGCGGCGATCAGATGGCTCCGGTATTGCTCC
>CABIYO010000068.1 GCA_902362975.1 Caryophanales bacterium
AATCAATCCTTTTTGATTTTATTCCCATAATGTCGGTATCACTACCTCACCAACATTGCGTAAGAACCACTCCTATTTTGCACTACACATCACGGGGGCCTCTTTCTTATAAATCTACTGGGTTATGTCCCAGCCTCTTTTTAAGTAATTCTAAAATATATCTAGCCAATACTGTTGCGTTAGAATATTATTTCAAGTAAAAATTCAATCATTATAAGTGAGGCTATAGGACTAGTGATATAATTTATTTGAAAAGCTTGTAAAAGGAGAGTTTATATGAGTATGGAAAAAATCCAACCTAAAGTGTTTGATAAAATAACTGAAATCGTAGCAACATTTGGAGATAAGTACATTGCTGAAGGTGGGTTAAAGCGAACAGCATTAGTAAATGATTTAAGAAATTATGATGAAACGCTTATTACTGCTTTGGTTAATGATGAATACATAAATAAGCATTATTTTAAGAAAATAGCAGGAAAAGATATCTTCTTAATTGACCAATTTGAAGACATGCTACAATACCGAGACTATTGGGAAACTAGTTATACAAAATATGAAAATCAAATTGGTTTAAACGCAGGTGGTAAGTATTTATCAGAACAGCAAGATGTTGTTTTAGATTTCCCTTTCAAGGATGGGTTACTTAGTGCTGCAATGAGTAAAGAGGATATGGGATATGACGAATCTTTTTTCAATGAGGTAATTGAAAAGGATGAGATAGATGTAATGTTAGATAAGAAAATATTAATTAATGCTACTAAATTTGATAGACAGGGAGAACAATCTGTGTCTAATTTCAATGATGAGAATTTAGTAATTAAGGGGAACAATCTTTTAGCATTACATACATTAAAACAAAAATATCTAGGTAGAGTAAAACTCATATACATAGATCCTCCATATTATTTTGAAGCAAAGAAAAAGGAAGATACCTTTAGATACAATTCAAATTTTAAACTTTCAACATGGCTTGTTTTTATGAAAAATAGACTGGAAGTAGCTAAGGAATTATTAAGTGAAGATGGTGCTATTTTTGTCCAAATTAGTGATGACGGTGTGGCTGAATTGCATCGATTAATGAAAGACATTTTTAATGAACCAGGGAAGAATAATTTTATAAATAAAATAACGGTAAAAACAAAATCTCCTTCTGGTTTTGCTAGTGTTAATGTGGGTGTATTCGAAACTGCAGAATATATAATTGGATTTGCAAAAGATAAGACTAAATGGACATATAATCCTCAATATGTTGAAACATCCTATGATTCTAACTATAAATACTATATTAAAAATAAACAGGACGATATATCACAGTGGGAAATAGTAAGTTTAAATGACTATCTACCGACACAGTTCGGTTATGAAAACAAACAAGCATTTGTTAATGAGCTTGGAAAAGATGTCTTTGAAAAGAAAATGGGTGATTTCGCTTTAGAAAATGCTGATTCGGTATTTAGATATACTGCGATTGGAAATGATGCAGGTCAAGAAATTGTTTCTATACGAAATATTTCAAAAGGAGATAAAGATAAGATTTATAAAATTGAAAGAGAAAATCATTATGATGTAATAGTTCATAATGGGCAGGAAATTGCTTTCTATGCTAAAAAGGTTAGAGAAATTGATGGTAAAAAAGTGCCGAGTATACAGCTAAGCAATATTTGGATGGACACTCCATACGAAGGAATTGCAAAAGAAGGTGGAGTGACCCTAAAAGGTGGTAAAAAGCCTGAAAAGCTTATTAGGAGAATTATTGAGATGGCTAGTAACAAAGGTGATATTGTACTCGATTTCTTTGGTGGTTCGGGAACAACGGCTGCTGTTGCACATAAGCTTGAACGGAAATATATTACTATTGAACAGCTTGACTACGAAGAAAATAGTCCTTGGAACAGATTAAAAGATGTTGTAAGCGGTGAAGATCAATCGGGCATTTCTAAGATTGTTAAATGGAATGGTGGAGGAAGTTTTGTTTATACTGAATTGTTCCCCAAAAATATAGGCTATTTGATTGATATAATAAACGCAAATTCAATTAGTGAATTAAAGGTTGTTTATGAACGTATGATACAAGGGTCTGACACACAGGAGAAAGCAGATATAGATTTTCGTGCTGATTTAACCAAAATTGATTGGAGTCGTGGCACTGAAGAAAACCGTAAATTACTTATTAAGATTATTGAGAAAAATCAACTATATTATAATTTGAGTGAAATAGATGATTCAAATGTTAGGGAACTCATTAGTAATTCTGACTACGAATTTAATAAGAGTTTCTATGGGGAGGAGGCTTAAAAATGTCTTCAAAACCTAAGAAAAAGAAGCAAATATCTTTACCATTACTTGACGAGCTTAAAAGACATGATACATCCTTATTTAATGAAAATATAGCTTTTCAGGTTCCCGAATATGTTAATAACAATCTAATACATGATCTACGTGATTATCAGGAAAATGCAATAAGATTTTTCCATTACACTCAAACGTTTAATGATGCACGTAATATCAATCATGTATTGTTTAACATGGCAACTGGTTCTGGTAAAACGGATTTAATGGCAGCTTTAATCTTGTTTATGTTTAAAGAATATGGATATCAAAATTTTGTTTTTACAGTAAATACAAATAGTGTACTAAATAAGACTATCGATAATCTTACAAATAAAGCGTCTAATAAATATTTATTCCAGCAAACAATGGAGATTAACGGTGAACGCATAAATATCATACCTGTAACAAGGTTTCCAGTAGAACAGTCTAAGAATGTGATTTATTTGAAGCTTTCAACGGTACAATCTTTATCAAACGATTTATTTATTCCTGCTGAAAATTCAATGTCTGAATTAGAATATGGTAGAAACAAGGTTGTAATACTTGGAGACGAAGCACACCATTATTCTGCTTCAACAAAGAAAGAAAAAGATGAAGAAAAGACATGGGAAGCTGCTATAAATAGAATACTTAATGCAAGAGATGACAATAGGTTACTGGAGTTTACTGCTACTATTGACTTGGAAAATAAGAATATCTATGAGAAGTATAAAGATAAAGTTATATACCGTTACACATTAGATAAATTTATGTTTCAGGGATTCTCAAAAAACGTAAAGCGTATTGAAGGTTCTGCAGATGATAGAGATAAAATGTTAAATGTAGTACTGCTGAGTGAATATAGAAGGTATACAGCCTTAGCTAAAGGGATACCAATTTTTAAACCTGTTATAATGTTTAAGTCTCAAAATATTAATGCCTCCAACAATGCCAACCAGTTATTTAATGAAATGATTGAGGGTTTGACTGTTGAGGAACTTAACCAGTTTATTTTACGTCAACAAAAGCTAGATGATAATGAAAGTTCGACTTTAAACTTTGCTTATCAGTATTACTTGGAACATAGTGAAGAACTTCCAACTATTTTACGTACCATAAAACGAGAGTTTGAGCCTAGACGTGTGTTAAATGCAAACGATTCTGACCGTGGTGCAGGTATGTTGGAAAAAGGGCAATATCAGGCACTCAATTCTTTAGAAGATGAAGATAACTTGTATCGTGTTATATTTGCTGTTGCAAAGCTAACTGAAGGTTGGGATGTGTTAAACCTTTATGATATTGTACGGGTAAGTGAAAATGCTAAAGGTGATAAAAAGTCTACGATGGCTGAAGCTCAGTTAATTGGACGTGGTGCTAGATATAATCCATTCATCTTAGAAGGGCAATCTTCCTATAAAAGAAGGTTTGAAGACGATTCGCATGACAGTTTATTGCTTGAAACTCTTCACTATCATACAATCAATGAGCCACAGTATTTAAAAAATCTAGTTAATTCCCTAGAAGCATTGGATTTACCTAGTGGAACAGATGAGAAAAACCCTCCACTAGATGTGAAGATAAAATCAAATTTTAAAAGAACTGACGTTTGGAAACATGGAAAAATCTATTATAATCAGACCATTGTTGTACCTGACTCTTACTACACTGACTTGTCAAAATATGGAGTCCAAAATACAAATGATGTGACACTTCCTTGGTCGTATTCCTCTAGAGAAGTAGATTATAAAGAAGAGGCGACAAGCTTAAGAACACATCCGATCGTTGTTAAATTAGATGACAGGTACTTTAAAAAAGCTATGCAGAAACTTACATTCTTTCGTTTTGATACAATGAAGAGGTACTTACCAGAATTGAAATCGAAAGAGGAATTTTTGTATAGTGAGAATTGGTTAAATATAAAAAATTTAACACTACGAGTAGAAGCACCACTTGAGTTTACAGAAAGTGACTTGACTAGTAGAGATAAGCTGAACATAGTTGTATCTTATCTAAGCGATATTGAATCTAAAATTATCAAAGGATATTCAAGTGAACGTGGTAGTAATAAATTTATTGGTTATCCAATAAAAGAATATCTTACTGATTATAGAAAACGGGTTCCAAAATACGACTCTTTGAAGGGAAATCGTAGTCAGATTGTTGAGCCACGTAAAATGTTAGGTGATGAGAACGATTGGTTTGTTTATAACTTAGCGATTGTAAATGAACTTGAATTTGACCTGATTCGTAAGATTGGCGAGCGAGTACAAGAATTACGAGAAACATATCCAGAAACTTATTTATTTCGGATGGATGAGCAAATGAATAGAGAAACACGTAAAGGTGAATATCTTAAATTGCATCAGTTCCAACAATCTGACCAAGTAAGGTTTGAAGGTTTCCAACCAGACTTCATACTGTACCTTAGAAATGCTGAATATTATATACAAGTCTTTATTGAACCGAAAGGTGGAGACTCTAGACGTATGGAGAGGGAGCAATGGAAAGAAGAACTGTTAACTTATATTACGGAACATGAAGCTGAACTAGCATTTGAAGATGAAGTTTCGAATGTGAAAATAAAAGGTCTAAAATTCTATACTGATAAAGATGGTCGTAACATGTTTAGTCAATTAGCCCAAGTTGTATTAGATAAAGACCATTTTACAGGACTGTCTATTGAACAAGAAAGCAAAGTTGCTGAGTTACCTTTATTTTATGATGTCTAAAGGTTTGACTGGGCTTAACTCGGCTCAGCTCCGTCTTTTTTCTTATGGACGTTAGATTTGCAGTAGTAGTTCATTATACGAAATAATACCAAATGTTAATGACTAAAGTTTGGGGATGAGTTAATAGTAATGCCTAAGCAATCTGAAATAGAGGTGCCTTTATTAGAAGTATTGATTTCTTTAGGAGGGCAAGGAAAACCGAAAGAAATCTACCCCTTGGTTACTCAAAAATTTCACAATATTACCCAAGAGGATTTAGATAACGTATGGAATCTGGTGGAAACAAATGGACTAATCGTATCCAATGGGTAAGGCAAAAACTCATTGATAGTGGTGAAATGTATAATCCACAAAGAGGGGTATGGGCAATCACTGATAAAGGTAGGAACCGTGTACATTTACCAGTTCAGATGCAAACCACACCAGTTAATCTTGTTGAAATATATGAAGACTATGAAGAGGATTTTAAATCTCAGTTACTTGATAAGTTACACGAACTAACCCCTAGACAATTTGAAGAGTTTGCAAAGAAATTACTGCAAGTTTATGGATTTGTAGATTTAATTGTTACAGGAGTTGGTCCCGATGGGGGGATCGATGGTTATGGAAGGTTAAAGATTGGACTAGCTTCAATGAATGTTGCCTTCCAGTGTAAAAGGTGGCAAGGAAATGTTGGGAGAAAAGAAATTCAACAATTTCGTGGTGCTATTCAAGGTAATTATGAGCAGGGCATCTTTTTTACTACTTCTGATTTTACAACACAAGCTACAGGTATATCGTTCCAACAAGGAGCAGTTCCAATTATTTTGATGAATGGTAATGGGATTGTAGATATTATGATTGAGAAGGGGTTAGGGGTAGTAAAAAAGCCTTTGTATTTATTTTTATGAGAAAGTCCAAGATTTTCTTGATGAATAAATGTAAGAGATACCTTTGTTCTCTTTTAGATTTCTAAAGTAGTGCAGGTCTACGTTAATTTTTCGTTTGCTCTAATAACTGATTCCGAGAGAAACTAAAATAAGAATGATATTAAAGATAATTTTCGTGCCGAAATGATTTTATTTTGCATTTTAACCTATTTTTAAAAAGTGGTTTAACCCTTGATATAAAGGCATATCTTTATGAACCATTTCAAGCTGTTTTAAGCAAAATTAATCAAGTTCGAAATGGAAGGTTTTATTGGATATGAACAAAATTGATTAAGACGAAATGTATATAAAAAGGAGGCTGGGACATAACCGAGTAGATTTATAAGAAAGAGGCCCTCGTGAGCGACTTGTTCGCTCACGAG
>CABIYO010000069.1 GCA_902362975.1 Caryophanales bacterium
TACCGACGTTCCATGCGTGACCGTGTCGGAAGCGACGTCGCCTTTTCGAATGCAGGACTGTCTTTCTCTGGCAAAGCGGGCAAGGGATGTCGTGTCGATCCGGGATGACCGGGAAAACGTTCGGTTCTTCGTCTGAAGACATCTGGATCTGAAAAAGGTCTGGAAGTGGAAGAAGTAATTTGATAAACTGTTGGGACAAAGCGAAAACTCCAATCGTGGTTTGTCTAGGCAACAATTACGATACCGGGGTTTTCGCTTTTTTTCTATGTTCAATTCAAATCCGATGGATTTTATGTGTCAACCACACCTTATGGTGATGAGCCTAGAAAAATCATTTTATGTTTTTCATTCAAATATTCACTTGAATATTAACCAAGGAAAGATATATACTATATTCAAGTTAACACTTGAATATCAATGGGGTGATAATGTGAATAAGAAAGATACTTGTGAAATTTTTTGTTATGACGAGGAAAAGGTCAATCGAATACAAGGTGATTTAAAAACAATCGATATTGTTAGTGTTGCCCAAATGTTAAAAGCAATTGCGGATGAAAATAGGGCAAAGATTACCTATGCTTTGTGTCAAGATGAAGAGTTATGTGTGTGTGATATAGCAAATATTATTGGTATTACGGTGGCAAATGCTTCTCATCATTTAAGGACCCTTCATAAGCAGGGGATTGTAAGATATAGAAAAGAAGGAAAACTAGCGTTTTATTCGTTAGACGATGAACATATTAGACAAATAATGATGATTGTACTAGAACATAAGAAAGAAGTGAATGTCAATGTCTGATCAAAAGGCAATAACATCTGAACAAGAAATGAAGGCCTATCGTGTACAAGGTTTTACTTGCGCAAACTGCGCGGGTAAATTCGAAAAAAATGTAAAACAGCTATCTGGAGTTGAGGATGCAAAAGTAAATTTTGGTGCATCTAAAATTGTTGTTTATGGTAATGCAACGATAGAAGAACTAGAAAAAGCAGGTGCATTTGAGAATCTCAAAGTGACACCTGAAAAATCTGCTCGCCAAGCATCACAAGAGGTAAAAGAAGATACGAAAGAAGATAAAGTGCCATTTTATAAAAAGCACAGTACGCTGCTCTTTGCGTCCTTATTGATTGCGTTCGGTTACCTGTCCCAGAGTGTGAATGGGGAAGAGAACCTCGTTACTACATTATTATTTTTAGCATCCATGTTTATCGGAGGATTATCGCTTTTCAAAGTCGGTTTGCAAAACTTGTTTCGCTTTGAGTTTGACATGAAAACCCTTATGACAGTGGCTGTTATAGGTGGCGCTATCATTGGGGAATGGGGAGAAGTGGCCATTGTTGTTATTCTCTTTGCGATTAGTGAAGCTCTTGAACGATTCTCTATGGATAAAGCAAGACAATCCATTCGTTCATTAATGGATATTGCACCAAAAGAGGCACTCGTTAGACGAAATGGGCAAGAAATGATGATCCATGTGGATGACATTGCCATTGGTGATATTATGATCGTGAAACCCGGCCAGAAGATTGCCATGGACGGGACTGTAGTAAGCGGCTATTCGACTGTTAACCAGGCGGCCATTACGGGCGAGTCTGTTCCTGTTGCGAAAACGGTTGATGATGAAGTGTTTGCAGGTACCTTAAATGAAGAAGGCTTGCTTGAGGTAAAAATAACTAAGCTGGTAGAAGACACAACGATTGCAAAAATTATTCATCTTGTAGAGGAAGCACAAGGGGAACGTGCTCCTTCGCAAGCATTTGTTGATAAATTCGCAAAATATTACACACCGATTATTATGATCATTGCAGCATTAGTTGCTATAGTCCCTCCATTATTCTTTGATGGCAGTTGGGAAACATGGATTTATCAAGGATTAGCTGTTCTTGTTGTTGGTTGTCCTTGTGCGTTGGTTATATCGACTCCGATTTCTATTGTTTCAGCAATCGGGAATGCAGCGAAAAAGGGCGTTCTTATAAAAGGCGGTATTTATCTAGAAGAAATGGGTGCCTTAAAGGCCATTGCATTTGATAAAACGGGCACACTAACAAAAGGTGTCCCAGTGGTAACTGATTTTAATGTGTTGAACAAGCAGGCAAATGAAAAAGAATTGCTGTCCATCATTACTGCATTAGAATATCGTTCCCAGCATCCTCTTGCTTCAGCCATCATGAAAAAAGCAGAAGCGGAGAACATTAATTATTCTGACGTACAGGTAGAGGATTTCTCTTCTATCACAGGAAAGGGTATAAAGGGTATCGTAAACGGGACGACTTATTACATCGGTAGCCCGAAACTCTTTAAGGAATTATTGACTAATGATTTCGATAAAGACTTAGAGCAAAATGTTACTACTCTTCAAAACCAAGGCAAGACAGCTATGGTGGTCGGAACTGAAAAAGAAATACTTGCTGTGATTGCGGTAGCGGATGAAGTACGTGAATCAAGTAAAGACGTTATTCAGAAATTGCATCAACTTGGCATCAAAAAGACCATTATGCTTACAGGCGATAACCAAGGTACCGCGAATGCGATCGGCGGCCATGTTGGCGTATCGGATATTCAGGCAGAACTGATGCCAGAGGACAAATTAAACTATATTAAACAATTGAGATCCGAGTATGGCAACGTAGCAATGGTAGGAGATGGGGTCAATGATGCACCTGCATTGGCGGCCTCAACAGTTGGGATTGCAATGGGTGGAGCTGGTACAGATACAGCACTGGAAACGGCAGACGTTGCTTTAATGGGAGATGATTTAAGAAAACTTCCATTCACTGTGAAACTAAGCCGTAAATCCCTAAATATCATCAAAGCTAACATCACCTTTGCAATTGCCATTAAATTTATTGCCTTGCTATTGGTCATACCGGGCTGGTTAACACTTTGGATTGCCATCCTTTCAGACATGGGGGCAACTCTTCTGGTAGCGTTAAATAGTATGCGGCTTATGCGGGTCAAGGAATAAAAGGGAAAAGGGCTTTCTGGTTGTCTGGAAAGCCCTTTTTCTTACCATGTATAGAAATTTGGGGGTTAGTTACATTAAAAATGATTAAAAACGGGTATACGTTACAGGTTGGTTCACAGCAGTTTTAGGATTACATATTGCACGAAAACGGTTCTGTTTTTTCGTGAAAGACCGTTCGTTTATTTCATTCTGAAATCACCGGAGGAGGAAGCTAAAATGACAAAAGATGTCGATTTGTTAGTAATAGGAGCAGGATCTGGAGGTTATGTGGCGGCCATACGGGCGGCCCAGTTGGGGAAAAAAGTGGTTCTGGTAGATAAAGCAGAACTAGGGGGCGTTTGCCTTAACCGGGGGTGTATCCCATCAAAAGCTCTTATTAGTGCGTCTGAGCGGGTAAAACATATTCAACACGCCAGTGCAGTGGGCATCAAGGTTTCTGGTGAAGTTCAAGTAGATATGCCGGAAGTAGTAAAGTGGAAAGACGGCATCGTGAATAAGTTAACCAGCGGGGTTAAGACCTTACTGAAAGGCAATGGAGTAGAGGTAATCAGTGGAGAAGCCTATCTTACTAAACCCTATACGGCTAAAATCAAAATGAATAACGAAGAACAAGTATATTCCTACAAAGATTTAATCCTTGCGATAGGATCTTTGCCTTTCGAACTAAAAAGTATGCCATTTGATAAAAAAAGAATCATTTCTTCCACTGAGGCATTGGTGCTGCAGGAAGTACCAAAACATTTAGTTGTGGTAGGCGGTGGTTATATTGGTTTGGAGCTGGGCACTGCTTATGCCAAGTTCGGATCAAAAGTGACCATTCTCGAAGGGTCCAACACGATTCTTCCAGGTACCGATCCTATGCTTACAAATGTGGTAAAACGGCATCTAAAAGAACTAGGTATCACAGTTGTAACCAATGCTCTGGTCCAAGGCGGAGAAAACACAGGGGATGAAGTAAAAGTTCGTGTACAGGTTGATGGCAAGGAAGAAGTGGTTAACGGAGATTATTGCTTAGTTTCTATAGGAAGAAAGCCGAACACAGGGAAAATTGGGTTGGAAAATATCGGAGTAGAATTAGACGAGCGTGGTTTTATTAAGATAAATGAGAAATGCCAGACAAACGTGGAGCATGTTTATGCAATAGGTGACTGTGCTGGCGGATACCTCCTTGCCCATAAAGCTAGCTACGAAGGAAAAGTAGCTGCAGAAGTGATTAGCGGACAAAACAGCATCATTGATTTTCAAGCCATGCCTTTTGTTATCTTCAGTGATCCTGAAGTTGCCTACACAGGATTAACAGAGAAAGAAGCAAAAGAACAGGGATACGAAACGGTTTCCAGCCGTTTTCCATTCCAAGCGAACGGAAGGGCATTATCTGTTTCAGATGCAGATGGCTTTGTGCAGATTGTAGCCGAGAAGAACAGCAAAAGGGTGTTAGGCGCACAGATGGTAGGACCAGAAGTATCGTCGCTTATTGCTGAAGCAGTTTTTGCCATTGAATCTGGAGCAACTGCCGAAGATCTAAGCCTTACAATCCATGCCCATCCAACGTTGCCTGAGCCATTGATGGAAGCGGCGGAAGGTGTGATGGGGCACGCCATTCACATGCTGAATAAAAAGAAATAATGTGAATGCAGCAGACCTGCACTTTTCATAAGTGCAGATTAAACTTTTCATTTAATGGAGTGGGGGAATTAATGGACATTTTGTTTTACGTCCTAACTGCGGCTTTCGCAAATGTCCTGGGTGGCTTTGTGATCTTTCTTAAAAAAAATTGGTCTAGAAGGGGCTTAAATGGCTTAATGGCGCTGAGCGCCGGGATACTTTTCGCTATTGCGATTATGGATTTAATACCAGAAGCATTAGAAATTCAGGAATCCAGTGCCCTATATATTGTTATTGGATTTGGTTTGATCTTTTTGTTCCAGCAGTTTCTTGCACCCCATTTTCATTTCGGAGAAGAGACTCATAAACATTCTCATTCTCAAAGCACAACCTTTAGTGCTTTATTGGGCATGCTGGTTCACACGTTTTTTGATGGTGTCTCTATTGTAGCCAGTTTCAAAATAGACGAGAGAATAGGATTTGTTGTATTGATTGCTGTATTAATACATAAAATTCCGGATGGTTTAACGATTTCTTCCATCGTATTTGCAAGCTTTGAAAGCAAGAAGAAGGCGATAGGAGCGTCTTTCTTATTGGGTCTATCAACGATAACAGGCGCGATCGCAGCCGTGTCTCTAACACAATTTTTTATGGTAGATAGCAGCATCCTCGCGATAGCTCTTTCCATTACAGCAGGAATATTTCTATACATATCTACCGTTGACTTGCTGCCTGTTGTTAGTGCCACTGAAGACAGAGTCGTTATTCTTTTCTTTTTTGTAGGGATATTGCTATATTTTGCTCTTCACTGGATAGGGGAGCTACTTCCCGTATATTTACACTAAGCAGGGGAGAACCTATTCATAACATTCAAACATACGTGTGAATGTTTTAATAACTTACCATGGAGTTGATAAAAGTGGCTTTGACTATTATTTCCGCAATTGGGGCTTTCTTAGTAACCAATATTGATGATATTTTTGTTTTGATGCTGCTGTTCTCTCAGGCAAATGCACAGGCTAGAGCGACTGGCGGTTTAAAGATGAACGCGCAGACAAAGAGTAACCGGATCTACCCTAAAGATATAGTCATTGGGCAATACTTAGGTTTTGCCTTGCTGGTTTTGATCAGTCTTTTGGGAACTTTTGGCGTCATGTTGATTCCAGAAAAATGGGTTGGATTGCTTGGTTTAATTCCGATCTATTTAGGGATTAAACTGTTTATTAAGGGTGAAGATGAAGATGAAGGTGCGATCCTCTCCAGTTTAAACTCAGGGAGATTTAACAAACTATTTATGAGTGTAGCCTTCATCACATTCGCTAATGGCGGGGACAATATCGGCATCTATGTGCCTTATTTTACAACTTTAAGTGTGAATGAACTGGTAATTACGGTTATTATCTTCTTTATAATGGTTGCTGTCTGGTGTTTTGTAGGATATCGTTTAGCTTCCTTCAGACATGTTTCTGAAGTTTTGGAGAAATACGGAAGATGGATTATCCCTATAGTCTTTGTTGGATTAGGGGTATACATCATGGCAGAGAACGAAACGTTTAGTGCCCTTTTGAGTTTAATAAATTATTAAAAAATAATCTGAACTGCCCCCCGTCAAGTAGACAGGGCAAATAATGAAAACCAAACTAGGCGGCTTGAGACCTGTATTCGACAGGGCTCAAGCCGTTTAGCC
>CABIYO010000070.1 GCA_902362975.1 Caryophanales bacterium
GGAACAAACCGCGTCTGACGAAACCGACAATATTGAACATTATTAAACGAGCAAAATTGTACATATAAAGGTTGACATTTATAGTCCGTCCCTCCTCCCTTTAGAAAATCGTGATGTGTCCTCCTCATCCGATACCCGCGGAAGGGGAGGGAGAATCTGACGGAATCACGAACTTTTGTTCGTCATATCTGTCACAGGGGGAGAAGAGTTTTGGACCGGGCGATTCATCTCCCACCTACGCTGGGCTACGCCCCGAGACGCTTAGAGGAGGGAGAATTCTCGCCTACTTCTGTTAAGACATCTCCTGTAATCGCGGAGACCTCAGTAGCAGCTTTATCAATTCCGAGTACCCCAACTACCTCGTTCCCTTGTTTAATCGGGACAAGCACGGTCACGTACTTCCCGTACTCCGGATCATCGATGACACCAGTTGCGACGGTCTCACCTTGGAATGCGGGCGTTGCTCCTTCATACGTCATCGCTGTAGTCGGAGAACCGATTTCTTCAGCATCTGCCTCGTTCAAACCATCTACGATGATTTGGACTTCCTCGCCCTCTGTGGCAATCGTGTAGACATACATCGCACCGATTTGCTGGCGATATGTATCTAAGTATTCACGTAGTTGCTTGTACTGCTCATTTTTTGACGGATTCGCCATGAAAGATGCATAAGCATCGGCATCCAACGATTCACTAATCCGTTCACCATCTTCGATTAATGTTGCATGTAACGTACTAAGTACGGAATGTTTCGTACTGAAATACTGTACCACTCCGAATGTGACGATGAGCAACGTAACGAAGACTAACATCACTACTAAAATGCGCGTCTGTAACGACTCTGATTTTTGTTTCATACCAAAATTCCTCCATTCTCTCCTTACTCTTTTTATCGGATAGAACGAATTAATCTCCACAAAAAAACAGACGATTTTCGACAACATCGCCTGTTTCTTATTCAACATTTGTCGAATTAATGACTTCAAGTGGTATCGTGACTTCCGATTCACCTTCTTCAACGAGATGGAAGAGTGGAAGTGTCTCTGATACGAACAGATCCAGGTCTACGTCCGTCTGATACTCATACGTCCGAATATCCTCTTCACGCTCTGCAATCAGTTCACCAAAAGGAATCGCAACGCGTTCGCCTTCGACCTCATAACTCATGACCGTCGTAGGATCAAGACGACGATTTTCGAGCATTCGAATCGTGAAGAGCATCGTCGTGTCATTCGTTCGTTCAAGAGAAACGGCGATTGCATCGGACTGTCCTGCCCGTTTATCAATCATCGTTTCATCCACATTTTGCTCGTAAACGATGTTCTCTTCACTCGACTCTTCTGTCTGGAGCTGCTGACAACCCACAATCGTCATCAAGCCAACTAATAATACAATGACTAAAGCACGCATCCCATTTCTCCTTACTTCAAGGCGAAAGTGAGTTCTGCTTCACAAGCAACTTCTCCGTCGACCGTGGCCACGGCACGCCCTTTACCAATTGGCCCACGAATTTTCATAATTTCTACCTCGAGGCGAAGTTGATCACCCGGGACGACTTGGCGTTTGAAACGGCAGTTGTCAATCCCTGCAAAAAAGGCGAGCTTGCCTCGATTCGATTCGTCTTTCAACATTGCAAAAGCACCGACTTGTGCGAGTGCTTCAACAATCAAGACACCTGGCATGACATTATAGTCTGGGAAATGCCCGTTAAAGAACTCTTCGTTCGCCGTGACATTTTTTAATCCAACAGCACGCTTCTTTTCCTCGACTTCGATAATTCGATCAATTAACAGAAACGGGTATCTGTGTGGGATTACTTTTTTGATTTGCTCAATTGTATACATCCATCCACCGCCTTTAAGAGGTTAGCCAAAAATCGGTGATGTGGCGCCAGGTCTCGATGTCAAATACATCTTTCCAATCGCCTCCGCCAATGACGCTATACCCGATGACCGCTCCGAGGGCGAGCATCGCGAGTGCCAACACTAAAACAACGAGCACGCGCAGTAAAATCGGGAATCGACGATGATTCGATAATCGCGATTGCTTTTTCTGCTTCGTCTCTTGTTCTGTTGAACCTTTTTGTTCTTCCGAACTCGTCTGTTCATCGTTCGCCACGTCCAACCATCCTTTCAGCTAAAATGATTATATCATATTAGTACCTGGTATTAAAATGCGTAAATTGCTACCTTTTCAGTGTACCCTATGCAGAAAAGCCGAACAAGCATCCTTCCCTGATAGAAGTCGAACGATTTATTTATTTCTTCCCTTCAAATATGCTACGCTTAGACTATTCAATGTCAGGAGGTTTGTCTATGTGGAATGAATTTAAAAAATTCGCAATGCGGGGGAACGTCATCGATTTGGCGATTGCTGTCGTACTTGGTGCAGCGTTCACTGCCATCGTGAACTCACTCGTCAATGATATCTTTATGCCGCTTCTCGGAATCATTATTGGAGGAATCGACTTTTCTGGCTTAAAAGCAAGTGTACTCGGAGTGGACGTGTTATACGGCAATTTTATTCAACAGATTGTGTCCTTCTTCTTGATTGCCATTGCCCTCTTCTTGATTGTCAAAGTCATCAATCGTTTACAGCGTGAAAAAGAAGTGGAGGAAGCTGCTATTCCGATCCCAACGAAAGAAGAGCAACTGTTGACAGAGATTCGTGATCTGCTAAAAGATCGTTCTTTATGAATGCGAAGGCGCCCGACTACTGTCATGGCGCCTTTTCAATGAGGTGACGCACGCGTTGGACCGCATTCGTCAGCAACGGAGCTGCCTCCCAAATCGCTTCTTCTAACGTCATGATTCGAGACACGATCGGAAAAATGGCGACGATGCCGGACTCCATATGCGATATGTAATCGGACTGTCCGGTGAAGACGAGAGTCGGGACCCCACGCGTATGCGCAAGGCGTGCCAACCCATACGGTGCCTTTCCCTCAAAGCTTTGCGCGTCAAATTTACCCTCTCCTGTAATCAGCCAATCTGCTTTTTCTAACTGTTCTTCGAGCTTAGATCAACTGACCACTTCTTCGATGCCACTCACGTAGATTGCACCAAGCTGCAATAGCGCAAAGCCGATGCCCCCAGCCGCCCCTGCTCCAGGAAGTGCTCTTCGATCCACTTCAAAACAGTTCGCGTAGTGATTGAGGAGCCGGTCATATCGCTTCACTACATCTGCCGCCAATCCTTTCTGGGGGCCAAACACATAGGCTGCTCCGCTTTCACCAATCAATGGGTTCTGTACATCGGAAGACATTCTCCATACGACCTCGCGCGCACGCGGATGAAGACCGGACCAATCAATTGATGCCACTTCTTCTAGTCGATGGGGGATGGTCGATAACACAGCACCGTTCGCATCGAGAAAACGAACACCTAACGCTTCGAGCAATCCTTTTCCACCATCCATCGTCCCGCTCCCTCCGAGCCCGACGGTGATAATCTTCGCTCCACGCTCTAGCGCTTGAACGATCTGTTGACCGACTCCGACTGAACTGTAGCGCCACGGATCGACATGAGAGAGGAGTGTCAACCCTGCTGTTTCCGCCACTTCGATCACCGCGTGCCTCGTTGACGGCTCGAAACCAAAACGTGCAATGCGCTGTAGTCCATCCAAGCACACGACGTTTTCTTCTATAAGGGTCCCTTCCGTATGTGTCGTAATCCAAGCATCCAAAAAACCTTCTCCCCCGTCAGAAATCGGTATGACGGTGACCTCATGTCCTTCAAGCGCACGAAGGACCGCTTGATTTGCTTCCATACTCGAAAGTGAGCCTTTGAATGAATCCATCGCGACTACAATCCGCATTGATGCTTCTCCCCCTTTGTCTATAAAAAACCGCTTCTCGGCTCGAGAAGCGGTATGCGTTATGGACGTAACGCCGTGACAAGCCCCATCATCTGATCGCTCATCGACATCGCCCGTGAGTTCATTTGATATGCTCGTTGTGTGATTGTCATATCCGTCATTTCTTTTGTCAAATCGACGTTCGATGACTCGAGTGTCCCTTCAATCAATAGATTTCCGAGAGGACGATCGACTTCGGTCTCCAAATCCGCTGCGAACACATTATCACCGAGCGGACGTAATTCCGACGTATTGCGGACTTCTACGATGTCGAGACGTCCGAATTCTTGTTCAACGCCATTCACACTCGCAACGACCACACCGTCTTGACGAATGCGCTGATTCGTCGCATCGTTCGGCATCGTGATTGGATTACCGTCATCTCCAAGAAGCGGATTGCCGTTCACATCGACGAGCATCGTTTCGTCACCGACCGATAATTGCATGTTTCCACTTCGTGTCACCCCAACGCCATTCGGTGTGTCCACGACGAAAAATTGACGGCTCGCCTTCAAAAAGACGTCCAATCCGCGATCGGTCGTACGCACTTGTCCAATGTTGAACTGTTGGGTGATATCGGCGACGTATCCACCGACCCCGATTCGAATTCCGTTCGGTGTGTCCCGACCGATTTCGAATTCCGGACGCGGTTGGTTGTTATACGCCTGCGACAATAGTGAAGCAAAATGGCCCTGTTGCCGCTTAAAGCCGACCGTATCGACGTTCGCGATATTGTGACCTGTCACATCTAATTGACGCTGAAGTTGAGACAGAGAGTTGACCGAGTTATAAATGGACTGCATGGTGTTCCTCCTTAACGAATACGAGCGATTTCGATTGCCCGCTCGGCACTTTTATCATACGCTTGGACGACTTTTTGATTCGCTTCAAACTGACGATACGTCATCATCAAGTCCGCCATCGTCTGGTCGAGGTTGACGTTCGCTTCTTCAATAAATCCTTGTAGTACTTCGACCTGGGCCGGCGCCGGGGCATCACCCGTCACACGCCAATCATTTCCGACTTGTTCAAGAGTCGTCAAGTCATCGATTTGGTAGGCACCAAGAGTCGCAACGTTTTGCCCAAGCGAAGTGATGACACCATCTTTCCCAACTTGAAACTCGCTCGATGGGAGTTGAATTCGTTCGCCTTCATCAGAAAGGATATATCCGCCGTCCGCAGAACGAAGGAAGAGCGTCTCATCGATCGAGAAGCGTCCATTTGTCGTATATAACGTCTCGCCGCCTTGTTCGACTGCAAACATCGGGGCTCCTGCAAAATCAGTAGGTGCCTTTAAATACAAGTCGGTCGGGCTACCGGATTCAGTGATACTCCCCGCTGAGAATCGGGGCACCGTTTCTTGAAGATAAACACCCATCGATAAAGTCCCTACTTCTCCCTTCACGCGCGATTTCGCGTTATCCGGATTGCTGACTTGTGCGAGTAGCATCTCTGGAAACGAACGAACCACGCCGTCAGACGCTTTGAAGCCTGGCGTTCTCACATTACCAAGGTTATTGCTCAAAATCTCTTGTTGGCGCTGCAGGGCATTCATCGCTCCAGCTGCTGTATATAATCCGCGTAGCATAATCGTCTTCCTTTCATCCTGTAACATGATTCACTCTCTATATCGTACCAAACGAACGTGACATTCACCGTTTTTTCAAAAAAGAGGCTGGGACATAACTAGCCGATTTTAAAGATTTTTGATAAATAGAGGGGGCCGGTCACCGATTTTCGGTGGCCAGACCCCTTCTTCGCACTTCCGATGATGCCATTGGCGATGACCTTTCGTAGGTTCACCACCACGAGGGCGAAGGCGATATCATTTTCTTGAAGCCAGACTTCTAAATCTAGGGGCAAAACCAATTGGTTCATGGTATACTCTTTGTACATAGGGGCACCTCCAAAGTTATGGTTTGGTCACTTTAACTTTATCCGAGGTCGCCCCTATTTGTTTAGTCCGTAATGCACGAACCCATAAACATGACAAGAGGCCCCCGTGAGCGAACAAGTCGCTCACGGGG
>CABIYO010000071.1 GCA_902362975.1 Caryophanales bacterium
CTTGTAGGATGCGGGTGTCGCCGGTTTCCGTCTCGTCACGATCCCCGCTTTCGCCTCCTCGCGGATGGCGATGCGGTCCTCGAGAAGCTTGTTGTAGATGAACCGGGCGCAGCCGATCGTCTTGATGAGAAACTCGGCCTGTGCCGGCGTCGGGTGGAGCCTATATTTATAGCCTTTCAGCATGTCCGTCCCTCCTCCCTCCAGCAGATCGTGATGTGTCCTCCTCATCTCATACCCGCGGAAGCGGAGGGAGAATCTGACGGAATCACGAACTTTTGTTCGTAACATCTGTCATAGGGAGAGAAAACTGTTGGACCGGGCGATTCATCTCCCACCTACGCCGGGCTACGCCCCGAGACGCTTAGAGGAGGGAGAATTCTCGCCTACTTCTGTTAAAAATGTCAGATTCGTCCCAGTTCATGCTCATTTCAAAGTGTTTCTCCGTGAACAATCGAAATGAAATGTCGGGAAATTTCCGAAACGAGGAGGATGGCTCTTTTGAAGAGTATCGAGATGATTCGTCACGGATCATTGACATTAAAGGTGACTGATCACTTCACTGTTCTTTTTTGCAAGTCTGGGACGTCCGTGATTCGTGTGAATGGAGTAAGCCTCACCCTTCATCCAAGAGAAGCCGTTCTCTTGGCACGAGGACAAAGTGTCATGGTTGAGAAAATCGAGGAAGCGTCACCGATGAGGTTACTCGAGTTTGATCCGACTGCTTTGTTCCATCCCGAGTTGGCGAAGCGATATGTGACGCCATATCTAAATACTGAAAAGTCCATACATATGATAAAACCGGAACGAGGTCATCAATCGATTATTCAGACGATTGAACGGGCCGTTCAACATTTTTCTGCGGATGGTCCACTCGCATTGATGGATGCGACACTTCAATGTACAGTCATCTGGCGCTACTGGATTCAGCAAGAGACTGAAACGATGAAGAATGAGAACAAACGGGAAAGTCTTCGTCATATGCTTGCTTATGTCGACGCTCACATAGAGGACAGACCGACATTAGCCCAAATCGCTCATGCGGGCAGTGTGAGTCGAAGTGAGTGCTCTCGTTTGTTTATATTCTTTGGAGACACATCTCCTATTGCGTATGTACAGATGAAGCGAATGGAGCGGGCCGCCACTTTATTAGAAGATTTGACGGAAGGTATCGCAGACATCGCCAATCGCCTGAGCTATTCAAGTGTCAGTCACTTCGTACAGACATTCAAAGCACATCATGCAATCACCCCGCTCGCCTATCGAAAACAATACCAAAAGAAAAGAGTGAACTGAACCGTGAATGATAGACACTTGATAAAAAGTGCTCATTCAAGGTCCAGTTCAGTTTCCAAAAAGAATGGTTATAAGATATATTCATCTTCAATCGCTCGTGTCAGTGCCTTCAGCAGTCCGACCGCGTTCTCGAGCGTCAGGAAGTAAAAGTTCTCTGTCCTGACTTTCTCTGATGAGACGATGCCCGCTTGTCGAAGTAGTTTGAGATGATGCGAGACGACCGGTCGAGACAACTCGATCTTCTCATCAATCTGATTGACGTTTAAGCGTTCATGTTTGGCGATCTCGACGATGATGCGTTGACGATTGACGTCGGCTAATACCTGGAACAATGGAATCGCATCTTCAAATAAAGATAACGAGACTTCGGGTGTGGCATCTGGTTGCTTCATATTCATTACTCCGTTTAAAAGTTTAAACGTTTAATCCTGTATTCCGAATACTAGGTGATCCGCCTTCTGTCAACGAAGTTGTTCGTACACTTCACGTAGAATGCTTGCAATCATGTGTCTCGAGTCATAATCCCGCTTGGAGATTTTGACGAGCGGCGACGGGTCAGGGAAGAGTTGAGCATTGATGTCGTCAATCGAATGGCCCACTGCAGTTTTCGTTATCACGTCATCAGTCAAACGCTCTTGATATATGCCGTTCCGATATGGTCTTCATGGGGGTGCGTGATGCTGACAAAATCGATTGGAACCGACTCATAGAACATTTGAAGTTCGGGTAGCATCGTGCGTGTCCCCGTATCAATGAGCATCCCGTCGATATAATACACATACATCGACATCTCGAATGGACCGTTCTTTACGTTGGCACAAACAGCCATCACCGGTCCATAGTTCTTTATTTGCATCATGCGTCCCTCCAATGTTTCACTTTTCTTCATATCGAAAAAGAGCAAAGACCTGCAGACATTGCACAGTTCTTTGCTCACCCTTATTTAGAGATTCTCTCCATTCGTCGCAATGACCTGTTTGTACCAGTCGAACGAGTCTTTCTTCATCCGCTCCATCGATCCGTTCCCTTCATTGTCACGGTCGACGTAAATCATCCCGTATCGCTTCTTCATTTCTCCCGTCGTGAACGAGACGATGTCGATGATGCCCCAAGGTGTGTAACCAATCAAGTCGACCCCGTCATAAATGACGGCTTGCTTCAATTGTTCGATATGTGCCTTCAAATAATCGATTCGGGCTTTGTCATGAATCTTTCCGTCGACAATCTCATCGACGGCACCGAATCCATTCTCGACGATGAAGAGCGGAATTTGGTACCGGTCATAGAGTCGGTTGAGCACATAACGGAGTCCGACCGGGTCAATCGCCCATCCCCAGTCACTCGACTGGATATACGGGTTCTCGACCCCATTCGGCAGACCACCGTTGACGATATCGCCACTGTTGTCCGCGACGACGTCACTCTTCACGGTCGTCGACATATAGTAACTGAAACCGAGATAATCGACCTTTCCGTTCTGTAAAATCTCTTTGTCCCCTTCAAGGATTGGGATGTTGTATCCCTCGCGCTCGAACTCGTTTAATGCGTAGCTCGGATAATATCCACGAACTTGTACGTCCGGGAAGAAATAGCGTTGCCGCATCATCTCTTCGGCAAGCATGACGTCATCTGGGTTTGATGAATACGGATAGATTGGGACGTGAGAGACCATCGCTCCAATCTCGAAGTCAGGATTGATGGCTTTCCCTTTGGCAACGGCGAGAGCGCTCGCAATCAGTTCATGGTGCCCAGTCTGATACATGACTTCACGCGCGTTCTCCCCTTCTTCTAAGAGGACTCCCGAATTCGTCCACAAGAAGAGCGGATTGTTGACGTCCATCTTGTTGTTGATTTCGTTGAACGTCATCCAGTATTTGACCTTGTCTTTGTAACGGTCAAAGCAGACCTCGGCGAAGCGGACGAAGTGGTCGACGACGGCTCGATTTCGGAAGCCACCGTATTCACGGGCAAGATGGAGCGGCATCTCGAAATGGGAGAGCGTGATGATCGGCTCGATGTCGTACTTTAACAGCTCGTCGAACAAGTCATCATAAAATTGAAGACCTGCTTCGTTCGGTTCTGCGTCATCCCCGTTCGGGAAGATGCGACTCCATCCAATCGAGGTACGCAAACATTTCAATCCCATCTCAGCGAAAAGCGCCACATCTTCTTTGTAACGATGATAGAAATCAATCGCCTCATGGTTTGGGTAGAATTCGTTCGGCTCAACCTTGTCCGTAATCCGACGCGCGACACCGTGTGCGCCTGCTGTCAAGACATCGACGACGCTCGGTCCTTTTCCGTCAGCGTCCCAACCGCCCTCGAATTGATGGGCGGCGAGTGCGCCTCCCCATAGGAAATCTTTAGGTAACGTCTTCATCCTCTGTTCCTCCTTTTGATACATCATACACGTCAAGTATAATTGTACCGGTACAATTTAACAAGGTCGATACATTTAAACATTTTTTGTTTCTCATGATATAATGAAATCAGTGACGAAAAAGTGAGGAATGACCATGCTAAAATATCAACAAATCGCGAATGAAATCGAACAATTCATTAACGAACAACAGTTAAAACAAGGGGATAAGCTCCCTGTCCTGGAGCAGATGATGAATCAATATGCGGTGAGCAAGAGCACCATCACGAAAGCTTTAGAGCTTCTCGAACGAAAGGGTGTCATTTTCCAACTGCGGGGAAGCGGCATTTTCGTCAGACGACATAATCGACCTGGCTATATGAGCCTCTTCTCGACCCAAGGGTTCAAGAGCAATCTCGGAGACCGTGTCTTGACGTCTGATGTGATCGATGTGTCTGTCGTGAAGCCAGACGCGACGGTTGCGGAGAATCTCGGGATTGACGTGTCGGACGATGTGTATCGGGTCGAACGGGTAAGGTATGTGGATGGAGAGGTGCTCTGTCACGAGGAATCTTATTATGTGAAAGCTATCGTCCCCTATTTGAATCGCGAAATTGTGGCAGACTCTATTTTCGATTATGTCCAAAGCGCGCTCGGCGTCACGATTGGATTTTCTGACATGTATCTACAGGTCGGGCGATTGACGGAAAGTGAAGCGGAACACCTCGGATTGCAAGAGAATGATCCGACACTTCGCATCGAGACGATCTTCCATCTCACGAATGGGAAACCGTTCGACTACTCACGCATCACGTACCATTACGCACATTCACAGTTCGTCATTCAGGCGAACGGACCCTATATGTGAAGAAACCCCTCATACGCACATGAGGGGTTGTTCGTCGCGAGATGAATATCACTTCACGACCGGGAGATTGACCTTTTCGACCCAATCGTCAATGAAGGCAACGTCAAAACAATATTTTCTATGGGATACATTTTGATTACATCCAATTCTCTCTTAGTCAGCCGGGTGATTTTAACAATATCCTCTGGTTTATTTGAATCAATTCGGCGTGCGGTTGTTTGTGACGACTGACATATGACGTGAATCGTGATGACGCAACAAACGCGTTCGATTCATGAATCATCGCCAGTCGGACGAGAATGAGCCGTAATTGTTTTCTTCCTTCTCCCAGTGTAACACGGTCGACTTGGTTGTTTTTGTCGAGTCGGTTGATTATCAGCTCCACTTTACAATCTTCTTTGATCAAGTAAGAGACCCAATACGCCGTCTGTTGAATCAAGTCTTCATATGACGGTTTGTCAAATTAAGCGCAACACTTCCTCGGTGAAGGCCTCGTGTGCGGTTTTCCAATTCAGGCATTTTCTCGGCCGCCCGTTGATCTTGGCGAGCGCGTCCGCGAGTTCGTCATGCGCCACCTGCGCGAAGTCCGTTCCTTTCGGGAAGAACTCGCGCAGGAGCCCGTTGGCGTTCTCGTTGCTCCCCCGTTGCCACGATGAGTACGGGTCGGCGAAATACATCGGCACGCCGAGCGACGCCTGGATGCGCTCGTGACCGCTGAACTCTTTGCCACGGTCCGTTGTCGCCGTCTCGAACGTGCCGTCCGGGAAGGCACCGTGCACCGCATGGATCGCCCCCTCCATCGAGGCCGCGGTGCGGTCGGTGATCGGCAGCGCGAGATAGAACCGGCTCTTCCGCTCGATGAACGTCGCGACGCACGCCTTCGACTTCCCTCGTCCGGAGACGACGGTGTCGAGCTCCCAGTGCCCGAACGTCCGGCGTCCCCTGACCTCTGGCGGTCGTTGCGAGATGGAGAGTCCGATGTTGATGCGCCCGCGCGTCTCGGTCGGCTTTTGACGTTTCCCTTTCTGGCGGAGCACGGTCAGGGGCACGTCGATCC
>CABIYO010000072.1 GCA_902362975.1 Caryophanales bacterium
GACATATGTCACTGAGTGGTACCGAACATGGCATTTGATGGTAAATAAAATGGCAGAGGCGGTAAAAACTCGTGGCCGTAATCAGTCAGATGCTGTAAGCTCTAGCATCAGCGTGTAAGCAATCCCTGTTAAATATGTTGGCTTGTATTCAAGCCATGTTGGAAACTGTTCACTTACTACAGCCTTCCCTAAAAGTAATAATCTAGTTGCTTCTTTATTCATCTAATTCACGCTTTCTTTTATCATTATGTATTAAACACCTCAGCCAAAATTACATCTTTCGCTGAGGTGTTTATAAATTTAAATCAAATAGTATCCTTCAAACCGGACTTTGTTTTAAAATCGTTGTAATCCTTTACCCAGTCAAAGCGAATATCATCAGAAATTGCTTCAAAGTGTTTAATACCACAGTTGATTTTCACTTGTTCTTTGCTATCTAAATCAGACCAATCCTTGTCTATTTTCGTCTCAGCTATGAAGTATAATTTAGACACATCATCTTCATTTTTAAATACAATCGCCCAGTCTGGTGAATAATCGCCATACGGTGTATCAATTATAAACCCACCTTTTTTTAACTTAGTGAATAACAACACATTCGGGTTATTTTCTAAGTTTTGAGCGAAGTCATATTCCCCATCACTATCTGTTCGATAAAACTTATTTACAGCTTTACGCTTAGCTGCATTCGTAATATACACATCTTTACGCTCTTTTTCTAACATTTTTTCATCAATGATATTATCTAGCGCATAAATCTTCACGCTGTCTAATTCATAGCCTTCAATCGTTGTATAGTAACCTGATCCATTACGTTCCTTAAATGCACTAGCCTTCGTTTCTTGCAAGTTTTCTTGAATTAGTTTCGTCACATCTTCTAAAATATCTTGATTGCTCAGTAAAGGCTTTTTCGTTACACCTCGAACAATTTTTAAAATTGCCATTCGAGGTAACATTGTATGGTGCATGATATAGTTAACGATTTCTAATTCACTTTTTTCTTCGGCAGCATCTAATAATTCCATTTCAATTGTTGCAGCATCAGCTTCTTTTACTAGCTCCATTCTACGTACAGTATCAAACGTATTACGAGCTGTTGTATATTCGAATTCTTGTACAAGTTTTTTGAACTGCAATTTCTCGTTAATATTTTCAATGCAAGTATCAATAAATAATTTACTATCAATCTCAACATGATACATAGAACGTGGTAACAACTTTGCTGTTAGATTGTTTAAAATTTCTACAAAATCATCTTCACTCACATATGAATGCATACCATTTTCAGGGATCTCATTATCGCCATTTTGAATAGCGACTTTTCGTGTCCCCTTCTTCACCATTTGTTTAACAAACTGCTCTTTAATATGTTCTGTAAAGTCATTTAACAGCTCATTTTCGAATTCGATATTTTGAATCTCATTTGCACTTTTAGTAAGTATATTTGTAGCAGATATAATATTATTTTTTTGTAGTTCATCTCTAAATGCATTAACCACTGCTGGTGTTATTTTTTTCTTAGGTACACGTGCTGCTTTTAATGTAGCAATCAATATATCTGCTGTAACTTCATCCTTGTTAAATGAAGTACTTTCGTTGAAATCTTTTTGAAGCAATTCAGCAAAATGGTCATAATTATCATTCGCTATTACTGTTAATTCATTAATTGTGGGTTCTGTAATACGTTGACCTTGTGCATCTACTGCTAAACGTAGGCCTCGTCCAATTTCTTGCTTTTTCGCAATATCTGAACCGCTTGATTTTAATGTACAGAGTGTAAAGATATTCGGATTATCCCAGCCTTCACGTAAAGCTGAATGTGAGAAAATAAACGCTAGTGGCTCATTAAATGAAATCAGCTCATCTTTTTTACGTAAAATTAAATCAATCCCACGATCAATATCTTCTTGCGCTTTAGCTTTCAATTTAATTTCATCCATTGGCGTAGACTCATCCCAGCCTTCAACTTCAACGATTGCTTTCTTTTTGTCCATCGCAAAATAACCTTCACGTACTGCGTTTACTTCATCATATCGAGCGAAAAATTGTTTATATTGCTCTAATTTAGCCCGATTAACAGAATCAGAAATAAACTTTTGATATTCTTGATCAAATATCTTTAAGTACTCTCCTCGACCATCTGCTGCTGTTGTATCACGTACTTTTTGAACAGAATCGATAAAGAATAGGGATAATACTTTAATTTCCTTACCTTGCTCTAAAATAGAGAACTGCTTTTCAAAATGACTCTTAATTGTTAGTTGTATTTGAATACGTACTGCATCTTCATTTGACACATCATTCGTAGATTGTCCTAGAGCTAACTGCTTAATTTCTGAACCAAATGCGATTTTCAATGTTTCAAGCTTATGTGGATCTTCGTGTATTCGAATATTTTCATACTGCGGTAAACCACCAGACAAATCAAATAAGCTGTCCCCACCACGCACATTAAACTTTTTAAATTTAATGTAACCGCCTTGCTCTTGTGAAAAAATCTCGATTTTTGCGCGGTAATCCTTTGTAAATTCTACATAACGAATAAAAGGCGTATCTTTCGGTATCACTGCATTAATCGTTTTAACAATAATTTTTTTTACTAAATCCTGATTGTACGCATCGTAAGAGTCTAATTTGTAGATTTGATGATGTAATTGCTTATGTGTTGCTGAATAACGTAAAGTAAATAAAGGATTTAACTCCTCTAATGCTTGCAACGACTTAGATTTTTTCTTCGCAGTGCCCTCTAATTTTTGGGGTTCATCAATGATTAAAATAGGGCGAATTAATCGAATATCGTCCCAGATTACTTTCCCGTATTCATCTTCTTGACGAATTTTATTGTTACTACTGTTAAACGCTTGAATATTCATAATACAAATACTAAGCTCTTTTGTTTCAATCAGCTTCGTATTAATTTCGCTTAAATTATCACTATTGTAAGTGAAGCAGTATTTCGATAAATCAATGTTATATAGTCCCTTAAAATGCTCTGTAAGCTGCTTAATAGATTGTTCTACACCTAAACGAATCGCAACAGAAGGAACGACAATTATAAACTTGGTGAACTTATACTCTTTATACAGTTCAAGAATCGTTTTTAAATAAACGTATGTTTTACCTGTACCGGTTTCCATTTCAATTGTGAAATCATTACTCATAATATTACTATCTGCAAACAGCTCATTATTAAGTTGAACCTTATTTAGATTTTCAATTAGTCGCTTACCTTCGATGATTTCAGGATTGCGAATGATTTCCCCTGTCTCATCTAATTTTTGCATTTTACGCACGTTTGCATAAATACCTGGTACTTGTTTAGGTAATCCTTCGAATAGGTTTTTCGTTGCTTCAACAGCGGCTGTTTGGTGAGGAAGGTCTTGTTTAAAATCAAATTGTATTTTTGTCATAGCCCTTCCTCCTTATAAAAATTCAACTGTATATGTTTTTTTCGATACACCCGTATTACGTTCAACAAGTAATTGTAAACGTCTAAACGTTTCTTCTTTTAATGAAATATTGTCTCCAAACGCACTATCACGTAATACATATTTAATAGGTAATGGATCAATCGCTGCTAACTTCTCTACTAACTCTTCTGTAATATCTTCCTCTAAACAAACGACATAACTATCAGCAAACATATACGTACGTGGGCCGATATGTGAAAGCAGTTCTACAGATGATGACAACGGTACATCACGTTGACGTAGCATTACTTCATATACCACATCGATGTCTTTTGTCCCTGGCATAAAGTCTAATTTATCTTTATCTGTCATTTCCGCTTCGTCAGCTACAATCTGTCCTTCAGTAAGTGCTTCATGCGTCCAACGAATATTGGTTTCATCCAGTGCTAATTCTAAAAAATCATCGACCATGGCGTACATGTTTTTTATATTTTGAATACGCTGTTTTCCTACTTCAGATAAATAATGTGGTCGGCTATGTGTATCTAAATAATCAATAATAGATTGAATTTGTTTCTTTGCTTCTCCACTAGATTTTTTTAACGTGTCATCTAAGTCTTCATTGAGCTGAACTATAATACTTAAACGTTGTCCTTCATCTTCTGCATTTAAAGCTACCACAGCTTCAGCAGTTGTTGCAGATCCACCAAAGAAATCTAAAACCTTTGCGTCCTTCTTCTGAGAAATAGAAATACATCTTTTCACAAGTTCTAAAGGTTTTTTACCGTTTGGATAAGGAACTCCACCTTCCTTACCGATATTATTAAAGTCTATATCATCCCATAATGTACTTAACCGCTCTTTTTTATAAACCTTACCATCGATTACTTCTGCTACATCATTTAACCAAATTACACGTCGTACAGTATTACTAATATAATAGTGAGAAACTGACTGACCCTTCATTTTGCCAGACCTTGGAGTATAGACTACTTCATACATTGCATTGTCTTCTAAACTCCCAGTAGCCTCTATTACCCTTGTACGAATACTCGTTTGTGCATTGGTATCGGAAAAAATACTATCTAAATATTTCGAATACGCTTCTTCTTCAGTGATATTCTCTTCTTTTAGTATTTTATTAATCGTTGTTCTTTTAATATTAGTTCTCTTGAATATTTCAATCGGATTACCATCCCCATCTTTAATCGTTTTAAGGTATTCTCTTTCACCCAAATCTGTAAGTACACTTGTATATTTCCAGCTTTGATTATTTTTCTTCATTTCCTCAATCAATGGTAGAAGCTCTTCCTTTTGATAAAGTCCTGCTAGCGGATCAATAGAATCAATATTTTTAGCATAAATATGAATATACTCTATATTCTTTTTTAAACGTTTGTCCTCTCCGCCCCCTGAAGCCCCTGCGTTTAACTTTGCTTTCACTGAAATAGTATTGATATAATTTTCTTCACCAAAAATCTCATCTAATAAAAGCTTTAAATTTGCTTCTTCTACATCTGAAATCGAGACACAAATTACTCCGTCATCACTCAACAAATCTTTGGCAACCCTTAAACGAGGGTACATCATATTTAACCAGTTTGTATGATACTTACCAGTAGATTTTAAATTTAATTTATACTTTTCAAGTTCCTCTGACATTTCACCTTCTAATACGCTAAACTGCTGTGTACTCATGTCATATCTATCATGATATATCAAGTCCATTCCTGTATTATATGGGGGGTCGATGTATATAACATCTATTGCGTTATAATAATTATTTCTTAATAATTTCAAAACTTTTAAATTTTCACCTTCAATATAAAGATTATGATTACCAATGATTTCATTTGGAACATTTGTTGTTTTTAATGTTAAACCTAAGTCATTCTCGAACGCTGATTTTTTACTAGCTTTTTTCCCTGCCCAATTTAATTCAAATTTTTCTGCTGCAACTTCCTCAAAATCACCTAATTGTTCTTTCAGAGCTGAAAAGTCTACTTGTCCATCCTTTAAAACTTCAGGAAACAATTGAGCTAATTTATATAAATTCTCTTTTTTACTATCAGATGAATTATAAAATTAAGTGCAACACCTAAAAGTGAACGCACAAAAAGCCCACAGCGACGTCCTCGTGTAGAATGAAGTTACGACACAAA
>CABIYO010000073.1 GCA_902362975.1 Caryophanales bacterium
CTCGTGAGCGAACAAGTCGCTCACGAGGGCCTCTTTCTTATAAATCTACTAGGTTATGTCCCAGCCTCTTTCTTGTTTTTGTGCATATTGTTGATAGAATTGAATGAAATAATAGAGGAAAATCCACAGCAAGATGTACTGCGTGAGCCACATGATGACACGCATCAACTGCCAAATCGGATTATTTAATATCGACCCCGCTAGAAAAATGACGATACATAAGATCAAACCGTACCCTATGTATATCCTTTTCCCCAACTCATCCACCCCCCTTATTTTCCCAGTTCACTGTAACATAAAGAGTCTGCCGCAACCGGACAGGCCCTTGTTACATTTGACGAAGTCGGGAAATGCGTTCGACTGGATCGGGGTGTGTCGAGAATAGACCACTCACCTTCTTCTTAAGTGGATCGGAGAAGTAAAGCGGTGCGGAGGCACTCGACGCTTGCTCGACGGGTGTCTCGACGTTTGCAATCTTCTCAAGCGCCGAGGCGAGCGCATCCGGGTTTCGGGTCAGTTCCGCCCCACTCGCATCTGCCAGAAACTCGCGATTCCGGGAAATCGCCATATTGATGAGCATAGCGATGAGCGGTGCCAATACCAACAAGACGAGTCCGATGATCAAAAAGATGGGATTCTGGTTTTGATCGCGTCTTCCACCGATACTTCTGAAAAACAGCATGCGCGACCCGATATCGCTCATGATGGCAATCACCGAGACAAGTGCGAGCGTGACCGTCGAGAGCCGCACATCATAATTCTTAATATGCGCGACCTCATGCGCGATTACCCCTTCTACTTCTTCTCGCGATAATCGATCTAACAGTCCCGTTGTGACGGCGACGGCCGCCTTTTCCGGTTTCAATCCCGTCGCAAAGGCGTTCGGCGATGGGTCGTTGATGATGAAGATACGCGGCATGGGCACTCGTGCGACCATCGCCATGTTCTCGACCGTATGCCATAAAAAGCGGTGCTCTTCCACCGATGTCACCTCTTGTGCCCGATTCATCTTCATGACGATGTTCGTACTCGACATGATGACGATGTTCGTACTCGACATGATGACGATTCCCACGTACAACAACGAGAAAATCGGTGTGAAGATCAACCCCGGAATCGCGTCGCCATAGTTGACATAGGAAATCGCCGCTCCGACGAGAAGAACGAATAAGACAAATCCTGTGACGATGAAAACTGTCTTCACTTTATTCTTTCGAATCTGTTCATAGAGGAGCATACGCGCCACCTCGATTCATCAAAATGAGACGCGAACGTTCTCGCGCTCTTCGGCACGTGCCTCAAGCATATCGCGCTTTTCAAAATGATGGACGGAGGCGATGATGTTCGTCGGGACCGATTCGATTTTCGTGTTATATTTCATGACCGTATTGTTATAGAGTTGACGCGAATACGCCACCTTATTTTCCGTCTGTGTCAATTCTTCCTGCAACATCTTAAAGTTCTCGTTCGCTTTCAAATCTGGGTACGCCTCACGAAGTGCGAAAAGATTTTTCAGTGCTCCACTCAATTGATCGTTCACCGCCATCTGATCTTGACGATTCGACTTTTCTCCGAGCTGGTTTCTCAGTTCGACGACCTTCGCAAGCGTTTCTTGCTCGTGTTTTGCGTAGCCCTTCACCGTCTCGACCAAGTTCGGAATCAGATCATACCGCCGTTTCAACTGTACATCGATTTGAGCCCACGCCTCATCGACCCAATTTCGATATTTGACGAGCCCGTTGTACATCGAAAAATAGATGAGTACGAGCACGACAACCGCTACAATCGCAATAATCCACCCCATGTTGGCACCTCATTTCTTCATTTTCTCCTGTATTAATTCCCTTTACTCATATAAGATAAGCTTAACTTTCATAACAATTTGTAAATAAATTCATTTCTTGACATGGTAACTACAAAGGAGTGTTCGCAATGATCGTCACGCATGCCGAAGTACGTTTGACCGAGTTGTTCGAAGAAATGGTGTCCCTAAGACGCCATTTTCACCAATATCCTGAACTGTCTTTTCAAGAAGTCGAAACACCAAAGATGATCGCCTCTTATCTCCGTGAACTTGGGATTGAAGTGCGTGAGCACGTTGGAGGCAATGGGGTCGTCGGTCGAATCAAAGGCGGTGACGGCCCGACCATCGCATTACGTGCCGATTTCGACGCCCTTCCCATCCAAGATGTGAAAGATGTCCCGTATCATTCAAAAGTAAATGGGGTCATGCATGCGTGTGGACACGATGCCCACACCGCGACCCTTCTCGTTTTAGCGAAAGTATTGACTGAGATGGACCTTCCAGGAGACGTCGTGTTGATTCACCAGTTCGCCGAAGAATTGGCTCCAGGTGGTGCCAAACCGATGATTGAAGACGGCTGTCTCGATAACGTGGATTATATATACGGTGCGCACATTTGGACGCCACTTCCGTTCGGGACGATTGGTGTGAAAACAGGTCCTGTGATGGCTGCGGCCGATCGCTTTGAATTGACCATTACAGGAAAAGGTGGACATGGCGCGATTCCACAACATACAGTCGATGCCCTCATGGTTGCCGTGAACGTGGCAAATCATCTCCAACAGGTCGTCAGTCGGCGCATCGATCCGCTCGAACCTGCCGTGCTGACCATCGGTACGCTCCACTCCGGACAAGCATTCAACGTCATTGCCGAAGAAGCCAAATTATCCGGTACCGTGCGTACATTCACTCGGGAGACGCAAGAAAAAATCATCTCCGATATGGAGCGGATCATCCGTTCCGTCTGTGAGGCGAGTGATGCTGATTATGAATTGGAGTATATAAAAGGATATCCTGCTGTCGTGAATCATGTGAATGAAACGGAACTCGTCCGCGAGAGCGCAGTGGACGTCGTCGGTGTAGACGGTGTCATCGAGATGGCACCACTCATGGTCGGAGAAGATTTCGCTTATTATGTCGAGCACGTTCCTGGTAGCTTTTTCTTCACAGGGGCAGGGAATCCCGAGCTCTCCGCAATCTTTCCGCATCATCATCCCCGCTTCGACGTGGATGAGCGGGCGATGTTGCACACAGCCCAAGTCTTGTTAGGTTCTTTACAACGAACGTGGATGATACACGAAAAAGAGGGCTGATGCATCGCATCAGTCCTCTTCTGTAATTGGTTCTTTTAGTTTTGAGACAAGCACTTGGTCGACACGCTTTCCATCCATATCCACGACTTCAAAGCGAAGACCGTACGCTTCGACCACATCGCCCCGTTTCGGAAAATCACCGAGTTCATGAATGATGAGTCCCGCGAGTGTATGATAGGAGTTTCGTCCTTCGTCGAATCGGTCATCCCGAATCTCGAAAGTTCGCTTCAAATCCTCGATTCCGAGTAACCCATCCACCAAATACGACCCATCTTCACGACGTACCACTTCTGGTGTATCCTCTTCAATCATCACCTCTCCGACGATTTCTTCCAAAATATCGAACAAGGTGACCATACCAAGGAATCCGCCGTATTCATCTAAAACAAAGGCGATTTCCACACCATTTTTCTGCATTATTTGAAGCACTTTGCTCGCCTCTCGTTGTTTTGGAACGATGAGCGGCTGTTTGATGTGCTTCAAAATCTGTGACGGCTCACTCAGTGTCGGCAACATCAAGATGTCACGTACGTCGATGTACCCGACAAAGTCGTCAAGTGAGTCGCGCCCGACCGGTAACTTGTTATGTTTACTTTCATAAATCGATTTCTTAATATCGTCTATGTCATCTTCTAAGTCGACCCATTCGATCGTCGTCCGTGGTTGCATGAGCTCATAAATCAATTGATCATGAAACGCAAAAACCCGTTCGACTTGTTGAACTTCTTCATGAGCGAACTGTCCTTGCTGAGCGCCTTCAAACAAAAGTTGTTTGATCTCGAGTTCGGTCTCCCCACTCGTCTGTTCGGCTTTCAATCCTAACAGTTTGAACAAGAAGAGTGTCGATTTCGATAAAATCCAAATGAACGGTTTCATCACCTTGCTGAATAGATCGAGCGAAGGAATAATCGCCATCGTCACTTTCTCAGGCGAAACGAGCGCAATCCGTTTCGGGACCAATTCACCAATAATCAGGGATAGATACGTGATGATTGTAACGACAGCCACATAAGCAACGGTTCCGGCATACTGCGTACTCATCCCAGCTTGTTCAAACGCCGATGCGAGCGGTGCCGAGAAGCGCGCCCCCCCGTAGGCCCCGTTAATAATCCCAATCAATGTGATTCCGACTTGAACGGTCGACAACAAATCTGTCGGGTCTTTCGAATAATGAAGCGCAATCTTTGCACTTCGTTTCCCTCGATTTGCTTCAACCTCAAGTTTTGCAGGTTTCGATGAGATGAGCGCAATTTCTGTCATCGCAAAAATCCCGTTCAACACAATCAAAAACAAAACAATCAACAAATCAATCACTATGGAAGAATCCACTTTTTTCATCACCTCAGCTATTTTTAACTAAATCAGGCGAGAATTCTCCCTCCTCTAAGCGTCTCGGGGCGTAGCCCGGCGTAGGTGGGAGATGAATCGCCCGGTCCAACAGTTTGCTCTCCCTGTGACAGATACGACGAACAAAAGTTCGTCATTCCGTCAGATTCTCCCTCCCCCTCCACGGGTATCGGATGAGGAAGACACATCACAATCTTCTGAGAGGAGGAGGGACAGACATGCTGAAAGGCTACAAATACCGGCTCCACCCGACGGCGGTACAGGCCGAGTTCCTCATCAAGACGATCGGCTGCGCCCGGTTCATCTACAACAAGCTGCTCGAGGACCGGATCGCCATCCGCGAGGAGGCGAAAACGGGGAGCGGAACGAGACGGAAACCGGCGACACCCGCCTCCTACAAGCCCCTGTTCCCGTTCCTCGCCGAGGCGGACAGCCTCGCGCTCGCGAACGCAAAGCTGAACCTCGACACCGCGTTCGCGAAGTTCTTCGCCGGGACGGCCGGCTTCCCGGTGTTTAAGTCGAGACGAAAGGCGCGCGCCTCCTACACGACGAACAACCAGCATGGCACGATCCGCATCGAGGCGGGCAAGGTCCGTCTGCCGAAGGTCGGGTTCGTGCGGTTCACACAACATCGCCCGTTCGAGGGCGTCATCCGGTC
>CABIYO010000074.1 GCA_902362975.1 Caryophanales bacterium
GCCAAGATCAACGGGCGACCAAGGAAGTGCCTGAACTGGAAAACCGCACACGAGGTCTTCACCGAGGAAGTGTTGCGCTTAATTTGACAAACCGTCTTATAAATAAAAAGCAATATCCGTTTTTATGGGAAGCTACGAAAAGTGAAAAAGGTCATGAGTTAGTAGATTTAATCTTAGAGCGAAAAGATCGTAGATATGCCGCACTTACAATAGAACTTGCGTCTACTATGGAATACTTTTTACGAGAGATATATTATATGCGTGAAGAGATAGACTTCAATTTAAGTGAAGAAGGGTCTAGCAGTATTAAACTTTTAGAAAGAGAATTAAAATCAACAATTTCAATCAAGAATAGCGGAAAACTATATTTGCTTAATCATGTAAGGAACCAAATTATACATGGAGAGTTTTCTTTAAAGAAAGCTAAAAATCTTGAAACTGTAAAAAGTATGAGTAAGAAAATATATGGTGACAAGAAAGTAAAATCAAAAGAATATCTTTCAGACTTCATTAACACCGCAGAGATGTATATTAAAAATGTGGAAATGAAAGTAATTAGTAAAAATTAAAGGAAACCTCATTTAGATGAGATACGGAGAACCGTACCATAAATAAATAAGGTTTCCATGCACAAAAAATCCTACCCAATATTTTCTTGAGTAGGATTTTTCTTGAGTTATAAATGAATCAAATGTGATCTAAATAATATTCATTAGATGTGTGTATAGGAATTTTGCTGTTTTTTAATCTTTTCGATTTCTCCTGTAGATTTACAAACTACCAAATAGGTATCATACCTATCATAAAGAACTACATTGTATTTACCATCTTCACGCAATTTAAATTCACTTATCTTCAAGCTAGTGCGATTAGTGTCCATTACCTCAGTAACACTATCTAATAATTTTTGCACATCCAAACCTTCACTTGTAGAAGGTGATTCAAGCACTTTTATAATAATGGACTTCACTAGATTTTTAGATAAATCATATGTTATCCCACTACAAATGACACCAATAATAAATTCTTCCCACCAACCACCTGCGCCTTGCTCTTGTCTATGAATAGATTTATTTAATTTTACTACGTCAATGTCATATTTACTTAACTCTTGTTTTAGTTCCGTGAATTTTTCCTCTGATAACCCATGAGTGTAAACTAACATATCTGGGTCGATGCATTCATTGATTTGTTCCTCAACGTTCTGCATATTTAAGTTTTCAAAGTAGCTTAAGATATGTTCATAACTCTCACTTTCATTTTGACTATTGTAATTCTCATCAAGATGTTCGTAGATATTAATTTCAATGATCACTTGAATGTCATTAAGACTTTTATTAACTCTTATATAAAAACCATCCTGTCTTTTATCACAAATTAAATTGCTCAAATCATTATAAAGCTTGTCTGCATCAATATTAATATCATAGGTATTTCTAAATTTCACAATTGAATTTGAAGAATCAGTTACTAATTGTTCAATATCATATTCTAGATATCTAATTTCTAAATATATCATCTCTGCCCTCCTAGATTTTCTCTATACTTTTAAACAAAATGTTACGTATAATTAGGCTCATCACCATAACACGTGGTTGCTATTTTAACGACCAAGCTCGAAGCGTAATCTCAAAAAGAAACGTTCGAGGTTTCGGTAGCCATAACCACGACGTTTGATGAGCTGAATCTTGTTGCTCGTTCCTTCCATTTTCCCAGTTGATGCCTTGATACAATGCTCTGACGCATCGCTTCTTCACGCCCCGGATCGCTTTCGCGATTTTTGCGAGAGGTCCGCATGGATGGAACTGGTAACGGTTCAGCCAGTCCGTCAGTCTTCGGTGAGCCTGCCTGTTACACGTTGCCTTCAGCACATAACGGATATGTTGGAGTCCTCTATATAGATCCTGAGTAAAGGGGTCTTCTAGAATACAAGAACGGGCGACGTCGCCTTTTCGAATGCAGGACTGTCTTTCTCTGGCAAAGCGGGCAAGGGATGTCATGTCGACCCGGGATGACCGGGAAAACGTTTGGTTCTTCGTCTGAAGACATCTGAATCTGAAAAAGGTCTGGAAGTGGAAGAAGTAATTTGATAAACTGTTGGGACAAGGCGAAAACTCCAATCGTGGTTTGTCTAAGCAACAATTACGATACCGGAGTTTTCGCTTTTTTCTATGTTCGATTTAAAATCCGATGGATTTTATGTGTCAACCACACCTTATGGTGATGAGCCAATATTATACAATATATGGTACAATTTAACTACAGAATTTTACAATTATTTTAAGGGGGGAAATCGATTGGCTTTATTTTCAAGGCGAGACTTAATTAATAAGGCAAATTCAGTAGTTCAAAAAAGTTACAATACTAAAACTGCATCGAAGATTTTAAATGAGAGTTACAATGCATACAATCAATTTAAAACTTATGATATCTTTCTCTCCCATAGTTACCAAGATGCAGAGGTAATATTGGGGCTGAAAAATACGTTAGAGGAAATGGGCTATGAAGTTTACGTAGACTGGATTGAAGATAGGCAAATGAGCAGGGAGAATGTTAACGCACAAACAGCAAATCAGTTGAGAAAGAGAATGAAAAATTGTAGAAGTTTGTTATTTGCTACTTCTGATAACTCTACAGATTCAAAATGGATGCCATGGGAGTTAGGTTACTATGATGGTTACAGGGGCAAAGTAGCAATCCTTCCGATAAATAATTCTTCATATCAAAAGGATTCATTTGAAGGCCAAGAGTATTTAGGACTCTATAATTATGTGATTGAAAACTATGGGGTGCTCTATATTAAATATTTAGATGGATCATCTAAAAGATATAGAGAATGGGTCTCTGAATAAAGGGAGGAACCACTTTGGACTTTGGTAGAGAAATTAATAATTTTATAGAAGAATATGTTAGTGCTCTAAAGGAAGGAAATGCTGCAATATTTGCAGGCGCAGGATTGTCTATCCCTTCTGGACTCGTTAATTGGAAGGAACTATTAAGAAGACCTGCTTCAAGGCTGGGGTTGGACATAGATAAAGAAAGTGACTTAGTATCGTTGGCACAATATATCTATAATGATTCCAAAACTAAAACACCTTTAACAGAATTGATAAATAATCACTTTAGTCAAACTGGTAGAATAAATCGCAATCACGAAATCATTGCAGAATTGCCTATACGAACTTTTTGGACAACTAATTACGACAAACTAATTGAACAAGCCTTAGTACAGGCAGGAAAGAAACCTGATGTTAAAAAGCGAGTTAATGATTTGTCTGTAATTAAGAGTAAAAGAGATGCCATTGTTTATAAAATGCATGGTGATGTCGAAGTGGCAGATGAGGCTGTTCTAATTAAGAATGACTATGAGTTATATGAGAAAAATAATCAAATGTTCACCATTGCCCTAAAAGGTGACCTTGTTTCTAAAACATTTTTATTTATTGGTTTTAGTTTCGAAGACCCAAACTTAGAGCATATTTTGAGCAGAATTAAAATTTTATTAGATGACCATACCCGTACTCATTATTATTTTATAAAGGAGGTTGCTGAAGAGGATTATCCAGATAATGCAGCGGGCAAAGAGCAATTTCAGTACGATAAAATCAGACAAGAATTAAAATGCGCTGATTTAGAACGTTATTCTATTAAGCCACTAATTGTTAAAAAGTATGAGGATATAACAGCAATCTTGGAAACTATTACTGAAAGATATAATAGAAATAATGTTCTTATATCTGGAAGTGCAGATGAATTTAATGACTATAAAGTATCTGGTATAAAAGCAGAAGATCTCATTCATAAACTAAGTAAAACATTGAATCAAAAAGAATACAAAGTAGCAACTGGCTTTGGGGTAGGAGTAGGAAGTGGAGTTATTAATGGTGTCTTGGAAGGAATGGAGGAAACAGGTACAAGGAATATAAATGAACATTTAATTATGAGGCCATTCCCTCAATATGCTACAAATGGGAAGGAAATTGGCCAATTATGGGAGGAATACCGTCAACAACTCATTAGTGAATGTGGAATAGTTATTTTTATGTTCGGAAATAAACTCGATAAGAAGGAAGGAACAGACGAAGAAACAGTTGTAGAAGCAAATGGAGTTATCAGAGAGTTTGATATTGCGGTAGATAAAAATGCAAAAGTAGTCCCTATTGGTGTAACTGGATATGCAAGCCGTAAGTTATGGGAACGGGTAATAAATGATTTTGAAAAATATTACTCGGATTTTCCTCATTTAAAAGATAAGTTTATTAAACTTGGTGAAGAAGGAATTGATTTTAATCAACTAATTAATATAGTCACAGATATAGTTACGGAAATTAGAGGAGGAGAATAATGGCTAGAAAAACTTTTTTTAGTTTTCATTTTGAAAGAGATTCTTGGAGAGCAGGCCAAGTAAGAAATAGCGGTCAATTTAAGGGAGATAAAGTAGGCTTTATTGATAAGGCTGAATGGGAAGAGGTCAAAAGAAAAGGTGATCAGGCAATTAAAAGATGGATTGATAAGCAGTTAGAGGGTACTAGTACAACAGTTGTACTAATAGGCAGTGAAACATCTGAAAGAAAGTATGTTGGTTATGAGATTGAACAAAGTGCAAAAAGAGGAAATGGACTACTTGGTGTCTATATACACCAAGTCAAAGATGTAAATGGAAGAACGGATACTAAGGGTAAAAATCCTTTCGACAATTGGTATTATGAACGGGATGGAAAGAAGGTTTATTTCTCAGAAATATATCCTACCTATGATTGGGTTAATGATAACGGCCGAGAAAATCTAGGCAAATGGATTGAAACAGCCGCTAAGAAGGCTGGAAGGTAAAATAGAATTTACCCTAAGTTACAGAAGATTGTTTTAAAGTATACTAAAAAGAGCACATTTCTTATACTGAACTGAGCCCTGTTTTACGGACAGTTTAATAAAAAGTGCCTCGAATCCTATGCGGCGATCAGATGGCTCCGGTATTGCTCCGGGG
>CABIYO010000075.1 GCA_902362975.1 Caryophanales bacterium
CTCGCGGACGCGCTCGCCAAGATTAACGGGCGACCGAGAAAATGCCTGAACTGGAAAACCGCACACGAGGCCTTCACCGAGGAAGTGTTGCGCTTAATTTGACAAACCGTCATAGAATAAAATCTCCTTTTTGAAGATTGAATCCTTCTAAGTCCGTTTTTGAAATTCCGTTCTTTACTGCCGTCAAATCGAGAACTTGACAAGGCCCTACAAGACTGTCTAGCGGAAGCGATTCGAATGTCTCTCCATTCACATTCATATGAAGCGGCGCATCGATATGCGTTCCGGTGTGCACATCCAGATCTAGCCTCGTTTCCGTAACATAGCCGTTTGTCTGCTGATTGATTTTTGGCTGTTTTTCCGGTTTATCCTTATAAACGGTCATGCCTTCATAGATCGCCCCTGTTACATCATACATTTTCATGTAATCCAACCTTCCATTACTAATATTGTCTTCAATGATACCTTCACCTTCGCATGACATTTATACAGTTGTCCAATGAACATACTTTGGTGCAAAAAAAGTTCGAGCTTGATAAACAATTAAAAATAAGCTTGAGCTTAAAAAATCTTAAACTCAAGCTTATTCGTTGTTCTATTCTAAATTCGCATGTCTGCCATACATAACATCGGATTTGAGTCCCTTTTTATCCATGAATCTCAAAATCACCGCGTCATAAAACACAAGAAGCGACTGTTCAAACAATGATCCCATCGGTTGAATCGATTTGCCACTAGTGCCCTCGCCTTTTGCTTGTGCCGGTATTTCAATTCGAATATCCGCCAGTTTGCCAATTGTAGACTCAGGGTTTGTAGTAACAGCCACTATGGTTGCACCGATGCTTTTGGCTTTCTTTGTCATGGCTACGAGGCTTTGGGTCTCCCCGGAACCAGAACCGACAATGAAAATATCATCGACTTCTAGGTTCGGTGTCACCGTTTCTCCAACCACATACGCATCCAGGCCAACGTGCATCATACGCATCACAAATGCCTTAGCCATAAAGCCGGATCGGCCCCCGCCTGCCACAAATATTTTCTTTGCACGCAGGATGCCGTCCACTGCCTTTTCGGCTTCCTCAGCATCAATGAGAGCAGTGGTCCGCTTCAATTCATCCAGAATTACGTCTGTATAGCCCGACGTGTTCATATTACGCCGTCACACTTTCTTTAATCATCTTTTGAATTTTTTCTGCTTCCGCGGCCTTGTTCTCTTTGCTTGTAATTCCACCGCCGACAATGATTAAATCCGGTTGTGCTTTAATGACTTCCGGCAATGTTTCTAATTTGATGCCGCCTGCAATAGCAGTTTTGGCATTTTTTACGACGCTTTTGATTGTACGAAGATCTTCGAACGAATCTTTCCCTTCCGCTTGCATATCGTAGCCTGTGTGGACACAGATATAATCCGCGCCAAGTTCATCAAGCTCTGCAGCCCGTGTTTTGATATCTTTTACGGCGATCATATCCACGAGGATTTTCTTACCTAGTTTTTTCGCTTCTTCAACTGCGCCTTTGATGGATGAGTCTTCTGCCTGAGCAAGAATTGTAACAATATCTGCTCCTGCAGCAGCAGCATTTGATACTTCATAAGCTGCAGCGTCCATAATTTTCACATCTGCAAGAACTTCTAGGTTTGGGAAGGCAGCTTTTACTTCTTCAACAGCTTTAAGCCCTTCTTTATTGATTACTGGAGTTCCGATTTCAACGATATCGATAAACGGCTCTACTTCTTTAACCACTTCGATTGCTTGTGGAATGTTTACTAAGTCTAAAGCTAATTGTAATTTCATGTGTAATTCTCCTTGTTGTCGTATTTTTGATTCTAACTTAGAGTAAAACCAACAAGCATTTTTGTGAAGTACGCACTTTAATTTCATATAGTAACAAAAATTATACTGTGGGCGTTTATCACAATGTGAATCTGTTTAAGTTCATATATATGCATTTATGTCTTAATGTATCTGAATTGACTTTAAGGTTCTATTAAGACCGCTTTAAGATAATCCAATTACTTTTTCCTTTTCACTAAACACTCAGCACGATTCATCCAGTTTGAAAAACAATTATTTGTTTCTTATCTAAATGAGATGATGTAACTGGAATTGAAGATGCGGAACGGATGTTGCCGATCACACTCGGTTTAGTCGTAACGTCTGTCGCCCTGCATGGACTGACGAAAGTGAAGAATCCATGGGAAAAGGCGTAGACAAAAAAAAAGACACCGCCCGATGGCAGTGTCTTTGATTAGCTTGAATTAGTTCAAGACTTTGATCGTAATTGATTGGCGACCGAAAGCAAGTGCTTGCTCTTGTGTCGGCATCAAGATATCGATTTTGTTTCCTTTGATGGCACCACCAGTGTCTCCTGCGATGGCTTCTCCGTATCCTTCAACCCATACTTTAGAACCGAGCGGAATGACAGAAGGGTCAACCGCGATCACTTTTTGGTTCGGGTTCGAACGAACGTCGATTCCTGTCGCTGTGATACCAGAACATCCTGCACAATATGGTGTATAAGCTGTCGCTTCCACTGTCATTGTCTGACCTGAAGCCGGAGCTTGGGTTTGCGTTGTAGACGATGCAGTTTTTGTTACAGGTGCTGATGTCGATGTCTTCGGTTCTGGAGTCTTCGCATCGTTCGCTACAGATGCAGCGGCTGCACCCGTCACGGCGAACTCTTGTCCAGGGAAAATAAGATCTGAATTAAGACCGTTCCAAGTCATCAATTGATTGACAGAGATCCCGTGGTTCAATGCGATACGATGAAGTGTATCACCCGATTTAACTGTATACGTTTTAGATGCAGTAGAAGCTTGTGATTTTGCTTCTGCCTTTCCAAGTTTCAAGACTTGGTTCGGATAAATCATATTTGAGTTTAAGCCGTTCGCTTGTTTGATGTCGTTTACAGAGACGTTGTTGTTCACGGCGATACGATAGAGTGTATCTCCAGACTGAACTGTGTGTGTTGATGCTGCCGAAGCTGGAGCAGCGACTCCTAAACTAAGGCCAGCGAGTGCCGTTAGTGTCAATAGTGGTTTTTTCATAAGAATATTCCTCCCTTTTCTAACGCTCCCTTACTGTAACACCTGTATATTTCATAGCGATTACAGGACGATATGAGAGTGTTATCAGTTCATTTACAGAACAATTCACGAGGATGAGAGGTTTCTGAAAATTGTTTCAATCTATTAAAACGGCTTCACAGAGCCAATTTAAGATATACTATAGAGAGAAAAAAGGAGGTTTTGGTCTTTGGAACTATTACTGCTATATTACATTGTGACTAATTTACTAGCGTTTGTGTCATATTTTGTCGATAAACGGCGTTCTCGCATTGGGGCTTGGCGTATTTCTGAGCGGACATTGTTGACGATGGCATGGATCGGTGGAGCGTTCGGTGCCTATTTGGCGATGCGCGTCTTTCGTCATAAGACGCTAAAACCGAAATTCCAAATCGGAGTGCCTGTTGCAATTCTCGTGCATGCTGCGTTTACCGGTTGGCTGATTTTTTAAACTCTTATTATATAGAAGAAACTCGATTGTATCTTTTAATGAACGATGAGTGAACTACTCGCCACTTATTTGCTTCACAACTTGAAGTGGGAGCTTCTTGGGAAGACCATGCTCTTACCAGCCACGATTGTTTACCAAGCTCACCGGGCAGTCCCTGCCCTGAATGGTTGTCAGTCGGCCAACATCAATAGGTTGATGCTCGCATTGATATCTCGATCATGATGCGCGCCACAAGCACACGTCCATTCGCGGACATCTAATTTTTTCTTCTCGCCCTTTACTCCGCAAGTGGAACAGATCTGGGTCGATGCGAACCACTGATCCGCTTTAATCAGTGTTCGTCCGTAGAACTTGCATTTGTATTCGAGTTGCCGGACGAACTCAAACCAACTGACGTCGGCAATCGATTTGGCGACCTTGTGGTTCTTCATCATGTCCTTCGATGTCAATGTCTCCACGACGATGACTTGGTTCTCATCAACGATCCGTCTCGACAGTTTGTGAAGGAAGTCCTTGCGTTGGTTGGCGATTTTTTCGTGTTTCTTGGCCAAAAGTAACTTGGCTTTTTCACGATTCTTGCTTCCGATTTTCTTGCGTGACAGCGCGCGCTGTGCCTTCTTGACCTTTTCTTCGGACTTACGAAGCAAACGTGGGTTGTCGATCTTCTCCGAGACCATCGCATCGTTCGTCATGACGGCGAAATGTTCCAAACCGAGATCGATCCCGACCTTGTTCTCGGCTGGGATCCATGGTTCATCGTCCTGTTTGACGAGGATGGAGACAAAGAACTTGCCTGTCTTGGTCATCGACACCGTCGCCGACCGGATGACGCCCTCGAACGGGCGGTGTTGGGTGAACCGCACGAACCCGACCTTCGGCAGCCGGACCTTACCCGCCTCGATGCGGATCGTACCGTGCTGGTTGTTCGTCGTGTAGGAGGCGCGCGACCGCCGTCTCGATTTGAAGGCCGGGAAGCCGCCCGTCCCGGCGAAGAACTTCGCGAACGCGGTGTCGAGGTTCAGTTTCGCGTTTGCGAGCGCGAGGCTGTCCGACTCGGCGAGGAACGGGAACAAGGGCTTGTAGGATGCGGGTGTCGCCGGTTTCCGTCTCGTCACGATCCCCGCTTTCGCCTCCTCGCGG
>CABIYO010000076.1 GCA_902362975.1 Caryophanales bacterium
GGCCCAAATCGCGGACGCGATTCTAGACAGGATCGTACACGACTCCTATAAAATCCTGGTCGACGGCGAAACCTCAATGAGGGAACGCCATGGGTTAGGGATAAGCTAAAATTTTGGCCATCGATGAGTCGATGGCCTTTGTCTTCATAATTGAACGGCTCAGTACCGCATTTGGTGGCTCAGTTGTCCGCATTCGGTGGCTCACAAGTCCGCACTAGTGGCTCTCTGTCTCCGCAATACTCATGGTATTAGTCTTACTTGCCAGCCTACTATTTAGTGAATGGATGAATATGTCAATCGGGATGTTGGTTCATGAAGCAAGTATCTTAGTAGTCATCTTGAATGGTATGAGATTGCTTCGATACCGTTTGAGAGAATAATTTTAATAGAAACCAGTCTTGATGAATGATAAAGGGGAAGTATTCAGGTAGGAAGAACAAAATACTCCCCTACTTTTTCTTAAAACTTGATTTGCATCAATTTCATTTCGTTGAACCTGAACTATACTTAAATTGTAAAAAAGAAGAGGGAAAACAAAAAAATCAAAGATAAGATGAAAGGAGAAATAATTCATGCAAAAAGGAGTTATTCAATTAGAAACATTATCTTGTCCATCTTGTATGCAAAAGATTGAAAATGCGGTGAAAGGATTAAATGGGGTTAATCAAGATAGCTTAAAAGTATTATTTAATGCTAGTAAAGTAAAAGTAGATTTTGATTCAGAAACGATCACCATTAACGATATCGAAAAAGCCATTGAAGACTTAGGATATCCAGTCGTCAAATCAAAAGTAAAATCGGCCTAAGACCAAAAAATTACAAGAAAGAGGGAACGAATAATGTCTGAACAAACCTTTAACGAAGTAATAACAAACCATTTTGAAAAACTTGATTTATACACCACTGCAATTACACGGGCCCATGGTAAGAATCACCCAGAAGCCTTTGAAGTACGTGAATTGTTTGAAACAATTAGTGGAAAAGTAAAAGACGCAGGTACGAACAAACCTGACTTAGATGCTGAATTTGCTCAATTACGAAAAATCACAGACAACTACACCATTCCTGGAGATGTATGTGAAACGTATGCAGGCACATTCGAGATGTTATCAGAAGTAGATAAAGCATATCAGGCTTAAAGGAACTCAAAAACAAAAGAATAGATTGGTTTACGGTCGTTAAAAAATGAAGGGGGAAATGATTTATGCAAAAAGCAACGATTCAATTAGAAACCTTATCTTGTCCATCTTGTATGCAAAAGATTGAAAATGCGGTGAAAGGATTAAACGGGGTTAATCAAGATAGCTTAAAAGTATTATTTAATGCTAGTAAAGTAAAAGTAGATTTTGATTCAGAAACGATCACCATTAACGATATCGAAAAAGCCATTGAAGACTTAGGATATCCTGTTGTCAAATCAAAGGTAAAACCTGCTTAATCGAGTGAATAGAAAGGAAGCCTAGGATGCCCTCTTAGGCTTTTTATAAAAGGGAGAGGTTATTTTGGAACAAAACCAATGTTGTCATCACCAACATGGACATGCAGAATGTATTCGTATTGTTCCCATTTTCAACCATTTGGAAGACTCACAAATGGATTTGATTGCGGAATCTGCCAAGATACTTCATCTTAAAAAAGGGGAAATGTTATTCCGTGCAGATGAGGAAGATGATACCTTATATATTATCAATTCAGGTAAGGCTCGGATTTACCGCTTATCGGATTCTGGAAAAGAACAACTTGTTCGCATTTTAAATCCTGGTGATTTTACAGGTGAAGTCGCCATTTTCCAACCTGGAAGTATTCATGAGAATTATGCGGAAGCACTACAAAATACATCCATTTGTTTAATTAAACGAGATGATTTACAGAAGTATTTGGTGGAATATCCGCAGATCTCATTAAAAATACTGTCAGAAGTAACGATGCGTTTAAAGGATTCTGAAAAACAAACCACACAAGTAGCGATTGAAAATGTAGAAACCCGCATTATATCCTTTTTAGCTGAGAATGTTGAAAAGGGAAGTGGCGATAGTCCAACGATTATCTTACCAATGTCCAAAAAGGATTTAGCCTCGTATCTTGGTACCACACCAGAAACAATCAGCCGTAAATTTACTACTCTAGAAGAACTTGGATTGATTAAACAGTTACCGAAAAAGAAAATTAAAATAATGGATTTAGATCAATTGTTACTTCATACTGAATAAATATAAGCAGAGTAGCGTGCCATCATCTAACGTGTTAAGTTTAATAGTACAAAACATAAAATAACAAACCTTTTAGCAATCCAACTAGCATATAAAATGGATTGCTAATTTTTGTTGATTTAACAATGTTTATCTACAAAAAGTGAACTGAACCCTGAATGAGCACTTTTTATCAAGTGTCTATCATTCAGGGTTCAGTTCATTGACTCAATCGGGGGCTTTTTTTGCAAACAGCCGAAAGGGGAGTCGGAGATGTGGAAAATCATTGTACTTGAACATCTGTCATTGGACGGGTTCAAGCACCGGGTGGGAAGGGAGAAGATTTGAGTGGAGATTTCATGCATGGGGGATGGACGGAGCCGTTTTCGAGCCAAGAGCTTAGGATTTGGATGCGGACCCCAAATGCATAGTGAGTTTGATTTGTTGCTCGGTCGAAAGACATATGATCAATGGGTGAGCTATTGGCCGAATCACGATGACGTCTGGCCGGAAGAAAACCGGGCGATGAAGTATGTGGTCACACGACAATCACAGGATTCACGATGGGAAGCGACCACATTTTTGACAGAACCGGTCGAAGCAATGTATGAATCTGAATCATTTTGAGGAAAGTGTGAGATCGATATAATTGGCGACCGCTCGCGCAACATCTTGTTTTGAGAGGTGATCCGTTATAATTTTTTCTGCATGGATTTCAGATTGAAATGCGGACTGGCAGCGATCGATCTGCGCTTTGCCCCAAGAGTTGAACCATTCGAAGCGTTTATTCAGTCGCTTCACGAGCATCTGTCGATTCGCTTCAAGGATGAGGTGACGTACGTCGACACCGTCTCGCTGAAGTCGACCGATGATTTCGTCTACATACGTTGCGTCCACCAATGTCATGGGAACGAGGATGACCTCATCGAAGGACGTGGCAATCTTCGACAGCATTCGATAGTTGAACTCCCTCCACTCCGGATGGTGCTGAAAATCGGGCTGTTGAAGACTTTCCGGCAATTGGTCCCGAATGAAAAATCCGGCTTGTTCCGGGTCGTAGAGAAACGCATGCGGCAACTGTTTCTCAAGTAGCTTGGCACAGGTCGTCTTGCCCGAACCGAATGCGCCGTTAATCCATAAAATCATCCTCATTCCTCATTTCATCACGTTTGTTTCCTTATTATATCGAACAGTGTGGTGTAACAGTTGATACAATCCGGCGGACATAATAGAATAGATGAGTGATTTTGTTGGACTGTATGGATGAAAGGAACTGATTTTACGATGAAAGAAAACTTTTGGCGCGACCTTCCGCGTCCGTTCTTTATACTTGCCCCGATGGAAGATGTGACCGATGTCGTCTTCCGTCATGTCGTCGCCCACGCGGGACGCCCGGACGTCTTCTTCACAGAATTCGCGAACTCGGACAGCTATTGCCATCCGGAAGGAAAAGGTAGCCTCCGTGGCCGTTTGACGTTCACCGAGGACGAGCAGCCGATGGTCGCCCACATCTGGGGAGACAATCCGGAATATTTCCGTCAAATGAGTATCGGGATGGCCGAGATGGGCTATAAAGGACTCGATATCAATATGGGTTGCCCGGTCCCGAACGTCGCGAAACGTGGAAAAGGGAGCGGACTCATTCTCCGTCCTGAAGTTGCAGCTGAGCTCATTCAAGCAGCAAAAGCCGGCGGTCTCCCGGTCAGCGTCAAGACACGACTTGGCTATTCGAAGCTCGATGAGTGGCGTGACTGGTTGACGCATCTCTTGAAACAAGACATCGCCAACTTGTCGATTCACTTACGGACACGTTCCGAGATGAGTAAAGTCGACGCGCACTGGGAAATGATCCCGGACATCGTGAAGTTGCGGGACGAGATCGCCCCGGATACGCTCATCACAATCAACGGGGACATCCTCGACCGTCAAATGGGACTCGAGCTCGTTGAAAAATACGGGGTCGATGGTGTCATGATCGGTCGCGGGATCTTCAAGAACCCGTTCGCGTTCGAAAAAGAACCACGTGAGCACTCGATGGAAGAACATCTCGATCTATTGCGTCTGCAACTGGACCTTCAGGATAAATTCCAAGAAGACGTGCCGCGTTCGATTTCGAACTTGCACCGTTTCTTCAAGATTTATGTCAAAGGATTCCGTGGGGCGAGCGAGCTCCGTCATAACTTGATGGAAACGAAATCGACGGATGAGGTACGAGCGTTGCTTGATGCCTTTGTCGAGAAATATCGTCAATAACCCACGACTAAAGTCGCGGGCTTGTAAAAGCCAGTGACTTTAGTCTTTATTGTCCAGCCAGAGTCTTTTCGAAAGACTACGTTTGTCGGGTGATGTCTCTCAAAGAGACGACAGGAGTTT
>CABIYO010000077.1 GCA_902362975.1 Caryophanales bacterium
TGGTACGAGTTCGTCCGACAGTTGGAATACAAATGTACCTTCTACGGACGGACGCTCATCAAGGCAGACCCCTGGTTCGCATCGACGCAAATCTGTTCTTCTTGCGGCGAGAAAGGTCAGAAGAAGACGATGGATGTCCGTAAATGGACGTGTGCCTGTGGCGCGCACCATGACCGTGACATCAATGCGAGCATCAACCTGCTGATGTTGGCAAACTAAAACGAATTCCTGCAGGGTGGGAACCACCCGACGAGCTTGGTCCATAACCGTGGCTGGTAAGAGCACGGTCTTCCCAAGAAGCTCCCCCTTCAATTTGTGAAGCAAATAAGTGGTGAGTAGTTCACACAACAATATGGCCTGAATCTATCTGAGTACGTGTTAACAATTCGGATGAATGAAGCAAAGCGCCTGTTAGAAACGAGTAGACAGCGTATCTACGAAGTCGCCCAAGCAGTCGGCTTTTCGGACGACAAATATTTCCGAAAGGTCTTTAAAAAACATGTCGGTGTTACTCCGAACGAATTTCGGGAACAAGTTCAACGACAAGCTTAAAGGAGGAATTCAAACATGAGTGTACACATTGGAGCTCAAGAAGGACAAATTGCAGAAACGGTATTACTTCCGGGGGATCCGCTTCGCGCCAAGTATATCGCGGAAACGTTTTTAGAGGACGTCGAGTTATATAACGAAGTTCGTGGCATGTACGGCTTTACGGGAACATACAAAGGCAAACGGATCTCGGTTCAAGGTACGGGGATGGGAGTCCCATCGATGTCGATTTACGTGAACGAACTCATCATGTCGTACGGTGCTAAAAACTTGATCCGTGTCGGAACAGCGGGCGGAATTCAAGAAGATGTTAAAGTGCGTGACGTTGTCATCGCGATGAGCGCATCAAGTGAAATGGGACAAAACCGCGTCCGTTTCAACGGCATGGACTATGCGCCGACAGCGACGTTCGACCTCCTACATCGTGCGTATATGAACGCAGAGAAGGCGGGTATCCCGGTCAAAGTCGGACAAATCTTCACGGCTGACCAATTCTATCAAGATGATTTCCATCACTTCAAGAAATGGGCGGACTTCGGTTGCCTCGCAATCGAGATGGAAGCAGCAGGTCTTTACACGCTTGCAGCGAAACATAAAGTAAACGCGTTGACGATCCTCACGATCTCTGACCACTTGTTGACGGGGGAAGAGACGACTTCAGAAGAGCGACAGTCGACGTTTGATGAAATGATTCGTGTCGCTCTTGACACAGCCGTCGAAGTAACAAACTAAGCGATTTTCCCTATAGCCTTCGGCTGTAGGGACTTTTTGTGTCTAAACCTATTCATCCCTATGAAATGGTTGGAGCTCCAGCTAGACTAAGAATAAGATCACGGGAAAGAGGAATTGTCCGATGAAAACTCCACCACGTTTTATATTATATGCCATCGTATTTTTTGCCTTTTTTGATTTATTCGCCCAACTTCCGATCATGAGCACATTTGCGGTATCCGTTGGGGCATCTTCGTTTATCGCTGGCTTTTCCATTGCGATCTATTCGTTGACGAACACGTTTGGAAATATGTTATCTGGTATATGGACTGACAGAAATGGTCCATATCGGGTTTTGGTTCTCGGCTTGTTTCTGACGAGCTTCAGTTTATTGGCTTATCAGTTCGTCGACTCAGCATTTATGTTACTGTTCGTACGGTGTGTTCACGGTTTTATGGCCGGGCTCATCGTCCCAGCTGCTTTTACGCTGTCTGCGAACGTCACTGCGATGAACCGTCAAGGAAAGAAAGTCGCCATTACCGGTAGTTTCGTCGGGTTAGCTGCCATCATCGGCCCAGCGTTCAGCGGAATCGTCGCTAGCATCACATCGCCACCGACTGTCTTTTTATTTGTCTCTTTATTCGGTTGGGTGATTCTCGTCGTGACGATTGTGACGATGCGAGGAAGTCAAACGGTCGAGACAATAAGAGAAAAAGAGAGGACAGAGGAAAAGCCGGATCCGAGAGTGATACGGGCCTATTGGGGTGCTTTCTTCCTCATGTTTTCTCAAGGGGCACTCGCCTTTTTACTACCGCTCCACGTACAGGAACTTGGATACGATTCGCGGTTGAGCGGGACACTACTTAGTATGTTCGGCGTGGTCGCTGTCCTGTTCTTTTTATTACCAACGAACCGATTGTTCGATCGATTCTCACCTACAAAGTTGACCGCACTTGGGGTGGCCATCATCGGGACGAGCCAGGTGTTAATTGGACAATCCGGTGTAGAAACGAGCCTATATGGGGTACTTGCCTTATATGGTATCGGGTTTGCCGTTTTATTCCCGGCCATCAATACGTTGTTGATTCAATCGACCTCTACACAAAATCGAGGAAAAGCCTACGGGGCATTTTATACTTTTTTCTCTCTCGGAACGGTAGCGGGGTCATCATTTTTAAGTCTTCTCCCACTCTCAATCGTTCAGCAGTTCACACTGACCGGATTGATTTTAGGGGGCGCAAGCCTGCTCTTTCTCATCGGTGTGCGAAAAAGAGTACGGATGTTTTGACACGAAGGAAGCAATTGATCACTCTGTGATTGAACGTTTAAACATTTAAACGATTTGTATGTAGTGAGTTTATGAAAGCGTTTTTTTAGATTCGCTTTTCACGCGATGATACAATGAAATCAATGTGATAAATCATAAGGAGGAAAGTTCATGCTGGCACCGATTGAACAGTTGACGATTGACGAGCTAGTCCAGAAACAGCGCCGCTTCTTTAAAACACAGGCGACAAAATCGATGGCATTTCGTTTGAGCATGCTGACGTTTTTAAAGGAGTCCATTAAGCATTATGAAGCGGATTTGCTTGAGGCGCTTCGCAAAGATTTGAACAAGTCCGAACTGGATGCGTATACGACGGAAATTGGATTTATTTACGATGAGATTTCACGAACGACGCGTGAATTGAAGCGGTGGATGCGTCCGAAGCGTGTCCGTGGGACGGCGATTCATCTTGGGATGAAGAGTGAGATTCAATATGAGCCATACGGCACGGTGTTGATCATCGCTCCATGGAATTATCCATTCCAATTGGCTGTTGCTCCGCTTATCGGCGCAATTGCGGCAGGGAATACCGCCGTTGTCAAACCTTCAGAATTGACGCCGAATGTGGCACGTGTCCTGACACAGGTGCTCGAGCGTGCCTTCACCGATCGATATGTGGCAAGTGTCGAAGGGGATAAAGACACAGCGCAAGAGCTGTTGGCACAAAAATGGGACTATATCTTCTTCACGGGATCGACGCAAGTCGGTCGAATCGTCAATCAGGCGGCGGCGAAGCATCTGACACCAGTCACGCTTGAACTAGGTGGCAAATCACCAGTCATCGTTCACGGGGATGCGAACGTCTCCATTGCGGCAAAACGTGTCGCCTGGGGGAAATGGATGAACGCCGGTCAAACATGTGTCGCACCAGACTATGTACTCGTCCACGAATCGCAACAAAACGCATTTTTAGAAGCGATTAAACAAGAGGCGTTTGCGATGTTCGGGAATGGTGTCGGCACGAAACGATACACGCGTATCGTCAATGAATCGCACTTCGACCGTTTGTCTCACTATTTGACAGAAGGGGACCTTGTGTTCGGTGGAGAGACGAACCGAGATGAGCTTAAAATTGCGCCGACCGTCATGACGAATCTTCATGAAGATGCTGATGTGATGAAAGATGAGATTTTCGGTCCGATTTTACCAGTCATTCCGTATCGTCAATTGGACGAAGTAATCGAGTTCATCTCCGACCGACCACACCCATTGGCTCTCTATCTCTTTACCGAGTCGAAGGAAGTGGCGAGAACCGTCATGAAGCACCTTTCCTTTGGTGGCGGGTGCGTGAATGATGTCATCATGCATTTGACGAATCCGAATCTACCGTTCGGTGGAGTGGGCGAGAGCGGAATGGGGGCTTATCATGGGCGAACGAGTTTTGAGACGTTCAGTCATGCCAAGTCTATTTTAAAGAATACGACGAAATTTGATTTACCGGTCCGGTATCCGAACTTCAAACCGGCTGAACAATTGATTCGACTGATCCAACGCTGAATCGATCAAGAGATTCGGGGTCACACCCGAATCTTTTTATTTGACGGTTTGTTAAATTAAGCGCAACACTTCCTCGGTGAAGGCCTCGTGTGCGGTTTTCCAATTCAGGCATTTTCTCGGCCGCCCGTTGATCTTGG
>CABIYO010000078.1 GCA_902362975.1 Caryophanales bacterium
CGCAGCCGATCGTCTTGATGAGGAACTCGGCCTGTGCCGGCGTCGGGTGGAGCCTATATTTATAGCCTTTCAGCATGTCCGTCCATCCTCCCTTCAGAAGATCATGATGTGTCCTCCTCATCCGATACCCGCGGAAAGGGAGGGAGAATCTGACGGAATCACGAACTTTTGTTCGTAATTATGTCATAGGGAGAGAAAACTGTTGGACCGGGCGATTCATCTCCCACCTACGCTGGGCTACGCCCCGAGACGCTTAGAGGAGGGAGAATTCTCGCCTGATTTAGTTAAATAACCCTCCCAAGGGAATCCTCCGTTCGCTACACGGAGGATTATTTTTTCGAAAAAAAATCGTTGACATTAATCTGAATATTTATAATAATGAACTCAATTCAATTGTGAACGACGTCGAAAGGACGAGTACACGAAGGTAGTGAGCCAAGCGATCCGGGGGTGGTGTGAGCCCGGTCTTAACCCTTCGTCGAAAAACTTCCTGGAGTCGCTACCCGAACGCTTTGCCAGTAGACGTAGCCGGACCGCTCCCCGTTATCGGAGTTACGAGATGATTGTCTCGAAAAAGTGAGTAGATTCGTCTACTAATTTGGGTGGCACCGCGGAACCGAAGTCTTCCGTCCCATGTTCGATGGGAATGGAGGGCTTTTTTTCATGGCTTCATTTTCAAATATTCCACAATTGGAGGAAACGGAAAATGACAACAGCAACAAGCACGATGAAGGAAAGACAGCAGACGATTGCAGCAGTAAAGGCACTCTTTGAGGAGAAAGTCTCACGTGAACTCGGACTGATTCAAGTACAAGCACCACTATTCGTCGAATCGGCGAGTGGGGTCAACGATCACTTGAACGGGGTGGAGCGTATCATTCAGTTTGATACGATGTATCCAGGACATGAACTTGAAATCGTTCAGTCACTCGCGAAATGGAAACGTGAAGCGCTCGGTCGCTACGGATTCGGTGTCGGTGAAGGATTGTACACTCAGATGCGTGCCATTCGACGCGACGAAGAACTCGATGCGACACATTCTTTATTCGTCGACCAGTGGGACTGGGAACGAGTAATTGCTCGAGAAGAACGGACGATGGAATATTTGAAGTCGACGGTGGAGTCGATTTACGCTGCGCTCCGTGAAACAGAAGCGGAAGTAGAGAAAATATACGGTGTTGAAGCGATTCTTCCTGAAATGATTCATTTCATCACGAGTCAGGAGTTGGAGGATACGTATCCGACCATGACACCGAAAGAACGTGAAACGGCCATCTGTAAAGAGTACGGCGCGGTCTTCATCTCACAAATCGGCGATCTTCTCGCTTCAGGTATGAAACATGATGGACGAGCGGCAGACTATGATGATTGGTCGCTCAACGGAGACATTCTCGTGTGGCACCCAGAGCTCGAGTCAGCATTTGAACTGTCATCGATGGGCATTCGTGTCGACGAAGTGGCACTTGATGTGCAACTGAAGAAAGCAGGCGCGGAAGAGAAGCGTGCGTATCCATTCCATCAAGGCGTGCTCGAAGGAACGCTCCCTCTTACAATCGGGGGCGGGATCGGACAGTCCCGTGTCGCGATGTATCTGTTGCGCGCGCGTCATATCGGGGAAGTGCAAACATCGGTCTGGCCGCAAGAAGTCATTCAATCATGCAAAGAGGCCGGCATCAGCTTGTTGTAATATAATAAGAAGAAACACGGAACAGGACTCGAAAAAAAGAGTCCTGTTTTTCTGTGCAACATTTTCCACCCTATCCGTCAATTTTGACACCTACATTGTGGAAGCGTTTTCATTTAAAGTCGAGTTTGTAAAGATAGATAAGGTTAGAAGAAGCGAAAGACTTCTTAGAGTGGATGGTGACGTCGGATACAGGGAAAGACTACATGGTCAACAAGTTCAAGTTCATCCCTGCCTTCAAGTCGATTGAAGCTAACGACCTTGGACCACTCGTAGACGATATCTTGGCGTATTCGAATGAAGGGAAGACCCTCTCTTGGAACTGGTTCAAGTATCCGGATGGTGCAGTGAATGAATATGGTGCCCTCATGCAGGCATATGTCGGTGGACAAAAAACAGGTGAAGAAATGCTCCAAGACTTCACGAAAGTATGGCAAGACAAAGTGAAATAAGCATGGCACAGACGGTGAAACGACCCCTTCACCGTCTGTGTTTTTTATGTCGAGAATTCTTCTTCGATTTGACAGATGACACTTGTCAAATGGACGCGACTCGCACAAAATAATAGACAGTTGAAGTGGTGCTCGGAACCTTCCGACGCCACTATTTTTTGGGGAGATGGAACGAATGAGAAAAAATGTGACGGTTGCCCTCTTACTGGCAACCTTTTTAGCGGCGATTGAAGGGACAGTCGTATCGGTTGCGACACCGGTCATCGCCAGTGAGTTGAACGGGGCGACGCTCGTCAGCTGGGTATTTGCTGCCTTCTTACTCTTTACGGCGGTTTCGACACCGATTTATGGAAAAGTGGCAGACTTATTCGGGCGAAAGCGCGTTCTATTGTTTGGAATCGGGTTGTTCACCGTGTCTTCATTGTTATGTGGGTTAGCGACATCGATGGAACAACTCATTGTCTTTCGGGCGCTGCAAGGTCTCGGGGCCGGAGCCGTGCTTCCGATTTCGATGACGATTATTGGAGATTTATATAAATACGAAGAGCGTGGGAAAATTCAAGGCATTCTAAGTGCGGTCTGGGGTGTATCAGGTGTGCTCGGTCCCGTTATCGGTGGATTTTTGGTCGAAACGTTGTCTTGGCGTTACGTCTTCTTACTAAACGTGCCATTTGCGTTACTCTCGTTCATCATGATTATCGTCTTTTATAAAGAAACCGTCGCTGAAACGAGCGAACGGATTGATTTGAAAGGTGCTCTTTTGTTCGCTGGAGGAACGACCGCGTTTTTATACGCCTTGATCACGTTCAGTGAAACGAATGAATGGACGACGACCATCGTCGGAAGTGGCGTGCTTAGTATCATTTTATTAGGAGGATTCTTCCTATCGGAAAGAAGAGCATCCTCTCCGTTATTGCCGTTTGATTTGCTCAAGCAACCGACGATTGCGGCCATCAACGGCTCAGTCTTCTTTGCGGCTTGGGTGCTCGTTTCGATGTCAGCTTACATCCCGATTTGGGCGCAAGCCGTATTAGGAAAAACAGCGACCGAGGCTGGATTCATGTTGATGCCGTTGTCTGTTGCATGGACATTCACATCGATTATCGGGGGACGGACACTCGGTGTGGCCTCCCCGAGACGTCGCGCGTTGGTTGGTATGGGGCTACTCGTCATCGGAACGTTCACGTTGACACGCTTATCTCAATCAAGCTCGGATTTGTGGATGTATGGTGCGGTGGCTTTGATTGGGGTAGGGTTCGGATTGTCGCAGCCGATGTTTATCGTCGTCTTGCAAACCGTCGTTTCCTATCAGCAACGAGGAACGGCGACTGCGACCAACTCCTTCTTAAGTACGGTCGGTCAAACGCTCGGTGTAGCAGTCTTTGGAGCCGTCTTTAACTTTGTCGTACTCAATGATTTTAAAGAAAGCAGCTCCTTATCCCAAGTGTCTTTGGAAGACTTCTTCAATCAAAGTGTGACGGAGACGTTAAGCGCGTCTGTCCGTCTGCAAGGTGAACAGATTATTGCGATCGGACTAAACAGTATCTTCATCGGGGCGATGATTGCGGCCGTGATTGCATTCGTCATCGCAACCCGTTTGCCGGCCCGCCCACCGGAACACAGCGCTCGTAAAACAAGGGTATGATGAAGGAAAGGGAGGCGAACCGACATGAAACGTCAAATGGGGATTGTGACACTATTGTTTCTTATGGGATGTACGCCAGAACCGACGAACGAAGGAACGGAGCCACCATCCGCTAGAAACTGACGAATCCGTCAGTTTCTATATTTTTCATTGTTCCTTCGAGAAAGAACGGTACAATTAAACATGTATTTTGGAAAAAGAAGGAGAAATTAGATGAATCATGGCTCATCACCATAAGGTGTGGTTGACGCATAAAATCCATCAGATTTTGAATTGAACATAGAAAAAAAGCGAAAACCCCGGTATCGTAATTGTTGCTTAGACAAACCACGATTGGAGTTTTCACTTTGTCCCAACAGTTTATCAAATTACTTCTTCCACTTCCAGACCTTTTTCAGATCCAGATGTCTTCAGACGAAGAACCGAACGTTTTCCCGG
>CABIYO010000079.1 GCA_902362975.1 Caryophanales bacterium
AGATTTATAAGAAAGAGGCCCTCGTGAGCGACTTGTTCGCTCACGAGGGCCTCTTGTCATTTTTATGGGTTCGTGCACGCATTTCGGACTAAACAGATAGAGGCGACCTCTGATAAAGTTAAAGTGACTAAACCATAACTTTGGAGGTGCCCCTACGTATAAAGAGTATACCATGAACCAATTGGTTTTGCCCTCATGGCGGTGAACCTACGAAAGGTCATCGCCAATGGCATCAGCGGAAGTGCAAAGAAGGGGTCCGACCACCGAAAATCGGTGACCGGACCCCTCTTTTTATCAAAAATCTTTAAAATCGGCTAGTTATGTCCCAGCCTCTTCGATGTTTATCTGGCGCGGTGGCTACGGATTTTTTCAATCTCATCGAGGACGAACTGAACGTTTGTGCCGACGATGACTTGAATATGGTTTGGACTGATGACTTTGATTCCTGGAATACCGGCTTTCTTGATTTGATCCTGGTTGACTGTATCCATGTCTTTGACATCAACGCGTAGGCGTGTGATGCAAGACTCGATTCCTGTGACGTTGCTGTCACCGCCAAGACCGACATAAATCATATGTGCCATGGCTGAGTATTCGCTACCTGAAGTTGATGCGACCGGAGCCACTTTCGTTTCACCGTCTGCTGTCTCACGTGCAACCGCATCGACGATTTCATCTGGTTCACGACCTGGCGTTGCCAAGTTGAGCTTCACAATCATGAAGCGGAAGATGACGTAGTAAATGACTGCGAACACGAGACCTTGAACGATGAGCATATACGGTTGGTTCGCAAGCGGCAAGCGTGAGCTCAAGATAAAGTCGACCAAGCCTGCGCTGAACCCGAAGCCGGCTGTCCATTGGAACGTTGCCGCAACGAAGAGCGAAATTCCTGTAAGGACTGCGTGTACAAGGTAAAGAACAGGAGCGAGAAACATGAATGAGAACTCGAGTGGTTCTGTTACACCTGTGAAGAATGAAGCGAATGCCGCTGCGAGAAGAAGTGAAGCGGCTTGTTTCTTCCGTTTCGTTTTCGCTGTATGGTACATCGCAAGTGCTGCGGCCGGAAGACCGAACATCATGATTGGGAAGTAACCTGCTTGGTACATCCCCGTCACACCTTTTTCACCTTGACCTGACCAGAAGTTTCCGATGTCGTTGATTCCTGCGACGTCGAACCAGAATACAGAGTTGAGGGCGTGGTGAAGACCGGTTGGAATCAAGAGACGGTTGAAGAATCCGTAAAGTCCGGCACCGAATGCGCCAAGTTTTGAAATCGATTCACCGAATCCGACGAGACCTGTATAGACGACCGGCCAGATGAAGTAAAGAGCGACCGATACGAGAATCATCGAGAAGGCTGTCATGATTGGTACGAGACGCTTCCCACTAAAGAAGGCGAGAGCATCTGGCAATTTGACTTGACTGAAGCGGTTATACATGGAAGCGGCGACGAGACCGGATAGAATCCCGATGAAAGCATTCCCAATCTTCCCGAATGCCGGGTTAACGGCTTCTACGTCGATGCCTTGGAACAACGCAACCGTTCCTGCAGAGAGAAGCGTTGTGACCGTCAAGAAGGCAACGAGCCCACTGAGTGCTGCTGAACCGTCACGGTTCTTAGCCATTCCGAGCGCGACTCCGACTGCGAAAAGAATTGGAATGTTATCGATAATCGCGGCCCCTGCCTTAATTAAGAATGCAGCGGCAATGTTTTCAGATCCCCAGCCGACTGGGTCAATCCAATAACCAATCCCCATGAGAATGGCAGCAGCCGGTAGTACGGCGACCGGTAACATGAGGGAACGTCCGAGACGTTGGAAAAAGTTCATCATTGGTGATTTCCTCCTTTTTGATGGTGTTGATCTTGTAGACGTTGAATGTGAAGCGTAATATAACCAAGTTCTGACTCGGGCAAGACGACGCCATAGGTCTCTTCCATTTCTTTCGCGACATCCGATGCACAGGCATAGGCAGACGTGAATTTCGTCTGAATCATGCGGAGCATGTCTTCATCAATCGTGTGATGATCGTAATGGTTGACCCGATCCATGACGAACCGTAAATGAGTTAATAATCGTTGGTAGGATAAGTCATCTTCTTCAATGGATACATCGAGTCGTCGTGAAATCGATTGAATCATGTCGCGGACAATCGTTGTCTGTTTGACCGTCTTGCGTAAATCACCTCCTTTCACTTTCATCGTATGGATATGAAGCGCGATGAACGCAGCTTCGTCTTTCGGCATCTGCACGTTGAGCTTTTCAGCGATATGTTCAATCGCCCATAGTCCAATCTCATATTCATTCCGATAGAGGATTTTTATCTCGTTCAACAGTTTGTTGCGTAATGAGATGCCATCCATTTCCCGCTCGATGGCGAACGAGATGTGGTCGGTCAAGACGATGTGGATATGTTCGTTGAACGATGTCTCGAGATATTTTTCCGCATACGAGATAATATCCTCGGAAACGGTGAAGTGTTCGACGGGGATTCGGCTCAACAACTGTTGGAACTTGTCATTCTCTGGCATGATGAACAACTTTTCGATTTTATGTGGATTGACGATGTCGTTCTTCGCTTTTTTAAACGCGACGCCAGGGCCGATCGCAATCTTTTCTTCACCCTCGTCTGAGACGATGACCGCATTGTTGTTTAGAATTTTTTTGATTTTAATCATGTGTCCTCCTTATTCCGGAGTCACGCTTCCACTCGGGCGACAATCGTCTTGCCCGGAACAGCTTCTTTCGTGAACGTGAAGGCGTAATGATGGGCAAGTGCGCCACCATTCGTTACGACCATTGGCGTGACCGTGTCCTTACCAGCTTGATGAATTTGCGCCAAGTCTGCTGTGAGTAACAGCTGTCCCGTCTTAACGTGGTCGCCCACCTCTACTTGAAGATCAAATGGTCGACCTTCGAGTTCAACGGTATCGAGTCCGACGTGTATCAAAATCTCAGCCCCATCCTCGGTTCGAATGCCGATGGCGTGCTTTGTCGGAGCGATTTGTACAATCTCCCCATCAGCCGGTGAGACGACAGCGCCGTCTGTTGGTGTGATGGCAATGCCATCGCCCATCATTTTTTCACTGAAGACCGGGTCCGCTACTTGTTCGAGTGGAATGACGTCTCCTTCCATTGGTGAGTGCAGTGTCGGTTTGTTTCGATTCATTAACTTATTCCATAGCATATCAATTACATCCTTTCTTGAAACAAAACGTCGAAAAAAAACAAGCATGGAGTATAGACGGGTGGCATGCACCGTACGTCTTACCCCATGCCTGATCGAATCAGTCACATGTGATCGCTATTCGTTTCTTCACGTTCAACATAACATGTGTTGGTTTGAGACACAAGTCTTTTTTGAAAGCGCTCTCTAAAATTTTACAAGGGGATGAATCTGTTGTATAGTAGGGACGAATCTAAGTAAGAAAGGTGTTGCATGTTGATGAGTGAGGTTGTATCTGCCTAACGAACTGAAAAATGTCGGATGACACGTCTTTTTGTCATGCCGTCATGTTCCGTTACAGATACCGCCCATCAAAAACTGCCAGACACCCGTCTGTCTTTTTGCGTTGGTCGTCATCGACCGACGCTTTTTTGTTTGTGCGGTATCTCGATTCTACGATTTGAGGAGAGAGACACATGAACGAACAAACATTTGAAAAATTACAATACAACGAATTGATGACGAAAGTAGAGCGCTTCTGTATCAGCGGATTCGGAAGACGATTACTCAGACAACAGCGCCCGACGAGCCACATGGCGATGGTGAAAAAGCGTCTGCAGGAAACATCTGAAGCCCGCGCGATTCTAGATGCGACGTCACACGTGCCGTTCATCGGCGTGTCTGACATGGAGACCATTATCGGGAAGTTGCAACGAGGCATCCAACTCGAGGCAACAGAACATGAAGCGGTCGCTGAGTTTTTACGGGGAGCACGCAAGTTGAAGCGATTCATGCTCGAGCATGAATTCTTTGCACCACTTCTTTCGGCTTATGCTGCAGGAATGGGCGAATGGCGGACGTTAGAAGAAGACATCACACAATCGATTCGAGCCGGACAGGTCGTCGATGAAGCATCGAAAGAGTTGAAGCGGATTCGGAAGCAAGTCGACATTTTAACTAAATCAGGCGAGAATTCTCCCTCCTCTAAGCGTCTCGGGGCGTAGCCCAGCGTAGGTGGGAGATGAATCGCCCGGTCCAAAACTCTTCTCCCC
>CABIYO010000080.1 GCA_902362975.1 Caryophanales bacterium
CTCGTTCATGGAAATCAATCCTTTTTGATTTTATTCCCATAATGTCAGCATCATTACCTCACCAACATTGCGTAAGAACCACATTTGTATTGCAAAATACACATCGTTCATTTCTAAAACAACTTAGATGATTTGATATTACAACTACTCATTTCATTTTAGCTACTAAGTTCCTTAAGTTCCTTATAGTCTTCATCAAAAAGATATAAGCCACCAATTATTTCATCAATGAAACTATATAAGGTGAATGTTACATTGATTCTTGCTGATTCACTGAAACATCCTCTTACTTTATCCAACCCTTTTTTAATATATAATTTTCCTTCTTCATTATTATTCGAAATATAGAACAACCCGAGATCTAGATAATATCTAGGGAATTCTGAGTAAACGTTTATTGCTTTTAAGAGATACGATTCGTATTGCTCAGGATTTTTATTTAATAAATAAAATTCAGCCAAAGTGAAATACACTATTCCTTTAGATTTATTATCCATTTCATTAATCTTAGATTCAATTTCTGCAACATTTTTTTCTTCTAAAGGACAAAAGAATGAAGCAGACAGATAAATCCCAAGAGCAAAAAGAATCGAGTTATCTGGAAATTTGTTATACGCTTCGAATAAATGTTTTGAGGCATTTTCATAATCTTCTTCCGGTGTAGCCATCTCTGCACTAATCAAAGTAGTCCAAGCATCTAGATTATCAGGGTGATTTCGAACTAATTCTCTTGCAGACTGAATCGCAAATTTGAGCTTCTTAGATGATTGTGCCATTTCCTGTATCTCATTAATTTCTTGATCAATATTCACTTTTTCTCCTCCTTAGTATTTATTACATCCTAATCAAAAACCCTTTAATGTGGTTTGAAGTTCCTTTGAACAAGTTTATGCTCTGAACTTCTCCTTGTTTATTTATATGAATTCGAATTATCACTTTATGTCCATTAATTTTTGTTCGATCGTATGCCGACTTCTCGCCATAAAAAAACACTCCCCAATCAGATAAACAGATTTGTTATTTCATCTGTCTACCTATTGGGGAGCATATCAAATAACCGAGGGTTTTTACTGAATGAAAGTATTTCCTATCAGGTAAAAAAAGCAACACTCTCTCCCCTTAATCAACCATTGATTCTGGCAACAAGTCGCTTCACGTTAGGCTTGGCGGAACGGCTAAAAGAAATACTAGAAACTGGCGGATTGTCAGTAGATTTAATGATGATGGAGCATGAAGAGTATGTAAGTATAAAGACTAGAGAGTTGGAGGCCGATTTATTCATCAGTCGAGAACACTTCTCCCTTGACCAAAATCTTTCTTTTTATCAATATTTTAAAGCAGGGTATTCACAGATTTCGGACCTTATGGAGAAAAATGAAAGGGTTACAAAAGTTTTATCATCATACGCTGAGACACCTGTAGAAAGTTGGCTTCCACTGCATTTAGAGATTGAAAGAGAAGTTATTTCGAATTCCTGGCTGGTTCCTTTATATTTTAACCAACGCAAAATTGCTTATCCGCCCGAACTGATGGGAATAAGAACAAGAAATTACGGTTATGCCGATTACTCGAAACTATGGATAAAGCCCAAGTATTAAAAAATATAGGTATCTCTATCTTTGCGAAGGATAGAAGATACCTACTTTGTTTTTCACGCTTTAAATTAAGTGCTTCCAATAACCCGGTGATATGTAAACCCAATCAACTGTTCACTTAATTAATTGATCAATAAATGGCGTTATGTAACTACGATACTCATCCGTTAATCCAGCAGGCAGTAAATCCAACTTAAAAAATTGCATTTCAACAGATTCGGATTGATCTATTTGAATTTCTCCTTTTACATCATTCGATAAAAAAACAGCGGTTACAGAATATAATTCATCTCCGTTAGCAACTTTGAAAAAATAGTCAGGTCCGGAAAACACGCCTAACTGTCTCAATTCTCCGATGTCTAGCCCAGTCTCTTCTTTTACTTCTCTTCTTGCCGTGTCTTCCAAGCTTTCTCCTAATTCCATTAAACCTCCAGGCAAGCCCCAACCACCGTCATTTCGGTGCTGCAGGAGCAATTCATTCTTTTGATTAACGATTAAGACAACCGAACCCGGCAAAATTAAAGGTCTATGGCCAACTATAGCCCTCAGCTCTTTTACATACTCCATGAATAGTTCCTCTCTTTCCTCTTTAATTTCGCCCTCATAAATCTAGTTCCATTTGATAACGTCTTTAATGTCTGGATTTACATAAGCTATCAATTCACATTGACAGCTTATGGTCATGAATAGGTTCGAAGAATGATTTCTTTTCTGGGGATTGAGCTAATAGTTAAGCCCTTAACATGTTTCTCTAAATCATAAGGGATATTTTGTTGAAAAATGTGATAACCATTTTTATCATTCTCAATGATTCCATAGCGAGCAAATGCTTTACTGGAATACCCTAGAGAACCCGTATTATAGAAGGTTGTGTTATTACAGGTAAATAAATGATGGCTATGATCGTGTCCAAAGCAAACCAAATCCGTGTTCTCCAAACCCTTAAGATTAGAAAAGTTTTCTACTGAAGGCATTCCGATTTGATCAAATGGATCTTTGCTAATAGGGTCGTTATATGAAGATGGATTCATTGGATAATGAATGAATTGAAGTGCATGTCCATCAAACGTTTTGTTAATTTGACGAGGCAATTGTGATAACCCCTCTACAAACTCTTTCTTTAGTCTATTCGCAATCCACTCATGGTGCGGCATAACGTTAATTCTGCTTTCAGGGTAAGGTTGGTTATTGATGACAGCTAAAACTGATTCCTCATGGTTTCCTGTAATCATTTGAACAGTATCAATTTCAAACAACGCTTCCAAAACTTCATTCGAAAAAGGGCCAATCCCAATCATATCGCCAAGACAGTAAATAAATTCTATTCCTTTTTCTTTTATATCCTTTAAAACAGCGTCTAGTGCATAGATGTTGCCGTGAATATCCGATATTATCGCAATTCTATACATTTAATCCCCCCAATCTATTACTTCATTTCTCTAATAGATTTTTTTATAATCATCATTATAAAATTTGCGATAGCCTTATGTTATGTAAACTTGTTATGAACTCTTCTCTATACTCTTAAGGAATAAGTTCAATATTTTACTGTATAGTTCCGGTTGTTCAGAATGAACTAAGTGAGAAGCAAACGGAATAATTGAAACATGGACGTTGTTCTGCATTGAACGATAAGATATAGCACCTTTTATCTCGTTAGGGTTTCCTTCACCTGCGATAAGCAAAATTGGCGAATGGATACCAGCTAAATCTTTCGTTTCGTCGAATGGATACCAATTTTCATCACGTCCCATATACAGAAACTGTTTCCAATCAGCTGCATGCAACTGATCAAAGTATTTTACTGCTTCTTCATTTTGGAGTAACTGTGTTTGCATCTCGACATCCTCTTGATGCATCTGCAGCCAATTTCCTGGTTTTCCTGGAGTGATACCCGATAGCGTCAAACTTTTTACTTTCTCAGGGAACCTTTTGGCGAAGAACAACCCTACCAACGCTCCTAATGAAGCACCGACAATATGAACGGATTCTATTTCTTTTTTCTCCAATGTATTATACAAATCTTTCGCAGCGTCCTCGAAAAAGTCGGACAAATCATTGTTAACGGATTTCCCATGTCCTCTTAAATCAGGTAGAACCACCTGAAAAGAATCTTTGAAGAATTCTCTTTGGTATTCAAAATCAGTTAACCCTGTTTGCAAGCCCGTATGTAAGAACACAATCGGTTCACCAGTCCCGACTTCTTCTGTATGTAATATCATTGTGATTCCCCTCTCTATCTGTATGTATAAAAATTTCAGCAATTAAGCTCTATTAAAAATATAGAAATATTTGTTAATTCAATTGTACATTACATTTTTCTTGAACAATAGAGAAAATTAAATCTATTCAACTTTTCAAAGAGGCTGGGACATAACTAGCCGGTTTTAAAGATTTTTGATAAAAAGAGGGGTCCGGTCACCGATTTTCGGTGGTCGGACCCCTTCTTT
>CABIYO010000081.1 GCA_902362975.1 Caryophanales bacterium
TAGCGATTCCTCCGTCTGAATGTTTGTGTCGTAACTTCATTCTACACGAGGACGTCGCTGTGGGCTTTTTGTGCGTTCACTTTTGGGTGTTGCACTTAATTTTATAATTCATCAAACAAAAAAACGAACCTTGCAACCGCATGGTTCGTCCACTTACTCACTATTTTATATGATTGACGGACCCTTGTTTCGCCTCAATTGCCGCATACACTTTTCGTAACTGAACGACCCCTTCGTCAATCACTTCTCCGTCGAGCAAGACGAGCGGATAAAACCATTCATCGTCTTTAAGCGCCAGGGCAAACTCGTCCTCACTCTGTTCGAAATCGATGTACTCGAAAGAAAAGGACTGCTCCGGATACTTGCGTCCGAGCGCACTTTGCAACCACTCATACGTCTCGGTCGAACTCGGTGCACCGACACAACTGGCACATTGAACCTCTGCCCCATAAACCGTGATTTTCATTTTCATTCCCCCTCGAAACCATTATACAAAAATCTTCCCCACTCCCGATGACGAAACGCTCAGCGTAAATGATTGAGAAACACTCTCAAACTTGTTAGAATAAAGTAGAACAAGAAAGGGGTAGATACCATGGAAATGTTTGATCAAGTCCAAGAAGTGCTCGATAAATTGCGTCCGTTCTTGCTTCGTGACGGCGGAGACGTCGAACTCGTTGATGTCGAAGAAGGCATCGTCAAGCTCCGTTTGATGGGTGCTTGCGGCAGCTGCCCGTCTTCAACAATCACGCTAAAAGCCGGTATTGAGCGTGCGCTCATCGAAGAAGTACCAGGCATCGTCGAAGTAGAACAAGTATTCTAAGCAAAAAGGGAGACATTTGTCATCCCTTTTTTTCATGCTTCCATTCATCTAAACTCTCGACCATATAAGTCGGGAGTTTTTCTTGTTCCTGAACAAATGCCGGACCGTGTACACCTGAGTTGACGTGAAGTGTACGGATTCCCCCGTTGATTCCGAACAAAATATCCGTATGATAGTTATCCCCTACCATCACGACATCTTCTTTCGTCAATCCAATCATGTCGAGTGCGATGTCGATCATGACCGGTTCCGGCTTCCCAATGAAGAACGGTTCTTTCTCGGTCGTCACCGTCAACACAGATGTGAGCGCTCCATTCCCCGGTAAGAACCCACGTTCTGTCGGAATGGCGATATCTCCATTCGTCGAAATGAATCGGGCTCCTGAACGAATGGCGATTGCGCCTCGCGCCAACTTCTCATACGTGATGTGACGGTCGAGACCGATGACCACATAGTCTGCTTTCGGTTCGTCTGTGACGCGGAAGCCACGAGATTCTAGGGCGAGGCGGAGTCCGTCTTCGCCAATCATATAGACCGTTGCGCCCGGAGACATTTTCTCAATATAAAAAGCTGTCGCCATCGCACTCGTCAAGACGTTTTCTGCCTTCACATTCGCCCCCATTGAAATCAACTTATCTGCAATTTGCTGTTGTGTCATCGAGGCGTTATTCGTGACGAATAAGTATGGCACGCCCGTCGCTTCTAACTCGTTTACAAAATCGACAGCAGCTTGAATGGGCTCTGTTCCTGCATACATCGTACCATCCAAATCAAACAAATATCCTTTTATCGGTTCCATCCAATCACTCGCTTTCTGGCAAGAATGCGGACACTGGTCCAAGTTCGACATCTAAGTAGCGACGAACTTGCGTCGAGAACGCTATGAAGTCTTGTTTTGATGTCTTCACCCATTCATCAAAGCGTGACGCGTCTGCATCGACGAACTCACGAACATAGTAAGCACGCAATCCGACGAGCGCCTTGGCGGCATTCCCCGTCTTCTCATCGAGCACGCGTTCATCGAGTAGAATGTCGACAATATCTTCATAGCTACCTGGGTCTCGCATGATGAACCCGTCAATCATCGAGTTCCCTACGTCGATGACCCCTTCCATCAAGAGGACAGCCATTCGTTGTTTCGCAAGTTCTACCGTGAACGCATCCCCGCTCAATTGATCAGTGTGCGCTAACATCGTTTCCATTTGTTCCAGTGTCTGATTAATCTTCTTTCTATTCACAAAATACATGATGATCCCCCCCGCTGTTAATACTAATGCTTTTTCGGTCAGGAGAAAAGAATCTGTTCTATTTACATCATTTATAAAAATGTGATACACTAATCAACAGATTTAAGCCGTGAAAAGTATAACACATTTAATAGAGATAACGTGGAGGGTACAACACTATGGAACGTGAATTAGCATTAGAAATCGTCCGAGCAACGGAAGCCGCAGCACTCGCATCTTCGAAATGGATCGGACGTGGGCAAAAGAATGAAGCCGATGACGCAGCGACATCAGCGATGCGCGAAGTACTCGGAACAGTGAACATGGATGCGACGGTCGTCATTGGAGAAGGTGAACTCGATGAGGCACCGATGCTCTACATCGGAGAAAAACTCGGAACGACGTTCGGCCCGAAAGTCGACATCGCCGTTGACCCGCTCGAAGGTACATCCATTGTCGCAAAAGGACTCGGAGATGCGATGGTCGTCATCGCTGTTGCGGATGAAGGTGCCCTCCTCCACGCACCAGACATGTACATGGATAAGCTCGTCGTTGGGCCGAACTTAAAAGGAAAAGTCTCGCTCGATGAACCACTCGAGTCGATCATCGAAAAAGCGGCAAAATATAACAATAAACGCATTGAAGAAGTGACGGTGATCATGCAAGACCGCGATCGTCATGAACACCTTCGCCAAGCCGTTATGAACGTCGGCGCGCGCGTCAAACTGTTTGAGGATGGCGATGTCTCGGCCGGAATCGCAGCTGCCGTCAAATCAAATCCGATCGATATTTTCATCAGTACAGGCGGTGCCCCTGAAGGCGTCATCACAGCAGCGGCTATCAAAGCGCTTGGTGGAGACATGCAGGCCCGACTCCATCCGATGAATGAAGAGGAATCAGCTCGCGTCATCTCGATGGGTATTGAAAATCCGCTCCAACTCCTTACGCTCGACGACCTCGTCAAGAGTGATGACTGCATCTTCGCCGCGACGGGTGTAACGACGGGTGAGTTGCTTGATGGCGTCAAATTCTTGACAGATGATATCGTCGAGACGACGTCACTTGTCATGCGCTCAAAGACACGCACGATTCGTAAAGTCGTGGCCGAACATCACTTGTCGTTGAAGCCGTACTTACAAAAAGCTGAAGTTAACGCCTAATCAAAAACGCCTTGCTCAATCACTTGAGCGAGGCGTTTGTTTCTTTAGAATCCTTGTTCTGTTCCGTGTACTGGCTCATTCGAATCAACTTTCTGGTCTCGAATCGAATCGTAGAACGTCGCATACGTCGTCGAGAAGTAAGGTCCGATGAAGAAGAATCCGATCCCGAGCGTCAAGATCCCGACGAGGAACCAACCAAAGAAAGACAAGAAGAGCATGAACGCTTCCATCTTGTGCCCATCCATGAGACGACGTGATTCTGTGATTGACTCGAGTGCCGAAAGCTCAGGCTGATCGCGTAAGATATACGGCGTCAGCGAATACGAGAATCCTTTGATGATTCCCGGGACAATGAGTAACAACGTCCATAACACGATGAATACCCCCATCACAAATGAGGTGATGACATGTTTGAAGTAACGTGTCTGGAACGGTTTGAACAGCGTTGAAAGTGAGGCGCCCTTCTCACGTGAGACGTTGAGTGCAAGCCAAGACCAACCGATGCTGAGTGGTGCAATCAAGATTTGAAGAACGGTCGACACGAGACTTAACGTGGCGTCTGTCGATGTGAAGGCTTCCGGTGAGTTGGGATCCATTTCAGGAGCCAACCATTGCGGAATCCCGTTGATGATGAAGAACAAGAGTGCCAATCCAGCCATCAGCCACCATTTTCCTTTCAAGGCGTGTCTGTATTTTGCAATACAAATGTGGTTCTTACGCAATGTTGGTGAGGTAATGATGCTGACATTATGGGAATAAAATCAAAAAGGATTGATTTCCATGAACGAGTTGGAGTTCTTAGATGAT
>CABIYO010000082.1 GCA_902362975.1 Caryophanales bacterium
CGATAGTAGCGAGTAAGTGGCGAGGTCGGGTTCGTAGAAGCAGGAAAACTCTAGAAATATACATTTGTCTATATTTTTAGTAGCAGAAATAATGTGGAATGGTATGAATTATTTGTAGGATTTTTATTAGGTGTCGTCGAGGGATTGACGGAATTTGCCCCGGTCTCGTCGACCGGTCATATGATTCTCGTGGATGGTCTCTGGTTGAATTCGAGTCAGTTTTTAGGGCAGGAAGTAGCGAACACGTTTAAAATCGTCATTCAATTAGGGTCAATTTTGGCGGTCGTGGTCGTCTTTCGAGATCGGTTCAAAGCGTTACTGAATCCAAAGTCGCTCCTTATCTTAAGACAAAGCGGAACCACACGTCAATTCAATCTCGTACATATTTTAATCGGATTGCTGCCTGCTGGCGTCCTTGGTGTACTGTTTGAGAACTATATCGATACACATCTCTTCTCGGTCAAGACGGTGTTGATTGGGTTAGTTGTCGGTGCGTTCTTTATGATTGCCGCAGATTTATCCGGTGTGAAGCGTCAGACGACCGCTACGCTTGATGACATCACGTACAAGCAAGCACTTGGTGTCGGGTTGATTCAATGTTTCTCGCTATGGCCTGGGTTCTCTCGGTCCGGTTCGACGATTTCTGGAGGGGTTCTCCTCGGAATGAGTCACCGGGCAGCGGCAGATTTTACGTTCATCATGGCGGTACCAATCATGTTTGGGGCGAGCGCGTTGTCACTGTATAGCAAGTGGACGTATTTCACGCTCGATACGCTACCCGTGTTTATCGTCGGGTTCATCAGCGCGTTTCTGTTCGCACTTCTTTCGATTAAATTCTTTTTGAAATTGATCAACAAAGTGAAATTGATGCCGTTTGCGGTCTATCGAATCGTATTGGCTGTTGTGATTTACGTACTTTACTTCTAAAAAAACACGTGCGAATGGCACGTGTTGGAAACCAATGAATGGAATTGTTCGTAAAGTCTAGAAGAGGTGAAAACATGGGACAAATCGTTGTAGTATTCGGAACGTTAATCGGTCTTGGGACCGTCGGGGCATTGCTTTATATGACCCGTCTAGCCTATGAATCATGAGAACGGATAATGATAGAAGCGCTCACGTTGGAGTAACTCCATGACGTGGGTGTTTTCTGCGTTATCGATCGTACGAAGCAGACCTTCTGTCTGAGACCGGTGAGCAAACAGGGCATCTTTCTTCTGTTCGCTCTCTTCCGTTACATCGACGATGACGTGCGGTTGTCCGAGTTCCTCTTCCGTGCGGCGGTCGAAGGCGACACCTAAGAACTCAGGACGCGTCTCGCCCATCTCTTGAAGTGCACGTACGACGGCACGGGCTGTCGCTTCATGATCCGGGTGGACGGCATATCCTGGATAGAACGAGATCACGGTTTCCGGCTTCACTTCGTCAATCAATGTACGGAAACGGCTAGCGAGCTTGGCCTCGTCCTCAAACTCGACGGTCTTGTCACGAAGACCCCACATACGCAGGTCCTCGATGCCCATCATGCGACAGGCTTCTTCGAGTTCACGTTTTCGAATTTTCGGTAGTTCTTCACGTGTCGTAAAGATCGGAGAACCCATGTTGCGTCCCATTTCACCGAGCGTCAAGCAGACGTATGTGACGGGTAGTCCTTTTTGACGATGTTGGATAATCGTTCCGGCCGAGCTGAACGCCTCATCGTCCGGGTGTGGGAAGATGACGAGTAACGGTCCATTCATTGATTCTCCACCTCCGATGCACCTTGTGGGAGCGGCTTGATATCGATGTGCAGCGCACATGCGAGACGACCGAGCCGATCGTGACCGGCGAGTAACAACTGTTCCTCGTGCATTTCATAGTCGGTCAATCCCTCGACATAGAGCCAACCGTGATCGAGTTTTAAACCGACACGATAGGGACCATTTCCTTTGATTTGACCGATGCTGTATTCGATTTTGGCATTGCGGATAAACATCCCGGCGTTATGAAAGTCCGGGTCATTATGTGTCGCGTAGGCACCGTTCGTCGTCTCGACATGGACGAAAAGTGGTGTGGCGACGTGATTGTCTAAATAGTGCTGAATGTGATCAGGTTGAATCGCCTTCACGTCTGTCCCTCCAATGGAAAGGATGACCCGAAACACGTGGTTACGGGTCATCTGTTTACGATTGTGATGCTACTTTTTTACGGTATCCGGTATGGTTCGTCGGTCCAACGTATTGGTTGAGACGGAACGAATGACGAACAGCTTCTGTGATGAACTCTTTTCCGATTTCAATCGCTTCTTCGACCGTATGACCGTTTGCGAGTGAGGCCGCGATGGCAGACGAGAACGTACATCCGCCGCCGTGTGTGAACGCAGGCTCGATTTTTTCACTTTCGAGAAGCCGGAATTCGTTTCCGTCGTACAAGACGTCGAATGCTGTATCAAATCCGAGTTTGCCACCGACTTTGACGATGACAATCTCTGCGCCGAGTTCGTGGATTAAACGAGCGGCTTCTTTGATTTCATCCATCGTTGCGGGTGTTTTATCGAGGCCAGCGAGCATACGCGCCTCGAATAAGTTCGGTGTGATGATTTTTGAGACTGGTACGAGGTGTTGACGCATCGCAACCGCAACGTTCGGGTCAAGAATCTCATCCGCACCTTTACATGCCATGACCGGATCGACGACGGCATTCTTAATTCCATATTCTTTAATCTTTCGTGCTGCGAGTTCGATGATTTCAGGTGTCGGGAGCATACCTGTCTTCACTGCGTCGACTCCAATTCCAGCGAGTACCGTATCGATTTGTTTCTCAATCAAGGTCGTGTCGATTGGAAAGACTTCGTGATTCCATGCGTTATGTGGGTCTTGTGCCACGATGACAGTCAAAGCTGTCATGCCGTATACACCGAGTTCTTCCATCGTTTTGAGGTCGGCTTGGATTCCCGCGCCGCCGCTTGTGTCAGAACCGGCAATCGTCAATGCTTTTTTCATCGTCATAATCGTCCATCCCCTTTGTCTGTTTGGATAGTTTCACTATAACGACTTTTTTGAATTCCGACAAATGCAAGGATTACGAGAAGTGTTCATAACTTTTCAGAAAAAGTATGCAGGATATTCATTTTATTTGGGGAATAATAAAATGAGTAGGGTGTAGACCACATTATTATTTGCTGGGAGGAAAACGCATGTTAGTGCATAGCTTATGTATCCCGAAGAAAGATGTTGTCACCATCAGTGAAAAGGCAACATTGCGGGAAGCGCTTCATACGCTTGAAGAAACAGGATACCGTTGTGTACCTGTTTTAGACGAGACGGGGAATTTTTTCCGCGGTAACATCTACAAGATGCATATTTATCGCCATGGAATGAACGGGGAAAACATGGACGATAATGTGATGACACTCATCAAAAATACACAAAAGTATGTCCATGAGTCAGATGGATTCTTTAAAGTATTTTTCTCAATCAAAGAGTTGCCGTACATTGCTGTATTGAAAGATGAAAGCAATGAATTTTATGGCATCCTTCCCCACGGCAAGATGCTCGAGATGCTCGAAGAAGCATGGAGTCGCGACACGGGTAGTTACGTCTTGACAATCGCCTTGAGCGAACAGGCTAAGGCACTTGAGAAAATCACGAAAATCGTGAACAAATATACATCAATCGCGAGCTTGATGACGCTCGATGCGAAAAGTAAAGTCTTACGTCGGGTACTCGTGACACTACCACCGGACTGTGAAGAAGACATGAAAAACAAGGTTGTCTCAAAACTTGAACAAAAAGGCTTCCGGGTCGTCGAAGTCGAAAATTTAAAGAACTAAGTCAAAGAGGCTTAGGACATAACCCAGTAATTTTCTAAAAAAGAGACCCCCGTGAGCGACTTGTTCGCTCACGGGGGGCTCTTGTC
>CABIYO010000083.1 GCA_902362975.1 Caryophanales bacterium
GACACGTGGAGCTGAATGATACTAATCGGTCGAGGCTTTGATCTAGTCGATGGTTTGTGTTGATGAATCCTCAGTTTTCAGGGAACAAGCCCTAAAACAATATTGACATGCGTATGACGCGGTGTTAATATTCATTTTGTCTGGTGGCGATAGCGAGACGGCCACACCTGTTCCCATGCCGAACACAGAAGTTAAGCGTCTCAGCGCCGAAAGTAGTTGGGGGATCTCCCCCTGTGAGGATAGGACGTTGCCAGGCAAGATCGTTCCGCAATAGCTCAGTGGTAGAGCAACCGGCTGTTAACCGGTAGGTCGTAGGTTCAAATCCTACTTGCGGAGCCAATTTAGGCCCGTTGGTCAAGCGGTTAAGACACCGCCCTTTCACGGCGGTAACACGGGTTCGAATCCCGTACGGGTCACCAATATGGAGGATTAGCTCAGCTGGGAGAGCACCTGCCTTACAAGCAGGGGGTCGGCGGTTCGATCCCGTCATCCTCCACCATCTTTATTTATGAATTAGCCGAGAACACTCGTGACTTCAGTCATGAGATGAATCGGCTTCGGATACAGTCTACAACCACAAAATACTGAAGTGTATTGGTTGTGGATTAAGCATCCGACATGTTGTATTCTTGAAATAGAACGAATTCAAGCGTGGTTGCTTGTTGCGTAAATAGAACTTGTTTGGTGGCTGTCGTTCGCCTATACCATTCAAAAGTCGCAAAAAGAACAAACTGTAAACCAATGGTGACGAAAACCAAGCACCAAATCGAAAATAAGACTGCAAGACCATGCGAATTTCGCATCAACCGTAGGGACTACGGGGGTAGCCTTCTAAAATAACTAGTGGTTACACTGGTGTTCGTAGGAATCTCGGCATTTCAATGCTGAGTAGTTCAAAGTCACTATGTGGATAAGTTCGAATTGATGGAGAAATGCGTCAACGAAATCTTTGAAGAGGCCGAACAGAAGTTGATTCACCATCTCCCGCACATCTTTGGAGACGAGCGAACTGACAAGTCGTATCATTATCTCGTTCCGTTTATTCGTTTCATCGAAGACAACCAAATCATCATGAAGCCACTCCTTGGACCAAACGGAGATCCGACGTTCCAGGCAAAGCTTCGAAAATTTATGCAGGCCGCCTTGTTTCAGCGTTCCCCGGTAACCTTGTTTGATCCGGACAAGATGATGGTCCCGCCTCTATTTCTCGTCGCCTATCTGTCTTCAGCTCACATGGGTGTCATCTACGAATGGTTGAACAATCCGTCTTCGGAAGAAACAGCAGAAGACATCGCCCGCATCATCTATACGATCACCTATGAAGGACCGCTCGTCGCAGGCGGCGTGAAGTCAAACGAATAAGCCTCCCGCACATATTGCGAGAGGCTATTTTTATAAAACTCGAACGTGCACGTGCAGGTTCCCATTTTCTTCAGTTGTCGTCTGGTAAGCATTTTGCACCGCTTCTAGATCATGCCACGCGATGCGGTATGACTTTCCTCGCATCCCTTCAAATTCGAAGGCGAGATGTTGTAAGTCCGACATACCTAGGATACGGTCAAACGGTCGATCTGGACCATCCCATTCTAGTTGGTTTGCTGAGTCCTTTAACACGAGGTCGAGCCCGTGCATCACCTTTTCTTTAATCAATTGTCCGTCCGCCGCAACACGCATCCCGTCTTGAATATCATGCATCCGACACGATTCGATATCATCAAACGGGATGGTGATGTCATCCCCGTTCGCAAAGTGAAGCGTGATTGTTTTTACGATCATCTTAGATTCCTACTTTCGTTCAGTCTCTGTTCCCTTACTATACAAAACTTTTCCCGATTCAGGGATGACATCTTTGTGGAAGTGGCAAGTCCGTAAAAGCATGTTCGATTCATTTGTAAACAGGAATAGAAGAGGTAGCACTCATTCTGTTTTTTGAACATAACACTTCGGAAAGGCGGCGAATATATGCCATCAGTGGGTAAGTCGGTCATCGTTATCGGCGGAGGGCTCGGTGGATTGTCAGCGGCCATCTCGCTCGCTCAAAAAGGTTACGACGTCTCACTCCATGAAAAGAACGACCACATCGGAGGGAAAGTGAATCGGCTCGAACAAGACGGATTCGGCTTCGACCTCGGACCCTCGATTTTAACGATGCCCCACATCTTCGACAAACTGTTCCGCGGAAGCGGGAAACGCATGGAAGACTATGTGTCCATCAAGCGGCTTGAGCTCGAATGGCGCTCGTTCTTCCCGGACGATACCGTCCTTGACCTCTACCATGACCTCGAACAGATGCAGCGGGCAAACCCTTCCCTCTCTCGAAAAGACATGCAAGAATATCGGGAACTGTTGAATTATGCAGCCCGCATCTATAAGACGACCAAGAAGCGATACTTGTCCGAAGGATTTGAATCCCCATTAGAAGCCGTCATGAAGACGGGAATCTTCCCAACACTATTCGGGTTTGATTTGACGTCGACGATGTATCGTGCCATCAAGAAACGGATCAGTAATCCGCACCTTCGGGATATGCTGTCGTATTACGTCAAATATGTCGGGTCGTCTCCGTATAACGCACCAGCCGTCCTCAATATGATGATTTTACATGCAATATGCCCAAGGTTGTTGGTATGTCGAAGGCGGCACCCATAAGCTCGCTGAAGGTTTGACGAAGCTCGCCGATGAGATCGGTGTGAAGCCTACATACCGGAGAAGGTGTGGTTCGTGCCCATACGTTGAATGAGAAGGTGACCGCCATCGAGCTTGAAGACGGACGTCTCCGTTCCGCCGATTATTTCGTCTCGAACATGGAAGTCATCCCGTTCTATCAGAAGAGGGTCGACGCGGACAAACAGTACGTCGACAAACTCGTCGATCAATATGAACCGGCGAGCTCCGGATTCGTCCTCCATCTCGGGGTGAAAAAAGCCTATCCACAACTGGCACATCATAATTTCTTCTTCTCTGAGAACCTACATGAACAAATGGATAAAATCTTTGAGAAACATGAACTTCCGGACGACCCGACGATTTACCTCGTCAACGTCAACAAGACCGACCCGACCCAAGCGCCACCAGGACACGAGAACATCAAAATCTTGCCACACATCCCGTATATCCAAGATGAACCGTTCACGGAAGAAGAATATGCCGCTTTTGAAGAGCGTGTACTCGACAAATTGGAACGGATGGGCCTCGATGGTCTGCGTGAACATACCGTGACACGCGACGTGTGGACGCCGCACGATATCGAGCGGACGTATGGCTCGGATCGAGGAGCTATTTATGGAACGGTCGCCGACAAGAATCGGAACGGTGGCTTCAAGCATAAGAAACAGAGTGAACTCTATCACAACCTCTATTTCGTCGGCGGGACTGTCAACCCGGGCGGTGGCATGCCGATGGTGACGCTCAGCGGTCAGCAGGTGAGCGACAAGATCGCGAAGCGCGACAAAGTGAAATGATTTTCCTCAATCCCTCATGAGATGTGAGGGATTATTTTTTGAAACTTTTCCCAATAAACTGGCTCATCACCATAAGGTGTGGTTGCTATTTTAACGACCAAGCTCGAAGCGTAATCTCAAAAAGAAACGTTCGAGGTTTCGGTAGCCATAACCACGACGTTTGATGAGCTTGATTTTGTTGTTCGTTCCTTCCATTTTCCCATTTGATAGCCTTGATACAATGCTCTGACGCATCGCT
>CABIYO010000084.1 GCA_902362975.1 Caryophanales bacterium
CGACCGAGAAAATGCCTGAACTGGAAAACCGCACACGAGGCCTTCACCGAGGAAGTGTTGCGCTTAATTTGACAAACCGTCATTTTCAAAAAAGGGTTGCCATACGACATCTTATCCCTTACACTGAGTTGTATATTTATAAATAAATATTAATAATTATTCATAAGGGGTGTTCATATTTTGAAACAAAAACTCGTATTGGCTTACTCAGGTGGTCTTGACACATCGGTTGCGATTAAATGGTTGGACGAACAAGGTTATGATGTGATTGCAGTCTGTTTAAACGTTGGGGAAGGGAAAGACTTAGAAAAGATTCAACAAAAAGCGATGAAAGTTGGAGCGAAAAAGTCAATCGTCATCGATGCCGTCGACGAGTTCGTCAACGAGTTCGCTCGTTATTCGATGCAGGCCCATACATTATATGAAGGCGTATATCCACTCGTTTCGGCACTATCACGCCCCCTCATCTCGAAAAAATTGGTCGAGGTCGCACAAGCCGAAGGCGCCGTCGCTGTGGCCCACGGATGTACCGGGAAAGGAAATGACCAAGTCCGTTTTGAAGTGTCCATTCATGCACTCGATCCTTCACTAGAAATCGTCGCACCGGTTCGGGAATGGAAATGGTCACGTGAGGAAGAAATCGCGTACGCGGCGAAACATCAAATCCCTATTCCAATCGTTCAAGAAGAACCATTCTCCATCGATCAGAACATCTGGGGACGCGCCATCGAATGCGGCATCTTAGAAGATCCTTGGGCAGCACCTCCGGCAAGCGCATATGAGTTAACAGCAGCACTGGAGGATACACCGCATGAACCGACTTATCTTGAAATTGAATTCAAGAACGGAGTGCCGGTCGCTATTGATGGGAAGAGCCAATCGTTCACTGATATCTTAAAAGAGCTCAATATCGTTGCGGGTGCCCATGGTGTCGGGAAGATTGACCACATCGAGAACCGGGTCGTCGGTATCAAATCGCGTGAGGTGTATGAGGCACCTGGCGCCATGACATTGATCACTGCGCATAAAGCTCTTGAAGCTTTGACACTGGTTCGTGAAGTGGCGCATTTCAAACCAATTGTCGAGCAAAAATTGACAGAAACGATCTACAACGGACTTTGGTATTCACCGCTCACAAAAGCACTTCTTGCGTTTATCGATGAGACTCAAGCGACCGTCACAGGAACGGTTCGCATGAAATTGTTTAAAGGGCAGGCCATCGTCGACGGACGGAAGTCGCCAATTTCTCTTTATGATGAGGAACTTGCGACCTATACGTCAGCCGATACGTTCGATCAACAAGCAGCTGTCGGATTCATCAAGTTATGGGGTCTGCCAACAAAAGTTCAATCAGAGGTGTTGATGGAAAAGGGAGCGTTCGTCAATGAGTAAATTATGGGGAGGCCGTTTCGAGAAGACGGCGAGCGATTGGGTCGATGCATTCGGTGCATCGATTGAATTTGATGCTCAACTCGTCCTTGAGGATTTAGAAGGTAGCATGGCTCACGTGACGATGTTAGGTGACCAGGGCATCCTCTTAAAGGAAGAAGTCACTCAAATCCTTGATGGATTACAACAACTTAAGCAAAAAGCACTCGCGGATGAATTGAAATTCGAGGTGTATCACGAAGATATCCATATGAACCTAGAAGCTCTGCTTCATGAAGCGATCGGACCGGTTGCAGGGAAGATGCATACGGCACGTAGCCGAAACGATCAAGTCGCGACGGACATGCATCTTTACTTGAAAGAACGTGTGAAAGAAGTGATTCAATTGATTGAATCACTTCAGCGTGAATTGCATGCTCACGCTTCAGAAAACGTAGAGACAATCATGCCTGGCTATACGCACCTCCAACGTGCACAACCGATTTCGCTGGCCCATCACTTACTCGCCTATTTCTGGATGCTAGAGCGTGACAAGGAGCGGTTTACGGACAGCTTGAAGCGGATTGATTGGTCTCCTCTTGGCGCAGGAGCCTTAGCCGGGACAACGTTTCCAATCGACCGTTCCCGTTCAGCTGAATTACTTGGATTCAATCGGGTTTACCCGAATAGCCTCGATGCCGTTAGCGATCGTGACTTCATACTCGAGTTTCTTTCAAATGCATCGATGCTTATGATGCACCTCTCCCGCTTCTGTGAAGAATTGATTCTTTGGGCAAGCGAAGAGTATCGCTTCATTACAGTGTCGGATACGTTCTCTACCGGTTCGAGCATGATGCCACAAAAGAAAAACCCTGACATGGCCGAACTCGTCCGTGGAAAATCGGGTCGAGTGATTGGAAACTTGATGGGCTTGTTGACGCTCATGAAAGGTCTTCCACTCGCTTACAATAAAGATTTACAGGAAGATAAAGAAGGGATGTTCGATACGGTCAAGACCGTTCAAGGCTCGCTCAGTATCATGGCGGGGATAATGAATGAACTGACGTTCCACCCGGACGTCATGAAACAAGCGACCGAGCGCGATTTTTCTAATGCGACCGAACTCGCCGATTATTTGACGGCAAAAGGGTTACCGTTCCGTGAGGCACACGAGGTGACTGGAAAACTCGTCAAATATTGCGTGGATGAGCGATTGTATTTATGTGAGCTTCCAATCACGGTGTTCCAAACGTACTCTGAATTGATTCAAGAGGATGTGTATCATGCCTTGACCCCTGAACAGGCAGTTGCACGTCGAAACAGTTACGGCGGGACAGGATTCGATGCCGTCCGTGAACAGTTGAAAGAAGCTTCCGTATGTATGAGCACGATGACCTATTCTTAATCATCTCGAACCCGTCACGTTAATCTGTGACGGGTCTATTTATTTATCCTGTTCATTCAAACGTTCAACGAAAGAAGGAAGACCTTTTTCAAGTAGAAGATCGAACACCTCCATCATCTCATCAATGGAATTTTCATTGACGTCTAGTAGATATTGTAAGACGACCCCGTCGACTGCCGCAATCAGCCATGAACTGTACGCATTGTTTAGACGAGTGATTTCCAATCCGTACAAATGAGTCAGGATTTGTTCGATTTGTTTTGTCCATTCTGCATATTTGTCTTTTAACTAAATCAGGCGAGAATTCTCCCTCCTCTAAGCGTCTCGGGGCTTAGCCCGGCGTAGGTGGGAGATGAATCGCCCGGTCCAAACGTCTTCTCCCCCCTGTGACAGATATGACGAACAAAAGTTCGTGATTCCGTCAGATTCTCCATCCCCCTCCGTGGGTATCGGATGAGGAGGACACATCACGATTTTCTGAAGGGAGGAGGGACGGACATGCTGAAAGGCTATAAATATAGGCTCCACCC
>CABIYO010000085.1 GCA_902362975.1 Caryophanales bacterium
ATACTTCAATGTCATGCCGACGGCATGCATCTCAAGTATAGGGGAGAAAAGGCATCAAGAGTATAAGTGGAATAGTGTCCGCACTGAGTGGCTCAGTTGTCCGCACTCGGTGGCTCAGAAGAATGCACAAGTGGCTCATTTTAAATGCAATAATCATACCACACCAACTGCTATGGTAATGTTCTGTTTCATGTTTCTTGAAGTTGATTTTGCTAAGCCTAATGCGTGTGGTAAACGACTAAAGTCAGAATTCATTAAAACAACATCTGATGTTTCAATTGCAACATCTGTTCCACTTCCCATGGCGATTCCGATATCTGCTAAGGCTAGTGAAGGACTATCATTCACTCCGTCACCGACAAAGGCAATGATCCTGCCTTCTGCTTGCATTTTTTCGATATAAGCAGATTTTCCTTCCGGTAGCATATGACCATGTGCTTCTGTTAACCCAAGTTCTCGAGCAACTAAATCTACGGTTCCTTGGTTGTCCCCAGAAAGAACGACAAGGTTTTTGACCCCTAGTTTTTTCAGTTTTTGAAGATCTTTTTTAACACCTGGACGGATTTGATCCCGAATACCCATCAGAACGTTTAATTCTCCGTCGACCGCAGTTAACACAAGAGAATTCCCATTTTTCTCAAAGCGTTCGACGTCTTTTTTAGCTTTTTCGCTTAATTTCACATTTTCCTTTTCCATTAAAGCTACGTTACCAACGGCTATACGATGAACACCTATTTTTGCTACAATTCCGCCACCTTTAACGACTTCGGTTTCTTCAACAGTAGAGAAAGTTGTCTCGCCAATATCCTGTAGGACAGCTTTCGCTAGTGGGTGGTCTGATTCACGCTCCACACTTGCTAAATATCCTAGAACCTCTTCAGTATTTTTTCCGTAAAATTCTTTTTCGGCAACTTCAGGGTTTCCTACTGTCAATGTTCCTGTTTTATCAAAAACGATAGTATCTACTCTGCTAAAGTCATTGATAACTTCACTACCTTTTAGGAGGACACCATTACGTGCACCGTTTCCGATACCGGCAACGTTGGATACAGGTACCCCGATAACTAATGCACCTGGACATCCTAAAACAAGAATCGTGATAGCTAGTTCAATATCTTTTGAGATAAACCAAACAATAAAACTAAGGACTAACACAGCTGGTGTATAGTATTTTGAGAATCGGTCAATGAAACGTTCTGCTTCTGATTTGGAATCCTGCGCCTCTTCCACTAATTCGATAATTCTACCAAATGTTGTATCTTCTCCAACGCGATCAGCTCGAATTTGGATCGTTCCATTTTCTAAGATAGATCCTGCAAATACTTCAGAATCAACCTTTTTACTTACAGGTAGCGATTCTCCAGTAATACTTGCTTCATTAATGTGACCTTCACCAATTAACACTGTTCCATCTACCGGAACTTTTGCACCCGTTTTAACTAATAAAATATCACCTTCGTCTACATCATCGACATCTACTTCTTCAAATTCTCCGTTTTCCATTTGCTTTAAAGCACTTTCTGGTGCCAGCTCTGTTAATTCTTTAATGGCAGAACGTGTTTTGTTCAAGGTACGTTGCTCCAAGTAAGAACCAAATAAAAATAAGAAAGTAACGATGGCTGATTCCTCATAATTTTGAATCAATACTGCCCCAATAACTGCAATGGTAACTAAAACATCAATACTGACAACTTTTACTTTTAATGCCTGATAGGCTTGAATCGCAATTGGTGCTACACCAAGAATAGATGCAATGATGAGCGACCAATTGAAAATGGCCATGTTGTCTAAGGAAAATCGTCCGAAGAATGCAAGTGCAATCAAAATTGCACTGATCAGTGTAATGGAATTCTTTTTACTTAATATATATCTTTGCATGTTGATTCCCTCCAATTTCATTTTCATTTGTATTCCTTGTTGATGACTCTAGCATAGGATGTTTCTATGAAATAAAAATTGATTCGAATCAAGTTCTATTGCAAAAGTGAAAAATTATAAAAGAACAGCATAACAAAACCAACTGTTTTACGGAACAACTCTTATATATTGTCGAACATACAATCACAAAAATTCATTATATTGTACATTCTTTATTCAGCAGGCTTTAGAAAAGCATTATAAACAGCAAACTAAACCGCTCGGAAAATGAACTGAACCCTGAATGATAGACACTTGATAAAAAGTGCTCATTCAGGGTTCAGTTCACCGGAGTAAAACCACTATTTTCTTGTAACATATAAATCCATTCATCAATGGTAAAATTTTGTGCACTAGTTGGATAAAAATTTATTTCTTTTTTCAAATTATCGTCCTCCCTTTACATTATTTTTCTGTCAAAGTAAGTCGAACAAGCTTAGATTTTTATCAAATATTTTTTTCAGCTTATTATTTCTCTCTTTGAACTGTACTTCCTACTCTTTCTTTTTACACCATCATCAGTTTTCACAACATTGCTTCTATTCTTCTTTTCAATCTGCACCGCTTCAAATTGCTCTTTTGAAATGATTGCTAGATGATTATTTTCAGAGACATAATCCTCTTGATGTTCCCCGGCATTCAATAGCCTCACTACACCAATATATTTTTCATTGCTAAGCATGACATCAATGGTTCGTTTACTCCATTTTTCTTTCCCTGTTGGTGTTTGATATGCTCCCCAATAGAATAAACAGATTTGTTATTTCATCTGTCTACCTATTGGGAAGCATATCACTCTACGTTGATCAGGCATCTCCTTACCTCCTGGCACTTATGTTTTTTTAGACTGACGGTTTGTCAAATTAAGCGCAACACTTCCTCGGTGAAGACCTCGTGTGCGGTTTTCCAGTTCAGGCATTTTCTCGGCCGCCCGTTGATCTTGGCGAGCGCGTCCGCGAGTTCGTCAAGCGCCACCTGCGCGAAGTCCGTTCCTTTCGGGAAGAACTCGCGCAGGAGCCCGTTGGCGTTCTCGTTGCTCCCCGTTGCCACGATGAGTACGGGTCGGCGAAATACATCGGCACACCGAGTGACGCCTGGATGCGTTCGTGACCGCTGAACTCCTTGCCACGGTCCGTCGTCGCCGTCTCGAACGTGCCGTCCGGGAAGGCGCCGTGCACCGCATGGATCGC
>CABIYO010000086.1 GCA_902362975.1 Caryophanales bacterium
AAAAAAGAGACCCCCGTGAGCGACTTGTTCGCTCACGGGGGTCTCTTGTCATTTTTATAGGTTCGTGCATTTCGGACTAAACAGAAAAGAAGGGGTCCGGCCACCGAAAATCGGTGACCGGCCCCCTCTTTTTATCAAAAATCTTTAAAATCGGCTAGTTATGTCCCACCCTCTTTTCGTCGAGTCGTTTTTCCATCCGAATATCAGACCAAAATTGACCGTCCCAGTAAGTGAAGTGCTCGATGCGTCCAATTTCTTGATACCCGCATTTCGTATAGAGGCGATAGGCCGCATGGTTGAAGGCGAAGACGCCAAGTTCCATACGAGGTGTTTGTTTGGCTCGCAATATCTCTTCTAACAAACGAAGGGCTTCCGTACCGATGCCTTTCCCACGACCGACGGATTCGCCGATGACGAAACCGAGCCATGCCGTACTGGGTTCTTGACGATACAAATGAGGCGGATCATACATGACGTTCATTTCTCCGACGAGATGGTCATCTGCATAGATGAGGAAAATATCATGTGTGAGAAGTCGTTCTTCTAAATCGCCAACCGTCATCTCATAATAAGCGGTCAGTTCTTCTTCGGAGCGGCTAGGTCGAATAAGGTGTACGATTTCAGGATCGTTATTCCAACGATTAAATGTATCGACGATATCGACGGATGCAGTTTTTAATGGAACAAGCGAGATGTTGATAGGTCATTCTCCTTTCTCGCTTGAACACATTCGATTCAATCGTCAAAACTCCTGCTCTTAGACTGGCTTCAATACGTTTAAATGGCTCGGCAATACTTCAAAAGTAAGTGGGAGCGTGCCCCCTGTGTCCCCGTCAGCATTTACAGGAAGCGCCTTGGGTGAAGTTACCTTGACCCGTTTCGTACAAAACGAGGTGACGCTATCTGTTTCCTTCAACTTTCCTGTGAAGAGGGCGGGTGTCAATTGAAGTGCGTCCTTTAATCCGAGTTCTTCAAAGATATAGACATGAAGAAGCCCATCATTCAGCCGCGCGTCTGGTTCGAAGTTTTCAAATCCTCCGACTGAGTTCGTCAAGGCGATGACGACGAGATAGGCCTCGCCATTAAACTGACCGTCTGTACTGTCAAGTGCCAACTCATATGGACTATGCTCACGGAACGCTTTTACACCCTCAATCAAGTAAGCGAACGGTCCCCATTTCGTCTTCTCTTCCACACTTACTTCGTCGACGGCTTCGGCAATGAGCCCGATGGCGATGACGTTCATGAAATAACCGTTCTCATACTTGCCGATATCCATCGGTGTCGGTTCAGCGTCACGGAGTGCCTCGATCGCTTGCTTAGGGTCACTTGGGACACCGAGTGCACGGGCGAGGTCGTTGACCGTCCCGAGTGGAATGATGCCGAAGTCAGGTCGATAAGTAGCCTCAGCTAGACCGGTCACGGCTTCGTTCAAGGTTCCGTCTCCACCCATCGCAATGACAGCCTGATAGTGTTTTTGTGCCGCTTCACGTGCGAAGTTCGTCGCATCCTGTTCCTTTTCAGTGAAGCGGACATCGACGTGTCCATATCGTTCGCGCAACACCTCTTCGGCATGCGTTGCGTGTTGCTCCCCCAATTCTTTTCCTGAGGATGGATTGACGATTAACATGACTGTGTCCATTCCAATATGTCTCCTTTTCAACTCGAATACTGTCCTTTATTCCCGTCATAGAAAACAAATACTCCTAAAAAAATCCCCATGTCGATTAGCTATTTAGGTCTAATCTTCAAGGGGAAGCGTTGAATATTCGTTTGTTTAATAATGACGGAATGCGGACATATCTAAATGACTCGCTTCCGACTCGTCCACGGCAAGTTCGATGCGTAAATGTTCATTGAACGGGGAAACGAGAGCACCCATACAGGCGACCGGTTCATGATCGGGGACCGGTGATTTACGTTTCGTTTTGACGAATAAATAGTCCGATCGTTTCAACGTCAATAAGAAACGTTCCACGGCATGCGGTTCACGGGTCACGTTTGGCCAAGGTAAATGATTGAATAATAAAAAGACCGCGCCTTCTTTCTCGAGCGCATAATCCGGTGCGATGCCTTCCCGATTCAACAAATCGATGACAGCATGCAAAAACTCCCGTTTAATCGTCAATGAAATTTCGTAATACTCACGCATACGGTCCACCCTTTCTTAAAATCACAATACTACCATTCTAAACGTTTCCGACATGGGCGACAATGAAGAAGTTCCTTGACGAAGTATTTTTCCCGGCTTATACTGCATAAGTCCTGCTATACTAGTAATATATGATGAACGAATTGAGGTGAAACCGACATGATTGAATCCCTTGAATTGAAGGCGTGGATCGTTCTTGCACGTGCGATGGATGCCATCAGTGATCGTGTAAAAGAAGATTTACGCCGCCACCAGTTAAATTCAACAGAGTTCGGTGTTTTATCCGTACTGTATAAACGAGGAGATACCCCGTTGCAACAAATCGGGGATCAGATTTTGATTACGAGCGGTAGTGTGACATACGTGATTGATAAGTTAGAGAAGCGAGGGCTGATTGAACGAATCGCCTGCCCATCTGACCGACGTGTCACATATGCCTCATTGACAGACGAGGGAAAGGCGCTCATGGACGTCGTCTATCCGCAACACATTGAAATCTTCAAAGATATATATGGACCGTTAAGCGAAGAAGAAACGGAACAATTGATTTCGTTATTGAAACGAGTCGGTTATAACGCAGCGGGCAAATAAAGCCCGTTGCTTTTTTGTTCGATATCTTGAGATTAAAATAATTGACGATGAGATATACAGATGATATAGTTCTAACTGTTATTGAAAAATTAGAGATTAACCAAATGGAGGATTACACGATGACTAAAGTATTATGGGTCTTCGGATTTTATAGTGGAATTATCTTTTTAAAGGACGGTTTGTCAAATTAAGCGCAACACTTCCTCGGTGAAGACCTCGTGTGCGGTTTTCCAGTTCAGGCACTTCCTTGGTCGCCCGTTGATCTTGGCCAG
>CABIYO010000087.1:0-2153 GCA_902362975.1 Caryophanales bacterium
GGAAGAAGTAATTTGATAAACTGTTGGGACAAAGCGAAAACTCCAATCGTGGTTTGTCTAGGCAACAATTACGATACCGGGGTTTTCGCTTTTTTCTATGTTCAATTCAAATCCGATGGATTTTATGTGTCAACCACACCTTATGGTGATGAGCCGATTTGGAGGATACATATTAAATGATTAAGTTGAGTTATGCAAAGAACGGATCACGACTCTTTCATATTTCAGAGGTGCATGACCGCGATAAATTATATACATGTCCATTTTGCAATGAGCAAGTTCTGTTTAAAAAAGGCGAAGCACGCGAACATCATTTTGCACATGCAGCGCACTCAAATTGTTCCGCATTACCCGAAACGATACTACATTTTCATGCAAAGCATTACCTAGCAGATTTGATTAGTGGATCAAGTACATTAAACGTCGAATTTCAATTTTTATGGAGTGATCACTCTAAAGTACTAAAAGATTTAAGCGAAATGATACCCATTCAAAATGAAGGAACGATACAACTTTATGATATTTTGGAATACTACGGTTATTTTCCGGAGATTGGAGAAATCGAGAGAAAAGTAGGACCTTATATCGTGGATGTGTTTGCAGCGAATGAAGAACTGCAAAATAGTATTTGTTTTGAGATATTCGTAAGTCATCAAATTGAACCTGAAAAGCGAGCCTATTTTATTGAGCATCAAATCCCGTTCATGGAGCTAGTTCCAAAACAATTCAGTACAACCCATGTCGAATTTAAACTTCACGATTATTATTTACCCGGTTTCTTTGACGAGAAAGTGAATCAAATGGAATCAAATGTACTGAAGTATTTATTCAATACATATAAACAAGACTTACATATACGGCATATACAAGAAGAGAGTGTTTTACCTGAGCTCCATTTAAAAAAGCGAGCTGTTCAAGCATTGAGAAAAGAGCTACTCGATCAACCCGAGAGCGGAATGAATAATCAGAAAGTGTTAGAAGGTGCACATTATCTCATGTGCCAAGCGCATAATGCTGTGATTAAAAAAGAGGTCACAGTGAAAAATATTCGTTACGGAAAATCAAAGGCCGGGAAGCCTTTCTTAACCATTAATGATGGTAGGTACTTTGTTGCAGCGGAGACGAACATATTTTATGACTTATTAAATAAGATGATGCGAAGAGCAGAAGTAACAGCTTATATTGGGGGATGGAATGATTTATCTCGAGATCAAATTATAGGATTTGATTTCCCTATCCCAAATCTCGACAAAGTTGAAAATGCAGCAAATAGAATTGTAGATCGAACATTAAATGAATTTGAATTCAAAATTGAACAAAGACTTCGTCAAATAGAATCAAATGAAGTGAATGAGTAAGGTCAAATAAATGAAAAAGGTGGAATCATACGAGGATGAACTCTGAGATTAATTTTAATGCGATTCTAACGCACTTATCTAAGTACGCAGGCGAGAAATATACAAGTCCAGATCGAGTACCATTAGAAACTAAAGATGAAATGATGGAACGGAAAAAGATCGGTGGGAGAGCCGCTGATGAATTACATAAATTATCAAAAGCATTTGCGAGTATGTATGATTTAATTCCCCCTTCAAAATCTAAATGGTTAGATGGTTCGAATACAGCGATTCGTTCTTATCTATGGGCACAATTAAAACAAGAAGGTCATGTACATATTCCAACTAGTCTTTCAATATTTGGTTCTTACGCAATGTTGGTGAGGTAGTGATGCCGACATTATGGGAATAAAATCAAAAAGGATTGATTCCCATGAACGAGTTGGAGTTCTTGGATGATCGACTGTGCGTAAGAACCACTCCTATTTTGCACTACACAGCCGTCCGTGACTACCTCGACGGGGCCACCACGATGGAAGTCCTCTCCAATTATCAAATCAGTGATGGATCTGTTCTTCGAAAATGGATTAAGAAGTATACTAGTCATAGCGAGTTAACAGATTCGAGAAAAGGGATGGATCGAGCTATGACAAAAAGGAGAAAGACCACATTCGAGGAACGCATGGAGATCGTCAGGTATTGCCTGGACAACGGACGGAACTATCAACGGACGGCCGAGGTATTCGCCGTGTCGTACCAACAGGTCTATGGGTGGACGAAAAAATATGACGCCGACGGCGTGCACGGGCTCGAGGA
>CABIYO010000087.1:2403-3007 GCA_902362975.1 Caryophanales bacterium
TCACGGGCCGCCTACTATAAATGGTTGAAGCGTACCGTCTCGGTACGCGAAGAAGAGAACTTGAGACTATTGGAAGACATCCGCCTCCTCTACGACCAGGTGAACGGGACCTACGGTTATCGACGGATCACCATGACGGTCAATCGCAGACGACGCCAGCATGGCCTGCCGGCATACAATGAGAAGCGCATCTATCGTCTCATGCGTATCCATGAGATCCGTTCGGTCATCCGCCAGAAGCGAAAACGGTACAAAAAGTCGTCGCCACAACATGTGGCCGAGAACCTGATGAACCGAGAATTCAGCGCGTCCCGACCTGACGAGAAATGGTGTACCGACGTCACCGAGTTCAAATTTGGTGCCGGGAAGAAGGCGTATCTGAGCGCGATCATCGACCTGTATGACGGCTCGATCGTCGCCTATCGCATCGGGAAGTCTAACAACAACGGGCTCGTCTTCCAAACGATGATGCCAGCAATCGCGGGGCTCCGTACAGGAGCGAGTCCGATGATCCATAGTGACCGAGGATATCAATACACATCGAAAGGGTTCAAACGCATGGTAGAAGACGCGGGGCTGACCCACAGCATGTCCCGGGTCGGAC
>CABIYO010000088.1 GCA_902362975.1 Caryophanales bacterium
GGACCGCACCGCGGCCTCGATGGAGGGGGCGATCCATGCGGTGCACGGCGCCTTCCCGGACGGCACGTTCGAGACGGCGACGACGGACCGTGGCAAAGAGTTCAGCGGTCACGAGCGCATCCAGGCGTCGCTCGGCGTGCCGATGTATTTCGCCGACCCGTACTCATCGTGGCAACGGGGAGCAACGAGAACGCCAACGGGCTCCTCCGCGAGTTCTTCCCGAAAGGAACGGACTTCGCGCAGGTGGCGCATGACGAACTCGCGGACGCGCTCGCCAAGATCAACGGGCGGCCGAGAAAATGCCTGAATTGGAAAACCGCACACGAGGCCTTCACCGAGGAAGTGTTGCGCTTAATTTGACAAACCGTCGTTTACCTATAATTCAGAAAAAGATTATACAACTTTTGTCTATCGGGCTAAAATGAACATAACTTGTATAAATACTTGTCAGTCAGACGATTCAGCAGGCGAGTGAAGATTTGGCCGATCTCTCACAAGAAGTTATGGCCAGTTTCCAGGCGATGAACGAACGGGCAGATGATATGAAGCATTCCAGTTCACTCACACAGACGAAGCTGAGGACGGTACTTCACTCTTCTGTGAGTGGGAAAGACACGATTCTGTCAGAGACAGGCCGCCTCGATGAAATCGCGCGTGACCTTTCCGACTCGGCTCAAGAAATCAGGGCGCTCGAAAGATTGATGAATGAGATCATGACGATTGCGGATTCGGTGAAGCAGATTGCCAATCAGACGAATTTGCTGAGTTTGAACGCGACCATCGAAGCAGCACGGGCAGGCGAGCAAGGGAAAGGGTTCCAAGTCGTCGCTTCCGAAGTACGGACACTCGCGAGTCAATCGAAACAAGCTGCGGAAGAGGTAGGGGACTTGGTGAAACGGCTCACGAATCAGATGGAAGAGACATCAAGCCGCGTCTTATCGACCGAGCAAGAGATGAAGCAGACGATGGGGCGGATCAATCAAGTGACGGATGCTTTTCTCCAAATTTCAGGTCATTCGGAGCATGCTGACGGACAGATGGGGAGGCTCACCGGTGATATCGATGAGATTGTGGAATCCATTGCCGAACTCAAGCGTGCCACGACCCAGATTGCGACGTCTTCGACACGGTTGATGGATACCGCGCAACGATTATAAAAAGAGTGGCAGTCCGGCGACTGCCACTCTTTTTATGCTTATTTAATGACTCTATGTTTCCAAAGGATACCAGACTTTAATAGTCGGGCTACTTTCCCAGTGAGTGATTGTTTCCCCATAAACACCCCAAAGCCTGCCTTCTTCCCGAGGGAACCGAGCGTCCCTTTCAGTTTGATATCAGGTAATTCTGGATAATTGACGCCTTTCCATTTGCAAAGCAAGACTTGGACGATCTGTTCGGCTTGGGCTTCGGCGAGTTGTCCGGACGGTGCGTACGGTAAGCTCGCATTGTCACCAACGACAAACACGTCCGGCAGTCCAGGAACAAAGTGATGTTCCGTCAATTTGACACGTCCGCCTCCATCGAGCTCCCAACCTTGATTCCGTACAACAGCGACCGGTTGAATCCCGGCCGTCCATACGGTCAAATCAGATGGGAAAAAGTCTTCATGGTTCCATAGTCCGTCAGCATCGACACGTGTGATGTTGGCATTGTTAATGACTTCGACGCCGTGCTCCTCGAACCAAGATTGAACGTACATCGAAACACGATTAGATAAGAAAGACAGAACGGATGGTCCGCGGTCGAATAAACGGACTGTCAAATCAGGTCGGCTCTCACGAAGTTCGCTAGCGAGCTCGACACCGGACAACCCGGCACCGACGACAGAAACGACCGACCCTGGTCGTAGACCATTGATCGCTTGTTGTGTCTTACGCGACTCTTCCAGTGTTTGAATACTGTACGTGAACTCGGCTGCCCCTTGAACGTTGTGATACTTGTCTTCGCACCCTAATCCGATGACGAGGTCGTCATAGGGCACTTTTTCTCCACTCGCGAGCAGAACCATTTTGTCTTCGGTGTCGATATCCGTGACCTGTCCGTATATGTAGTCGATTCCATCCGGAAAGTCGATGCGAATATCGCGGTCTGAGACCGTACCTGCGGCGAGTGCATAATACTCTGTTTTTAATCCATGATAAGGCAAGCGATCGACGAGCGTGATCGAGATGTCTTGTAACTGATGTCCAAGTACTCTTTCAATCACACGCATTCCCCCGTAACCGCCTCCTAAGACGACTAATTTGCGCATAATAATCCCCCTTTGTTACTCTTCAACTGTATCATGTTATAATCTGCCGTAGAAGAACCATTTTCCGATAATTCACGTAAAGAAAGACGGTGACATATATGATGAATCCAATCATCGAATTTTGTGCCTCGAATTTGGCGATGGGCTCACAAATTGCCCGGGCTAAATTAGAGTCGGACCCCGATCTTGATGTGGTCGAATATGGCTGTACAGGCTATTGTGGTGTTTGTTCCCTCGATCTCTTTTGCCTCGTCGACGGGGAAGTGGTAACGGGTGAAACGCCAGAAGAGCTCGTGACGAAGGTGTATGAAAAAATCGAAGAGATGGCATGGTAAAAAGTTTGAGGGAGACCTCAAACTTCAGCTTGTTGACGAACCAGGTCGCAAGATGCGACCTGGTTCGTCCTTTTTTGTAGTTCTCGGTTTCTTGAGGCGTTCTGTTC
>CABIYO010000089.1 GCA_902362975.1 Caryophanales bacterium
CTTGAGCCCTGTCGAATACAGGTCTCAAGCCGCTTAGGTTGGTTTTCATTATTTACCCTGTCTACTTGACGGGGAGCAGTTCAAACGAGGTGTTTACATCTTATTCTTCCGTACCGATCTCTTCGTTGACATCAAGTGCTTCAACAAGCGTCAAGTCATCTGCGTGACGCTCAGCGAACCGTTCATATGTGAACTCGTTCGCGAACAGGAAGACCGGACGTTCCCAACGGTCTGTGACGAGCATGTTCCGTGAATCTTGGAACGGTTTCAATGCCTTCAACTCCTTATCTTTGACCCACCGAGCAACGCTATATGAGACTGGTTCCATTCGAATATCGACACCATATTCATTGTTTAAACGATATTCGAATACCTCGAATTGAAGTTGGCCGACCGCGCCGAGATAAATCTCGTTATATTCGTTGCGATACACTTGAATCGCCCCTTCTTGCGCAAGCTGTTCCACCCCTTTGTGGAAGTGTTTCGACTTCAGCGAGTTGACCGGCGAAACGCGCATGAACAATTCCGGTGGGAAAGTTGGCAGCGCCTCAAACGCAATCTTCTGCTTCGATGTGGTGATCGTATCTCCAATTTGATACGTCCCAGAATCATAGATCCCGATGACATCACCAGCAAACGCTTGGTCGACTGTTTCTCGATCGTTCGCCATCAATTGTGTCGATTGGCTCAACTTTATCTTTTTCCCAGTACGAGTGAGCGTCACGTCCATCCCACGCTCAAACACACCTGAACAGATGCGGACGAAGGCGATGCGATCGCGGTGTGCCGGGTTCATGTTCGCTTGAATCTTGAAGACGAATCCACTGAAGTCTTCTGATGTTGGATTGATTGGACCGACGTTCGACTTACGGGCCTCAGGAGCCGGAGACATTTCTAAATAGTGATTCAAGAACGCAGTCACGCCAAAGTCGACGAGCGCTGTTCCGAAAAATACCGGTGTCAATTTACCACTCTGAATCGCCACGACATCAATCTCGTTCCCCGCTCCGTCAAGAAGGTCGATTTCATCGCGAAGGTTCGTCAAGTTCTCTTCCGACAAATGCTCGGCGAGAATCGGATCATTCACTCCGTCCTCACTCAGTTGAAGTGTCGACTTCTCACCACGGAACAAGTGGACCTCATTTTTCATTCGGTCGTAGACACCTTCAAACTGCATTCCGCTCCCGATTGGCCATGTAATCGCGACAGAAGGCATCCCCAACACTTCTTCGAGCTCTTCCATCAATTCAAGCGGATCTTTTGCCTGACGATCCAACTTGTTCATAAAAGTGAAGATTGGAATCCCACGCATCCGACAAACTTGAAATAGTTTTTTCGTCTGTGTTTCAATCCCTTTCGCAGCATCGATGACCATGACCGCGCTATCGACCGATGTCAACACGCGATACGTGTCTTCACCGAAGTCGTTGTGTCCTGGTGTGTCCATGATCGATACGACCTTATCTTGATAGATGAATTGCATGACAGACGATGTGACCGAGATCCCACGTTGTTTCTCGATTTCCATCCAGTCAGATTTTGCGTGTTTTGAGTTTTTGCGCGCTTTGACCGTACCTGCCTCGCGAATCGCACCACCGTGCAAAAGTAATTTTTCTGTTAATGTTGTCTTCCCCGCATCCGGGTGAGAGATAATGCCGAATATCCGACGTCTCTCGACTTCCTGTTTCAATTGGCTCATATAGGATAGACCTTTCCTTTCTCGTCTCAGTTCATGCTTAATTCTCGTAGCAACGCTATCTATTTTAACGAAATCAAATCCGTTCGTCTATCCTAATGGAACGTACGCCTTTTGCAAATAGATTCTTTTTTGTATACTAACGATGAAAGCAAGTGAATGTATAGAACGGGGGAAAGACGATGCCAGAAAACTTGATGATGTATTTCATTGTATTCTGGGGATTCGTCATGATTGGACTCATGACGATTGGCGGGTACTTCATGTTTCGTAAGTTTCTAAAACGAATGCCAAAAGAAGATGGACGTTCCTTACTTGACATCGAAGATGATTATATAGAAAGAACGCGTCATCTATGGACTCCGGAAACGCGAACGCTATTAGATCGTCTCGTCACACCGGTACCCGAGTTGTTCCGCGACGTCGCGATCCGAAAAATCGCAGGTAAAATCGGTCAGTTCGCGCTTGAATCGCGAGCCAAAAAAATGACGACCGAACTCGTGGTAAAGGGTTATATCGCCGCAACACCTAAGCGCGATCACAAGTTTTTAAAGAAAGCGCTAACCGAAGAACAGATTGACTGGACACCTTACGAACACTATTTTCAGCAGTAGGAGGCTGGGACATAACCCATTAATTTTCTAAAAAAGAGGCCCCCGTGAGCGACTTGTTCGCTCACGAGGGCCTCTTGTCATTTT
>CABIYO010000090.1 GCA_902362975.1 Caryophanales bacterium
TCACCAACATTGCGTAAGAACCACAAATGTGCACAATAATGCAACGAAAAGTACAGAACTTTGCCAGCTGGGTTTTAGTGTTTCGACAACGCATGCGTGACACGATAACTGTCACCTGTGAAATTTAATATGTGAGCGTGATGGATGACGCGATCGACGAGTGCCGCCGTTAGGCGCGCGTCGCCAAAGATGCGATTCCACTGGCTGAACTCAAGGTTGGACGTGATGATCAAGCTCTTTCGCTCATACCAGTCAGTGATGAGATGGAACAGGAGTTCCGCAGATTCTTTTGTGAGAGGGATGTATCCCATCTCGTCCAAAATGATCAGGTCTGCCGATTCGAGACGTGAATGGAAGCTGCTCAGCTTCCCATCCCTCCAGGCCTTGTTAAGTTGCTCTACGAGCTCGGAGACCCGGAAGAACCTCACCTCATAACCTTTGTGACAAGCTTCTCTCCCGAGTCCGATGGCCAAATGGGTCTTTCCCGTCCCCGGGGACCCTGTCAGAACGACGTTCTGTGAATGCTCGACGAAATTCAATGAGGTCAGTTCGTCCTTATCCAAATGCTTCGGGAAATAGATGTGATTGCCCCAGTGATAATCGTCGAGTGACTTGTTGTTGATGAATTTAGCCTTTTTGATTAACCGTTGCGCTTTCGCTTCCTCGCGGAGGCGCATTTCCATCGAGAAAAGCTCCGTGAGAAACTTTTCAGGGGATTCCGTTGGAATCGATTCATAGATTTCAGCGACATAGGCAAGGCGGAGCGATTTGCACATTTCTTTTAGGCTCATACTGCACCACCTTCTCCCCAAGGCCGATTCAGGCTATCGTACTTGCTCCAATCCACATCATAAGGATGGTCCTCAACCACGGCTGGATCGTCGTCCTCGCTCAGTAGCTCGTATAGGCGTTCATTGATCTCGAGGATTGGATAGAGTGCGAGCTTGGCTCGGATCCAGGCCAGTCTTTCCTGCCGAACGAGTAAGTTGGGTACGCCCAGGTACTCTTTGATTCTACCCGGCAGATATTCGGAATAACGGGAGTGCCCGAAGCTTCTCGGCTTCTTGTGCCAAGTGCTGATGATGTTTTCCCATGGGAGCGCACGCTTTGTCATCATGTAGGGACGTTTTTCTTCGTAAAGGATTTCTCCGTGAAGTGAGAGAATCTTCATCGAATCCCACCTTAAGATGGCGCGTACTTGCCCATGACGAGCTCCTGAAGGGATCAAGACTTTCGTCTTATCGATCGTTATTTCGCCGTACTTGTTCACCTTGAACAGTTCTTCCTTGAAGACGGGGAAGTCTTCTTGAGGTAATCGCAATAGATGTCTCTGCTCTTTTTCGAACAGCTCACGGATCAGCACATGCTTTTCGTAATGGACTCGCTCCATGTCGTCCCGTAGGGAAACTGCGAGCTGTCGGTTCATCGAATCGTAATCATGCATGACAGGGGCCGGGACAAGAAAGTTGTATCGAACGTATCCGACCTTGTTCTCGACACTTCCTTTCTCGTTCCCGCTGTAAGGATTACAGCTTTGGACTTGGAATCCATAATGAGCCATGAACTGCAGGAAAGCATCGGTATATATCGCCTCTTCCCTCGTCGTTCGCGGTTGGATGACTGCGGCGGGGAGATTATCAATTCGGAGTTGTTGCGGCACACCGCCGATTTCTTCAAAAAGCATTTTGAGTCCCGTCAGGAAGCACTCTTGGTTTTCTGCGGGGAGGGCGACGGCTGCCGTACGGTTGCTGAAGGGCAGACTCATGACGAGGCACTTCACATCGACCGCATGACTATCTTTGACGACTTCCATCGTCCCGAAATCCACCTGCGCCTCACCCGGAGGGTGCTGCAGTCGTTCATGCCTTGTGTCGTTTTCCTCTTCGCTTGTCATATGCCAGCTCTTGATGAAATTGCACACCGTTCGATAAGAGCCCTCGAATCCGTTCGCCACCAGCGTTTCATAAATCTTTTTATTCGTTCGTCTCAACTTTTTCTGAAGCATCTGATCCTCGGTCAACCAATCCTCGACCATCTCGCCCCATTTCGTTCCGTACATCATGCCCCTCTTGGGGCGAATGGTTTCGCTTGGCAATTGAGCTGAATCCGCGTATTTTTTTACTGTTCTCCAATTGAGGTCTAGATTTTTAGCGATTCGATTGATTGAATGTGATTTGTGGTTTCTAAGAAATTTGATACAATTGATATCGGACATTGCTAGCATTCCTTCCATCTCCTAACGTTCTAGTATCGCAACTTAAACGTTAGGGTGAGATTATGGTTGCTGGCAAGTCCTTTTTCTTTTCAAAAATAGGAGTGCAGAGTTGTGTACGTTTCCGTTGCACACTTCTGCACTCCTATGGTTCTTACGCAATGTTGGTGA
>CABIYO010000091.1 GCA_902362975.1 Caryophanales bacterium
CCCCGGAGCAATACCGGAGCCATCTGATCGCCGCATAGGATTCGAGGCACTTTTTATTAAACTGTCCGTAAAACAGGGCTCAGTTCACTTCCCCTCCCTATAGGTGTTCCACTTTATATAGCTCACGCCAAAACTAATAATCAAAAAACTGCCATCCACTGTCTCTGGACAGATACGATGGCAGCGATAATATGACTTTATTTAGGAAGCTTGGAAGCAAGGACGTCAATATTTTCAATCACTGGTGGCTCTGCGAAAAGTTCAGGAGATTTCTCCGTCAATGCCGCAGCCACTTGACCAGAAAGGTGTGCTTGACGACCTGTGTCGTCCGGGAATGCGTCAAAGATGCCGAATGTCGTAGGTCCAAGTCGGATCGCAAACCATGCGATCGTTTCTGACTCCTCCTGAACCACAGGTAGGGCCCCACGTAGGAAGCTTTCAACTTCCGCTTCTTTTCCAGGTTTTGCTTCAAGTCGAACCAATAGCGCTACATTAACCATTTTCTACCTCCTCCTCAAATTAGAAACTTCATCCATTAATACATCACATAACATTTTTTATCGGAAGTACATATGCTTGGGCAAAGGGGTGTCATAAAAAAACAACCACTCTTTTTTAAAGTGTCCTTGACACGGGATCCACTTTAGTGCTCATGATACCCCTTTTATTTTTTAATGAGAGAAACTACCTCCTCTAATATTATCCAATAATTTAATATCAGAGAACAAAAGTTTTTATAGTCTATTCTGGTTTAAATACAACTTTAATGTTGTTATCCTTCTTTTGATCAAATACTTTGTAAGCTTCGTCTGCCTTTTCAAGTGGGAAAGTATGTGTAATAATTTCTGTAGGATCAAATACTTCATCTTTAATCATCTCGTAAAGTTTAGGCATTAGATGAATAACAGGAGCCTGTCCACTTGTTACTGTAATATTACGGTTAAATATTAAATCTAGAGGGAAATTATCAGCAGGTGATCCATATATACCGGTAAGCTGTATTGTCCCAAACTTTCTTACTGATTCAGTAGCAGTAAGTATAGGACTTATTGTTCCACGTTGTTGAGAATGCTCAGATAGCTCCTGTTCTGGACTCGATTGCTGTCCATCCATTCCTACACAATCAATAACAACATCTGCGCCGCCTCGAGTTTTTTCTTTAAGAAGTTTACCTATTTCTTGTTCTTCATCAAAGTTATACACTTCAGCACCATTGTACTTTTTGGCGTGATCGAGACGATGCTGTACATTGTCAATCGCAATCACTCTCTCTGCACCTTTTAGTTTCGCAAACTTCTGCGCCATTAAACCGATAGGACCACAACCTAATACAATGACTGTATCTCCCGGTTTAACGCCTGAGTGTTCTACACTCCAGTAAGCAGTAGGTACAACGTCTGATAAGAATAAAACTTGCTCGTCTTTTAGATTGTTATCAGGAACCTTAAATGAGGAAAAGTCAGCATAAGGTACTCTTAAGTATTCTGCCTGTCCTCCCCAGTGATTACCATGAAGGTTACCAAAACCGAATAATCCACCATTATCTAACTTCCAGTTCGCTGGTGTTTCATTAGAATTGTCACACTGAGATTCCATGTCGTTATCGCAGTAGAAACAGTCCCCACACCCAATATTAAAAGGTATTACCACACGATCCCCTTTCTTTAGGTTTTTTACATCTTTTCCTACCTCTTCAACAATACCCATCGGTTCATGTCCAATGACAAAACCAGGTTCCATGAATAAATCACCTTGATGATATAAATGTAAATCTGAACCACAAATCCCAGATGCTGTTATCTTTATAATTGCATCAGTTGATTCAATAATCTTAGCATCTTCAACTTCTTCCATCTTCATCTTCTTATGTCCTTGATAAGTGACTGCTTTCATGTAATAACACTCCATTCTAAATATTATTTACTACGTCCGTACTGAAATATACCTCTTTCCACGACTTATAAACATAAATCTTTTATAGAATCAATCATCTTAGTATGAGAATGCATACTCATGTGTAGTGCAAAATAGGAGTGGTTCTTACGCAATGTTGGTGAGGTAGTGATACCGACATTATGGGAATAAAATCAAAAAGGATTGATT
>CABIYO010000092.1 GCA_902362975.1 Caryophanales bacterium
CTGAATGTGTGTTGTGGTGACTTCATTCTACACGAGGAAAGCGTCATGGGCTTTTTTTGTGTTCACTTTTGGGTGTTGCACTTAATTTTATAATTCATCCAATAAAAAAGAGAGATTCCATGTAAAATGTAAGTTACCACACCAACATTTACGAGGAGGAATCTCTCATGGCTAAGAATACCACGATTTTCACATTACTTCAAAACTTTATTTCACAAGAAGAAATCAAAGGCATTCTTGCTGAATATGGCTTTGAAGATACGGCTCGTAAATGCGATGTATCGACACGTTTAGCTTATTTAGTTGGCGCTGCGGCTTTCGAATGGAAAAGCTTACGTCACGCAGCGGATGTGGCTTCCGCACAAGGCTTGAAATCTGTGGATTATTCAACGCTTTCTAAACGCTTAGGCGAGCTAAATTACCACATTGTCAAACGCATTTTTGACGTGATTGTTGGTCGTTTAAATCGAGCGACACGCCGCAAATTAAAGCTGAAAAAAGACTTACTGGCGATTGATTCGACAACGGTAACAGTTGGGAAAACACGTTTACCATGGGCTTTATATCACGGTGAGCGTTCAGGCATCAAACTGCACGTCAGCTTCACAAATTCGACTGAGATGCCCCTAAAAGTCGTGGAAACAACTGGCTTAAAACATGATGGTCCAATCGGCGTGAGCCTAGAGGACAAGCGTTTTATTCTCGTGGCAGATCGCGCTTATTTTTCGATTGATAAAGCTGATCGTTATGTGGAAACAGGACAAGATTTCGTCATCCGTTTAAAAGAAAACATTCATTTAAGCCAGAAGAAATCGTTGAAAAGAGTCCATGTCGCTGGTTCCAATGTGGTCGCTGACTTTACGTGCATCATCGGTACGAAACAAAAACAAACAAAGAAACGTCATCGTGTCGTTGAATTTGTCGATTACGAAGGTGGACTTGTACGTGTTGTAACGAACCTTTTAGATGTAACGGCTGAAGAGATCGCCAGCATGTACAAAGAACGCTGGGCAATTGAATCCTTTTTTCGTTGGATCAAGCAGAACTTAAATGTGCCTGTTTTATTTGGCACGACTGAAAACGCCGTATATAGCCAACTGTTTGCGGCTTTAATTTCCTACGTATTACTCAAGTTTTTACAAACGGAAGGACACAAGAAAAAGCACTGTAAACGCCTATCTTTCGCTGGTTTTAAACGCCAGTTTATTTGTGATACCCTGCCGATTGAATGGCGGATTGGACTCAAGGAAATCGTTGAATTCCACCGCGAACTTTATCAAATAGATATTGGATGATTTTGGTTAATCAACACGTGTGTTATGTTTCGTTATTTCTCAAGGTATTGAATAAACAATCTTCTCATGTCGTCTTCAAAGGTGGGACTTCTTTGAGTAAATGTTATGACGTCATCAAACGTTTTTCAGAAGACATCGACTTGAATGTCATATTAGAGCCGAATCAATCAAAAGTTCCATCTAGTACAAGACAAAAACTGAAAAGAGACATTCAAGCAACTATTTCCTCATTAGGATTTAAGTTACTGAATCCCGAATCAGTTAAATCTGGACGTGATTTTAACGCATATAAGGTCGGCTATTTAAATAGCTATGAATCGGATGGAGAAATGATTCAACACATTATCGTGGAAACAAATGTATCTCATCGTGTGTTTCCTCTACAAGAACTAAACGTAAGCAACTATATTACAGATTATACGAATGGGAAAGCCCATACCGGGCATAGCCCGCCTTTAGGCATGGGATGAAAGTGAGTTCGGATGTTTTGACATCCGA
>CABIYO010000093.1 GCA_902362975.1 Caryophanales bacterium
CATTTCGGACTAAACAGAAAAGAAGGGGTCCGGCCACCGAAAATCGGTGACCGGACCCCTCTTTTTATCAAAAATCTTTAAAACCGGCTAGTTATTTCCCAACCTCTTTACGTGATTGCGATTCGTTTATATTTTTGATACATGGCGATTCGCCATGGAACAATCATCCCCCAAGCAATCAAATAGAACAATCCGCCTGTAGAGAATAGATCAACCTCATGACCGATCCAAACCTTCATTGCTGTACGGATGGCAAGGAGTGCGAACACGACCACGAAAAATGCTTTCGATCGTGAGAGATATACTTCGCCGTCCCGTTTTTCAAAATTAGATGTCTTAATCAAAAACAGACTGAAGATGAGCCCGACCGCAAGGGCCTCAGCCACTTCGACCCATGACAAGCGGAACGCGGGAATTAAAAACTGAATCATCCCGGTCGTCATCGCAAGTGGTGGGATTAATATTTTCTTCGTATTCGTCGGCTTTGCCGATGCTTTTACACGAACAAAGCTCGCTACGATACCCATTAACAACGCGACGAGAGTCGACCCCCATAACATTGACATCTCAGTCAACCCCTTAAAATCCGGTGAATCCGACTAGCTCGCTCATCCATGCAGCGAATCGATTCATTCCGTCAAAATATAATAGTACGCCGAACGCCATCATCAAATAGCCTCCGATTTTTGCCACTTTTGCACTGTTGCGTGCTAAGTACTTGATCTTGCCAACGAATGCGACCATTATCAAAAATGGAATTGCAAACCCGATGACATACGCCAACATATAGCCGAGTCCTTGACTCGGGTTCGTGGCGGCTAGTGCGATCACACCAGCTAAAATTGGACCTGTGCACGGTGTCCACCCTGCCGCAAATCCAACACCAATTAAAACGGTTCCAAAATAACCGCTCTTTCGCTCGCCGATATCCATTTTCTTTTCACGCATCATAAATTGCGGTTGCCATAATCCCGCCAAAAAGACGCCGAACACAAAAATCAAAATGGCACCGAACATGCGTAGACTGTCCTTATATTGGATGAAGACGTCTGCAATCAATGAAGTCGACAATCCTAGCACGAGAAAGACAATCGAAAACCCGAATAAGAACGAAAATGTGTGGAACCAAGCTGTACGCTGTTTTAATCCTTCATTTTTTAACTCAGATACGGAAACCCCAGTAATATACGAGAGAAAGACCGGATACAACGGGAGCGTACATGGTGACAAGAACGATAAGACGCCCGCCCCAAATGCGAGCCATAATGTGACTTCCATGACGATTTCCACCTTTCACGACCATTATAGCGAAAACCTATTCAAATTGCTCGAATCTTTTCTTTCAAACCGCAACATCATTTTGTAATTTTTGAAATGGAAATGAAACTTGTCATCTTTAAACGGAAGTGCTAAGATTTGGATATTCCAGTACACAAAATTCTAATTTACATGATGGGGGAACGAGCGTGGCAGTCACCGCAGCAGATACACTACACCAGGCCATTGAACAAAAACGTGATGAACTGTATAAAATCGCGTCAAAGCATTCTTGGACCTCACCTGAAGTCATTTCAGTAAGCCAAGAACTTGACTCTCTAATCACTCATCATGTCTTATCAAAACGACGGTTTGTCAAATTAAGCGCAACACTTCCTCGGTGAAGACCTCGTGTGCGGTTTTCCAGTTCAGGCACTTCCTTGGTCGCCCGTTGATCTTGGCCAG
>CABIYO010000094.1 GCA_902362975.1 Caryophanales bacterium
GGCTGTCGCCCGATCCGTCTCGCGATGGACCGGATGGACATCCCGAGCTCCAGATAGGTCTCTATTTTCACGCGTTCCGTTGTGGTAAGATGGGTGTAGCTCATGAGATTTCCTCCGTCTGAATGTTTGTGTGGTAACTTCATTCTACACGAGGAAAGCGTCATGGGCTTTTTTGTGTTCACTTTTGGGTGTTGCACTTAATTTTATAATTCATCATCCTAAAAAATGATTCTATAGTATCAATCCTCCTTTCCTGTTGTTAAATTATACCATATCATTATTGGGATTTATCTTGAAATACAATAGATAATGTTAAAAATAAAAAAATAGCGGTTTATTTATCTTATTTTGATATCAAAGCTTTTATAACTTCCGATAAGTGATTATTGCATTTAAAATGAGCCACTTGTGCATTCTTCTGAGCCACCGAGTGCGGACAACTGAGCCACTCAGTGCGGACACTATTTCACTTATACTCTTGATGCCTTTTCTCCCCTATACTTGAGATGCATGCCGTCGGCATGACATTGAAGTATGGGGGTTTTGTTTTGATAGATGGTCGCAAGATACTGGAACTTCATTTTGATGGGATCAGTCAACGCACGATCAGTGCGAGCACGGGACATTCGAGGAACACGGTGAGCGATGTGATTCAACGCGCCACTGAACGTGGCATCGACAGCTTAGAAGACAGGATGACAAAAAAATGGCTGTATGAGTTCTTGTTCCCTGAGCGTGAACCGATAGAAAAGGGTTACCATCCTGTCGATTTTGAGATGATCCATAAGGAGCTACAGAAGAAGAACGTGACATTGAAGCTGCTTCACCATGAATACTGCAGCACGGCGAGAGACGCAGGTAGAATCCCGTATGCCTATCGCTCCTTCACAGAGAAGTATGGATTGGATGGTCTACACTAAGTTGGACATAAATGTGGAGGTCAATTAAACTGAAACAAATTATCCATATGAGGAGAGTACCAGACATGACCAAAAGAGCAGCAAGAGCAGCCCGCACTTTCACAGACGAGTTCAAGGAACAAGTCGTCCAACTCTATCTGAACGGAAAACCACGAGTCGATCTCATCCGAGAGTATGACCTGACACCGTCAGCCCTGACCCGTTGGATCAACCAGAGCCGTGCGACCGGATCGTTCAAGGCGGCGGACAACCTGAGCGACGAAGCGCGTGAACTTCGCGACCTGCGCAAGCAAGTGAGGCAACTCGAGATGGAGAACGACATTTTAAAGCAAGCCGCGCTGATCATAGGACGAAGCTGATCATAGGACGAAAGTAACTGTCATAAAAAATAATATGCACAAGTACTCGGTATCAGCAATGTGCAAAGTCCTCCAACTGCCAAGAAGCACTTTCTACTACGAATCGAAGAAGCGACCTTCGGTCGACGATGTGACCGGTGACGTCATCGAGATCTTCCGTCAAAGTCGTGAGAACTATGGGACTCGCAAGATCAAAATCGAACTCCAAAAGCTCGGAAAGCAAGTGTCCCGAAGACGCATCGGCCGCATCATGCGGGAGCAAGGGCTCGTATCTTCCTACACCGTCGCACAATACAAACCGAAGCGAAGTAACCCGAACGAGTCCGTGGTCAAAAATGAATTGAACCGCGAGTTCCGT
>CABIYO010000095.1 GCA_902362975.1 Caryophanales bacterium
GGCAAGGTGAGACTTCCTAAAATCGGCTTCGTGAAGTTCGAACAACATCGTCCGTTCGAGGGCGTCATCCGGTCGGCGACGGTGTCGATGACGAAGACAGGCAAGTTCTTTGTCTCCCTCCTCGTCGAACAGGACGATGAACCATGGATCCAAGCCGAGAACAAGGTCGGGATCGATCTCGGTTTGGACCATTTCGCCGTCATGACGAACGACGCGATGGTCTCGGAGAAGATCGAAAACCCACGTGTCCTTCATAAGTCCGAAGAAAAGGTCAAGAAGGCGCAGCGCACGCTGTCACGCAAGAAGATCGGGAGCAAGAATCGTGAAAAAGCAAAATTACTTTTAGCTAAAAAACACGAAAAGATCGCCAACCAACGCAAGGACTTCCTTCATAAGCTGTCGAGACGGATCGTTGACGAGAACCAAGTCATCGTCGTGGAGACATTGAAGTCGAAGGACATGATGCGGAACCATCAGGTCGCCAAATCGATTGCAGATGTCAGTTGGTACGAGTTCGTCCGTCAACTCGAGTACAAATCAAACTTCTACGGACGGACGCTCATCAAGGCGGATCAATGGTTCGCATCGACCCAGATCTGTTCCACTTGCGGAGCAAAAGGCGAGAAGAAAAAATTAGATGTCCGTGAATGGACGTGTGCCTGTGGCGCGCATCATGACCGTGACATCAACGCGAGCATCAACCTGTTGATGTTAGCCGACTGACAACCATTCAGGGCAGGGACTGCCCGGTGAGCTTGGTAAACAATCGTGGCTAGTAAAAGCATGGTTTTCCCAAGAAGCTCCCACTTCAAGTTGTGAAGCAAATAAGTGGTGAGTAGTTCACAAAGGGGACTACTGAATGACAACCATATACTTTGTCAGACATGCACATTCTACCTATACACCAGATGAATTCGCCAGACCGTTATCCGAAAGAGGAATGCGTGATGTTGCTGAAATTACAAATCTTCTAATCGATGAGGGGATCGATATCGTGACGTCGAGTCCATATAAACGAGCCGTTCAAACCGTACAAGGTATCGCGGATTATCTCGGACAGGACGTTGTGGTGATGGATGATTTGAGAGAGCGAACCTTGACTTCAGCACCGGCTAAAGATTTTACAAGTGCCATGGAAGCCGTTTGGCAGAACCCGTCGTTCGCATGGGAAGGGGGAGAGTCGAATGATCAGGCTCAATCTAGAGGGGTAGAGGCTCTCATATCACTGCTCCGTACGTACGAAGGGAAAAAAGTGGTGCTCGGCACACATGGAAATATTATGGTTCTCATGTTGAATTATTTTGATGCGCGATATGGATATGAATTTTGGAAAGAACTCGACATGCCGGATATCTATAAGGCAACTTTTGAGAATAACACATTGATGAGTGTCGATAAGTTATATAAACCTCAAGGTTAGAAATCGATGTGTAGTGCAAAATAGGAGTGGTTCTTACGCAATGTTGGTGAACGATGATGAGCAATCGCCCGAAGGTGGCCGCTCATTTTTTGGGAATATCAGTGAGCACAACTCGGATCGGGATTTCGACAAAGCACCCGAATTCTGAGCAAGTCAAAATTTCCCCTTCCGTACAT
>CABIYO010000096.1 GCA_902362975.1 Caryophanales bacterium
GAAGTATTGTCGATTAATTCACCGAAGCGATGGGTGGGATTACAAACAAAAAGACCGGGCGGTTTCCTCCCATGACTAAAGTCATGGGTATCCACCGCCCCTGGATGATGAATGGGCGAGTCACGTCATTGAAGAAACGGATGATTATGTGTTGTTGTATGCAGGACCGGGGCGAACGCTTCAGCATCATACGCGAGGTGCCTGTTATACATATGATTCCCATTCCCTCGAGTGCTTCATGCGACATGTTGGCTTCACGCTCCAACTCGATTTGGAGCACGACGGGACGATGCGCTGGTACTCGAATATCGGCCTTCCGCCGATCATGACCGACGAAGCGATTCATTTTGTTGATTTGGATTTAGACTTTGTCGCGGAGCAACTGAATGAATGGCGACTCGTCGACGAAGAAGAGTTCGAGATCAATCAGGTGCGATTCGGTTATCCGGATGCGTTAATCTCCTACGTCTGGCAGACCGTTGACGAGGTGAGACACCGGATGCAACATCGACAATTCCCGTTCGAGCGACGTCTTATTGAATTCGCTCAACAGGAGACGCCTCACTTCCGTTGATGTGGTAGCGGGATCGACAACACGTCCCAGTCGCTCCCGGCGAATAGCTTCGACAGATAGACAATCTGCCCAACATGGTACCCATAATGCGACACTTGACGTTCAATCGCGTCAATCACAGAGTGGGCTTCGCTACGAATCATCACGTTCTTCCCTAAGTCATCCGGTATCAGACCGGCTAAGACGTCATCCAACAGCTGCCATCGCTCGTCCCAAACCTCCATGAGCTCCGCACGGGATAACAGTTGGTCCTCGAACTCGGCATCGCGGTTGCGGTCCGGCTTCTCGCCGTCATTCGTCAAAAAATCGGTCCAACGCGACTTCGTGTTATTCGCCATGTGCTGGATGATCAAGGCGAGCGAGAGTGTGTCCGGCGCAAGTGTCTTGTGCAGCTCCTCTTCACTCACTTGGACGAGCGCGCGTTCAGCGAGTTGTTTCTGGCTTTTAAACGTAGCACGTACGGTATCGAGATATTGCGTTTCAAACATGAAAAGATCCTCCTCTTCGTATGTATCTGCTTTGAATATGCCCCATATCTATCCCACTAAAAATTAAATTAATGTTATAGCAATTGAGATTCCATGTGATACATCCTGCAAGACGTCACCGCATAGTCGACATGAGGGTACTGGGTAGTCAATGTTGTGTGGATCTCTTATTCAACAATTGTGCCGATTGCGTTTGAATGTGAGTGGATGAGTGCGATTTTTTGTATTCGATGAATTATAAAATTAAGTGCAACACCTGAACGTGAACGCAAAAAAGCCCATAGCGACGGCCTCGTGTAGAATGAAGTTACGACACAAACATTCAGACGGAGGAATCGCTATGAGCTACACCCATCTTACCACAACGGAACGCGTGAAAATAGAGACGTATCTGGAGCTTGGGATGTCCATCCGGTCCATCGCGGGACGGATCGACGTGCCCCTGACCGTGCTCCGCCAGAAAGGGAAACGTCAAAAGCCGACCGAGACGCGCGGGCGCATCAACATCGGACTC
>CABIYO010000097.1 GCA_902362975.1 Caryophanales bacterium
ATAAAAATGACAAGAGGCCCTCGTGAGCGAACAAGTCGCTCACGGGGGCCTCTTTCTTATAAATCTACTCGGTTATGTCCCAGCCTCGGACAATACGTTATTTGCACGCGGATTAGGATGTTTTGACACTCCCACGATTAAAACCGTGGGATTCTGAAGTGCTTGTGCGAGCGCAGTCCATTTCTGTTTTGCTCAAGCCTTCAGACGAGGGTGTGCCATCACCCTTCCTGAGACAGACCGTATAGGTTCTCAGGCTGGTGGACTGTTACCATCCACCAACAGGTCATTGCAGGAGTGTCCATCTGATGTTTTAGCGTCTTTTGCATGACGACAGGCATCGTTTTACCGGTCATATGTTTTCATGACCGAACCGTATACGATTTTCAAGGGACGATGGGCACAGGCGTTTTAGAGACTTGTTCTTGTCTATGGGATAAGGATACCCGAACGTCGGATGTGAAAACATCCGAACCCACTTTCATCCCATGCCTAAAGGCGGGCTATGCCCGATATGGGCTTTCCCGTTCGTAAAATCTGTAACTCGAAGGCACTCCGGTCGTACGAATCCGACTTCGCCTAAGAATCGTAATGCATCTATCGTCAACTCGTCGAGCTTGATAGATTGAACTTTCGGCTCGGTCTGTTCATCGACCCACACTTTCCAAATCTCGACTTCCTCCGCCGTCTTCAAATGGTCGGTTATATATTCGACGAGCTGTTCGGCTCTCGCATCGGAATAACGCCAACGCAACTCTACTACGTGCGGTTTTGAAGAATACGCCTCGACGTGCTCCATCGCATAATAGAGACTATGTTTAATCTCAATCTCGTCAAGTTGCTCTTCCGACTCGACGTTCATCAAAATCTTTTCATCACGGTCGAGGTCCTCGACGTCTGTCAGAATCTCAGGCAACACGATGCCTTTTTGGATGGCCTCGTTGATAGATAAGAACTCGACATATGAATTTTCGACTTCTTTTAGTGGGTGATCGCTCACAATAAATTGGAATTCACTCATGTAAAAGCCCCCTCTTGTTTTAGTAATGGGTCGCTATCGTTTCATCGCACGAATGGATATGAAAAGACCAATCACATATCCGATGAATAAAGAGATGACGATTCCGCTAACCGCGCCAAATACAAGTCCTAGCCCGACTACTGATTCGCGCCATTCGCTCCTCCTCTTCTTTCCACTCATTACATACGAATCGACCATATGAAACGTTTCATCGCCATCTACTATTTTTCATACAAAAAAGGGTCCCAGTATTCACTGATCCCCTTCAAAAAACTATTCGACTGTCGAGACCGCCTCAGCGAGTGCTGCCTCTTCTTCATCATCCAGGGGCGGTGGATACCCGTGACTTTAGTCATGGGAGGAAACCGCCCGGTCTTTTTGTTTGTAATCCCACCCATCGCTTCGGTGA
>CABIYO010000098.1 GCA_902362975.1 Caryophanales bacterium
CTCGCGGACGCGCTCGCCAAGATTAACGGGCGACCGAGAAAATGCCTGAACTGGAAAACCGCACACGAGGCCTTCACCGAGGAAGTGTTGCGCTTAATTTGACAAACCGTCGGATAAAAAATTATATTTCATTAAAAATATGGGGTCGTTCAGTTGAAAAAACTTATAATGCTACTTTGTATTCCTTTAATCTTATTATCAGCATGTGTGGGCGAAGAAGAAAGTGTAGAAGTTAATAAAGAACGTATTGACATGCAGCCAGAGACCATAAAAATTAATCAAGATAGTGAAGTTAAAATTGTGCCACTTTACACACAATATCAAAAGTATTTGGAAGCGTCCCTTCAGACAAACGATATAGAACAGAAAAGAAAACTTTTTAAAGAGTTCGTTCTTGATTACATAGAGGCGATTGGAGAAGAGGAAAATTTCGGGACAGCTGATTTAAAAGGCAACTTTTTGATGAAATCGACATCCTATGAGCAAGAACTCCTAAAACGAATTGATATATTGATGAGCAAACATGAAGAAATTGAAGAAACTATTATAGAAACCTACATCGCTTCACATAAGGTACTTCCCAAAAAGAAGAGTACAATTTTCCTTGTGCCAATTAATTCAGAATTTTCGTTTACCGTTGAGTCACTCGGTGGGGTTAGTGGAGTTGCTTATAATGACGCTTTTGTCTTTTACTTAAGTGAAGATTTCGATAAAGATATCCTAGCGTATACAACTGCTCATGAATATCACCATTTGATTCTTCGCGATACACCAAACTTTGCGCTTAGTTCAATCTTAAACTCTGTAATATTAGAAGGAAAAGCAGATGCTTTTGCAGATCGAATTGTTAAAGGCGTCTCCCCTCCCTGGCATGAACCAATGGATGAGAAAACTAAAGAGCATGTAGCTAACCTTGTTAATGATTATGAAATAACATTTAACGATTTTGTTATTGGTAATGAGCAAAAAAATCTTCCTCGCTGGAGTAACTATATTTTAGGAAAAGATATTCTCAACCATTACTTAGAATCAAATCCCAATCTTTCGATTCAAGATTGGACATTTAAAGAAGATCAGGAAATCTTAGAAGGATATAAATACCAAGAAATTCTTCAGCAATGATGAAACTATTACTATTTGTTTCAATGTATATTTAGCCCGTTAAATTAAAATGTTAAAAATTGAATAGAATTGTTTATTTGAGGCTCATCACCATAAGGCGTGGTTGACACATAAAATCCATCGGATTTTAAATCGAACATAGAAAAAAAGCGAAAACCCCGGTATCGTAATTGTTGCTTAGACAAACCACGATTGGAGTTTTCGCTTTGTCCCAACAGTTTATCAAATTACTTCTTCCACTTCCAG
>CABIYO010000099.1 GCA_902362975.1 Caryophanales bacterium
CCCGTTCCCATGCCGAACACGGAAGTTAAGCGTCTCAGCGCCGAAAGTAGTTGGGGGATCTCCCCCTGTGAGGATAGGACGTTGCCAGGCTTTATTTTTTTAAAAAAGTTATTGACTTTACATGGAAAGACCTTTAAAATAGGTAAAGTCGATATGACTTAAAACGGTCTCGTGGTGTAGGGGTTAACATGTCTGCCTGTCACGCAGAAGATCGCGGGTTCGAATCCCGTCGAGACCGCCATTTTTAATTTAATATGTATGGCTTTGTAGCTCAGTTGGTAGAGCAAAGGACTGAAAATCCTTGTGTCGGCGGTTCGATTCCGTCCAAAGCCACCATATAACACGCCGGTGTAGCTCAGTTGGTAGAGCATCTGACTTGTAATCAGAGGGTCGAGGGTTCGAATCCTTTCGCCGGCACCATTTTTTCATGGCGGTTGTGGCGAAGTGGTTAACGCACCGGATTGTGATTCCGGCATTCGAGGGTTCAATTCCCTTCAGCCGCCCCATTAAAATTTAATGAGCCATTAGCTCAGTTGGTAGAGCATCTGACTTTTAATCAGAGGGTCGCAGGTTCGAGCCCTGCATGGCTCACCATTTCTCATTATTTTTTATTTAATACGGAATTTCACATGCGGGTGTGGCGGAATTGGTAGACGCGCTAGACTTAGGATCTAGTGTCTTTGACGTGGGGGTTCGAGTCCCTTCACCCGCATCTCTAAATACTTATGCGGAAGTAGTTCAGTGGTAGAATACGACCTTGCCAAGGTCGGGGTCGCGGGTTCGAATCCCGTCTTCCGCTCCATCTTAATACGCGGTCGTGGCGGAATCGGTAGACGCGCTAGGTTGAGGGCCTAGTGGTGGTTAACACCGTGGAGGTTCAAGTCCTCTCGACCGCACCATATGCACCCTTAGCTCAGCTGGATAGAGCGTTAGACTACGAATCTAAAGGCCGGGAGTTCGAATCTCTCAGGGTGCACCATTTTAACGGGAAGTAGCTCAGCTTGGTAGAGCACTTGGTTTGGGACCAAGGGGTCGCAGGTTCGAATCCTGTCTTCCCGACCATTTATTTTTTTGGTCTTTGAAAACTGAACGATGAGGCAAAAATAAGTTTTACAATTTTTGAATGAAGCGCAAGCTTCGTCAATTTAAGAGCTATATCAAATTCTTTGGAGAGTTTGATCCTGGCTCAGGACGAACGCTGGCGGCGTGCCTAATACATGCAAGTCGAGCGCAGGAA
>CABIYO010000100.1 GCA_902362975.1 Caryophanales bacterium
CCCGACGCCGGCACAGGAAGAGTTCCTCATCAAGACGATCGGCTGCGTACGGTTCATCTACAACAAGCTGCTCGAGGACCGCATCGCCATCCGCGATGAGGCGAAAGCGGGAAGCGGAACGAGACGGAAACCGGCGACACCCGCATCCTACAAGCCCTTGTTCCCGTTCCTCGCCGATTCGATGACGAGGACGGGCAAGTTCTTCATCTCCCTCCTCGTCGAACAGGACGATGAACCATGGATCCCAGCCGAGAACAAGGTCGGGATTGATCTTGGCCTGGAGCACTTCGCCGTCATGACGAACGATGCGATGGTCTCGGAGAAGAGCGAAAACCCACGTTTCCTTCGTAAGTCCGAAGAAAAGGTCAAGAAGGCGCAGCGCGCTTTGTCACGCAAGAAGATCGGAAGCAAGAATCGTGAAAAAGCCAAGTTACTTTTGGCCAAGAAACACGAAAAGATCGCCAACCAACGCCAGGACTTCCTTCACAAACTGTCGAGACGGATCGTTGATGAGAACCAAGTCATCGTCGTGGAGACATTGACATCGAAGGACATGATGAAGAATCACGAGGTAGCGAAGTCCATCGGGGATGTCAGTTGGTACGAGTTCGTCCGACAGTTGGAATACAAATGTACCTTCTACGGACGGACGCTTATCAAAGCAGATCAATGGTTCGCATCGACGCAGATCTGTTCCACTTGCGGAGCAAAAGGCGAGAAGAAGACGATGGATGTTCGTGAATGGACGTGTACCTTTGGCGCGCACCATGACCGTGACATCAACGCAAGCCTCAACCTGTTGATGTTGGCCGACTGAAAACCATTCAGGGCAGGGACTGCCCGACGAGCTTGGTCCATAACCGTGGCTGGTAAGAGCATGGTCTTCCCAAGAAGCTCCCCCTTCAATTTGTGCAGCAAATAAGTGGCGAGTAGTTCACAGTGATTTATTCTTCCTTCTTCCATTAAGGAGTTGGGATTCGAACTTTGGATGATGTTAAAAAAGATTTAAAAGTTTTTTTAGAATAATGCTTGCAAGATCAAAAAGCAGGTGATATAGTTATCTCTGTTGCCAGCGACAAACGTTGAACAAACGAAAAAGTTGTTGACATCAAAATGAATTAAATGTTATTATCACTTAGTCGCCAAGAGCGGCAGACGAACTTTGAAAACTGAACGATGAGGCAAAAATAAGTTTTACCATTTTTGAATGAAGCGCAAGCTTCG
>CABIYO010000101.1 GCA_902362975.1 Caryophanales bacterium
CTCGCGGACGCGCTCGCCAAGATTAACGGGCGACCGAGAAAATGCCTGAACTGGAAAACCGCACACGAGGCCTTCACCGAGGAAGTGTTGCGCTTAATTTGACAAACCGTCTTATCAATTAATCCGATTAATGGAATAAAAACTAGGAGAAATCATTTACAGCTACCTATTTTATACCGTTTCAGTTAATACCCAAAGTATAAATTAAAATGATTTGGGTAAGAAGAAGTTCTCTTAATCGCAACTTTTTATGGCCTTGTACAAGTTTAGAACGATGCACGGCCTTACCGATGGATGTATATAACACAGCGCTTACAAGAGAATCTGCACCAAATTTACTCCTTATTTTATCTACTACATATCTGAGCTCTCTTTTTTTCTAGCCACCGCTCAATATGTTAAAACGATTTTCCACTAACCTGTCACGTTCGTTGACAAAATGGATGGCTGAGCGAAATCGAAACTCATTTATGAATGAATAAATAATAGAATAGTTCTATAATTTTAGTAGTTCTTTTTTAAAATTTTTTTAGTAAAATAGTACATTTTACTCAATCTGCTATTTATCGACAAATTTCTACGTGCTAATATACCTAATAGGGCAAATTTTACGAAAGTAAAAGACGCAAAGTCACGGACCTACAGCATATTCACGCCATGGTAGTGTGTAGTGCAAAATAGGAGTGGTTCTTACGCAATGTTGGTGAGGTAGTGATACCGACATTATGGGAATAAAATCAAAAAGGATTGATTCTCATGAACGAGTTGGAGTTCTTAGATGATCGACTGTCCGTCACGAGTGCCCACTCACACGACGGGGTGAAACATTGTGCCGCTCGTCTCATATCCAGCGGAGCATGCTGTCCAGACTGTGGTCGGTTTTGTCACCGACGTCACAGTTTCACGACACGGCGGCTAAAAGACTTCTCAGGAATACATCAGGTTTTCCGTCTGAACATTCAAGTACCGAAATGGTTCTGCGACAACTCAA
>CABIYO010000102.1 GCA_902362975.1 Caryophanales bacterium
CCCAGCAGTGACGCAGTCGCGATGCGGCTCCCTGCTTGCCCCTAGGAAAGCGAGCCGTGTCCGGGTTGGGCATATAAAAGACATTAGACCTATACGTTGTCTACAGTCTGGGACACTCGCGTTGAGTGTCCCTTTTTTCAGCGTGCACGAATGGCTTCATATAACTGCCGCGTCTCTTCGACTGAAGACTGATTGAGATAGATTGCTTTTTCTGACCAATCGAGTCGAATCACCCCTTCGACATCACGGTCGATAAAGAGGAGCACATCCTCCCCTGCCTCCGTCCGAAAATGTCCCGTCAGACGTGTTCCCGTGTCTGCTCCGTTTATCCGACGCGCGATCTCCGGCAACGTCGTCCACGTCACGTCTTCCACCTCATCAAACGGGACCTCACGACCATAACTGCCTTCGATCACGATTGCTTCATCCGTCACGGTCACCTCAGTCGGTTGACTGAACCAAAATAGGAGTGCCGGTACTCCGACGAGTAAGACGACGGAGACGATGATGATCGGGATGAGACGCTTTTTCCCGTCCGGTCTCAAGTGTCCCGCTTCATCATAAATATTGCCGTCATAGCGCTGCATCCGCCAGAGCATCCCGACAATGAAGACCATCAGGACGAGAAAGAACGGTTCGAGCGGGACGTTCCAACCCGCCAGTTCGATGAGCGCAATGACGAGAAACATCGCACCAATGCCGTAGCACATCCAGGCAATCAGCCGCGCCACTTTTTTGATGTCGACCCGCTCCTGTCTCTCTTTCGACATTGTATTGTATCCAGAGATCAAGTGATACCAACCGAATCGGTCAACCGCGAATCCGAGCGAAATCACGATTCCTGCTGCTAACATGAGAATCCACATATGCCTCGCCTGCTACTAAAAATATAGACAAATGTATATTTCTAGAGTTTTCCTGCTTCTACGAACCCGACCTCGCCACTTACTCGCTACTAT
>CABIYO010000103.1 GCA_902362975.1 Caryophanales bacterium
ACTCGTCTGTGAAAGTGCGGGCTGCTCTTGCTGCTCTTTTGGTCATGTCTGGTACTCTCCTCATATGGATAATTTGTTTCAGTTTAATTGACCTCCACATTTATGTCCAACTTAGTGTAGACCATCCACAAAGGGACTCGCCATTTTATGACACAGAGGGTACAGGATTACGAAACATTCGTGATCGACTCATGTTAAACTATAATCGGGAGGCAGAATTTATGTTGTCTACACCTGAAACAGGCGGTTTTCGAATCATGATGCGTTTCCCAGCAACGGATGAAGGGGTGACATCATGACGAAAGTGTTGATTGTAGATGATGAATCTCCAGTAAGGGAAGCGGTAAAATTACTCGGCGAATGGGAGCGGTTCGGTGTGAAGGCCGTACTCGAGGCGAAGAACGGACTTGAGGCAAAGGCGCTCCTTCCTACACGACGAACAACCAGCACGGTACGATCCGCATCGAGAACGGCAAGGTGAGACTTCCTAAAATCGGCTTCGTGAAGTTCGAACAACATCGTCCGTTCGAGGGCGTCATCCGGTCGGCGACGGTGTCGATGACCAGGACGGGCACGTTCTTCATCTCCCTCCTCGTCAAACAGGACGATGAACCATGGATCCCAGCCGAGAACAAGGTCGGGATCGATCTCGGTTTGGACCATTTCGCCGTCATGACGAACGTGGATGGTCTCGGAGAAGATCGACAACCCACGTTTCCTTCGTAAGTCCGAAGAAAAGGTCAAGAAGGCGCAGCGCGCTTTGTCACGCAAGAAGATTGGGAGTAAGAATCGTGAAAAAGCCAAGTTACTTTTGGCCAAGAAACACGAAAAGATTGCGAATCAACGTAAGGACTTCCTTCACAAGCTGTCGAGACGGATCGTTGACGAGAACCAAGTCATCGTCGTGGAGACATTGACATCGAAGGACATGATGAAGAACCACAAGGT
>CABIYO010000104.1 GCA_902362975.1 Caryophanales bacterium
CATCGAAGGACATGATGCAAAACCACAAGGTCGCCAAATCGATTGCAGATGTCAGTTGGTACGAGTTCGTCCGACAGCTAGAATACAAATGCAAGTTCTACGGACGGACGCTTATCAAAGCAGGTCAATGGTTCGCATCGACCCAGATCTGTTCTTCTTGTGGCGTCAAAGGCGAGAAGAAAACAGTGGATGACCGTGAATGGACGTGTACGTGTGGTGCGCATCATGACCGCGACATCAATGCGAGCATCAACCTATTGATGTTGGCCGACTGACAACCATTCAGGGCAGGGACTGCCCGGTGAGCTTGGTAAACAATCGTGGCTAGTAAAAGCATGGTCTTCCCAAGAAGCTCCCACTTCAATTTGTGAAGCAAATAAGTGGCGAGTAGTTCACAGGCCGTTCTCGATGATGTTCGTCGCGAAACCGAGCATATTCTCTGTCTCGGGGATCTATATGAATGCCACATCGGGAAAAAGAGACGGCACGAGCGCTTTCATCATGTGGAAGATGTCGTGACGTACAACCCACATTATGAAGCATTACTCACATTCCCGAGTGTACGAGGCAATCAGGAAGAGCGAATCGACGAGGTGCTCTTGATCGACCATCCTTTGAAAACACGGATTTCGCTGTTGCCGGAACAGACGACTCTCGAGGAAGCATGCTTTTTACAGATTATACGAACGGGAAAGCCCATACCGGGCATAGCCCGCCTTTAGGCATGGGATGAAAGTGAGTTCGGATTTTTTGACATCCGACATTCGGGTATATATATCCCATAGACAAGTACAAGTCTCTAAAACGCCTGTGTCCATCGCCCCTTGAAAATCGTATAC
>CABIYO010000105.1 GCA_902362975.1 Caryophanales bacterium
TTTGATATAGCTCTTAAATTGACGAAGCTTGCGCTTCATTCAAAAATGGTAAAACTTATTTTTGCCTCATCGTTCAGTTTTCAAAGTTCGTCTGCAAAAAAAAATGGTGGAGCCTAGCGGGATCGAACCGCTGACCTCCTGCGTGCAAGGCAGGCGCTCTCCCAGCTGAGCTAAGGCCCCAGATACGTGATGATGGTCGGGAAGACAGGATTCGAACCTGCGACCCCTTGGTCCCAAACCAAGTGCTCTACCAAGCTGAGCTACTTCCCGTCTAAAAATGGTGCACCCTGAGAGATTCGAACTCCCGGCCTTTAGATTCGTAGTCTAACGCTCTATCCAGCTGAGCTAAGGGTGCGAGACGAATAATCATCATGGGAAAATATTAATGGTACCGAGGGCCGGACTTGAACCGGCACGAGGAAACCCTCGCAGGATTTTAAGTCCTGTGCGTCTACCAATTCCGCCACCCCGGCAAGGTATAATTTCTAGCGGTAGACTTTTAAAAAATCAAATGGTGCCGGCGAAAGGATTTGAACCCTCGACCCTCTGATTACAAGTCAGATGCTCTACCAACTGAGCTACACCGGCAGGTGTAAATGGTGGAGGATGACGGGATCGAACCGCCGACCCCCTGCTTGTAAGGCAGGTGCTCTCCCAGCTGAGCTAATCCTCCAATATGTAGCCTGGCAACGTCCTATCCTCACAGGGGGAGATCCCCCAACTACTTTCGGCGCTGAGACGCTTAACTTCTGTGTTCGGCATGGG
>CABIYO010000106.1 GCA_902362975.1 Caryophanales bacterium
AGCTCGAGGAGCTCGAGGGGCGGGCGAAGCGAACCGACTGACACCGACGGAGCGATATCATGTCATCAACACCGTCATCCGGACGTTCCGTCTGAAGAATCTCGTCCGTACACTCTGCGAAATCGCGGGTGTGAGCCGAGGCGGCTACTATGCCTGGCTCAAGCGTGCGGAAGAAGACTCCCTCCGGAAAGAGCGCGACTACGCGGACTATCTTCTCCTGAAACAGCTCCACGATCGTCGGCACGGGAAAATCGGGTATCGCGGGCTTTATATGGAAGTGCTCGACCTCATCGGATCACCCATGAACCATAAACGCATCCTTCGGCTGATGCGGAAATACGGGATCGTCACAAAAATCCGCACGAAGAACGCATATCGGAAGCTCGCCAAGGCGACACAGGAGCACAGGACGGTCCCGACGAATCATCTGAACCGTCAGTTCGACCAGGACGAGCCAGGCAAGGTTTTCGTGACGGACATCACCTATCTCCCTACTCGAAAGGGACAGAACGTCTATCTCTCTTGTGTGAAGGACGTCGCGACACGTGAAATCGTGGCGCACCATCTGTCGACGAGTCTTCACATGGACCTCGTCTTTCAGACGACG
>CABIYO010000107.1 GCA_902362975.1 Caryophanales bacterium
GCCGTCAGGCGCACATCGACGTCTTCGCGGGTATAATCATAAGGGACGGAATAAAACATGCGTTCAACTTGGATGTGGTAGTTCAGTTGTACTTTCGCAGTTCGCCATTCCGTCATCTTGAAGCGTGTTTTCGGTAAGGGACGCAAGGTCGCGCTCTCCTCTTCCGTGAACACGCTTTTTCTTGAACCGCTTCTTTTTTGGAACTCCTGGGTGTGCATCTCCTCGAGCCTCGAATGGATTTCCTTGTTCAGGTCTTCGATGTGGAAGCACTGGTAATTCCGTAACGCCGCGATGATCTGACGTGAAAGGAAGCCGACCGCACCCTCGGCGCTAGGCTTGTCTTTCGGTTTGCGGATACGGCTAGGCACGACGACCGTCCGATAATGGTCCGCCAGCTCACGGTAAGCCTCATTCACCTGTGAGTCGCCTCGACGATGCTTCGTGATTCCGGTCTTGAGGTTGTCCGGGACCAGCGTCTCGGTGAC
>CABIYO010000108.1 GCA_902362975.1 Caryophanales bacterium
TCCTGGTCGAGCAATGCCTCTTGATAGGCTGGGAATCGATCGACCGATGCGCGGATAGGCCGTTTCTCCAGATTCACAAGCCAATCCTTCAACGTGTCTGCTTCGCGGGTCCGCAGCAGGTCGATGGGACGATGGGTTGTCGCGTCACAGATGATGGTCCCGTATCGGTGACCTTTTTTGAAGGCGAAGTCATCAATGCCGATCACCTCAGCACAGGGGCTCGGGACGGGCACGCGTCGTAGCACCCTAAGTAGCGTGTCGTGACTGATTCGAAAACCTAGGACGGTCGTGACACGCTCGGCTTCCTTCGCACTCATGGCCAACATTAAAGTGGACAACACACGCTCCGTACGAAGCGTTCTCCGCGAATGAGAAATGGCCCACGGCAATCGCTCTGTAAAGATGGAACGTTGGCATATTGAGTTGTCGCAGAACCATTTCGGTACTTGAATGTTCAGACGGAAAAC
>CABIYO010000109.1 GCA_902362975.1 Caryophanales bacterium
GATGCGGATCGTACCGTGCTGGTTGTTCGTCGTGTAGGAGGCGCGCGACCGTCGTCTCGATTTGAAGGTCGGGAAGCCGGCCGTTCCGGCGAAGAACTTCGCGAACGCGGTGTCGAGGTTCAACTTCGCGTTCGCGAGCGCGAGGCTGTCCGCCTCGGTGAGGAACGGGAACAAGGGCTTGTAGGATGCGGGTGTCGCCGGTTTCCGTCTCGTCACGATCCCCGCTTTCGCCTCCTCGCGGATGGCGATGCGGTCCTCGAGAAGCTTGTTGTAGATGAACCGGGCGCAGCCGATCGTCTTGATGAGGAACTCGGCCTGTGCCGGCGTCGGGTGGAGCCTATATTTATAGCCTTTCAGCATGTCCGTCCCTCCTCCCTCCAGCAGATCGTGATGTGTCCTCCTCATCCGATACCCGCGGAGGGGGAGGGAGAATCTGACGGAATCACGAACTTTTGTTCGT
>CABIYO010000110.1 GCA_902362975.1 Caryophanales bacterium
GCGTCGTTTTTTGAACGAGGCGAAACGTCACCATCATGTCCGTGTGATTGACCGTGCTCTCGCCTGTCGTCCGGAGACGCTGTCCCCTGAAGACCGGGAGGTCGCCGATTCTTGCCTTCGGGAAAATCCGTTCATCCGGGACCTCTATCAAGGACTTCAACATATCCGATATGTGCTGAAGGCCACGTGCTATGGACAGGCGAAACGTCGACTGACCGATTGGTTGGACCGTTACCAGTTCCATCCGTGCGGACCTCTCGCAAAAATCGCGAAAGCGATCCGGGGGCGTGAGGAAGCGATGCGTCAGAGCATTGTATCAAGGCTATCAAATGGGAAAATGGAAGAAACGAACAACAAAATCAAGCTCATCAAACGTCGTGGTTATGGCTACCGAAACCTCGAACGTTTCTTTTTGAGATTACGCTTCGAGCTTGGTCGTTAAAATA
>CABIYO010000111.1 GCA_902362975.1 Caryophanales bacterium
CATCGTGGCAACGGGGGAGCAACGAGAACGCCAACGGGCTCCTCCGCGAGTTCTTCCCGAAAGGAACGGACTTCGCGCAGGTGGCGCACGACGAACTTGCGGACGCACTCGCCAAGATCAACGGGCGGCCGAGAAAATGCCTGAATTGGAAAACCGCACACGAGGTCTTCACCGAGGAAGTGTTGCGCTTAATTTGATAAACCGTCCTCATTATACCTCAATTTAGTTCGTAAAAGTATATGTGAAATCGCGAACGTCCGTAAAGTGATTTAATACTTTTTTCGGACGTTATTTTGATATGTCAGAAGTTATTTTTCATGAGGCTGGGACATAACCGAGTAGATTTATAAGAAAGAGGCCCCCGTGAGCGACTTGTTCGCTCACGAGGGCCTCTTGTCATTTT
>CABIYO010000112.1 GCA_902362975.1 Caryophanales bacterium
GAATAGCTTCCCGAAATCCTTGAATGAAACAGAACGGGATGGCGAGGTCTTCGTAACGGACCAACAGGTACGAGACATCGATGGTGTCATCCGTCTTAGTGACAGGCCATTGCCAGAGTAGACGACAGGCATCCTTGCGCGATACGAAAACCTGGGGTTCGGGAAGACCCTCCCTCCGAGCGTCGCGTGAACGGTGACGGACCGCGCCAAACGAGCCTCTGTAACCTAATTGTCTCAGATGAGCGTCCGTTTCCTGGAGTGTGTATCGATTTCGGACACATTCCCTCAATTGTGGCATGAAACGATCGATCAAGTGAGGTCTTTGTCGTTTCGGCGGGGAGGGTTCGTAAGCCGGATCACTGTATTTTTTGACGGTCCTCCAATTCAAGCTG
>CABIYO010000113.1 GCA_902362975.1 Caryophanales bacterium
TTGATCTAGCGTCTAAGACACACGGTCCATTGCGGACCATATGTGAAATTGGTTTTTGATGTCTTGATGAATCTTCAGTTTTCAAGGAACAAAAGTGGAGCCTAGCGGGATCGAACCGCTGACCTCCTGCGTGCAAGGCAGGCGCTCTCCCAGCTGAGCTAAGGCCCCGTATTGGAATTGTTCATAAAAATGGTGGGCCTAAGTGGACTCGAACCACCGACCTCACGCTTATCAGGCGTGCGCTCTAACCGGCTGAGCTATAGGCCCTCTTAGAGAGGTTTTGGTCTCTCAAAACTGAACGATGGGCAATGCCACATGGGCATTTTCCTTAGAAAGGAGGTGATCCAGCCGCACCTTCCGATACGGCTACCTTGTTACGA
>CABIYO010000114.1 GCA_902362975.1 Caryophanales bacterium
CCCCCGTGAGCGACTTGTTCGCTCACGGGGGCCTTTTTCTTATAAATCTACTGGGTTATGCCCCAGCCTCTTTTTTAAATTTTTATTGTTTTTTTGTATTGACGAAGTGGTAAATAGAAATTATAGTTATAAACGTCGTCGCGGAGAAAGATTATTTCAGAAAAACAATTTGTGAAAAAGTTGTTGACGAAAACAATCAAAACGTGATAGATTAATGAAGTCGCCAAGAGCGGCAGACGAACTTTGAAAACTGAACGATGAGGCAAAAATAAGTTTTACCATTTTTGAATGAAGCGCAAGCTTCG